>SIBR01000050.1 GCA_009695065.1 Opitutus sp. | reverse complement strand
TGAAATTCTGTGTATTTCCGACGCGACAATTGGTAGTTGGGAAACAAATCTTCGTGAGCCGTCGGGGCGGTTGCGGCAGCGAGTGGTTGCATGGCTCGGGTTTGAACCGCGCCCGTAGAAATCGGGAAACCCAACAGGAGGAGAATTGGAATTCGCTGTTGGGTATTTGGGGTTCGCTTTGGGAGCGTGCGCAAAGCAGCCAAGTTCGGTTTCCGGCCGCCTTTACGCTTCCCCAGCCCTTTCACCGTTGCCAACCGCAAACCACAAGGCCGCCGGGTAGTCCCGGCGGTTGCCCGCCGAGACCCCCACAGACCCGGACGAGCGCAATTAACGCATCCGGTTCTTCAAAGAGAGGATTCGCTGACGGAGGCTCTGTGCCACGAGCGTGGTGAGACGTTTGATTGGGGCAGAAACTCCCCAACGTCCCGCCCGATGGCACCCTCCTCTCCCCGGCGGTCCCCTTCGCTACTCACAGGCTCCCTCCGACGGGTTACCCTGCTTTCAAACGCTACTACGAGACCGCTACGACTGCCGCATCCATTAGCCCGCTCGCTTCGGTTTCCCTCGCGCGCGGGTTCCCTCGGTGCTCCCGATTTTTCGCTCGCATCGGCCCCGGAGAGCTCGGCCCATGCGCCCGGACGTTGTTGAACCGGTGTCATCCTTTTCCGGTTGTTCCGTGTGGGAACGGTGCGACTCTCCCAGCTTTCCAAGATACCCCCCGGTGTCTCTGCCCCGCTCTCGGATCCCGGCCGGGCCTCCCTGCACGTGGCCTGCGCCCCAATTTGGTGGCGTCTTACTTTGTGCAGGGCGGTACTGTCCCCCTTGGGTCAAACAGGAAGACCCCAACGATAATCCGAATTTCGGGATTCTATCACGCGGCTTTGACACTCGCTCCATACGCTCCATACGCTCCATACGCTCCATACGCTCCATACGCTTCATGCGCTCCTTGCGGTTACGCTATGCAATGTTCGCTTCCGAGCGGCTGCCAGCCTTTCTCGGGTGGGAGTTGCTCACCCACTGGGTATCGATAACACGTTTCATTTTTTTTGGTTTATTTCATTTTCATTCCTCATGCTTTGGTAGCTGGCGCGACGACCCCCTCCGGATGCTCTCATTTACACCCGCGAACGAATTCCGGGCTGGGGCGGGGTAGTGCTGAATCTTCTTCAGCCGTGAGGCTGTAGTCGTCGGTGGCGAGCATTCCCTTTGCAGACACAATGCGATACCGGTTGAGAACCGGCTGCAAAATCAATCCAACCGGCCTCTTGTCCCACCTCTTCAGAAACTCCCGTTTATTCCGAAGCTGATCGCCTGGTTCGGCAGGTTGACCTCGGCAATGCGCGATGACGTGAACCGGTAGGCCTTGCGTCGCGCGGCGAGGACATTGGACATGTCCATGGAGAACGTGACGCCGGGCCTCCAGCGATAGGATACGCCCAGCATCACCGTCTCCAATTGCCTCTGGAAGAGGCGGAGAGCCGGGGCGGCATTGAAGGTGCGTAGGTAGTCGCTGGTATAGTTGTAGGTCACGCGCGTGCCGACCAGCCCGTAGTTGTAGGCGAGGCTGACGTTGCCCACCTTCGGGATGAAGTTGGGCACCTCGTTGTTCTTCCGCACATCGGTCCCGCCGAAGTCGCCCTGCGTCGTCAGGTAGGTGAAATTCGCGGCCAGCTCGAAGCCTTTGAGCGCGCCGGGAAGAAACACGAACTGTTGGCGGTAGCTGAGCTCCCAGCCCTTTACGTTCGCCTCGCCGGCGTTGGTGCGGCTCAGCACGCGGTAGCCGGCGTAGTCGCCCGCGTACCCGTTGTTCGCTCCGCTCGCGACCGTGCCGACCTCGGTGATGAGGATATAGTCCTCAATGGTTTTCTCGAAATAACCCACGGTGAGGAAGCCGGCCGGCCGGAAAAAATACTCCAGGCTTAGGTCCAGATTTTTCGAATACTGCGGGCCCAGCCCGGGGTTCGCCTCGGTCACGGTCTGCGCGGCGTCGTTGATGGTCGCGGTCGGCACCAGGTTGTTGAACGGCGGCCGACTGAAGCTTGTCGACCAACTCGCCCGCGCCTTGAGGTCCGGCAGGAGGTCGTAGGTGAAGTGAACGCTCGGAAACGATCGCGTGTAGCTGCCGCGATCCGTGATATGGACGCCCCAATCGTAGCGCGCACGCTCGGCGGGGTCCGGAATCTGCGCGGCTGTGGCCGGCCGGCGGCGGACGTTACCCTCGCCCTCCACCTCGGTGTACTCGGTCCGGACGCCCCCCAGCACCCCGAGCGGGCCGACCTTGCCACGAGCCATTACGTAGCCGGCGTAGACATCCTCGGTCGCATACTTCGTCTGGCTGAGCTTCTGCATCTCGTGATAGTAACGATCCTCCGTCCACCGCGCCGGATTTGACAGTTCCGCGGCAGTCACACGCGGGTTGATCGCGGGCATGCGCCCGCCGTTGTATTCGTCGAACAGCGTCACGAAATATGGCTCGTACGGCAACGGCGGAGCACCGGCTACCCGCGTCCACTGTTTGTCGCCCCGCATCGTGCGGTTGTTGATCCGGCGCTCGAAGAAGAGGCCGCCCTTGAACGTAAGCGGCTGCTGCAGACGGGGCCGGAACGAGGCGTTGATCTCGCTGGTGAACGCCCATGTCTGCTCAATCTGATCACGGTTGGTATGCTGCACCGGGTTCGTGTAGCTCGCCGGATTGTAGATGTTCGGTCCGCCGGTCTGGACGACCCGGGGGCTGGCCGGATTGGTGCGATCGATCGCCCAACCGATGCCCGGCGCGGTCATGGTCACCGTGCCGCCGTCGCCGCCCGTGCCCACGCCGCGGTCGAGATGGATGAACGTGTGCGCCACCTTGTAATCGAGATCGAAGCGCTCCGCGGTGTGCTCCCCGCCGAAGCTCAACGTGGGGCTGCGCGCAATCAGCGAGAGATGGGCCGTGGTCAGCTCCACGTTCGAGGCCGGCAGCGCCCGCGCCTCGGTGCGCGTGTCCGTGAAGTTGGGCAGGATCGCGCCGTTGCCGGTCGGCTGGCTGTTGGGGGCGAGCGCCGCGATGCTCTGCGCCGTGAAGAAACGGATCTGGCTGCGATCGATGGCGGGCTCGTCGCCCTGGTTGTAGATCAACCCGAATGTGAGCTTGCTGCGCGGCGACGGCCGGTACTCAAATTTCACATTGGCCGTGGTGATGTGACGGTTGTTCGTTTCGTTGGTGGAACGATAGTCATACAGGTAGGCCGGTGACGAGATCGTGTTCTGGTACATGTAGGCGTTGAGGCTGCCGGAATTGACGTTCTCACTATAGAACAGGCCAACCGATACGCCGAGGTTGCGCTCGCCGCCGAAGACATCGAGCGCCCGCTGATAGGAGAGATTCAACAGCGGATGGAGCGGGTGGTTTCGCCGCTCGGCCGAGTGCACGAGGAACGGCGGACCCCAGCGACCGGTGGCGTTGTAGGTGATGCGCTGGCGCTCCGACATGCTCAGAGGCGAGCGGGTCTTGAGGTTCACGCTGCCGCCGAGCGAATTCGCCGTCTGGTCGGGCATGTGCCCCTTCGTCAGTTCGACCTGCTCGAAAATCGCCCCGGTCAGGCCGAGGTAGGAAATCTGCCGCGCCCCGTTGCCGCGAAACGTCGGCGTGCCGTCGATCGTGGTGGTCGTCGTTTCCGCCGGCATGCCGCGCACCGAAATGGATCCGACGTTGCCCTCATCATCGTAGATTGGAGCGACCCCGGGCACCCGCATCATCAGTTCGCCCACGCCCATGTTCGGCATGTTGCCGAACGCATCCAGCGAGACCGCGTTCTTGAGGTTGGGTGCATTGCGCTGGTTCGCGATCGCGAGGGCGTTTCCCTCGCGCTGGCTGGCCACGGTGAATTTTCCCAGAGCAATCACCGCCGCCCCTAATTCGAAATTCAATCGCGACGCCCGCTCGCCAACGACGATCGTCCGGCGCTGCTCGGCCAAGCCGGGATAAGACACGATGATCTCGTACTCCCCGGCGGGCACGCCCGTCAGGGTGAACTGGCCGCCGCTGTCGGTGACCACGGTCTTGCGGAGCCGCGGGATTTCCACCGTCGCGCCCTGCAGCATGTTCCCCGTGTTGGCACTGCTCACCGCGCCCGTGAGACCGTCGGCGGCTGCCGCAAGGGGGGCGAAGCTTGCCAGTGCGATCAAAGTCAAAAACAAGGCGGAGGCAAAGAATGGGGTTCTGTTTGTGGGGTTCATGCGGTTTATGGGGTTTGTCGATTCAGGGGATAGTCTAAGGTGAACGCGCTGCGGAGGCTGGCCGCGGCTGGCCGGCGGGAATGCCGTCCGACATGAGATACCCGACGATATCGCGCGTATCGTCTGGCGTGAGCGATTCGAGGAGGCCCGTGGGCATGAGCGACACGTTCAGCCGCTGGACCTCCCTGATGTCGCCACGCTCGATCGTCAGACGTTCGGTGATGGTCTGGACTACGACCGAGCTTTCCCCTTCGGCCATGGTTCCCGACACCACTCGTCCCTGCCGCGTCGTGATCACGCAGAGCTGGTAGTCCGCGGCAATCACCGCGTTCGGATCAATGATGTTGGCCAGCAGGTACTCGAGATCCTTGCGGCCGGAACCAGTCAGATCCGGCCCGATCAATCCGCCGCGATCGAACAAACGGTGGCACATCGCGCAGCGCTGCTCGAAGAGCGCCTGACCGGCCGCGAGATTCGCCGCCCCGAGCGCCGCGGGCGTGAGCATGGCACGGGTGCGTCGGATGGCCGCCTTGATTTCGCCGGGGGAGGACTTGACGCTTCCCCACACCGATTCGAGCTTCGCCGTGAGCGGCGGATCGCCGAGCTGCGCAATCTGGCGGGCGTTCACGGTGCTGATATCCGTTTTCCGGATGCGACGTTGGGCGACCGCATCCAGCAGCAGGTGCGAGCTCTCCACCCGTCCCGCCATGGCATCGACCGCTGCCGTCCGCGCCGAGGCCGTGAGGCTGGGAAACAGCTCCAGCAAGGCCGGCGCGATGCGCCCGTCCGAAGACGCCGCCAGGGCGCGCAGAGCCGCCTCCGCCACGGCAGGCGTTCGGAGCAACCCCAGCAGGTCGTCGATCAACCAAGCGGGCCGGCTCCGTGCCAGCGCGTCGAGCGCCGCCAGGCGAACGGAGACCGGGCTCTGCGCGTCGTTCATCTGTCGCCGCAGCGGCTCGGCGGTGGATGTGTCACCCAGATTGGCGGCGAACCGCAACGCGAGCAAGCGGGTGTCCGCATCCGCCACCTGTCTCCAGCGCATTAATACGGCCGCAGCGCCAGTCGGGACCGGCACCTCGCGCATCCCCGCGAGCCCCTGGAGGGTGCCTTCCAGCACATCGCGCGCGGCCCGGGGATCCGTGATACGCTCAAGCGCACTGATCAAAGCCGCTCCCGCCGGCGGACTGCGCAAGTCCTCCGCCAGTCGGCGCGCGAGGAATCGACGCAACTTGGGAACCTGCGTCGCGACCGCCAGCGTCGCGGCATTCGCGGGCGCTGCCGCGACCAGCGGCTCCACCCCGAACCATAGCAGCCGGGCAAGGTTGGCGTCGGTGTCAGCCGGACATCGCTCGACGAGCGCGCTCGCGAGTGTCATCCGCAAAGCCGGCTCGATCTTGCCCAAGGCGGAAGCCAGTGCTGTCCGCACCAGCCACGTGGATTCGTCCCGTGCCAGCGCGGCCAGCCGGTTCACCACCGTAGCATCGACAGATCGTTCCGTCAGGAGCCGCACCGCCCACCCACGGATATGTTCGTTCGGGTGCGCGAGCAGGCCATGCAGCCACGCCGGATCCGCTCCGCCCGTGACGTGCAGCGCCCACAGCGCGCGCAGCTTTCGGGTGACGTCCTCCTGCGCGTCGAACATGCGTCGCAGTTCGGTACGCGTCGCGTTCTGGTCAGAACCGGCAGCGGCGCGCTCCTGGAGAATCCGGCGCGCGTGCCGTACATACCAGTCGTTGCGATTTAACTGCAGCTCGACAAGCCGGGCGTCGGACTCGTGCGCTAGGTTGACCACCACGCGTCGCGGCGCGCCCCAGCTGATCTTGTAGATGCGGCCGCTGGAGCGGTGGACTCCATCGCGATCATGGCATTCCCCGGTGTCGGACCAATCCGTCATGACCACGTCGCCGTCCGGGCCGTAGGCGAGAGACACGGCGCGAAACCACTGGTCGTCGGCGGTTAGGAAATCGGGCGCGTGCCGGGCCAGGTAGCGTCCGTTGCCGTTGTCCTGGTCGATGCGGTCGCGATTGATCCGCCGGCCGTGGATGTTGCTCAGAAAGATCGAGCCCCGGTATTCCGCCGGCCAGTGATCGCCGAGATAGATCATCGCATCGGAGTGCGAGTGGCCGCCGCCGAACGCCTCGTTGCCCTCCGCAACCCGCGTACTCTTTTCGGAGCTGGCTCCGCCCCAGTGCCGGTGGTCCACCGTCGTCTCCATGAGCTCGTAGCTGTGCGGATTCGGATGCGCTGCGCGTCCCGGTCCCCGGTCATAGCGCGCTCCCGGCGCGAGGTGCCAGAGGTGCTCGATGACGCTCGTGCTCAGGAAACCCTGCCCATGGTCGTCGAAGTCGAGCCCCCAGGGATTGACGGTGCCGTCCGCGACAATCTCGAAGCGCCGATCGACAGGATGATACCGCCAGATCGCGCAGCTCATGAACGTGCGCGCTTCCGTGGGGTCACCAGGCTTTCCGACGAGTGAGGGCTGCTTGTTGCCGTGGCGGCCATAGAGCCAGCCATCGGGCCCCCAACTCAGTCCGTTCACGCTGTTGTGCTCGGCCCTGAGCGTCCACCCATCGAGCAACACGACGGGCTCGCTGTCGGGCCGATCATCGCGATCACGATCCGGGATGAAGGCAAAACTCGGCGGCGCGGTGATCCAAACTCCGCCGAAACCCACGGTTAGGCCGGTCAGGCGGTTCAGATGATCTTGAAAGACTTTCCGCGAATCGAAAACCCCGTCGCCGTCGGTGTCCTCGAAAATCAGAATCCGATCGCGGTGTTCATCGGTAAAGTCGGACCCGTTGTAGGAATAGCTCTCCGCGACCCACAACCGCCCGCGGTCGTCGTACGCGATGGCGATCGGCTGGCGGACACCGGGCTCCGCCGCAGCGAGTGTCACCTGAAATCCGGCGGGGACGTGGAGTTTCCTCAGTGCCTCGGCCGGCGGCAGGGGCCGCTCGGCGGGCGGGTGGGTGTCCACCGGCCTCCATTCTTCCGCAGCCTGCACCGACGATAAACGGCAGATGAGAATTCCTGCTGCGGCCGTGACGACCGAACGCAAAAATAGCCCTGAGGGCTTCATTTCGGCGGAATGCGCTTCAGTCGGATATCCTTGAACTCCGCCACGCAGCCGCCGCCATGATCCTGGAATGCGATGACCCCCGAGATGCGGCTACGCGTACGATCCTGATCGATCAGATCGGAAAAGACGACGCCGTTGATGATTTGAACGAGCCTGGAGCCGGTTCCGATGACCACGAGATCGTTCCAGTCGTTTTCCTTGAAAGCGGACTGCACGGTGGCGGGGTCCGCGACCTGCTCGACGTTCCTGGTCCCGTCGGGCGCAATCCGGACCTTTTGGCCCGCGGTGGAAAGAAATCGCCGCTCCTGCTCCGTCCAAAGGGACTCATGCCACAGTCCCATGGCCGATTTTGCCGCGACTTCGACTTGGTATCCGTGGACCTGCCACTTGCCTTTGTCCTCGCTGCGCACCTGTACGCCCGAGTTTCCCTTCGTGTAGCGGAAACGGAGCCGGAGTTCAAAGTCGTCCACCTCGCCCCCGCGCCAAATCAGCCAGTTCTTCGTCGTTCCCCCGCTGCAAATGGCACCATCCTTGACGCGCCATGCTCCGGGCATGCCGTCCCAGCCGGTCAGGTCTTTGCCGTTGAAAAGACTCATGAACCCAGCCTCACGTTCCTCCGCAGCCGGGAGAATTTGCCCCACCAACCAACAGGCCAGCGCGGCGAACACCGCGCGTGCATGTGAGAAAATCATTGGGTGAACGATGAATTTCATGGGGTAACTAACAATCGGCGCGCAAGGCCTGGGGAAGCGGCTTGGAGATCTGCTCCGCCACCGAAAGCGACGCAAATGCAGGATGGGACTCATCGTCATGTCAAATAGTTTGATTGATCATAGAAAACGCATTGTTAGAGGTGTAATCCGAAAAATCCGATAGATCACAGTGTTTGTGTTAGAAGGAGCGTTACGGAAGGTTTTTCCCGATCGGCTTGCTGCCGGAAGTAACCTTGCTACCCGCGAGTGGCCCCGCCGGCGACTCGGTTCCCGCAATTACCTTCCACGCTTCGAGGACCTTCGTAGTGTGCAGCGGCGAATTCGGCCGCTCTCCTGACAATGGTATCGTCGGCGGGACCGCTTTTGGTCGCGACCACAATCCCAACGCGATGACCATTTGGCGCGCTGGCAGCGGAGTGAAAGCGGGTCTACGATTGGGGGTCCGCTGACCAAGGAGCTGATCGCACAAATCCTTCGGTACCGTCGGCGACCACCTGGGCCGCCTGCCCGAGCCCGTGGCGACTCGCTTCGGCCCAGATTTGCTCGCAGAGCGCATCGATGTCGCCGCGGCTCATGACGTAGCCGCGGCTCAGAATTACCGGCCGAGCGCCGTTGAACTTCCGGCGCGAACTTCCGGCGCGGGAGCGTTGACTTGCCGGCGGAATTCGCGGACCGATCATAGTTGATGGAGAGCGAAACTTCCTTCCAAACCAAGTCGTCGCGCGTTTACAGCGAATTGAAGCGGAACATCACGACGGGCACGTATCAAGCCGGCGAGCATCTGGTGCGCCGCGACTTGGGGAAAAAGCACGGCGTGAGCCTCTCGATCGTCAACGAGGCGCTGGCGCGCCTCAGCAGCGACGGGCTTGTCGAGACCAAGGAGATGTATGGCTCACGGGTGGTCAGCCTCACGGCCCAGAGCCTGCGCGACGAGTTCGTGCTCCGCGAAGCGATCGAGCGCCACGTGGCTCGCCTCCTCGCGGAGAAAGCGAGCGACGAGGTCCTGAAGGGGCTGATGGAGGACGCGCGGACCGTCGATCGCTGGATGAACGAGCTGGGGCACGACGGCAGCCAAGGCAGCCTGCTGCACCTGGATTTTCACCTCAAGCTGGCGCGCTCGACCGGCTTTCCGTCGCTGGAAGAGACGCTCAAGTGGACGAGCATGCGGGCGTTGCTGACCACGCGCTGGCTGAGAAACCAGCAGTTGCCGCATCCGGAGGATTTTCACCAGCAACTCGTGCATTCGATGTTGAAGCGCGACCCGGCCCTGGCCGACGAGACGATGCGGGCGCACTTGCACTACGCGGACGACTACGAGGCGCGAAATCCCAAGAAAATCCCAGCCGAGCCCGCGAAGGCCTGATCGGAATTCGGGGCATGCCTGCGCCCCCTGCCGGCGGTCTTCGCGTGTTATTTCTCCTCAGCGGGGCCGCGCCGCGCGCCAGCCGGCACCGAGCCGGGCGCGCACCTCGCGTTGCTTTGGCGGCGTGAATTTTCCGAGTTCGGTGGGAAATCCTTTATCAGGCACAGCTCGATATTGTCGTAGCCGGTCCGCTTGTAGTGATCGATGGCGTCTTTAACCGGCAGCGACTTCATCCCCTGGAGGCTGAAACCGATGGGCCGAGATTTGCCGCCCCAAGGCGCAGCGGCGAGCGCTCGGCCGGCCGCCGTTGCGGCCAAGGCGGAGTGGCCGTGTTGAACGAAGCGACGACGAGCAAGGTGCATGGGAAAGCGCCAAGGTCAGAGACGGTAAGCAGGCGTGGCGCGCCCGGGGGTGGGTGGTCGTTTGGCAGGTTGTCGGAAAAACCAAGATCGATCATAGAGGTTATATTTCCGGAGTCGCGCAGGCCGCGGGCTCTTGCGCAAGAGGCAGAGCCACAGAAGGGGGGAGTTGGGCGTCGAGTTAATCGCTCGAAGCGTGATCGATCACTATCCCCTTGACTTCAATTTACGATCGCGGCCCGGTGGGGCCAGCCCGTTCGACCCGGCGTCGGCGGGATTCGCACCCCACCTGCAACCCATGTCGCGCCCTCGTTCTTGTCGTGCCGTGCTCTTCTGCTTGGTGATCGGCGCGACCGCGCTGCCGGCGGCGGACACTTTCTACCGGCCGGTCGATACGCAGGGGTCGGGCCAGCCGTTGCCAGCGCAGGCCGCAGTGCAGCGGCTGCGTTTGCCGGAAGGTTTCCAGCTCACGCTGGCGGCGTCCGAGCCCGACGTGCGGCAGCCGATCGCGATCGCCACCGACGACCGTGGGCGGCTCTGGGTGGCGGAGAATTTTTCCTGCGACGGCTCCGATTTCACCGAAGAAAAGCGCGACCGGATCGCGATCTTTGACGACCGGGACGGCGACGGCGAGCGCACGGCCCGCCATTGGGCGCCGCCGCAACCGATCCCCCAAAAACCGCATGAGCATGCCTTCTCTCGCTGAAACGGATTCCGGCCGGCGGGAGTTCCTTCGTCGCGGCGCGGCCTTCGCCGGTCTCGCGCTGGTGGCTCCGCATGCGCTCGGCGGTGCGCCTGCGCGGGCGCGAAACATCGTCACCGGGCGCCGGCTGCGGATCGCGCAGGTCGGCATCGGCAACAAAGGCTACGTCGACCTGATGGCCTGCGCCGCGCATGGCGCCGAGATCGTGGCAATCTGCGACGTCGACAGCGCGTGTTTCGGTCGCGCCGGGTTCAACGCGTTCCAGCTGCTGCTCGGGGCCGCGCGCTACCGCGACTACCGGCAGATGTTCGCGGAGACGGACGACCGTATCGACGCGGTCGTGATCTCGGTGCCCGATCACTCGCATTTTCCCGTGGCGATGCTGGCGCTTGAGCGCGGCAAGCACGTGTTCGTGCAGAAGCCGCTGACGCACACGATCGGCGAGGCGCGGCTGCTCAAGGCCGCGGCAGCCAAGGCCGGCGTCGTCACGCAGATGGGCAACCAGGGCCATGCCTACGAGGGCGCGCGCCTCGTAAAAGAATGGATCGAGGCGGGCGTGATCGGCCCGGTGCGCGAGGTGCTCACGTGGACCGACCGGCCCGCGTGGCCGGCGGATGCCTTCCACCATGTCGCGTCCAAGCCGCCGACGACGCTCGACTGGCCGCGCTGGATCGGCACCGGGCCGTATCGCGAGTATTCGCCGGCGCTCGCGCCGTGGAACTGGCGGGTGTGGTGGGACTACGGCTCGGGCGGACTGGGCGACCTCGGTTGCCATCTCATGGATGCGCCGTTCTGGGCGCTGAACCTGCGCGGCCCGATGAAAGTCTCGGCGCGGAGCGAGGGTCTCACGGCAGCGAATGCGGCCAAGGCCCAGGTCGTCACCTACGAATTTCCCGCGCGCGGCGCGCTGCCGCCGGTCAACTACACGTGGCACGACGGCGGCATGCTGCCGCCGAAGCCCGGGGAGTTCGGCGACCAGCCGATGCCGAAGACGGCGACGCTCTACCGCGGCGACAAGGGCGCGCTGCTCTCGGAGGGCGACTACAACCACACCGTGCGGCTGCTGCCCGAGTCGCGCATGAAAGCCTTCGCGGACCGACCGCCGAAGACGATACCGCGCGCGCCGAAGAACGATCCATATCTGGAGTGGATCGACGCCTGCCACGGCGGCCCGACGCCGGGCTCGAACATCGTGGACCACGCCGCCGATCTCACGGAAACCGTGCTCGTGGGCAACCTCGCGGTCCGCCTCGGCCGGGCAATCCGGTGGGATCCCGCGGCGATGGCCTGCCCGGGCGCGCCGGAGGCCGACCGCTACATCCACGCCGCATATCGGCTTTTCTGATACCCGCATCGCTCCCGTCATGAACCGCTCCCTGATTGCTTTCGCTTTCGCCGCCGCCGCCGGGCAGGCGTCGCCCGAGCCGCCGCCGGGCTTCACTCGCAACGTCGCCGAGGTGTGGGCCGCCGGGCGCGGCCTGGATGCGCCGCGCTGGCCGGCGCCGCGCCCGCTCCTCCGGCCGGACCTCGGCAACGCCGAGTTTCCGGCGGGAGCATGGGCGTGGGAAGGCGATGTGCTCGTGGGGCGCGGCGTCGATTCGTGGGCGGGCGGCAAGGGCAACCTCTGGACGAAGGAGAGCTACGGCAATTTTTCGCTCAGTCTCGAGTTTCGCGTGCCCGAGGGGGCCAACGGCGGCATCTTCATCCGCGTGGGCGACGTCGCCGCGTGGCAGCACACGTCGACCGAAATTCAGATCCTCCAGGGCACCGCGGAAAACGCCCGCACGCGGACCGGCGCGCTCTACGATCTCGCCGCGTCGCGCGTGAAAAATCCGGTCGAGGCGGGTCGTTGGCACACGCTGGTGATCATCGCACGCGGGCCGCGCATCGCCGCTTTTCTCAACGCCGAGCTGGTGAACGACGTGTCGCTTGACGAGTGGAAACTCGCGGGCGAGAACCCCGACGGTTCGCGCAACAAGACCAAGGTCGCGCCGAAAGAACGTCCGCGCTCCGGCCGGATCGGCCTGCAGTATCACGGCAAGCGGATCGAATATCGGAACCTTCTCATCGAGGAGTTGCCGCAGTAGGCGAGCCGGCGCGGCACATGATTTGTGGGCAAACAGTCGCGGGACTTTTCATCGCGCTAGCAGTCGCCTCCGCCGCCGCACCGCTGCGGTTCAACCGCGACGTGCGGCCGATCCTTTCCGAGAACTGTTTCCACTGCCACGGGCGGGACGAAGCGCGGCGCGAAGGCAAACTGCGGCTCGACGAGCGCGCGGGCGCGGTGCAAGCCCGCGAGGGCATCGCGGCCGTCGTGCCGGGCAAACCGGACGAGAGCGAATTGATCCGGCGGATCGAGGCGAAGGCCGCCGCCGACATCATGCCGCCGCCGGAATCGCACCGCACGTTGACCGCAGCGCAGATCGCCACGCTGCGGCGCTGGATCACGGAGGGCGCCGGCTACGAGGGACATTGGGCATTCCAACCTCCGGCGCGGGAACCGGCGCCGAAGTTCGGCCCGGCCGGGCCGGCCGGCGAGATCGACCATTTCGTCCGCGCGCTGCTCGCGCGGGACGGACTGCGTCCGGCCGAGCCGGCCGAGCCCGGCGCATGGCTGCGGCGGGCTAGCCTCGACCTGACGGGATTGCCGCCGACGGTCGCGGAGCTCGACCGCTTCGAGGCGGCGGCGTTGGCGCGGGGCGAGAACGCCTACGGCGACGCGGTGGAGCGGCTGCTCGCCTCCCCGCATTTCGGGGAGCGCATGGCGCTGGAGTGGCTCGACGCGGCGCGCTACGCCGACACACACGGTTTCAACAACGATTCCGCGCGCAGCATGTGGCGGTGGCGCGACTGGGTGATCCAAGCTTTCAACCGCAATTTGCCCTACGACCGATTCATCGTCGAACAGCTCGCGGGCGACCTGCTGCCGTCGCCGACCGTGGAGCAGCGGATCGCGACCGGCTTCGGCCGCAATCACGTAATCAACAGCGAGGGCGGTATCATCGACGAGGAATACCGGGTCGAGTATGTCGCCGACCGCGTGAAGACGCTCAGCACCGTGTGGCTGGGCGTGACGATGGAGTGCGCGCGCTGCCACGACCACAAATACGACCCGATCTCGCAGCAGGACTACTACCGCCTGTTCGCGTTCTTCAACCACGTGCAGGAGCAGGGTGAGGATGGGCGCGTGGCGAACGCCGCGCCGATCATGGCGGCCCCGACCGCCGCGCAGCAGGAGGAATTGACAGCGCAAGACCGGCAACTTGCCGCGCTCGATGGCAAACTCGCCGCAGCCGCCGACCGCTGGAAATGGGACGCCGCGACACAGGCGCAGGTGGAAGTCCTGGCAAAATCCACGCGCTCTACCATCGACGCGCAAAAAGGCGCGGTGATGATCCTCTCCGAAGAGAAAACTCCGCCGGAAAAGCCGGCCAGGGCCGCAGCCGATGACGACGACCCCGAGGAAGTCGCGACGCCCGAGGTGATCGCTCGCATGCGCACGGTGCCGGCGGCGCGCATGGATTTCAGCGGGAAGGAAGGCCTCACGGTCGCGTTCTGGCTGCGGACCGAGGTAGGAAATCCCCGCGACACGGCGCTGTTTTCCTCGGCCGACTATTCCGGCTCCCAGGCCGCGGGCGGCTACGGGCGCGGCCGTGAACTCCGCCTGGTCGACGGCGAGTTGGAGCTCCGGCTGAACGTGCGTTTCCCCGCCTATGCCTTGGTCGTGCGGACGGCGGGCGCCGGCCTGCGGCCCGGCGAATGGCGGCATATCGCGGTCACCTACGCAGGCGGGCGCAAGGCATCGGACGTGCGCATGTTTGTCGACGGCGAAGAGGCACCGGTCGTCGTGCGCCACGACGGGCTTTCGGCCGAGCCCCCGAAGCGCGATTACCTGGTCGGCGCGGACAATGCCAAGGCGTCCGCGCGGCTGGCCGGCGCGTTCGAGGACGCCCGCAGCTATCCGCGCGTACTCGACGCGCCGGCGCTGCGCGCCCTGTTTCGCGCGCGCGCGCTGCCGGAAGCGGCCGCGGCCCTCGCCGAGGGCCGGGCGAGCGCGCGCCAGCGCGGCTGGCTGGCGGATGCGTGGGTCGGGGAACAACCCGGCAGCCGGGAGCAGGATGCGGAGCGCGAGGCGTTGCTGGGAGCACACCTCGCGCTGCGGCGCAGCCTGCCCAACACGATGGTAATGGAGGAAATGCCGGCTCCGCGCGGGACATTCGTGCTCAACCGCGGGCTCTACGATTCGCCGGGCGAGGCGGTGGAGCCGGGCGTGCCCGCCGTGATCGGCGTGCCTTGGCCGGAGGGCGCGCCGCGCAACCGGCTCGGACTCGCGCGGTGGCTCACCGACCCGCGCCACCCGCTGACGGGCCGCGTCGTCGTGAATCGCTTTTGGGCGCAGTTTTTCGGCACAGGGTTGGTCAAGACGCTCGAGGATTTCGGCTCGCAGGCCGAGTGGCCGAGCCACCCGGAGCTGCTGGACTGGCTCGCCCGGGATTTCGTCGACGGCGGCTGGGACGTGAAGGCGCTGGTGCGGAAAATCGTGCTCTCCGCGACTTACCGGCAGAGTTCGGCGACGGCGCCCGCCGCGCTGGCGCGCGATCCCGAGAACCGGCTGCTCGCGCGCAGCCCGCGCGTGCGCCTGCCCGCCGAGCTGATCCGCGACCAGGCGCTCGCCGTCTCCGGCCTGCTCGTGCCGCGCCTCGGCGGGCCGAGCGTGTATCCGTATCAGCCCGACAAGCTCTACGAGGGCGTGGTCGTGGGAGTGGCCTATCCCGGCACGAGCTGGGGCCAGAGCAGCGATTCTGATTTGTATCGGAGAAGTCTCTACACGTTTTGGAAACGCACGCTGCCCCATCCGGCGATGACGATCTTCGACGCGCCGGACCGCGAATTCTGCACCGTGCGGAGGTCGCGCACCAACACGCCCCTGCAGGCGCTCGTGCTGTGGAACGAACCGGGCCTGGTCGAGGCCGCACGGCGGCTCGGCACGCGAATGCTGCGCGAGGCGCCCGGCGACGACGCGGCGCGGCTGGCCTGGGCTTTCCGGGCGACGACGGGCCGGCGGCCGGAGCCGGCGGAGACGGCGGCGCTCACGCGCCTCTGGGATCGATTCCGGGCAGACTATGCCGCGAATCCCGCGACCGCGGAGCGCCTGCTCCGGGTGGGCGCGTCGGCGGCGGATGCCAGCGTGCCGCCGGCCGAACTCGCGGCGGCGACGGCGGTCGCGAGCGCGCTGCTCAGTCTCGACGAGACGATTACCAAGAACTGAAGACGATCCGATAATGAGACAATGAGACCGTGAGTCAGACCTCCGTGTCTCGGCCCTTGCTCCGCCTTCGGGTCTCCTCGTCTCCCAGTCTCCCCTTCTCCCCTGTCTCCCCCTCTCCCGGCCTCCCAACCTTTCCGCTCCCCATGTCCTGCCATCGCTACCAAGCCCTGCAATCCCGGCGCGAGTTTCTCGGGCGGACGGGCCTGGGCTTCGGCGCCGCCGCGCTGGCCCATCTGTTTCGCGGCGACGTGCTGGCCGCCGCGCCTGCCGGTGCCGCGCGGCCGCCGGCGGACGGGCTCCATTTCCCCGCCAAGGCGAAACGCGTCATCTGCCTTTTCCAGTCGGGCGGGCCCTCGCACCTCGACCTGTTCGATCCCAAGCCGGTGTTGGGCGAGCGGTTCAATGAGGATCTGCCCGATTCGGTCCGCCGCGGGCAGCGCATCACGGGCATGGTGGCGGGGCAAAAGCGGCTCGTGCTGCAGCCGAGCAAGTTCGGCTTCCAGCGCGGCGGCCGCTGCGGGATGGAGATCAGCGACCTGCTGCCGCACACACGCGCGATCGCGGACGAGCTCTGCCTGGTGCGCTCGATGCACACCGAGGCGATCAACCACGATCCCGCGATCACGTTTTTCCAGAGCGGCAGCCAGCTCGCTGGGCGCCCGAGCATGGGGGCGTGGATCGACTATGGCTTGGGGCGGCTGAACGACAATCTCCCGTCGTTCGTCGTGCTGGTTTCGGTCAACGCCAAGCGTGCCGGGCAGGGCCTGCTTGCGCGCCTGTGGGGCAGCGGTTTCCTGCCGAGCGCGCACCAAGGCGTGCAGTTCCGCAGTGCGGGCGAGCCGGTGCTCTACCTGAACGACACGCCGGGCATCACGCGCCCGCAGCGGCGGGCGTTGCTCGACGGCATCGCGGAGTTGAACCGGTTGCAGCAGTCCCGCTCGGGCGACCCGGAGATCGAGACGCGGATCGGCCAGTTCGAGATGGCCTTCCGCATGCAGGCCAGCGTGCCCGAGCTCATGGAGCTGAAAGGCGAGTCGGCGGGCGTGCTGGAGAGTTACGGCGCGGACGTGAACGTGCCGGGCTCCTATGCCCGCAACTGCCTGCTCGCGCGCCGGCTCGCGGAGCGCGGGGTGCGCTTCATCCAGTTGTATCACCGCGACTGGGATCATCACAACGGGTTGCACGAACACCTGCCGCACCTCGCGCGCGACACCGACCAGCCGACGGCGGCGCTCGTGCGCGACCTGAAGCAGCGCGGGCTGCTCGACGACACGCTCGTAATCTGGGGCGGCGAGTTCGGCCGCACGCCGTATGCGCAAGGCACGGCCAACCGGGAGAAATACGGCCGCGACCACCACGGACGCGCGTTCTCGCTGTGGCTCGCGGGGGCGGGCATGAAGGCGGGTTTCGCCTACGGCGCGACCGACGAATTCGGTTTCAACATCGTCGACCGGCCCGTGCATATCCACGACCTGCAGGCGACGATCCTCAACCGCCTCGGCATCGACCACGAACGGCTCACCTACCGCTTCCAAGGCCGGCAATTCCGGCTCACCGATGTGCATGGCACGGTCGTGAAGGACCTTTTGGCCTGAGTGCGGAGGGCCTCCGAGGGCAGCCTCGCTCCGCAGCGGCATTCGTGAGATTTTCGCGGGCGAGAATCGACGCAACCCGCCGGGAACCTCGCTCTGCTTCGAGTACTGTCACCCTTCTCGCCCGCATCGGGCGTTAATCCAGGACGGCCCGATTCCAAGGCCAGTGCTGACTCCAGCGCAAGGGAAGGTGGTCGAATTACCGCAGGTGGGTGGCCTGCACCCTCTCTACACGCGTCGGGCGACCTGAAAGTCAGCCGTCGGCGGATCGAACCACTCGGGTTCGACCTAAAGGGCCGGAGCGATCTCCTCGACGCTACTCTGCCCTCGCCGCCGCCCGACGCATCCGCAACTCGGAAACCGAGCGCTTCGCCGCGCCGGTCCTGCGATCCAATCTAAGGTGCATCCCGCAACGAGGGTGCGGGTCACTGCGTTCCTCGAGGAAAGCCCCATCGCGTCTCTCCTCGTGACTTCCAGATGGAGTTTCTGTCACCCACAGGGCGAAAAATTCGAGTGTTCACCGGCGCGCGGTTTTCTCGCCGCCGTCGGACATCAGGTAGGCAAAAAGATCGCGGATGTGATCGGGCGACAGATCATCGATCAGGCCCTGCGGCATCAGCGAGGTGTTCATACGCTCCAGAGACTTGATCTGGGCGCGCTCGATCGTGGCGGGACCGTCGGGCGTGCGGAAGGTGACGGCCGCGTCGGCCTCCTGCGCGATGGAACCGGCGACGACGCGGCCATCCTTAAGCGTGGCGATGACCAACTGCCAGTCGGCGCCGATCACGGCGTTCGGATCGACGGTGTTGGTGATCAGATAGTCGATCTCCTTGCGGCCGGAGCCGGTGAGGTCGGGAGCGAGCGTGCCGCCCTTGCCGAAGATCGTGTGGCACGCGGCGCAACGCTGCTCGAAGAGCTGCCGGCCGTGCGCAACGTCGCCGAGCGCGAGGAAGTCGGGCTTCATGGTGATGCGCAGCTTCTTCATCTTCGCGGCGAGCTCGGCGGAGGAGGTGTTGACGTTGCCCCACACCTGCTCGAAGCGCTTGCGGAGGGCGGGCGACGCGACCCGGGAGACCTGGCGGGCCTGAAAATGAGTGATGTCCTTCTTTTCCAGGCGTCCGGCCGCGAGCGCACCAACAAGAACGGTCAGAGAGGACTCGCGCGCGAGGAGCGTGTCGACGGACGCGGTGCGGGCCGGACGATTGAGCTTGGGGAAGGCGTCGAGGATGGCGGAGGCGATGCGGGCGTCGTCGCACGAGGCGAGGGCTTTGATGACTTGGTCGGCGAACTTGCCGCGCGAGAGGAGCGCAAGGAGCTCATCAGGGAGCCACGACGGGCGCGCGGAAACGAGGGCGGCGAGCGCTTCGCTCAATCCCGCGGCGCTCACGCCGGGATCGCGCAGCGAGGCGCGCAGGCGCTCGAGCGCGGCGTCGAGGCGCAGCCGGGCGCCCACGGCCAAGGCCGAGCGCGAGACGGTGGGATCCTCATGTGTGAAAAAGGGCCCGATGGTATCACCGACCTCGCGGCCGGCGGGCTCGGCCATTTGCGGCAGGCCGTCGGCGAGGCCGCGGAGAAGCGTGATGGCGGTATTCGGCGGTGCACTATGAATGGCCGCGGAGAGTGAGGCAACCAGACCGGGCTGGGCGCGCGCGTCTTCGGCGAGGCGGCGGGCGATCCATTCGACGAGAACGGGGACGCGGAGCTCGGCGGCAAGTTTCAGACTTTGTTCCGCGTTGCGATGGACGGCGTCCTGCCAGCCGATCCAGAGCAGCCGCGGCAGATTGGGATCGCCGGTGGGCTGGAGGTTGCGCGCGAGTGCGGCGCCGAGATTCCAGCGCTGCGAATCGGGCAGCACTGGAAGCGTCGAGGCGAGGGCCATGCGGACGAGCCAGGATTTTTCGACAGCGGCGTGGCGCACGAGCGTGGCCACGACGTCGTTGCTCGCGGGGCCGTTGTCGACAAGCAGGCGGGTGGCCCAGTAGCGGATGTTTTCGTCGCGATCCTCGGTGAGCTGGATGAGCCAGGATTGCTCGGCGCCGCCGGTGCAAAAGAGCGCCCAGAGGGCGCGGAGCCGGAGTGGCGCGGTCTCGGACTTGGCGAACATGTCGCGCAGCGCGGCGTGCGCGGTGCCGAGGTTTGCGCCGGCCGCGGCGCGCTCCTGCAGCCGGCGGCGCGCGTGGCGGACGAACCACTCGTTGGCGTGGCGCTGCAGGGCGACGAGCTCATCGTTGCTCGCGTGGGCGAGATCGACGGGGACTTTTCGCGGCTCGCCCCAACTGATCTTGTAGATGCGTCCGCTGTTGCGGTGCACGCCGTCGCGATCGTGGCACTCGCCGTTGTCGACCCAGTCGCTCATCACCACGTCGCCGTCGGGCCCGTACTGGAGCGAGACGGCGCGGAACCACGCATCGGAGGCCTGCAGAAAATTCGGCGCGTGGCCGGCCACGAACGGGCGGTCTTCGCCAGCGCGGGCGATCTGATCGCGATTCACGCGGCGGCCATGGATATTGCTCATGAACACGCTGCCGCGGTACTCCGCGGGCCAGCGGTCACCGAGATAGATCATCGCGTCGGAATGCGAGTGGCCGCCGGGACCGTCCTCGTCGAGCTTCGCCAGCGTGCGATGCGAGTGATCGTTGGCGGCGGTCATCAGCTCATAGGTGTGGGCGTACGGCGCAGTTTCACGGGCGGCCAGGGTGCGCTTGAATTGCGCGCCCGGCACCACGTGCCAGAGATGATCGACGACGCTGGTGCCCATGAAAAGCTGGCCGCAGTCATCCCAGTCGAGGCCCCAGGGATTCACCGAGCCCTCAACGACGACCTCAAACTTGTGCGTGACGGGGTGGAAGCGCCAGATCGAGCAGCTCACCTCACGGCGTTGGTTCATCGGCGTGCCGGGTTGGCCGGGGCGCGAGGGCTCCTTAATACCGTGCCGGCCGTAGAGCCAGCCGTCGGGTCCCCAGCAGAGACCGTTCACCGTGTTGTGCTCGGCTTTTAGGGTCCAACCGTCCAATTGCACGACGGACTCGCTGTCGGGGATGTCGTCTTCGTTGCGATCGGGGATAAACGACAGGGTGGGAGCTGTCGTCACCCAGACGCCACCGAAGCCGACGGCCAGGCCGGTGAGGCGATTCAGGTGATCGTGGAAAACCTTCCGCGATTCGAAGACCCCATCGCCATCCCGGTCCTCGAAAATCACGATCCGGTCGTGCCGCTCATCGGTGAAGTCGGAGCCATTGTAGGAATAGCTCTCGGCGACCCACAGGCGGCCGCGATCATCGTAGGCCATGGCAATTGGCTGGCGAACGTGGGGCTCGGCGGTGGCAAGCGTGAGCTTGAAGCCATCCGGGAGCTTGAGGTGGCGCATCGCCTCGCGGGCGGGGAGCGGCTGGCCGGTGGTCTGAGTATCGACCGGCTGGAATCCCGACTCGGCTCCCTGCGTCAAGCCGCAGGCCGCGAGAAAAGCCGAAGCGCCGACTACCACACGCCTGCGCAACAACGGAACGACCAATGAAGTCAGGCGGCAAAAAGCCATGGGAGTGTGCAAGGGGTAGTGGGATGGAGGGTCGGCAGAGAAGCTGCCGACAACAGAATGAGGCCACAGGAGCAAATCCGCTCACTTCGAGTCAAGGCCATTTGATCGATCATAAACAAGAACTGAAGTGCTTCTTCGTAGGGCGTGGCCCACATCCATTTTTCGCTCTTAAGTGCGCCGACCACGAGCGTCATTTTGCCATGATGCTGCATGATCGATCTTGATTTCCATTCGGCCTCCGCTTGAAACCAAGGCGTAAACTGATTGCTCGCGGGCTCCCCTGCCTTCCGGCCAAATCCTTTCCCCTAGCCATGCATCTGAATCGACGCCAATTCCTCCAAAGCAGCCTTGCCGCCTCCGTCCTTGCCGCAACCGTGGCCCGTCCCTTGAGCGGGGCTCCGGCCAAGGGCAAGAGCCGCCCCATCGGATTCAGCCTCTACGGCATGAAGTCCCTTCCCGTTTCTGAGGCGCTCGATCACTGCAAGCGCATCGGCTACGACAATGTCGAGCTGTGCCTAATGCCTGAGTTTCCCACGGAGCTGAAGAAGTTCACTCCACCCATGCGCCGCGAGGTGCGGGACAAGCTGCGCTCCACCGGCCTAGCTCCCTCGAGTCTGCTCGTGCACATCAGCCTCACCGATGCCAACCAGACTCCGTCGCTGGACATCATCAAGGGTTCGGCCGAAGTCGCGCGCGACCTCGACGATCGCCGCTCGCCACTCATCGAATCGGTGACGGGCGGGAAGACCGCCGAGTGGGACAAGTTGAAGGACAAGGTGGCCGAGAACATGCGGCGCTGGGCGGAGACCGCGGCGGCGAGCGGCACGAAGATCGCGGTGAAGAATCACTTTGGCCAGATCATTACCTCGCCCGAGCGGCTGCTCTGGCTGCACAAAACCGTCAACCATCCGAACTTCACGCTGGCGTATGACTATAGTCACTACCAGGCGGAGGGATTCGAGCTCGAGCCGACGATGCGCGCCATCATTCCACACACCGGCTTTATCCACATGAAGGACATCGAGGTCGGGTCGAAGCCGTTGAAGTACCTGCTCGCCGGGCAGTCTGGCAAAATCAACTACGTAAAATACTTCCGCCTCCTCCGCGAACTGAAGTACACCGGCCCCGTGCTGGTCGAGGTCAGCGCGCAGATCCATCGGCTGCCGAACTATCAGCCGATTCCGACGGCGGAGCGGTGCTATGCGTTTCTCTCGAAGGCGCTGAAGGATTCGACGGCCTGAGCGGCCCAGGGATAACGATGCAATGAAAACGGTCTGGCAGGCAGGGCGCGGCCGGTGGCGCACCGTGGCCCGAGTGTTGATGACCGGTGCGGCGGGCAGCGGTTCCGCCCCACCATCAAACCGTTCGGGTTGGTGCATCAAGGCTGAGCAATCGCGTTCTTTGAGGTCGTGCGACTTAACGTGAAACTCCTCCCCTCCGCGCTGCTCACGCTTCTTCTCGGCAGCGTGGCCTCGCTGGAGGCGGCGGCCGAAAGCCGGCCGGATGTGCTCGTGATTCTCACCGACCAGTGGAACCCACGGTACCTGAGTTGGGACGACCCACAGGTGCGGACGCCGAATCTCGATGAGATCGCGCGTGAGGGGATGATCTTCGACGCGTGCTACACCACGTCGCCGGTCTGCGTGCCGGCGCGCGTTTCGTTGATCACGGGGCTGTACTCGCACAATGCCGGCCACTCCGTGTGGGGCAATGTGACCAACTACTACGTGCCGCCGGAATCCGCGCCGATGTTTCGCGACATCCAGCGGGCGGGCTACACCACGTCGCAAATTGGGAAGCTGCACTGGATGTCGGGACCGGCCTGGCACCGGGAGTTCAAAACGATGGACGAATACTATCGCGCACTCGGGCTCGATTTCACGGTGAGCGGCAACGGGCCGGTCGACAACCCTGCGGATGACAGCGCGTACGCGCAATATTTGAAGAAACTCGGCGTGCTCGACGCCGTGGCCGCCGACATGCGCGCACGGTATGTGAAATCACAATACGAACCGCGCGCGAGCCTGGTGAAGCCGGAGGATTACCACGACACGTTTCACACCGGCGTGGCCGTCGAATTGATCGGCCGGCAACCGCAGGGGAAGCCGCTATGCGTGGTCGTCAGCCTGCATTCGCCGCATCCGCCGTTCGATGCGCCAGGGGAATTCGCCACCATGTTCGACCCGCAAAAGCTCACGCTGCCGGACAATGTCCCCCAGAGCCTCAAACGCGAGGGCCAGACGATTGATCGGGCCGAACTGCGCCGGATGCTCGCCAACTATCTCGGGAAGATTGCCCTGGTCGATCAGTGTGTCGGGCGACTCGTCGCGGCGCTGAAGACGCGGGGCACGTGGGACAACACGCTCGTGCTGTTCACCGCCGATCACGGCGAGATGATGGGGGCGCATGGGGTGATGAGCAAGGGACGGTTTTACGAGGAATCCGCGCGCGTGCCGCTCGTCGTGAGGTGGCCCGGTCGCGTGAAGACCGGCCGCACGAAAGCGCTCGCCCAGATGGCCGACGTGTACCCGACCATTGTGGAGGCGATAGGCGGCGACCTTACGCCGGGGCGCTTCGCGAAATCGCTGCTGCCGGTGGCGACGGGAAAAGCCGAACGGGTCCGCGAGGTCGCGATCAGTGAAATCGGCGCGATCACGCCCTTGAACATGATGGCGCGGGACGCCCGTTACAAATGGTGGGCGGAAGGTGATCGCGAATATCTCTTCGATCTCGAGAGCGATCCGCTGGAAATGAATAATCTGGCGGGCGAACCCGCGCAGCGCGACACGCTGTCCCGGATGCGCGCGAACATGCTGACCGAGCTACGCACCTTGCAGATGAATCTGTCGGAGGGTTACGTGCCGAAAGTACAGCGGCTTCGCGCGGAGGAGGGAGCGGCGGACGATGCGGCGAAGCCGGCAGCGCCGAAGAGAAAGAAACTGAAGTGATTCGCAACGTCGCCGCGCGCATTAACGCGCATGGGTCCGCGTCTAAATGGACGCGGCTGCGAAGTCACCCGAAGGCGACCGGGCTCCTCTTTACGACAGCACCATCAGCCGGATGTCTTTGAATTCGGCGACGCAGTGGTTGCCGTGATCCTGCAGCGCGATCACGCCGGGGACGGAGGGTCTGCGCGATGAGTGGCGCCTGTGGCAACAGGCTTGGCAAAGCGAATGATCGATCCGGTTGGATTAGCCATAGCGGAGGCGCTCAGGTGGGTTTTCAATCGTAA
>SIBR01000013.1 GCA_009695065.1 Opitutus sp. | reverse complement strand
CACTGCCACGATGCTCTTGCCGCCATCGGCTTCCCGCAAAATGCGGATCTTCTGTTCCGTCGTGTGGCTCTTGCCTTTCATGGTCTGGGCTCCTTTTAGGGCCGCAGACTAACATTACAAGTGGACCAGATTTCGGGGGATCACCGCAAGCAGCGCCGCCCACAGCTGCTGCCAGACTCCGGCCTGCACCCACTCTGTGAACCGGTCGTGGGCGGTGCTGTGGGGACAGATCCCCGTCGCGTTCAGCGCCTCCCACTGGCATCCCGTGCGCAGCACGAAGAAGCGCCCCTCCACGCAATCCCGATCCGGGCGGCGCGGCCGGCCACCGCCCTGCGGATGCGGATTATGATGTTTGGGCAGGAGCGGCTCCAACCGCCCGACAGTTCGTCCGGCAAGCGGTAGCCCAATTTCTTTTTCGCCATCCTCCATCCTTGGGCGCGCCGGAAAACTTTGTGCAATCTAAACTGGCTTATTCGGATAGGCTCTTAGCCAAACAATGCCGTGATCGGCTTGCCGCCGTCGGTGATCGGCACGGGGCGCGAGCCGTTGAAAAGTTCCTTCGCCGGATTGATTCCCATCGCGGCGTAAATCGTCGCGTGGAAGTCCGGCACGGAAACCGGATTTTCGACCGGCTTGTTGGAAAGCGCGTCGCTGACGCCATACGCTCCGCGGTGTTTCAATCCGCCGCCGGCCAGCACGAGTGAAAACAAAGCCGACTGGTGTCCGCGACCGCCGCCGCCGTCGAATTGCCCCGGCCGGCCGAATTCCGTGCCGATGGCGATCAGGGTCCGGTCGAGGAGGTGCTTCTCCGCGAGGTCGCTGATCAGGGCGGAGAGTGCGGTATCGAGTTCCCGGATAAGTACGTGCTGGTTGAGCTGGCCGGCGTTGTGCGTGTCCCAGCCCGCGCCGTTGATGAAATTCAGGTTGTGCGACACCTCGATGAAGCGGACGCCGGTTTCCACCAGCCGGCGGGCGAGTAGGCAGCGCTGGCCGAACTCTCCGCCGTAGCGTTGGCGCACGGCCGCCGGTTCCTCGGCGAGCTTGAAAGTGCGCATGAAGCCGGGGCCGGCGAGCCGCAGCGCCGCGTGTTGCGCTTCCTCGTAGTCGGCGAGCACGGCTTCGCCGGCGGCGCGGCCCTGCATCGGAACGAGTAATTTCTGGCGGGCGGCGGCGCGTCCGGCGTCGATGCCCTCCGGCGGCGTGAATCCCGCGGGGCCGGTCTCGGTGTCGACGAGATGAATATAGCCGTGTTTCGCCCCGAGGAAGCCGGGACCGCGGCTCACGCTGGGATAGCCGATCATCAGGTAAGCCGGCACGCGATCCGTCACGGCGCCGCGCTCGTGCACGATGACGGAGCCGAGCGACGGGTAAACCGTGCTGCCGCTGACCGGTCGGCCGGTGTGCACAAAATTCGTCGCGAGCGCATGCTCGATCCCGAGCTTGTGATTCACGGTGCGAACCGCCGTGACCCGCTCCGCGAGTCGGGCGGTTTGCGCGAGGTGCTCCGTGTAGCGGACCCCGGGCACCGCGGTGTCGATGATATCGTAGTCGGTGCCGGAGACGCGCGGGGTCGCCTTCGAGTTGCCGCGCTTCTTCGGATCGAACGTGTCGATCTGCGACATCCCGCCGCCCAGCCAGATGAAGATGCAATGCTCGGCCTTGCCCTTGGGCCAGGCGGGCGGGCGGGCCGCGTCGCTCGCGCGCAACCTGCCGGGGAGCGTGGCCGCGGCCGCGGCGGTGGAAACGTGGGTGAGGAAGGCCCGGCGGTTCATGGGAAAGCGGAAAATTCCTGAAGGCAGAGGGCGGCGATGACGACGGTTAAATGCTCGTTCAGGAGAGGCGAGGGTGGGGCACGGGTTGTTTCTACATTACCCGGGCCCATTCCGGCGCGTTCAGCAGCGCCCAGACCACATCCTCGAAGCGCTGCCGCCAGCCGGCCTCCAGCCGCGTCGTGGGCGGATCGCCGCGCCGGGCGGCGGCCTCTTCCTCCAGTCGCAGCGAGTTCGCGGCGCTCTTCATGTGATTCGACCAGGCGACATATTTCCGGTGTCCGGCTGGCGCGGCAGGCGTATCGATCTTCGGCGTAACCACGCGCGCCACGTAGCCCGGCTGCAACGCGGCGGTGTAGATCCTATTTTCCTCAGTCGTGGGGTGTCGGGTGAAGAAGCGCAGGAACAGCCGGTCGACGAAACGGTCGAGCGGCTGGTTTTCCAGGGCGAACTGCGTCAGCCCGTGGTCGTCGCTGAGCCGCGTGAGCCACGTCATCATCGTGCCGTTGGCGAGCAGCGCGGGCTGGAGCACGTTGGCGTCGGCGTCGCGGATGCCGCTGGCGGCATCCGGCCGGGCACCGCGCCAGCCGAAAACCTCCAAGACTTCCGCGACCGCCTGAATCCGCGGCAGCATGAGGCTCGGGCGATCGCGCTCGTTGGAGGTGGAGGCGAGCATCCACGCCCGCCGGGCGCGCCCGAGGTCGAGCGCGCTGTCGATCGAGCGAACGCTGTCGACGTCGATGTTGACCGGTTCGACCGTGAAGGGCTTGCCCGTCGCGGCGAACAACGAGTCGACGAGTTGCTCCGCCTCGATCCGGCGCGGCGCCGGCGCGGCGAAGAGCGGCCCGGTTTCGCCGAGCGTGGGATCGACGGCGCGCTGGTAGGCGTGCGAGGTGAGGATGAGCCGTGTGACCGCCTTTTGGTCGTAGCCCGAGCGAACGAACTCGCGCGCAAGCCAGCGCAGCAATTCCGGATGCGTGGGGGTGGATTTCTCCCAGTCGCCGATGGTTTCGACCAGTCCCTGCCCCATGCAGCGTTGCCAGATGCGGTTGACCATGACCGCGGCGAAGCGCTCGTTTTGGGGCGCCGTGATCGCCGCGGCCAGCCGGTCGCGCGGATCGTCGGGATGTTCCGCAAGGGTGGCCGCGGCGCGCTCGTCGCCGAACTGGGGGAACGGCCAGGCCGGGGCGACGACGGTGCCCGGCTGGAGCGTGACCTCGATGAGCGGCTCGCGTCCGCCGAGGTGCAGGTGGTCGAGCGATACGCTGCTGGTCGCCGGCACGGTGATAGGCTTGGTCTGCAACATCGCGGCGAGTTGAAAGAGCTCCTGCTGCTTCGCGGCGTGCGTCGGCGCATCGTGGCAGCGGGCGCATTTCATTTCGAGGCCGAGGAAGGCGGAGCCGACGATGATGCCCTTCGCGGCCATCGGCACATCGTTCTGCGACGCCACGCCAAATCCCGCCGGTCCGCCGAAGCGCTCGCTGCCTTCCTGCCGGATGAGCTCCGTCGCGAAGAGGTCGAGCGGCTTGTTGTCGCGGAGCGATTCGTAGATCCACCAGCGAAACGGCCCGGTGTTGTTCAGCGTGGGGTTGATCAGGTTTGGATTCTCCGCGAGGACGTCGAGCCAGTAGCCCATCTGGTGATCGGCCCAGCGCGGGTCGGCGAGCAGCCGGTCGATCAGCCGCGTGCGGCGGTCGGTGGAACGGTCGGCGAAGAAGGCGGCGATCTCGGCTTCGCCGGGGGTGATGCCGACGGTGTCGAGGGTGACACGGCGCAGGAACGTCAGGTCGTCGGTGAGCGGCGTGAGCTTGAAATGGCCAAAGGCGAAATCCGGCCACGCGGCGCCTTCCTCGATCCAGCGTTTGAGCAATGCGATCTCCTTGGGCGCCAGCCGGTCGCCTTTGGCGGGCATCGCTTCGTCCGCATCGGCGCTGGTGATGCGCTTGAAGAGCGCGCTCTCGGCGGGCTTGCCCGGCATGATCGCCGGGCCGTCGTCCTCGCCGCCGTGGAGCGCCGCACTGCGCAGGTCGAGCCGGAGCCCGCCTTTCACCTTCGCTCCTTGGTGGCAGCTATAGCAGCTGTTTTCGAGAATCGGTTTGATTTCCCGGTGGAAGTCCACGCCGCCTTTCTTTTTCAGCGGTTCGTAATCGGCCAAAACCTGGGCGATGCGGGCGGCGAGAAAACGGTCGATCGCGTTGTGCGCGGGAAAGCCCTTCGGCAGCGCCGGCACGGCGACTTCGGGGGTCGCGGCCAGCCACGTGCGGGCGGCCTCGCGGCGGCGATTCCAATAGGCGGCGGTGGCGGTGCGGCGGGCGGCGCGTGCCGCGGTGTTAATGGTGTCGAGCCGCGTGCGGCGTTCCGCTTCGTAAGCGGCCCACTCGGCATCCGTATAGCGAACCTGCCGCGTTCCCGGCGCCAGCAGCCGCCATTCGCCCGTGCCCTCGAGCGCGATCGCGACCACGGTCTCGCCAACTTCGGGGCGAAAGGGCTTCTTGCTTTTCGGCTCGATGCCGCCAACGAGCGTTTCGAGTACGACGTCGACGGCACCGCCGGAAAACTCCCGCGTGTCCGATGCGTCGCGATTGCCCGGAGGCGCGAAACGATAGCCGGGGCCGGGATCGAAAAAAGCATCCTGCTCCTCCATGGGCAGTTCGCCGCCGTTGCCCACCGCGTACTGCCGCGGCTGGTCGAACGGCGTCTCCAGGACTTTCTTGCCATCGATCAGCAGCCGCGTCGCCCCGCGGGCGCGCAGTAGGACGCGATGTTTGCCCGCGGGCAGCGTGACGCGGGCGGTGGCACGCATGAGCGTGGGGAAAGCCCGGTCGGCGCGGACGCCGGTGGAAATGTATTTTTGCGGCAACTCGAAGAATCCGAACAAGTCCTCGGTGTAGGTTTCGGTCGCCGGGGGCGGAGTGAGTGGCCATGTCCCATCTTTGGGCAGTCCCGCCTCGCAGAGTTCCACCAACACGTGTCCGTCCGGCGGTACCGCCGCGAGCGCGGTGGCGCGAAGGGCAAGCAGGCAGCAAAGCGTCAGGAAGCAGCGGGGCATGGGAGGCGCAGACCGGAGGAGATCGCCGATTCATGGTAGGTACACAATTTTTTCCGCGCGGCGATATCGTTTCGCGCCACGCGGTGTCCCGGGAGGCAACGGTGCATGTGCCCCGTTTGCGCCAAGACCGGCGCCGGCTGGCTAGAGCAGCCGGCGAAGCGACGTTTCGCCCGATCCCGTGACCAGCGCGTAAACGTTTTCCGCGTCGGACCAGCTGGCGGCGGCAAACTGTCCCCGGGCGACGACGAGAGTCCGCGCGGCGGCCGACCCGGCGGAAAAGTCTTCGCGGCGACCCGCGTAGAGGTGAAACTAGGTTCCGTCGCGCTGGAAGCAGAGCTCGAAAACGTCGCGGCCGGCCAGACGCGCCGTGCGGCATCCCTGGCGGTGGAGCTCGGCGAGGTTCACGTCGAGACGGTCGGGCAATGGCAGCGCGGTCCGGGCAAACTGTGCCTGCACCCCGGCCAGCGCGGCGGGTAACGTGTGGGCATCGTGGGATTGGCTGAGGTCGCTCAGGGCGATGGCGGCCAGTTCTTGGGTTGAGGGTGAACCGTGCCAGGCCCCGCTAAAACGGACGGTGACGCCGATCAGTACGATGAGGGCCGCGGCGGTCGCGAACCAAGCCGGATTGGTCCACCAGCGGCGCGGCCTTTGGCTGGCGCGCGCCCCGACCAGGATGGCCTCGCGCAACCCGGGCGGGGGCGGCACCTGCGCCAGTTTCGCCGCCAGCAGGCGATCGCTTTTTTGTTCCCGTGCCCACCAGGCGCGGAGCAACGGGTCGCGATCGACTTGGGCGAGGGCCTCGGCGAACAACGGATCCCGGGCGTCGCCCCCGTCGGGCCGGCAGGCGCGCAGGAGGAATTTTTCGCGAGGCTCAGCGCAAACCGGTAGAGCCCGGCGTAGTGACTCTCGACCAACCGGGAAAAAACCTCGTCGTGCATGGCGGCAGGGGCAGAGCGGGTTTCCAGGTCACGCGGCCCGAACCCGGGGAAAGCGGAGGGGCGCGACGGTGAGGCGGACGCGCGACGTTCGCCGAGGCCGGCGGCGACGAAACCGCGTTCCTCTTCGAGGCCGACGGCAGCATCGTTGCAATCGGGCGCCACGGCGGCGGGAAGAAGGCCCAGCTGATCCGCGCCAGGCCGCCTTACACCGAGTGGCAGCGCCAGTCCCTCGATCGTCCCATCGGTGGTCCGCTGCTCGCGAAGTGGGGCGACCATTACCTCGTCGGCGGGCGCAAGACCACGAAGGACCGGGGCCCGAAAACCTCGCTCTGTTGGCTCGTGGGCGATGCCTTGCAAGAGTTCGCCGAGTTTCCCAGCGGCGGGGACAACTCTTATCCCGGTTTCGTCGCGCTTTCGCCGACGCGCGCCCTGGTGTCCTACTACTCCAGCCACGAAAAGGATGCCGCCGGCAGGACGATCACCGCGATCTATCTCGCGGAACTGACGTTGCCGCCGTGAGCGCTCCCGTCGGAAAGAGTGGTGCAATTTTCGGGGACTCGGTTCGAGTGGGCGCATGAAGGTGCTGGTTATTCATGCTCATTTTGACGACTTCGAATTCACCGCCGGCGGCACGTTCGAGCGGTGGCGGCGCAAGTTCGGCGCGGATTTCCGCGGCCGGGTGCTGGTGTGCACCAACGGTCAGGCGGGCCACCACTTTCGCACCCGCGAGGAAACCGGCCGGATGCGATGGGCGGAGCAGGAGGCTTCCGCGAAGATCGGCGGCTACGAATGCGAGCTGCTCCGGCTGCCGAACGGCGAGACGGTGCGGGAGGGGTTTCCGGGCCTGACGTTCGAGTTCATGGCGGCGCTGTGGAAGGCGATCCGCGAATTCGAACCGGACTATCTGCTTTGTCCGCCGCTGCCGGCTGACCCGCTCGCCGGGATTCACAGCGACCATGTCAACGTGGCCGAGGCCGTCCGCCGGGTCGCCTACTTGATCAACGTGCCGCATGCATTCACCCCGGAATTTCCCGCCGACGAAACCGTGTCGCGGCCCTGTCGCACGCCCGTGATTCTCAACCTGTATGACGGCTACATGTTCGGGGCGAATTCCTACGACTTCGCGATCGATGTCGGCGAAGCGTGGGAAACGATTGTCGCCATGACGTGGTGCCATCGGTCGCAGGTGGTCGAATGGCTGCCGTGGGTCGGCCGTCACCATTTGGCGCCCGCGGCGTCGGAGGCGGAATGGGCCGGGTCGCTGCGGCGCCGCTTCGAGCGGCAGAATCGCGGGCTGGGGATCGTTTCATCGCAGCCGATGGAGACTTTCCGGGTGACAGCGTGGGGCGCTATTCCCGAATACGAGCAACTGCGGGCGGATTTTCCCGCGATGGTGTCCGAGCCGGCCAACGCAGAGGCGTTGCAGCGGCGGCTGGAATTGTGGCGGCGCGGCTGAATCGTGGTCGATTGGGCCGGCAATTTGGTTTGCGCGGTCGGCAACGGGGGCCCGGCCTCGGCTGCAGGCGGGAAAATTTCATTTGGTTCCAGCGTCGGATTGCGCGTAATCGAACGAATCCGGCGTCTTGTTACCCTTTAACCCTTCAACCCCACTTTTCATGGCCTCCTTCTATCACGAACTCGGCGTGCGTCCGGTCATCAACGCGGCGGGCACGCTCACGCGACTCGGCGGATCGTTGATGCCGCCGGAAGTCGTCGACGCCATGGTGCGTGCGGCCGGGCATTGCGTGCGCATGGAGGACTTGCAGGACCGCGCCGGGGAGTTGATCTCGGAGGCGACGGGAGCGGAGTCCGGCTACGTCACCTGCGGCGCGGCGGCGGGATTGATGCTCGGCACGGCGGCGGCGGTGGCCGGGCTCGACATTCACAAGATGGAGCGCCTTCCCGACACGGCTGGTCTGAAAAATGAAGTCATCGTCCAGCGGCCGCATCGCAACAGTTACGATCACGCGATCCGGGCCGTCGGCGTGAAACTGATCGAGGTCGGCTGGATGGGCCATCCGACGCCGCGGGCCGTGCAGGATTGGGAAATCGAGGCGGCTATCAACGAACGCACCGCGGCGATCTACTGGCCCGACATCCCATCCACCACGGCGATCACGGTTGGGCTGGAAGCGACGGTGAAGGTCGCGCACCGGCACGGGGTGCCGGTGATCGTGGATGCTTCGGCCTCGCTGCCGCCGACGTCGAACCTGCGTGCGTTCACCGCGACGGGGGCCGATCTCGTCGCGTTCTCGGGCGGCAAGGCGCTGCGCGGCCCGCAGGCCTCGGGCATTCTCGCCGGGCGCCGCGACCTGATTCAGTCCGTGGCCTTGCAGCATCAGGACATGGACGTGCATCCTTCGACGTGGTCGTTGCGGAGCCGGTTGCTCGAATCGGGCAAGCTGCCCGGTCCGCCGCTCCAAGGCATCGGCCGCGGCCTGAAAGTGGGCAAGGAGGAGATTGCCGGCCTGTTGACGGCGCTGCGCGTGTTTCGCGCCCGCGACGAAGCCGCCGAGCTGGCCGGTTGGACGCAGCAATTGAACACGATCGTCGCGCTCGTGAGCGGATTGCCCGATGTCCGCGCGGAAGTCTCCCGGCCGGCCGGCCGGTTCGTTCCTCTCCTCAAGGTCTCGTGGGATGAAACGAAACGGAAAACGACCGGGCCAGCCGTGATCAACGCGCTGGCGGACGGCGAGCCGTCCATTTGTGTGGGCGGCGATGGTGCCGGCGGGCAGATCGCGGTGAATCCATTCAGTCTCAAGTCGGGCGAGGCGGAGATCGTCGGGCGTCGGCTACGCGAACTGCTTTCGTGAACGGGACGCCAGGTTGGCCCCGGGGTTTGGCGTTGCGGGCCGGTGCGGTCGGCGGCAGAGCGGTGGCATGAAAATACGTGCGCGCGGTCTCCTGTTCGCCGGCGTGTTGTCCTCCGGCGCGATGGCCGCCGAGGCGGGCTGGCAGGCGTTGTTCAACGGCCGGGATCTGACGGGCTGGGTGGCGAATGCCGACCCGGGCGCGTTCACGGTGGTGGACGGCGCAATCAAGGCGCACGCGACCCATCCCTCCAATCGCGGTCACCTTTTCTTCGTTGGCGAGCGGAAGGAGGGCGAAGTGAAGTTCCGCAACTTCGAACTGGTGGCGGTCGTGCGCGGGGAGCCGAACGCAAATTCCGGTATTTTCTTCCACCCCGACCGGGCGACCCGGGACGGCGTGCTTCACCTGCGCAACGGCTACGAGGTGCAGTTGAACAGCTCGCCGCAGGAGAAGCGCAAGACCGGGAGCCTCTACGCGATCGTCGATCTCGATAAATCGCCGGTGGACGAATCGAACTGGTTCACGACCCGGATTCGCGTCGAGGGCAAGCGCATCCAGGTTTGGATCAACGACACGCAGACGGTGGACTATACGGAGCCGGAAAAGCCGGTGCGCACCAAGGACCGGGTGGGCCGGCTGCTGCGGGCCGAGGGCGGGGCGATCGCGTTGCAGGCGCACGACGACGCGAGCACGTTTTATTTTAGCGAGATCCGGATCCGCCGGCTGCCCTAGATGGCCCGGGCGGGACGGATCGTTCGCGTTGCAGCGCATTCGCGCCTCGTGAGTTTCATTGGAGAGTTCATTGGCGGTGCGCGTGAGTTACAAGGAGGGGCCGCATGATGGGCGTCGGCATGTTATCCGCTGGCGCCACGTTTTTTTGACGGCACTGTCGCAATCAGGTGCGGTCTGACTGCGCCAGTCCACCGCGTGAGATTAATCCGACGTTTTCTGATCTTCCTGACTCTGGTAATCGCGCTGGCTGCCGTCTTGGTGGCCGCCGCCTTCATTCCCGCGATCCAGACGTTGATCGCGGAACACGTCCTGGCCCGGTGCCCCGGACTGCGAGCGTCGGTGGGATCGTTGTCCGTGGGATTTTCGACGGTGCAGATCGTGGACCTGCAGCTGCAACGCAACGGGATCGTGCTTACACTGCCGGCGCTTGAAGCCGAAATTCCACTCAAGGCGGTGCTGTGGGATCGGAGAGTTCCGGTCCGAACTTTGGTCGCGAAAGGTTGGACGCTCGATTTGTCCGGGCGACCGGGCGGTGGTGACGAAAAGGCCCGCGGGGCCGTCGCCGTGGAGCCTGCTGACAGAGGCGGTCGTCCGGCGCCCGCCTCGCCGGAGATGTCAGCCGTGCAGCAGGCGGTGAGCGGGGTTCTCGGACTGTTGGATGGCGAGGTGCTGGCGTACGATGCCTTGCTCGATCGCGCCGAATTGGAAGGCGATGTCCTGATCTCATCGCCGTCGAGCAAGGAGCCGGCGCGGGTGCACGTGACCCTGAAGGGTGGCGGACTGGCTGCCGGTCATGACGGCGATTTTGCGGTTGAGGCCATCAGTCCCGTGGTAAAAGCGGGACGCGCGTCCTCGGTGGTGGCCGGTCGCGGGCGACTGATCGTTTCGATGGGGTCTCCTCGGGCGATCAAGCGTCTCCAGCTTGCGGGCACTCTTTCCTCCACCGGCGGCTCGCTGCCGGATGACTTCAGGTTTTCGGCGAGTGTGGCGGCGCCCGAGCACGCGAGTGAAGGGAGCTACGCCGTCGACGTGATCCTCAGCCGTGGTGTCCGGCACCTCGTGACGGTCGCGGCCCGTTTGCCCAAGGCGGGCGACCGGTGGCAGGGCATTTGGAAGGTCGATCTGCGGGAGGCGGATGTGGCGGGATTCTATTCGGGTCAGACGCTGCCCACCGTCGCGACCACCGGTGAAGGCGCGGTCGATGGCGAGGCTGGCTTGGCGCAGGTGCATGTCGCCGGTCGCCTGAATTCTGCGGTCAGTGGCTTGGAGCGCGTGGCCCCGGCGCTGGCCCGTGTGGGGCACGTGACGCTCAACGCCGGATTCGATGTCACGCGCGCCGGTCAAACGATCCGGGTCGATCGTTTGACTGTTGCCTTGGAGGGAATCCGCCCGGTCGCCGCCGTGCAGTCGGTGCAACCCTTCAGCTTCGAGGAGAAGACCGGCGGGTTGAAGGTGGCCGATCCCGGCGCAAACTGGCTGGAAGGTTCGCTGCAAGGATTGCCCATGGATTGGCTGGCGGGGCCCGGCGACGGGCTCACCGTCGCGGGTGCGGATGTGACCGGAGACTTTACGGTGCAGGCGACCGACGGAGGTTTTGCGCTTCGCTCCAAGGCGCCGCTCGTTGCCACTGGCGTCTCGCTGCAAAAGGGAGGACGGATTTTCGCGCAGGGACTCGACCTCTCACTTGCCCTGAGCGCCGAACATACGCCGCAAGGCTGGCAGGTGCGGGGTGCACCCCTGACGATCGATTCTGCCGGACGACGCCTGGGAGTCATCGACGTCACGGTTTCTCCGCGGTCGGGTGCCGGTCGCCGCGTGGCGATCGGCGGGACGTGGAACGCCGACCTCGCGGTGCTGGCCTCCCAACCGGCCGTTCCGGGAATTAGTGGAATCAAGGGGGGCGCGGCTTCGGGTGATTTTTCGGTCACGGTGGGAAAGGCCGTGGAAGTGGCCGGCAAGATCAACCTGATCGGACGCGACTCACGAAACACGCTCGCCACGAAGCCGGAGGCCTTGGTCGACGCCGGTGGCGGGGTGTCGTTCCATGTGCCGGTGACGATGGCCTCGGGATCGGATGTGTCGGAATTTACGCTCGACGGCACGTGGATCGCGGAAAAAGCCGGACCGCGGGTCGAGGCGGAGCTGACGGCCGTCAATGTCGACCTTGATCACCTGAAACGGCTGGCTGCGGCGGGCGGGGTGGTGTTGCCGGCGGCAGCCGGCGCGACGGGATCGCATGGCTCTTCAATCCCGCGGGACCGGCAGCCTTTCTGGGGCAACGGGACTGGCACCATGAAATTTGAAATCTACCGATTGCGGGCGGGAGCCGCCGAATTGAACGAAGTGGCCGGAACGTTCATCGCCGATCGCGGCTCCCTTCGCCTCGAACGCGGCCGGGGCGTGCTCGCGGAACCGCCGCCGCCGGCCCCGGGAAAATCCCGCCGCCCTGCGGCCAAGATCCCGCCGCGCAATCCGGTGACGCTGGAGGGGGCGATCGCCTTCGATGCCGCCGCGGAATTTCCCTACCGCGCCAAGGCCACGGCGACCGTTGCCGTGGTCGAGTCCGCCAGCGTGTTCACCGCCGCGCAGGCCGAACGTGACCCGGTGGTCGAGGGCCGTTTCGCGTTGGCGGAGACGCTGACGAGCGAAGGTGCGACGCTGCCGGATCTTGTCGACCGCCGGCGCGAGGAGTTTCGTCTGACGGGCAAAAGCGGGATTATCCGGCTCCTAAAAACGAACGTGGCGAATTCGATGCCGGAGAAGCCGGCTCCGGTTTCGGACGCGCTCGCCACCGTGGGCTCCGCGTTCGGTTTTCTCCTCGGAATCAAGGAAGGCGCGGTCAAGAGCTCCCTTAGCAAGGAGACCGACGCCGTGCTCAACTTCACGTATCAGGTGCCCGAGATTCGTTACGACGACTTCACGGTCACCGCCATCCGGGACCCCGACGGCACAATTCAACTGAAGGAGATCGCGATCACCGCAACGAACGAGCGCTTCACGGGATCCGGTCGGATTGCCCACGTCGACGGGTTGCCGCTCCGCGCCCAGCCGTTGACGGTGGAGTTGCAGTTCGGCGCCCGTGGTGGGATAGCGACGCTCCTGTCGACGGCCGGTCTGCTATCCGCCGAGAAGGACGATCAGGGTTATATGCTGTTTCAGCAACCGATCCGTTTTGGCGGCACCCTGGAGCAGATCGACAAGAGCGAGTGGCGCGACGTGCTGTTGAAAGCGGCGACACGGATGCCTGCGGGCGGCAAGAAACGCGGCTGAGTTCAGCACTGTCTGATAGCGGGTGCGCCTACGATTTCGGCAGGGCGAAAGCCACCAGGCTGCCACCGGCGGGTCGGCCCGATTTCCCGCCGCCGGCCGAGATCACGAGGAACTGCCGGCCGTTGACCATGTAGACGCTCGGCGTGGCATTCCCACCGAAGGGCAGCGGGGCCTGCCAGAGGATGGCGCCGGTTTCCTTGTCGAAGGCCCGGATCGTCTCGTCCGCCGTCGCGGCAATGAAAATCAGCCCGCTCGCGGTCACGACCGGTCCGCCGTAATTTTCAGTGCCCGTGGGCGGAATGCCGCGCGCCGTCAGTTCGCGATATTCGCCGAGCGGCACCTTCCACTTCAGCTCGCCGGTGTTCAGATCGACGGCGTTCAGCGTGCCCCACGGCGGCTTGATCGCCGGATAGCCCGCCTGATCGGCCCAGCGCCGGAAACCGCCGAAGGCATACGACGGGACGTTGCGAGCCCGGGCCGCGGATGCGGGTTCATCGGGCCGGCTGCCGGCGCGGGGAGACTCGCCGAGCACGTAGGCGAGGATCGCTTCACGCTGTGTTTCGGTGATGCGATCGAAGGCTGGCATGCGGCCAAAGCCCTGCCGGGTGATTCTGGCGATTTCGTCGGGCGTTCGGCGCGTGGCCACGTCCAGCAGCGAGGGAAAGCCCGCGAGCGGAAACCCGGCGCGATCGACGCCGTGGCACGCCGCGCAGTGGACTAGGTAGTCGCGTTCGCCGCGCGGCAGCGGCGTACCGTCGGCGCGCTGCGTCTCCACCATCTGCAGGATCCAAGGGATTTCGTTGATGTTGACGTAGTAGATGCCGTCGGGATCGGCCGCCCCGCCGCCCCATTCCATGCCGCCATCGAAGCCGGGAAACATGACCGTCTCCTTCAGGCTGGGGGTGGGAAACGGGCCGAAGTTTGGCGAAAGACGGATGCGGTCGCGGGTCAACGCGAGGGCCTCCGGCGAGATCGGCGACACGTCATCCTCGGTATAACGCTGCCGCATGAGGGGCGCGGGCTTCGTGGGGAAGGGCTGGGTCGGCCACGCCTGTTCACCGCGGAGGGTGGAGGCGGGCACGGGCTTTTCCTCGATGGGCCACAGCGGCTCGCCGGTGACGCGGTCGAAGACAAACAGGTTGCCGTGTTTCGAACCTTGCGCGACGGCGTCGACTTTTTTGCCGCGGTGAGTCACCGTCAGCAGCACGGGCGCGCACGGCAGATCCTTGTCGAGAAGATCATGGTGTACGATCTGGTAGTGCCAGAGCCGCTTGCCGGTGGCGGCGTCCAATGCGACGAGGGAGTTGGCGAAGAGATTCTGGCCGTGGCGCTCGCCGCCGTAGAAATCCGGCTCGGCCGTCTTGGTCGCGACGTAGACGATGCCGCGTGGTTCATCGAGCGCCTGGCCGGGCCAGGGCATGAGGCCGGTCGCGGTCTTGTAGGCATCGGCCGGCCACGTCTCGTAGCCGACCTCGCCGGGCCGCGGGATCAGGTGGAAAATCCAGCGTCGGGCCCCGGTGCGCACGTCGAGCCCGCGCACGGCGCCCGCCCCGCCGAGGCCGCCGATGATCAGAATGTCCTTGTAGACGACGCCGGGCGTATTGAGGCCGACGGGAGGGGTGTCGTCGGTGTCGAGCCCGCTGCCGAGATGGATGAAACCCTGGTCGCCGAAATCGGTGAGCAGGCGGCCCGTTTTGGGATCGAGGGCGATGAGATAGTTGCCCACCGCGGTGAAGAGTCGTTGCTCGCCGCCGGAATCGTTTTGCCAAAACACCAACCCGCGCTGCCGCCGGCCGCCGGAGCGGGCCCGGGTCTTCGCGGGATCCCACTGCCAGAGCTCGCGGCCGGTCTCCGCGTCGAGCGCGACTACTTTTCGGCTCTGCGTCGCGGTGTAGAGCACCCCGGCCACGATGAGATTGTTGGCCTGATATTCGCCTTTTTCGCCCGTGTCGTAAGTCCACGCGACCTTCAGTTGGGCGACGTTCCCGCGGTCGATCTGCCGCAACGGCGAATAGAGATTGCGCTGCTTGTTGCCTAGATAGGTCGGCCAGTCGGCGTGGGTTGGCGCCGGGGCGGCTTGGGCGGCGAGACTCGCCAACAACAGCAGGAACGAAAATCCAAGGCCGCAGTGGGCCAGCGAGCGGGAGCGAACGGGAACGGGGAAGATCGGAGCGGTCGTCATGGAAAGCGGAACGGGGTGGGGCCCCGCGAATCGAAGGTGGGTGGAACGGGTGTGATTACGCCGAGCCCGGGCCGTGAGACGAGCACAACCACGAGGGAAAGACGGGAGCCGCGCCGCCCCCGGCGCGGAAGGCTAGGATCGATACGCGGCGGGGGCGCCGCGTCCCCACGTAAGCCAATTCAAAAAATCTCCTGTCGCCGCGCGCCGTTCGACGCGCCACTTGTGTTTTCGGCCGGGCGCCGCGACGTTCCCCCACCATGGCCCGCCGCAATCCCTCGGAGGAAGACCTCGCGCTCGACCGCCTGCCGAAGGCGTCACTCAACCGCGAGACATTGCGCGAAACGCTGGCCCTGGCGCTTTACCTTCGTCCCTACCGGGCCCGGTTTTTTTCCGGCCTCACCACGTTGTTCGTCAGTGCCGCGCTGGGCCTCGCGTTTCCGCTGCTCGCCGGCTCGCTCATCGACGCGGCGCTGCGCCCGGGCCTCGCGGCGATTCCCCTGCTGGGCGCGTTAAGTCTCGATCAGGTGGCGCTCCTCCTCGCGGCCTCGGTCACACTCCAGGCGCTCGCGTCGTTCAACAGCGCCCTGGCCTTCAACCGTGTCGGTCAGAGCGCCCTCGCCGATCTGCGGCGCGACTGCTACCGCCACCTCATCTCGCTGCCGATGTCGTTCTTTGGCCAGCGCCGCGTCGGCGAACTCACCAGCCGCGTCTCCACGGATGTGGCGCAGATCGAGGGCGCGCTGATCGATGCGCTGCCCCAGATGTGTCGTCAGAGCGTCTTCCTGCTTGGTGGCGTCACCATGATCGCCCTCACCTCGGGCCGGCTGACCGCGGTCATGCTGGGCACGCTGCCGTTGCTCATCGCGGCCGCGGTGTTTTTTGGCCGGCGGCTGCGCCGTTTCTCGCGCGAAACCCAGGACCAGCTCGCGGCCACCAACACGATCGTCGAGGAAACGCTGCAGGCCATCGCCAGTGTGAAGGCCTTTGCCAACGAGGGCTTCGAACTGGACCGCTATCAACGCGCCAATTCCCACGTGCTGGCGGCGGCCCTGAGCGCCGCCCGCTGGCGCGCTGTCTTCGTGGCCTTCTTCATCCTCGCGCTGTTCGGGGGCATCGTGATCGTGCTTTGGTTCGGCGCCGGCCTGCTGCGCAGCGGCGACATCAGCCCGGGCGAGCTGACGCGCTTCGTGCTCTACACCACCTTTGTCGCCGGCGCGATGGGGCAGGCGGCGGAGTTGTTCAGCCAGATCCAGAAAACCGTCGGCGCGACCCAACGGGTGCGCGAACTTCTCCGCGAACCGGTCGAGACCGGACACGATCCGGTCGTGGCGCAGGCCGCACCGCTGCCCGCCCGTCTGCGCGGCCAGATGGCGATCGTGCCGCAGGATATCCTGCTCTTCGGCGGCACCATCGCGGAGAACATCGTCTACGGCCGGCCCGGCGCCAGCGCCGAGGATGTGCGAGGAGCCGCGCGGCTGGCCAACGCCGACGAATTCATCTCCGCCTTCCCCGAGGGCTACGCCACGCTGGTCGGGGACCGCGGCATCAAGCTTTCCGGCGGCCAGCGCCAGCGGGTCGCCATCGCCCGGGCCATCCTCAAGAATCCAGCCGTGCTCATCCTCGACGAGGCCACCAGTTCGCTCGACAGCGAAAGCGAGCGGCTGGTGCAGGTTGCGCTCGATCGCCTGATGCAGGGCCGCACGACCTTCATCGTCGCCCACCGCTTCGCCACGATCCGGACGGCCGACCAGATTGCGGTGATCGAGGCGGGCCGGGTGGTGGAGTTCGGCAGCCACGACGAATTGTCGCGAAACCCCGATGGCCTGTACCGCCGGCTCAGCGCGCTGCAGTTCGGCCAGCCGGACGTCGTGGCGCGGAGCGTGGTGTATTGATTGAGCCGACGGAGGGCGCTCGCCTGAAGCAGGCGGACGGGGTCACGTCGTGACCCCTGTTTTCGGCCCCTAGGTTGATTTTGGGAGTGATTCCGGCAAAACGTTCATCCTTCAATGGCCGGGCCGCAATGAGCAGTCGTTCAGAAACCCCATAAACCATCCTAAAATAAGTGATAATTAAAATACTCTTGTACTCTTTTGCCCTGTTTGTTTTTGCGGCAAACCTTAAAGCTCAAAATCAAAAAATCTCAGAGGCGAATAAGCCCAAAAAAATCTGGGAAAAAATAGCTCCTTTCTTCTCACCGCCCGGCGAATATAAAGATCAATACGAAAGTTACAGGTCGTCTTTAATATTCTATGACGGGCATCCGGTGAAAACAGCAAAGGACTGGCCGAAAAGACAGAAGGAGATTCTGACCCAGTGGAATAAAATGATGGGCGAATGGCCACCGCTGTTAAAAGGCCAGGAGATGAAGATTTTAGATTCCGCAAGAAGAGATGGCTTCATGCAATATACCGTCCAATTTTATTGGACGCCAAACGAACAAACAAAAGGATATTTACTAATTCCGGATGGGGAAGCAAAGAAACCTGCCGTAATCACCGTTTTTTACGAGCCTGAGACGGCAATTGGATGGGGCAAATCCGATCGGACGAAAACTACGTGCGATTTTGCTTATCAATTAGCAAAACGAGGATTCGTGACTCTTTCCCTCGGAACTACTGGAAGAGATTCAATATATTACCCAAGCATAACCGATGCACAGGTAGAACCGTTATCCATGATGGCTTGCGCGGCAGCCAATGCCTGGTATGTTCTTTCTAAGATTCCCCAGGTGGATTCTACACGTATCGGCATCATGGGGATCTCTTATGGTGGCAAATGGGCGATGTTTGCTTCATGTCTTTTTGACAAGTTTGCGTGCGCGGTATGGTCTGATCCTGTAATTGTGTTTGATAGTTCAAAAGGAAATGCCAATTACTGGGAGCCTTGGTATTTAGGCTACAATCCTAAACCCTGGCGCAAAGCAGGACGGATCACAAAGGAAGATCCTGCAAAAGGCTTATATCCAAAACTAGTGGCTGAAGGTTATGACCTCCAGGAGCTTCATGCATTGATGGCACCACGGCCATTTCTTGTTTCGGGTGGCTCTGACGATACTCGAAAACGGTGGATACCATTGAATCGTACCATCGAGGTTAATAACTTCCTTGGATATAAGAACCGTGTGGCTATGACCAATCGCCTAACTCACATTCCCACGCCTGAAGCAAATGAGGAGGCGTATTTATTTTTTGAATATTTTTTAAAATACAACGGGGCTAAAGAAGGATCAGGTGAGGTTGCCCCGAACTGACGGACGGGGCAGATCGTGACTCTTGAGATATGTTTCCGCCCGAAGACGCATTCCTTCGTTTGTTCAAACACACACTCCTGTCCAAAACAGCTTTGGAAGGGGCAGGCGGACGGGGTCACGCCTGACCCCATAGTGACTGCGCGCCCATGGTGACTGCGCAATGGAAATGCATCTCGCTGCTCGCTGCAGGCTTGACCACACCGGTGAGGCTTTGGCTGGCAAAGTCGGGTTGATCGCGCATGGTGCGCGGGTGCCCCACCGATTCCTCCGTTGTTTTGTGATGGCTTTTGCGCTGGCGGGTCTGCGCGCACACGAGGGTTCCCACGGTTCCGAACAGCCGGCTGCGCCGCTCAACCCCGGCAGCTACGTCACCGATTTCAAACTTACCGATCACCTCGGGGTGACCCGCAGTCTGTATTACCAGTCCGGTGCGAAGGCCGTCGTGCTCATTTTTACCGGCGTGGACAGCCCCCGCGCCGCGCTGACGTTAACGGCGTTGCGTTCCCTGCGCCAGCGCTTCTCCCCGCAGGACGTCGTCGTGTGGCAGATCGATTCCAATCTCGGAACGGACCGCGAGACCGTTGCTGCCGCTCAGGCCGCCGCGGGCAGCGATATCCCGGTTTTGATCGACGATGCGCAGATGGTAGCTGCGGAATATGGCGCCACCCGGCATTTGGAGACGTTCGTCATCAAGGCTTCGACCTGGACCCTCGCGTATCGGGGGCCGTTGGACGACGCCAATCCCGCGGGATTGCTCCCGCCCTCGACCGCGTTTGCGGCCGACGCGGCTGCCGCCGTGGTCGCCGGAATCCCCGTTGCGGCCTCCCGCGTGGCGTTGCCGGCAGCCGCGCCCGTGCTGGATCTGCCGTCCGCCGGCGTGCCTGACTATGCGACGGACATCGCGCCGATCCTGCAGCGGAGTTGTGTGGAGTGCCACCGGGCGGGGGCGATCGCCCCGTTCGCCTTTGCCAGTTTCACCGACGTGCAGGCGCGCGCCAGTTCGATCCGCACGGCGTTGCTCAACAAGAAGATGGCGCCGTGGCACGCGGATCCGCAGTACGGTGCGTTTTCCAATGCCGTGGCGGCGCCCGCAAAGGATATTGCCACGCTCTTCACCTGGGCCCGCGCCGGCGGCCCCCGTGGCAGTGGCGGGGATCCCCTCGCGAGCGCCCCGCCAGCGGCCGCCGCCGACTGGCCGTTCGGCACGCCTGACCTCATCGTCAGTATTCCGCGGCAAACGCTGCGCGCGACGGGTCACTTGGCGTACACCTACCTTACCGTACCGGTGCCGGTCACGACCGAGCGCTGGCTGCGCGCCGCCGTGGTGCGTCCGAGCAATGCGGCCGTCGTGCATCACGCGCTCGTCTTCGAGGGCACGCTGCTCGATGTGCTGTCCAACGCCGGCGGGCTCGGCGGATATTTCGCCGGCTACGTTCCCGGCATGGAGCCGGCCTTTTATCCCGACGACACGGGGAAGCGCGTGCGGGCCGGATCGTCGGTCACGTTCCAGATGCACTACACGACCACCGGCAAGGCGGAGTCCGACCAGACGCAGCTCGGATTGTATTTTGCCGCGGCGCCGCCCGCCCGCGAACTGCTGACCCGTTCGGCCTTCACCACCAACATCGACGTGCCAGCCGGCGCGCCCGAGTATGAACGCGAGGCCACCTACACTCCGTCGGCAGCGCGCGACGTGATGCTCTACGAGCTCAGCCCTCACATGCACTACCGGGGCAAGCGCTTTAAATACGAAGCCCTTTATCCCGGGGGCAGCAGCGAGGTGCTGCTCAGCGTGCCAGATTATGATTTCAAATGGCAGTCCATGTATCGGCTCAAGCAGCCGAAACGGCTGCCCGCCGGCACCGTCATTCGGGTGCGCGGCGCCTTCGACAATTCCCGCCAAAATCCGGCGAATCCCGATGCCACCGCCCGAGTCGGCTTTGGCGAACAGACGACCGACGAGATGTTCGTGGGCTACATCAATTATGCGGAATTGCCCGCGAACGCCGTGGCGCCGCCGGGGTTCGCCGCCAACCGCGCCGCGCGAGCCCAGGTCGGCCAGCCTTTCACGCTAGCGCTTGCCGCCCGCAACGCGGTGACGCAGTATCGCCTAAACGCGGCGCCCCCGGGACTGGCCTTAGATGAGAGCACGGGTGTTCTCTCCGGCACGCCGACGGCCGCCGGACGGTACGCGCTCTCCGTGGTGGTGGAAAGCGGGGCGGGATCCGCCGCGACCGCGGTCGATCTCGTCGTGGCGCCCGCTCCCAGCAGCCCGGCCATCATCGCCCAACCCGCCGGACATGCCGTTCCCGTGAACGAGAGCGCGGGCCTGACGTTTACCGCCGGCGGCGGCACACCGTTGACCTACGAATGGCTTTTCGACGGCCAGCCGATCGGCCACGCGGTCACCGGATCACTTTTGCTGAGCGGCGTCACTCCCGCGAATATCGGCCTCTATTCGGTAAAAGTGGCCAACGCGCTCGGTTCGACGGCCAGCGAACCGGCGATTGTGGGCGTGGATTCGACTGTTAAGGTCATCGGTTCCGCCACCGAAGTCGGCCCCAATATCACGCATCCCAGCGGGCGGATCTTCGACCAGGTTTTGCTCGAGGGAACCTCCGCCGCCGTAACCGCGGATCCCGGGCAGGTGGTTCGCCTGTCGTTCATTGACCTGCAGGATGACATCGTGCAGGTGGAGTTTTCCGGCGCGGGGACGCTCGCGCTGCGATTGGATGCGATGACCGGCCCCGCGGCGCCGGCCAGGTACAATCAGGCGACGCTCTACCGGAAAGGCCATGCCGGCATCGTCATCACTGGCGCCAATGAGACCACCTACGTCTCGGTGTTCAGTGTCGGCCGCGCCAACGCGGTCAACCAGACGTTGTTCCGCAGCGATGTGACCTACGACGGCATCGCCGACCTTGCTTACATCGCCATTTCGAGCCCGACCGGGAAATTCGGCGGACTCCGGGCCGCCAACGCCAACTTCTTCGCCACCGCCGGGATCACCGGAATCTATGCGCCCGGCGTCCAGTTCGCGGACGTGGTGTTTGTCCACGATATCAACAGTTCCGATACGGCGAGCGCGGCGCTGTTGCTGGGCTCGGCCGGGGACGTGCGGATCGCGGGCGGCGATTTGCGGCAGACGAACGCGTCGCCGGTGCGCGTGAGTGGCCTCACGCAGCTGAAGTTTACCGCGGGTGCCACGTCGCACGGTGGGGCGTTGCCGATGCAGACGAACCAAGGCCGGCTCGAGCAGAATGGCGTCGACGTCACCGCGCAAATCGTCGGATACGGGGCGCCCTGACGCTGCCCGGCGCGCCGCTTATTTCGCCGGCTGCGGCTGAGCTCCAGCACGAGTTTCTGTTTGCGGGCCTGCTCGGCCAGAATCAACGCTTCCACGTCGGCCGCGGTGCGCTGGGGAATTGGTGCGGCCAATGGCTGCGCGGCTGCGGGCCCTTCAGGCTGTTGGTGGCGTAACGATCCAGATGTTTGTAGCCGGTCTTGCGGCGATGCCGAACTGTTCGCACAGCTCGGTGATCGTGAAGTGGTCGCCCTGGGCGAGCACGACGAAGCGGTTAATTTTTTCCATGGGGGTGATATTTTTCCAGGGCATCGTGCACCCTGGACTAAGTGTCACCTATCATCCGGGTTCATACCTCTGCATTCCCATACCCCGTCCGGCTGCTCAAAAGGCCGGCCCGACGAATTCTCGCGACGGGAGGAGGGTCGCGGTGGCGAATTCGCCGGAGGGCGCAATACTATCCGTGCAACCATGCAGAATCAAAATCACCTGATCGGTTGGGAGCTGCTGCTCCTGCTTGCATCGATCCTGGTATTCCGCAGCGTCTGGCTCCTTTTGGATGAGATGAAATGGGCCCGGGAGATCACCGGGCTGCTGGCCCTCCTCGTTCCCGGGGTTGTGCTGTGCGTGGCCGCCCTGCGGGCGATCCACCCCAACAAGTAGAGGCCGATAACCTCCAGCAACTGAAGACACAAACATGACTGCAAAAATTCTGCCGCTTCTGCCCTGCCTCCTCCTGCTCACCGGCTGTGCCACTTCGCTGCCGCCCTTGCCTACCGTCCAGAAGGTCGACCTTCAGCGCTACATGGGGCCGTGGTATGTCATCGCCTGCATCCCCACGTTCATCGAAACCGAGGCCTACAACGCGATTGAGGATTACCGGCTCGCACCCGACGGCACCATCGACACGGTCTTCACCTTTAATCACGGGGCTTTCGACGGGCTGCCCAAGCGCTACAATCCGCGCGGGTTCGTGGTCGACCGGACCAACAACTCCACTTGGGGGATGCAGTTCCTCTGGCCCTTCAAGGCCGAATTTCTCATCACGCACTTGAGTCCCGACTACCGCCACACCGTCATCGGCCGGAACCAGCGTGACTACGTGTGGATCATGGCGCGCACGCCGCAGATGCCGGAGACCGACTACCAGAGGCTGCTCGGGGAACTGGCGGCCCAGGGCTACGACTTGACCAAGCTGCGCAAGGTGCCTCAGCGCTGGCCCGGTCAGCGCTAGCGGGACGGCGCCGCTGGGAGAGCGGTGAGGCCGATCTCACTGCTGCGCGCGGCGGTCGCTTTCCCAGATCGACCAGGCCAGACCGACGGTGAAGTTCCAATTGGTCTCGCGGGCCAGCAACGCGCTGCCGCGATTGGTCGCGCCGCTGAAGACGCCGAGTTGTGCGCCCGTGTAAAGACGCACCTGCGGCGAAAGCACCCGCGACACCCGCAGGGCGACCTCCGTGCCAAGGTAGCCGGATCCGGCGTTATAGGCCGGACGGCCCGGCAGGGCATACTGCGGACGTACCTCGTAAAAGTAGTCCATGAGGCGTTCGGTTGCGAAAATCGGGCCGACGCCCAGCGAAAGGGTGGTCCCGCCGATGAACGCGCGGTCGCGGTAGGTGAGGCGCGGATTGAGCACGAATCCCTGCGGGCGCACGCCGCCGCCGCCGAACGACACCGCGGCGCGCACGGGCAAGTTCACCGTCGCCGAACGGTCTTTTTCCTCCCAAGCCCGCCACGTCAACTGCGGACCGATTTCGGCCAGAAAATCCAGATTAGGCAAACCGCGGCGCAGGGTGTTCTTGTCCGAGTCGGCATTGAGCGATCCGCCGAAACTCAGGTCGAATTCCAGACGGTCGTTGACCTGAAAACGCCCGCGCACGATGCCACCGTCGCCGGCCCGCAACACCTTGCCGCGATAAATGAAATAAGGCACCGGAAACCCGCGGCCCCGCGATTGGGCCGCGCCCGGGTAGTCCGCCACATAGCCGCCGATGCCGGCGAGGCCCACTTCCCAAAGCGGGCGCCCCTGGGGATCGCTGTTGCGCGTCACGGCAGTGAGCGAACTCTCCTGCGCGAGTGCGGCGGAGGCCGCCATGCTGAACGGAACGACCCAGCGGAGCCAGGGAGGAAGAAAAAGCATTGGCGGAAAGAAGCTCTTCAGGGCGAATTCGCAAACGATGTTTTCAAAAAGTCCGCATCATTCCGCCGGCGAATCCCTCACGCGATAGATTGGAGTGGCAGACTTCGACGATCGCTGGCTGGGGGGGTAACGGTGTGATCGCCCATCGCTTCGATTTTTTCGCTGGGGCAGCCGGCGGATTAAAAAAAGGTCACGTCGTGACTGTTGACATGCAGTCGCTGGAGCGACGAGGGAATGCGCCTTCGGGCGGAGGCATTTGTCACGAGTCATGTTGGCCGAAACGTCAATTCTGTCCCGTGGGACAGAATTCAAACCCCGAGGAGCGCCGGGAGCTCGCCCGCGCCGCGCACCGTGGCGACGGGTGTGCCGGGCAGTCGTTCGGGGGGAGCGGCATTGCGATTGATCCAGATCGATCGAAACCCGAACGCGGCGCCCGACCTTCATCGTCGCCCACCGGCTCGCCACGATCCGGACGGCCGACAAGATTGCCGTGATCGAGGCGGGCCGGGTGGTGGAGTTCGGGAGCCACGACGAATTGTCCCGAAACCTCGACGGTCTGTACCGCCGGCTCAGCGCGCTGCAGTTCGGCCAGCCGGAGGTCGTGGCGCGGAGAGTGGTGTATTGACTGACTCGACCGCGCTCGTTGGCCGCATGGTTGTCGGGCGGAAGAGCGTCCCGTCTGTCAAGAGTCACGACGTGGCCCCTTTTTCTGCGATCCATTGTTGTTTGGAGCACGCCACCACGACCGCGCGCAACTGACCCCAGCTCTGCTGAGTAAACTCTACAACGCTTACGACAACCTCATCGTCCATCAAGCTGCCCTGCAGAGTCAGCCTACTGGCGGCTAAAAATGGCCTTGGCCCCGCTCCGCCTCCGGTCTGCCCGATGATAAACCCTGGGAGACCGGCGCGATCGGCCTGCCGCTTGAAGCGATCACCAAAATGGGTCGCTAGTAAGGAAGAGGCAGCGAACAGTTCGCAACGCACTTTCTGCTTGGCCAAATGCAGCCGATACTGCGCCGGCAGCAGGGCTGGAATGCCGCCACTTCGCTTTATCCAGGCTTTCATCGCCGGAATTTTGTAGGAGGCGACTAACTCAATCGCCCTTCGCTCATCGCCTTTGGCCAGTTGCTGGTAAGTGCGGTGATCCCCCGAAATCCGGGCCACTTGTAATGTTAGTCTGCGGCCCTAAAAGGAGCCCAGACCATGAAAGGCAAGAGACAGACCACTGAAGACAAGATCCGCATTTTGCGGGAAGCCGATGGCGGCAAGAGCATCGTGGAGGTGAGCAAGGAGCATATCTCTCTCCGCAACGCTTCGTCTTGGAGTAATCCTCATCAATCCCAGGCTCCGGGGCGGACCGCCAAGCCGGTCCGTCCCTCAGTCAGGGATTGCCAACCACCACCGCAGTCATCACATCGACCCTAGCCAAAGACTAACACTCCACTTGGCCCAGTTTTTGGGACCCGCTCACCTAAGGGTGGCCTGTTTTGATTCGACCGCAGCTGGCCCAAATTCAACCGACCGGTGACATAATTTGGGCAACGTTTAACATTTATGACGACGAGCATCCGCCGCATTCCGACCAACCGCCCGCAACCAACCGGCCGCGATTCGACCGCCTGCGGCGAGGGCACGCCTTTGAGATGGTGGAGGTCGAGGAGTCTGGTTCGGATGATCGGTCTGGGCCTCACCATCTGGCCGGTGACGCTGCCGGCCCATCCGAATCATGCGGCCGCGACGCCCATGTCGTGGGCCGAACAGCAGCAGCCCGTCGGCATCCCCGGCATGGCCCGGGCCGAAGCCAGGCTCACGGTCACGATCCTGGATGCCAAAACCGGGGAGCCAACGCCGGTGCGCGTGCGCATCACCGACGAGAATGGCAAAGCGGTTGGCATGCCCTTCCCCCGCAACGCCCCCGGTGCGGCCGAGGCCCGGCTCGCGTTTCCCGGGTCGGTCGTCGGGCTGCCGCCCGAGGCCATCGGCGTGATGTACGGGGCGAACGATTCGGCGCTGGGCTATGCGTTTCAACCGGACGGTGCGTTCTACGTGAGCGGGTCGTTCGACCTGCCGATGCCGGCGGGGAAATTCACCCTCACCCTGTCGAAGGGATACGAATACACCCGCGAGGTCGAGCAACTGGTGTTCAAGGCCGGCGATCATTTGGTGCGAAAGTACCCGCTTCGTCGCTGGGCCGATATGCCGGAGCGTGGTTGGTATTCGGCGGACGATCACATTCATCTCCGGCGGTCGCCCCGCGATAATCCCCTGATCCTCGACTGGATCGCGGCGGAGGACGTCCATGTCGGCGTGCTCCTGCAGATGGGTGATTTCTGGACGACCTTCTTCTCGCAATATGCCTGGGGTGAAAAGGGCCGCTATGGGGCGGGTGGATATATTCTAACGTCGGGCCAGGAGGAGCCGCGCACGCATGAGCTCGGTCACACGATTTCGCTGGGGGCCGATAGATTCGTGCGCTTCCAGAATGAATATTATTCCTACGACCGCGTCTTTGATCGGGTTCACGAACTCGGAGGCGTCTCCGGCTATGCGCATTCCGCCAAGTCGTTCCATGGTTATCGGGGCATGACCCTGGACGTGCTGGCAGGAAAAATCGATTTTCTGGAGGTCATGCAGTTCTGCGTCCCGCAGGGGCCGCTGGCGCTGGAACATTATTATCGATTCCTGGATCTCGGTTACAAACTGACCGCCCTCGGCGGGTCGGATTTCCCGTGGTGTGGGCGCGGCCTGCGGCCCGGCGAAGAACAGGTCGGGGCCCAGATCGGCGACGCCCGTTTCTATACCTATGTCGGCCGGCCGTTTTCCTTCGACCGCTGGCTGGCGGGCATCAAGGCCGGCAATACCTTCGTCACGACCGGGCCGATGCTGGAGTTCCAGGTGAACGACCGGCTTCCCGGTTCATCCCTGGACGTCAAGGCCGGCAGCAAGGTGCGGATCTCGGCGACGGCGTATGGACATCCGTCGCAGATTCCCCTCAGTCGAGTCCAGATTATTGGCCACGGGAAAGTTCTGGCCGAAGCCACTCCAGGCGGGGCGGGCCAAACCCCCGGCCGGCTCTCGGTCGAACTGGAACTTGAGGTGGAGCACGGGATCTGGCTGGCGGCGCGGACGGATGCCGGCCTCGGCCAGATTGCCCATACGACGCCGGTCTATGTGACTGTCAATGGCGACGGATTCCACAACCGGGCCAACCTGACGGCCCAGATCGAAGCTTCGAAACGCTATCTGCAGGAAATCCGGGATCTCTTCAATCCCTCTGCGGAGGGGGCCAACTGGCAGGCCGTGCTGTATTCGACTCCGAGTCCGGCGCTCTATCGTGGTGCGAAGGAGAAGCTGGAACGTCGCATCGCCGAAGCGGAAGCGAAGCTTGAGGCGCTGCGCGGGCGGCGGTGAGGGGTGGAGGGGTATCCGATACGCCCACACCGACCTCGTCGCCAACGATTGGAAACGCCTCCAAGACTTTTACGTCCAACTGCTCGGGGGCGAGTCCGTGGGCTCCGCGCGCCGCAATCAGCGGCCGGTGTTCGATACGCCCTTCTCTGAAACAGCGGTGGGCATCGAAGTTGACCTTGATCGGTTTCGCCAAACGCTCGGACATCCGAATTAAATGCCGGCACCTGCGCACAAATTCACCCGCCGCCGGTTTATCGCCGACTCTGCGGCGCTCGCCGCGGGCACGGTGGTCGGCCCGCGACTGACGTCGCAGCTGGAGGCTCAGTCGCCGGAGACCAGCGGCGAGTTCCGCAACAACTGGCAGCGTTGTCCGTCGCGGATCTGGCTCGGGGCGGAGTTTTGGTTGAATCCCCTGCAGGATTGGCAGATCTTGGATGGTCGCATCGAATGTACGAATGCCGCGTCCGACCGGAATGTACACGTGCTGGTGCGTGAATTAGGGAGGGTTAATGAAAAAGGGCTGTACAAAACCGGCAGCCAGTGTACCGCGCTGAAGGATGATACGACGAATCGTGAAGGACGAGATGTGGGCGCAGTTCGAGGAAGCGCTCGCGGAGATCAAAGATCCGCGGGGAGCGCCGGCGGAGTTGACGGAACGCGAGTTTCTGGAGGCGGTGTTGTATCTGGCACGCACCGGCACACCGTGGCGGGATCTGCCCGCCGAGTTTGGCGCGTGGAGCGCGGTGTATATGCGCTTCCGCCGGTGGGAAGATGCTGGAGTGTGGCGGGGCCTATGGGAGGTGCTGCAACGCGGCGCCGCTTCCCAGGATGTCGTCGCGCCTTTTGCGAAAAATTTTGCGGTTGGTGATTCGTCGCGTTCGCGGCTCCGCCGGAATGGGCCACACCCCCGCCCCCCATAGTGGGTTTAGCAACGGGAAACTCGATAAACTTCCGTGTCACTGTTGTAACTGGGCGTTGTAACTATCGTGAGTAATCATGTAAACCACTGATGGGTAAACTGGCGGAGAGGGTGGGATTCGAACCCACGGTACCCTTTCGGGCACGCCTGATTTCGAGTCAGGTACGATAGACCACTCTGCCACCTCTCCGTTACCGGACCCTCCGTCGCCAGGGCTTCGGAGGGCAGGACGCGAAAACGTAGGGCGCGCCTTCGAAAACGGAAGAAGAAAATCGCTGCGAACCACGACCTGTCGGCCCGGGGCGTCGCGCGATGAGCCGCCGGGTCGTTTCTCTTCTTATCCGCGTGTTCCGCAGGCCTGATGGGTCGGCGTTTACGCGGCCTACGTCGCGTTGGCGCGCCGGGTCGCGGCGATCATGAAATGCGCCTGGGCGGAAAACGGCTTGCCGCTGGCGGGCCGGTCGGGCGCGACATACTCGCTGCTGGCCTGGAGCAGGCGGGTGTTGGCGGTATCGCGCAACTCCACGGGAAAAAGCTCCTCCACCACCCACCGGCGCAGTTCCGGTTCCTCAATCGGAAATAGGACCTCCACCCGGCGGAAAAAATTCCGCGGCATCCAGTCCGCGCTGCCCGCCAGGATCACGGGCTGGCCATCCGCATGCTCGAAGTAATACACGCGCGCATGCTCAAGGAACCGGCCGACCAGGCTGCGCACGCGGATGTTCTCGCTTAGGCCCGGCACCCCGGGGACGAGGCAGCAGGTGCCGCGCACGATCAGCTCCACGGTCACTCCGGCCCGCGAGGCGGCGTACAGCGCGTCGATCGTCTCGCGGTCCACGAGCGCGTTCATCTGGGCGATGATGCGCGCGGGTTTGCCCGCCGCGGCATTGCGGGCCTCACGGGCGATCAGGGCGTTCAGCCGGCGGTGCAGATCGAACGGGGCGACGAGCAGGGTGCGAAACTTCGGCGAGCGGCCAAAACCGGTGAGGGTGTTGAAAACCTCCGCGACCTCCCGGGTGAGGCGTGGCCGGGAGGTAAAGTAGCTGAGATCGGTGTAGAAACGCGCCGTCCGCGGATTGTAGTTGCCGGTGCCGAGATGCGCATAGTGCCGCATCCGCCGCCCTTCGCGGCGTACCACGAGGCACAACTTGCAGTGCGTCTTGTGGTCGACGAGCCCGTAGACCACGTGCACCCCAGCCTCCTCGAGCTGGCGCGCCCACTGGATGTTGTTCGCCTCGTCGAAGCGCGCCTTCAGCTCCACCAGCGCCGTCACCTGCTTGCCGTTCTGCGATGCCTCGATCAGGGCGCGCACCAGCGGCGAATCGCCGCTGGTGCGGTAGAACGTCTGCTTGATCGCGAACACGGAGGGATCGCGCGCCGCCTGCTCGACAAAATCCACCACGGGCGCGAAGGCGTCGTACGGATGATGCAGCAGCACGTCGCGCCGCCGGAGCGTCGCGAAGATCTGCGTGACGTCCCGCAGGGGCGACGCGTTGACGGGCGTAAACGGCGGAAACTTGAGGTCCGGCCGGTCGAGATCGCCGAGATTTTGCAGGCGCACGAGGTCGAGTGGGCCGTGCAGGCGAAACGCATAGGCCGGAGCGAGGGCCAGATGCGTGCACAGGGTGTTGAACAAGCCGTCGTCCACGGTCGCCTCGATCTCCAGCCGCACGGCGGCGCCGCGCCGCAGGTTGCGCAGCTCCTCCTCAATCGCTTTCAGGAGGTTGGCCGCCTCCTCTTCGTCGATGTAGAGGTCGCTGTTGCGGGTGACGCGAAACGCGTGCGCGCCGGTGACCCGGTAGCCGGGAAACAGTTCGCCGGCGCACAGCTTGATGATCTCGCTGAGAAAAATCACGGGCTGCGCCGCGCGCCGGCCCGCGGCGATCGCCACGATTCGGGGCAGGATCCGGGGCACCGGCAGGATGGCGAGGGATCGTGCGACAATCGCCGTCGGGGGATTGTCGAGGGTGACGATGACGTTGAGTGTCTTGTTCCCGAGTTGGGGAAAGGGATGGGCGTGGTCGAGCGCGAGCGGCGTGAGGACGGGGTAGACCTGCTCGCGGAAATACTCCCGCACCCAGGCGAGCTCCGCCGGCGTCAGGTCGCGGGCGGTCTTGAAGATGATTTTCTCCCTGCCCAATGCCGGCAGCAGCTGGTGCTGCCAGCAGCGATACTGCTCCGCGAGCAGGCCGTCGACGACGGCCCGGATCTGGCGCAGTTGCTCGCGCGGGTGGAGCCCGTCGGGGCCGGTTTCGGCGACGCTCGAATCGAGCTGCTGCATCAAACCGGCCACCCGGATCTCGTAGAACTCATCCAGATTATTGCTGAAGATCGCGAGGAACTTGACGCGTTCGAGCAGCGGGTGGCGTTCGTTCTGGGCCTGTTCGAGGACGCGCCGGTTGAACGCCAGCCACGAGAGTTCCCGGTTGAAATAGCGGGGCGCGGTGGCGGGGCGGGCCGGCGGGCGCTCCCGGCGGCTGGCGGGATGCGGCCGGGCCGATGGCCGAAGGGCAGGGGACGAGCGGGAGCGGGGAGCCATGGGAGAACGCGGAGGCGGGAAACCGGTTGCCAGACTGACCGGGCTACGACGCGACACGAACCATTAGTGGCCCGCGACTCGATCGCGCCCGGCCCGAGTCCCCGTGGCTCAGGCGCCGACGAGGGTCTTGACGTTCACGAACGTGCGGGCGCCCCAGGCGCCGAGCTCGCGGCCGAAACCGCTTTCCTTCACGCCGCCGAAGGGCAGCTCGGCCATGGAGCGAACGAAGTCGTTGACGAACACGGCGCCGGCGTCGAGCTGCGTGGCGACGCGGGTGGCGCGCGCGCGACTGCGCGTGAAGACCGACGCGGCCAGCCCGAAAGGCGAATCGTTCGCGACGCGGATGGCGGCGGCTTCATCCCGCACCGCGATGATCGCTGCGACCGGTCCGAAAACCTCCTGGTCGTGCACGGCCATGCCGGGACGAACGTTGGTCAGGACCGTGGGGGCGTAGAAGAATCCCGGTCCCGGGAGCGGCTTGCCGCCGAGCAGGACCCGGGCACCGCGGCGTACACTCTGCTGCACTTGGGCGTCCAGGTTGGCGCGGAGATCGGCGCGGGCCAGCGGGCCGATGTCGGTCGCGGCGTCCAGCGGGTCGCCGACGCGACGCGCGGCGATGCGCGCCACGAAGCGCTCCTCGAATTCGCGCAGGACCGAACGCACGACGATGAAGCGCTTGGCGCAGACGCAGCTCTGGCCCGCGTTGATCAAGCGGGAGAGCGCGCACGTTTCGGCGGCGAGGGCGAGATCGGCATCTTCGAGGACGAGGGCCGGATCGCTGCCCCCGAGTTCGAAGACGCCGGGCTTCATCGCAGCCCCCGCCAGCGCGGCGACGGCTTTGCCGGCGGTGGTGCTGCCCGTGAGCGTCACGGCGCGCACCCGTGAATCGGCGAGCAACGCCGGCACGACCCCGGTGCCGGTGAGCAGTACCTGAAACACGCCGGCGGGGAAGCGGGCACGGGCGAAAAGTTTTTCGACGGCGAGGGCGCAGCCGGCGACATTCGGCGCGTGCTTCAGCAGGAAGGCGTTGCCGCCGGTGAGCACGGGGATGGCGGCGCGGATGACCTGCCAGAAGGGAAAATTCCACGGCATGATCGCGAGCACGATGCCCAGGGGCTCATGGACCACGCGCGCGTTCGCCGGTGCGCCGGCGGGATGCTCGTCGGCCAGCAGCCGGGCGCCCTGCGCGGCGTAGTACTCGCAAAGCATCGCACATTTTTCGACCTCGGCGCGGCCCTGGGCGACGGGCTTGCCCATTTCCGCCGCGGCCAATGCGGCCAACCCGTCGGGGTCCGCCCGCAGCTCCCGCGCCAGGGCGCGGAAGAATTTGCCGCGGGCGGCGTGAGACAGCTTCCGCCAGCGGGCCTGGGCGGCGGCGCCCCGGGCGAGCTTGCGTTCGATCTCGGTCCGGGAATTTTCCCGATACACTGCGAGGCGGCGACCGGTGGCGGGGTTGATCGTGACGAGGGACATGGGAGAGAAGGCGGCGACTTTCCCCGCCGCAGCCAGTGGTGACAAATGGAATTTCGCCGCGCGAACCCCGCCGGCGGGCCGGGCCGATACTCCGTTAGAGGCGTGGCTCGGTTAAATTTGACAACGGAAGTCAAGGTCTTGAGCAGCTAATCCCCGGTCGCCTTCGGCGCCGCCAGGGGCGGGTAAACTTCGCTCATGGCCGGACGCGGCGGCAGGGTTTGTCTGCGGGTTTCGCCTGATCCTCCTTCGCCAAGGCTACGGAGGACAAGTCGGCGAAGCGGGGACGTCGGCCGCGAGAGAGGAATTCATGAGCGCTGATGAGCGAGGATTTGCGGTTCCTCCGTTTGAGTTTGGTGAGATCGAGCACTCGGGGCCAAGCGTCGTTAGTTGCCTTGAAATGCTGAATCTCCCCGTTTCCGGTGCGGAAGGCCGATCGGAGTGCTGCAGTGGCGTTCCGGCTTCATGCGGTGCGGCCAACAACGTAGCTCCGGTCCGCGCGATAGGCGGAGGTTTCGGCGATTGATTCCCGTGCACCGGTCGCTTCGATTGGGGCAACATTTCGCGTCGTCCCGCGGGATGCACCCTCCATCCTTCGATCCATGCCCAAGCTTTTTGCCCCGTTCTGTATTCTGGTCGGCCTCGCCTGTGCCCGGGCCGCGGCTCCGAGCCCGTCGCCGGTGATCGTCCGCGAATTCATCTACGAGCGCGCCCCGTTTCCGCAGTGTCATGCGTCGACGATCGTGGAAGGCACGCAGGGTCTGGTGGCGGCGTGGTTCGGCGGCACGCGCGAGAAAAATCCGGATGTCGGCATCTGGGTGTCGCGCCAGTCGGGCGGCCATTGGACGCCGCCGGTCGAGGTGGTGAACGGCATCCAGTTCACGCGGACCGACGGCACGATCGAACGTCATCCAACGTGGAACCCCGTGTTGTTTCAGCCGAAGAACGGACCGTTGCTGCTGTTCTACAAGGCCGGCCCGACGCCGCAGACGTGGTGGGGGATGTTGATGACCTCGGCCGATGGCGGGAAGACGTGGACCGAGCCGCGGCGCTTGCCGGAGGGAATTCTCGGACCGATCAAGAACAAGCCGGTCGAACTCAGTGACGGCACGATCCTCTGCCCGACCAGCGACGAAACGCCCGCCGCGCCGAGTCGCTGGCGCGTGCGCTTCGAATCGACGCGCGATTTCGGTCGCACATGGACCACGACTCCCTTCGTGAACGACGGCGAGGAAATCGCGGCGATCCAGCCAAGTATTCTGCGGCACGGCGGCGCGCGTTTGCAGGCGGTGGGGCGGACGCGGCAGGGGCGAGTGTTCGAAGTCTGGTCGGACGACAGCGGGCGGACTTGGGGGCCGATGACGCTTGGACCGTTGCCAAATCCCAATTCCGGCACCGATGCGGTCACGCTGGCGGATGGCCGGCATCTTCTCGTCTACAACCACAATGCGGAGCCCAAGGGTGGCCGAACGCCGTTGAATGTCGCGGTGTCCCACGACGGCAAGACGTGGCAGGCGGCGTTCGTGCTCGAGGACGAACCGGGCGAATACAGTTACCCGGCGGTGATTCAGACCCGCGATGGCAATGTGCACATCACGTATACGTGGAAGCGCGAAAAAGTACGCCACGTGGTGGTCGATCCGCGCAAACTCCAGGGTCGGCCGATGGCCGAGGCCCAGTGGACGACGGGGGCAAGCGCTCCCGCCCGATGACGGAATCCACGCCGATTTGCGCGACCGGTCCGCGCATAATTTCAGGCCGGCGCTGGCGATTTGTTCATTCCGCTTAACTTTTACGGAATCCTTGGGATTTTCGTCCGTCTTCCTTTCACCATGATCCATCCCTTTCAACGCAGGTTTCATTTCGCCGCGGCGGCGGCCCTCGGCACGGTTTCGCTCTTCGCCCAGATGGGCGATCAGAGCGATCGGGCCGGCGTTACTCAGAAGTCACCGCCACCCGAGTGGAACCTGCCCGCCCCGATGCTGACGCCGGAGGAGGCGATCAAATCGTTTCGCGTGCAGCCGGGGTTTCGGGTCGAGGTGGTCGCGAGCGAGCCGTTGATCAACGATCCCGTGGCGCTCGATTTCGACGCCGACGGCCGGTTGTGGGTCATCGAAATGCGGAGCTATATGCCCGATGCCGACGGGCGGGGGGAGCAGGCGAAAGTCAACCGGGTCGTCGTCCTCGAGGACACGGACGGCGACGGGCGGATGGACAAGCGTACCATTTTCATGGATGGCCTAGGCCTCGTGCGCGCCATCAAGGTGCTGCAGCACGGCGTGCTGGTCGGCGAGCCGCCGAATCTTTGGTTTGCCCGCGACACGGATGGCGATGGCAAGGCGGATGAAAAAGTCTCGCTCGCGAAAGACTTTTCCCTCCCCGAGATGAACCCTGAAGGCGGCCCCAACGCGCTGCTGTGGGGTCTCGACAACTGGATCATCGGCTCGGGTTACGAGCGCCGTTTCCGCTGGCGGAACGGCAAGTGGATCGACACCCCGGTTGCCAACCGCGGCCAATGGGGGCAGGGGATGGACGACTACGGCCGGCCGTTCACGAATTCGAATTCCGACTACCTCCGCGGGGATATGATTCCGAATTACTACCCGGCCCGGAATCCGAACCTCATCATGCCCAGCCGCCGCGACGGCGCCCCGGGCAGCGGCGTCAACTACCAGGTCGATTCCAACCAGGAAGTCTGGCCGATCCGGCCCAACCCGGGCACCAACCGCGGCTATCAGCAGGGGCAGCTCCGCCAGGATGGTTCGCTGCGACAATTCACGGCGACGTGCGGACCGACGATCTATCGCGGGGATAATTTTCCGGCGGAGTTCTACGGCAACTATTTCGCCGCCGAGCCCGCGGCCAACATCGTCCGCCGTTCCATCCTCACGGAAAAGGACGGCATTCTCAGCGGACGAAATGCCTATGAGGGCAGGGAGTTTCTCGCGTCCACGGACGAGCGGTTTCGTCCGGTCAACACCTATACCGCGCCGGATGGCACGTTGTATGTCGTGGATCTTTACCGGGGCATTTTGCAGCACCGCCAGTTCATGACGAGTTACCTGCGGAAGCAGATCGTCGAGCGCGGTCTGGAGAAGCCGGTGGCGCTCGGGCGTATCTATCGCATCGTTCACGAGTCGAAGAAGCCGGGCCCGCAGCCGCGTCTCTCGCAGGCGTCCCCGGCGCAATTGGTCGAAATGCTTTCGCATCCGAACGGCTGGTGGCGCAACACCGCCCAGCGCCTGCTGGTCGAACGCGGCGACAAATCGGTGACGGCGGATCTGCGCAGGCTCGCGGTCGCGCCGAAGGCGAGCGCCCCGGTGCGGTTGCACGCGCTGTGGACACTGGAAGGGCTCGGCGCCCTCGATCCGGAGACGCTCGCGCAGGTGATCGAAGATCCCGCGCCCAAGCTGCGTGCCGCGGCGATCCGGCTCAGCGAGCCGGCGCTGGCCGCGGCCGATGCCGGAGCGATCGAACGCGTGGGGAAGCACGCGGGCGACGCGGCCCGCGAGGTGCGGCTGCAGGTGGCCCTCTCACTCGGCGAGACGACAGCGCCCGCCCGTGACGCCCTCCTAAGCGATCTGCTGCGCCGGGACGTCGAATCGCCGTTCTTCGTTCCCGCGGTGGTGAGCGGCCTGGCGGGCCGGGAACTCGCCTTTATCGAGCGCTTGGCTGCCGCCCCGGATTGGCGCGAGTCGCGCAAGGGATACACCAACGTTTTTGAGGCGCTGGCGGGCGCGGTGGCGCGCAGCGGCGACACCGAAAAACTCAATCGCCTCTTTTCCCTCATCCGCACGGATGGGGAAACCAAATGGCAGCGCCTCGCCCTGCTCAACGGCGTGCGCTTCTCGGGTGTGCGCAAGATCGCAGCCCTGCCGGCGGAGTTGGAAGCGGCAACGAAGTCGACGGAGGAGGAAGTCGCCCAGGGTGCGGGCGAGCTGATGAACCGGCTGGTGTGGCCGGGTAAGTTTGGGACGGGTCCTGCTCCCCTCACGGCCGCCGAAAAACAACTCCTGACAAAAGGCAAAACCGCTTATGAAACCATCTGCGCGTCGTGCCATCAGTTGAATGGACGCGGACTTGCCGGCGTGGCGGCACCGCTCGTCGACTCGCCTTGGGTCCTCGGCGCCGAGGATATTCTGGCCCGGATCGTGTTGAAGGGAAAAACCGGCAAGACGGCGACTACGATGCCGCCATTGGAAATGCTCTCCGATGAAACGCTGGCGTCCGCACTCACCTATATTCGTCGCAGCTGGGGGCATGAGGCTGCGCCGGTTCCGACGACGACGATCAGCCAGATGCGACGCGCCATCATCGTGCGGGGCGACCCCTACACGGAGAAGGAACTGCAGGAGCTGGCGTCAGCGAAGGCGGATTGAGCCGGGGTTTCACGCAGGGCGATCGGAGTTTCGAGGTTGTTTTGGCGTCCGCTCCGGTCGCCGGCGGGAAAATTGTTTTGGTTCGCCCACGGGGGGAAACGCCTCCTGATTGGAGCGATCCGCTGGTCGGCGTTTCCGTCGATCGTTGGAAAATCTACCCCATGAAAGCCCTCCGCTGGTTCGCCCTGCTGTTTGTTGCCACGCCGATCTTTGCCGCCACCGCCCGCGTGGATCGCGACATCGCCTACCTCGAACCGAAGAACGAGCGCCAGATCCTCGACGTCTACGCGCCGACGACCGGGACGAATCATCCCGTCGTGGTCTGGATCCACGGCGGTGGCTGGCAGGCCGGGAGCAAGGCGGAGGTGAACGCGAAGCCGCAGGCCTTTGTCGACCAAGGCTGTGTCTTCGTCGCGATGAACTACCGCTTTTTCCCGAAGGCCACGATCAAGGAAATCACCACCGACATCGCGAAAGCGATCGCGTGGGCGCACCGCAATGCCTCCCGCTACGGCGGCGATCCCAATACGATGTTTGTCATGGGACACTCTGCTGGCGCTCAACTCGCGGCGCTCGTCTGCATCGATGAGCGTTACCTCGCGGCCGAGGGTCTGCCGCTGACCATTATCAAAGGTTGCGTGCCGGTGGACGGCGACACCTACGATGTGGCGAAGCAGGTGGAGATGACCGAATCCGCCCAGGTGCGCCCGCCGTTCGATTCGCACCGGCGGAAGTTTGGCCACGCCGCCGCGCTCAAGGAGTTGTCGGCGGTGACCCACGTCGCCCGGGACAAGGGGATCCCGCCGTTTCTGCTCCTTCACATTGCCGACTATCCGGAGAGCCGCACGGGCTTGCAGGCGCAGATCCTGGCCACGTCCCTCATCCTTTACGGCGGGGTGTCGGCGAAGGTCCTCGCCGTGCCGGGCAAGACGCACGTGACCCTCGATACGGCCTTGGGGACACCGAACGACCCGGCGTCGCAGGTGCTGTTCGAGTTTGTGCAGAAACAGCTGAAGCCTGCGCGTTAGACCCTCACTCGCGAACAACGTGCAGGTTTGCGACGACCTTTCGTGGAGTGCTCCTATGTTTTCCCCGCGGATCTCGCGGATAGACGCGGATTGAACCAAGCATTTATCCGCGACGATCCGCGTTATCCGCGGAAAGTCCTGGTTCCGGCGTTGCCGGGTTGGGATTCTGGAGAAACTATTTCGAAATGACGCGACAGATGCACGCGGCAGCGTTTGGCTCCCGGCGATTCGACGGGTTTTCGATTCAATAATTTACCCCATGAAATTCCTGCTCTCTTCCGCCCTGCTTTTCGTCGGATCCTCGCTCTTGGCTGCCGAAGGCCGGGTGGTTCGCGACCTCGCTTATATCGAGCCCAAGACTGAGCGGCAAACCCTCGACGTCTACGCACCCGCTACGGGAACGAACCATCCCGTCGTGGTCTGGATTCACGGCGGCGGCTGGCAGCGCGGTAGCAAGGCCGAGATGAACGTGAAACCGCAGGCTTTCGTCGACCGCGGCTATGTTTTCATCGCGATCAACTACCGGCTGATTCCCAAGGTGAAGATGCAGGATATCCTGGTTGATGTGGCCCGGGCGATTCGCTGGGCGCAGCAGCACGCCGCGGAATACGGCGGCGATCCGAAGACGCTTTTCGTGATGGGGCATTCGGCCGGGGCGCAACTCGCGGCGCTGATCTGCACCGACGACCGCTACCTCAAGGCGGAAGGCGTGCCGCTCAACCTCATCAAGGGCTGCGTGCCGGTGGACGGCGACACGTTTTACCCGGCGTTGCAGGTTGAGACGACGGAAGTGCGCACCGGCAAGCGGCCCTCCAGCTATCGGATCAAGTTTCCCGAAGGCGACGATCGTGAGCTTTCATCCGTGCTTCACGTGGCGGCGAACAAGGACATCCCGGCGTTTCTGATTCTCTACGTGGCCGATTTTCCGGAAAGCGGCACGGGCTTGCAGGCGCAGGTGCTCGCGAAATCCCTGCGGGATTTCAAGATCCCGGTGCAGGCCGTCGCCGTGCCGGGGAAGACTCACGTCACGCTTGATGCCGATCTGGGGCGGCCGAACGACACGGCCACCCAGGTGTTGTTTCAGTTTGTCGAGGAACGGATCAAGGCGGCGCGCTGAGCGCATCCGCGGCTCGGCCGGGGCCGTCGCATCCCCGGTTGGTTGTTCAACGGATCCGGCCCAAGGCGACGGCGGCGGTCCGGTTGGGCACCGCGAGCTTGGTCAGAACATGCTCGATGGGCTTGCCCACGGGTTTCCGGGCGAGGCCGAGGATGATGCCGATTTCCTCGTCGCGCTTGCCTTGGGCAATCCAATGCAGCACCTCGCGTTCGCGCGGGCTGAGGCTCGTTGTCCCCTGCTATCCGGAACGTCCGATGGGCTGCTCCATGATGCGCAGGAGCAACGTTCCATCGGCGCTTTCGGGAAAATAACGAAAGTAGAGGATGCCGTGCGCCGCCTCGACGGCCAGTACGCGCAGGGGCCGCCCCGCGACACCTTTTTTCAGTTCCCGCCGACTGGCATTCGCCCATTCGTGCACCAAGCCGGGCAGCCGGCCGGCGTCGCGCCAGCCGGGAAAATAAGTCCGGACGCAGTCGAACTGCGCCCGGCTCATCGCGATCGGACGCAACGCCGGTGATAGCCTCAGGCGCTGGTCCGGTCCCTCCCCCGCCGGGGGCGGGCGAAGATCGAATCCGATTCGCGGCCTGGGCTTTGCTTTGAGTCTTGGCATCGTGCACTGGCGTCGCACCGTTTTTTCACTTCTATGAAACATTCCATTCGTTTTCTCGTCGCGGCGGTGTCCTTCACGGTGGTTGCGGTAGGCCTGCACGCCCAGGTCGGCACCAAACCGACTCTGACCCTCGAGTTGGCCAAAAAAGTCGCCGCCAAGGCGGAGGCCGAGGCGATCAAGAGCAAGTGGACCGTGGTCATCGCGATCGTCGATGACAGTGGGAATCCGGTTTATCTGGAAAAGATGGATGGCACGCAGCTCGGCAGCATCGATGTCGCGCAGGAAAAAGCCCGGACGGCGGTGCGCTTCAAGCGATCGACCAAAGTTTTCGAGGATGCCGTGGCTGGTGGGCGAACCGCTATTCTATCGCTGCCGGGCGTGGTGGCCATCGAGGGCGGGTTGCCGCTCGTGGTGGACGGCACCTATATTGGTGCGATCGGGATCAGCGGCATGAAGTCCAGCGAGGATGGCGTGATCGCACAGGCCGGGGTTTCGGTACTCGCGCAGGCGGGGAAATAGTCCGGGAGAACCGACGCGCGCTGTGACGGCGCGGGCGCCGTGGGCCTCACGGCATCGTCATGAGGGCGGCGTAGGATTCGATGCCATCCCACAGAAACTGCACCTTCACGTTCTCGTTTTGGGCGTGCTGGTTGCTGTCATAGTTCACCACCGGCACGGTGATCACCTTCACGCCGAGGACCTGCTCAATGACGATCAAGGGCAGGCTGCCTCCGGCCGAGGGTAGCTGGAGCACCGGATAGTCGACGGTGGATTGCACGGCCGCTACCACGGCCTGGGCGACAGGCAGGTCGAGGGGCGTCCGCTGGGCATTATATCCCGGGCGGGGTTCCACCCGGATCAGTCGCGGGTGGCGCGCGAAATCTTCGTCCGTGGGCTCGCGGTCGAGGATGGTGAAACCCTGCCGCCGAATATGGTCGAGCACCTTGCCGACCTGGCGTTGCACGTCGTTGCCTACGACCAGCCGCAGGTCGAGGGCGGCCTTGGCGCTGATGGGAATTACGTTCGTCGAGGTGGGCCCGACGTTGGCGCTTTGGATGCCATTGATATTGAGAGATGGGAGGTGCAGAGACTCGAGCAGAGAACGGCCCGGGGTTTCCGGTGCGCTGATGCCGAGTTCGCGTTGCAACTCCGGGTCGGAGAGTGGAATTGCCGCCAGCGCGCGGCGCTCGGCAGCGGTGAGCGGCGTGACGTCGGAATAGAAATCCTTGATGAGCACCCGGCCCCGATCGTCCTTCATGCTGGCGAGAAGGTTCACGAGCAACTGGGCGGGGTTGGGGGCCCAATTGCCGTAGTGCCCGCTGTGGAGGGGGCGTTTGGGTCCGTAGATCGTGAGCCCGACGTTGACGTCGCCGCGCACGCCGAATTGCACGATTTTTTTCCCGGACATATGGCAGGGCCCATCGGCGATAATCCAGAGATCGCTGCGGACGGCGTCCGGGTGTCCCGTCAGAAATTCCCGGATGTGGGGTGAGCCCGATTCTTCCTCGCCTTCGAAAAAGAATTTGAGGTTGGCGTGCAGCCGTCCCCCGGCGGCGATCACGGCATCGTAGGCATTGAGAATGGCCATGATGCCGGCCTTGTCGTCGGCGCTGCCACGGCCGGTGATTCGCCACTGCGGATCGACCGGCTGACCTGATTTCCAGTTGTCCACGAATCGTCCGCCCTGTTCGGCGGGGCCGGTGACAAAGCGAGGGTTGAACGGTTCCCAGCCCGGCGCCCATTGAGCCGGATTGACCGGCATGCCATCGTAGTGGGCGTAAAAGACGATCGTGCGTTGAGCCCCCGGCGTCATTACTTCCCCAAATACGACGGGCGGCACGCCGGCGGATTTCGCCTCCAGCAGACGGGCCGCGATGCCCCGTTGCCGCAGCATGCTCAGGATGAAGTTCGCGTTCCTGCGCTGATTCGGCCGGTCCGCCGCGACATTCGGGATCGCAACGAACCTCAGGTATTCATCGATGATTTCGCCTTCGTGGGCCATCCGATGGCGGCGAACCGCTTCGAGCATTGGCGGCGCGGCGTGACCACTGTCGGTGACGAGCGGAACGAACAGTGACAGCAAGAGGGCGCGGAGTTTCACGAGCGGGGTTGAATTGTGCCGGGTGACGAGTGGAGGGTGAACCCGAATCACTTCGGCAAGGGAGACGAGCGATCTCCGTTTTTGTAGAGCAAGAACGGCTGGCGGCGTGCCTCGAATGCGGCGAGTCCGGTCGCCCACCGCGCTTTGATGCGGGCGAGTGGTTCGTCGGCGCGGAGCGCCTGCAGCGTTTCCTCGTGGCCCAGTAATTTTGCCATGTCGTCCACTTTGAACTGCGCTGGGTGGAGCCGCTGCATTACCCGGGCGAGTTCGAGGCCGATATCCACGGCCACGTAACGCGCCCGGTCGGTGAGAATGACGCGCACGCCACGGCATTCCTGGTCGCGGTACTTGAGAGAGGCCGGAGGCCCAGGATAGAATCCCGTCTGTGGCGTAAAGCGAACCGCCTCGAATCGCACGCCGGGCAGCGCAGCGGCGTTCAGGGCCGCGGCGAGTTGCGCTCCGTCCACATAGGGCGCGCCGAGCTGCTCGAACGGGCTGAGGGTGCCCCGCGCCATCGAAAGCGACGTGCCCTCCAGCAGGCAGAGGCCGGGATAAAGCGCCGCGGCGGTCAGGCTGCGCATCGAGGGCGAGGGATTGATCCACGGCAGGCCGGTGACATCGAACCAGGCCTCGCGAGTCCAGTTTTCGCAAGGCACGACGGTCAGCTCTACCCCGAAGCCGCGCTCGGCGTTGAACAGGCGGGCGAGTTCGCCGACGGTCATCCCGTGCCGCACGGGCAGCGGATGAAATCCGACGAAGCTGGCGTGCCGGGTTTGCACGGGTCCTTCGATGGCAGACCCGGTGATGGGATTGACGCGATCCAGCACGAAGAACTTCTTCTTCTCCCGCCCAGCCACCTCGAGGGCGGCACCGAGCGTCGAGGCATAGGTGTAAAACCGCGCACCTACGTCCTGGATGTCGAAAATCAAGGCATCGATGCCTTGCAAGTGTTCGGGGCGGGGCGCCCACGCGTGGATTACGGCGAGATCGTAGTCGGCCGCCGATTGGTCGGCACCCCGCTGGGCCACGCTGCCGTATAAGCTGTGGATCGGCAGGCCGGTCTTTTCGTCGACGCTGTCTCCGACGTGATTATCGGCCGTCCCGCGGATACCGTGTTCGGGACTGAACAGCGCTATCAATTGCACGCCGGGTGCCGTATGGAGCAGGTCGATGGTCGAGCGCCCTTGGCGATCGCGTCCGCTTTGGTTGGTGATCAACCCCACTCTGAGGCCGCGCAGCGGGGCGAAATTTTCGCGCACCAATACGTCGATGCCGTTCAGTACCGCGCCCGCGTCGCGCCCCAGCGCTTCGGCGGCCAGCGTGCCGAGGGTCGCACGCAGGGCAATGACGTCACCCTTGCCGTCCGGATGCACGCGATTGCCGAGAAAAATCACGAAGGCATGCGCCGCAGGATCGATCCAGACACTGCCGCCGGTCCAGCCGGTGTGCCCGAAAGTCGTGCCGGCGGGAAACCAGCGGCCGCGGGGGCCCGAATAGCGCGAATCGATGTCCCACCCCAGGCCGCGACGATCCGAACTCTCGATCTGCACGCGCGTCATTTCAGCCACGCTGGCCGGACTTAACACCCGCACGCCTTCCAACTGTCCCCCGCCGAGCATCATGCGGCAGAAGCGCGCGAGATCCCCGGCGGTCGTGAAAACGCCGGCGTGACCGGCGACGCCACCCATCCGGCGTGCGGTGGGATCATGCACAACGCCACGAAGCATTTTGCCGTCGACCCTTTCGGTCGGGGCGATGCGGGCGAGTTTTTCCGGGGAAGGCCGGAAGCCCGTATCGGTCATCTTCAGCGGCGCGAAAATTCCCCGAGCGGCATAGTCGTCGAGGGTATACCCGCTGACGAGCCGCACCAGTTCGCCCAGCACGATGAAATTGATGTCGCTGTAAAGAAAGGTGCTGCCCGGCAGGTTGCGGAGCGGCTCGGCGCAGGCGCGTTCGGTCGCAGCCGCGGCCCCGGCCCATGGCGGCGCGGCCGACAGGCTGGCGCGCAAGCCGGAGGTATGGGCCAGTAATTGGCGTACAGTTACGGCTTCCTTGCCGTGTTGCGCGAATGTGGGAAGGAAGCGGGCGACCGGCGCGTCGAGTTCCAGCTTGCCCCGTTCGACCAGTTGCAGGATCGCGGGCGTCGTGGCCAATACCTTGGTCAACGACGCGGCGTCGTAGATCGTATCCTCCGTTGCATTCTCGGGAGCCGGCATGAGCGCCCGCTGGCCGTACGCGTGACGATAAGCGTCGCCCTCCTGCTCGAGCCAAAGGACGCCACCGGGCAGTTTGCCCGCGCCGATTGCCTCGGTGATCGTGGCATCCAAGGCGGTAATTTTTTCGGGTCGGAACGCGCCAAACGCCGAGGCAATCAGGCAGGCGGTCGTGGCTAAGCCAACCAGGAGCACTCGACCGGCTGAATTCGCACCACGGGGATTCATTCGCTTTGGCGGATTCGCATCCACGTAACGTTGAGGAAGGGGGATTGCCGGTCGCAAGGCAGAAGGTGCCGGCGTCGGACACGGATCGGAAGATCAGCATTTGAAAACGGGACGAGGGCCACCGTGACCGACTTGCGTTCACGATCGGAACCGTGGAATCGTCCGGGCCAGACAGGAATCCCCTAAAGCTCCCGCCCATGAACCTTCGCTCTCTCGTCTTGCTTGGCTGCCTTGGCCTCGGCCTTTCGCTTCGGGGAGCGAATCAGCCGGCGTTTCAACTGAAGGACGGCGACCGGGTGGTGTTTCTCGGCGATGCCCTTGTCGAGGGTGAGCAATACCAAGGCTGGGTCGAAGTGATGCTGACCACCCGCTTTGCCGATCGTAATGTAACGTTTCGCAATCTCGGTTGGAATGCCGATACCCCGGCGGGCGAGTCCCGGGCGGGGTTGAGTTTGCTGCAGGCGGGAGGAGAACCGCCCGACGAAGGCTGGACCCAGTTGTTGAAGCAGATCGATGATGTGCGGCCGACCGTGATTTTTTTCGGTTACGGGATGGCGAGTTCGTTTGGGGGAGAGTCCGGCCAAGCCGGATTTCGGGCGGACTACCTTCGCTTGCTGGCGGCGGTGGAGCGGAGTGCGCCGGCCGCCCGGCTCGTGCTGCTGAGTCCCATCCGGCACGAGGCGCTGGGTGGGCCGTGGCCCGATCCTGCGCCACACAATCAACAACTGGCCGGCATTACTAGAGTGGTGCGCGAGCTCGCCCAGCAGCGCGGGCTCCGATTCATTTCCCTGTTCGATGCCTTGCGGGCACCGATGGAGCGGACCGGGGGAGAAAAACTGACCCAGGACGGTATACGTTTCAACGGCGCCGGCTATCGCTGGCTCGCGGAAGCGCTCGAAGGGGAGTTGTTCGCCGATCGAGGCGCCTGGCGCACGAGCCCGAAAACCGAGGCCTTGCGGCAGGCGATCGTGCGAAAAAACGAGTGGTTCTTCCATCGTTCGCGGCCGGAAAACATGGCGTACATCTTTGGCTTTCGAAAGCGGGAGCAGGGCCAGAATGCGGTTGAAGTGAACCGCTTCGACGAACTGATCGCAGCGGAAGAAAAACGAATTGTGCTCCTGCGAAGTCCGCCGCCGGTGAACGTGCCGGAGATTCCGCTGCGGACCGGCAATTTGACCGTGCGACACACGGAGCAGCCGCACCCGACCTTCGAAGTGGCGGAGGGTTTCGAGGTCACGTTGTGGGCCGAGAATCCGCTGTTGAACAAACCCATTCAAATGAACTTCGACCCGCAGGGGCGACTGTGGGTTGCAAGCTCGGCGGTGTATCCGCAAATCGAACCGGGGCAGGCGGCCAGCGACCGGATCATCGTACTCGAAGATACGCAAGGTACCGGACGCGCCGATAAAGCGACCGTGTTCGCCGATGGCCTGCTCATCCCGACGGGGGTCGTGCCGGGTGACGGAGGTGTTTACGTCGCGCAAAGCACGGAACTGCTCCATTTCAAGGACGTCGACGGAGATGGAAAAGCGGACGTACGTCGCACGGTGTTGAGTGGGTTCGGCACCGAGGACACCCACCATAACTTGCACACTCTCCATTGGGGGCCCGACGGGCGCCTCTACATGAACCAGTCGGTTTATACGCGCACCAACACCGAGACGCCCCACGGGGTTGTGCGGTTGAAAGCCGGCGGGGTCTTCCGTTTCGACCCGCGGGACCACCAGCTCGAGATTCTCTTTCGGGGCTGGGTGAACACGTGGGGACATCAGTTCGACGACTACGGGCAGTCCTTTCTCACCGATGGCGCCGGAAGCCAGGGCATCAATTGGGGCGTGCCGGGGGCCACTTACTTCACGCTTGCACCGGCCCGGCGGATACTGCGGAGCGTGAGTTCCGGCAGTTACCCGAAATTCTGCGGCCTCGAGATCATCCGCAGTGAACATTTTCCCGCGGACTGGCAGGGTGACGTCATCACGTGCGACTTTCGTGCGCACCGCGTGGTGCGCTTCAAGTTGACCGAGCAGGGGGCGGGTTACGCGACCAGCGAGATGCCGGATTTGCTGCGGACCACCGCTTCGAGCTTTCGTCCGCTCGATGCGAAGCTGGGTCCCGACGGCGCGTTGTATCTGGCCGACTGGAGCAATCCCATCATCCAACATGGGGAGGTGGACTTTCGCGATCCACGTCGCGACAAGGAACACGGTCGCATCTGGCGAATCGCGGCGAAAGGTCGCGCGCTGCTGCCGCGGGTGGATTTTGCCCGGGGCACCAACGCGGAACTGCTCGCCGCCCTGCTTTCGCCGAACAGTTTCAATCAAGAGCAGGCGCGGCGCGTTTTGATCGAGCGCGGAGCGGAGAAAATTCGCGATGATCTGCAGCGTTGGGCAGCACGCCAGACCGATGACAAGGCGCTGTTGCAGGCCCTCTGGCTGAATCAGGCCATCAATGAACCTCAGATTGTTTTGCTCGAACGGCTGCTCTCTTCCAACGATGCGGGGATTCGTGCCGCGGCGGTTCGAGCCCTGCCCGTCGAAAATTTGCCGGCACGAAATCGGCTTTCGCGGCTGGTTGCCGATGAACATCCCCGGGTGAGGCTGGAGGCCGTTCGAGCGCTCGGCAAATTAGTGACTGCGGAGGCGGCTGATCTGGCGCTGAAGGTGCTCGGCCGTCCGATGGATCCTTTCCTCGACTATGCCCTTTGGCTCACGATCAACGAACTAGCAGAGCCGTGGTTGGCGGCGGTCAAGTCGGGTGCATGGCACGTCGTTGGTCGCGAGCGCCAGCTGGCCTTTGCGCTTCAAGCCATCGAACCGGCGCTTGCCAGCGAGGTCCTCGGACGACTGATCGCGGGTGGTCCAATCCCGCGTGATGGTTCGGGTCCGTGGATTGAGCTTATAGCTTCGGCGGGGGGCCCGGGCGAAGTGGGTCAGTTGTTCAAGCAGTTGCTCGACTCCGGCTTTGACGAGCCGGCGGCGGTTCGGGCATGGAGTGCGCTAGTCGAGGCGGCGCGTTTGCGTGGGGTTAAACCGGGGGCAGACCGGGAGCGTTTTGGAGCCTTGCTGAATTCGCGCGATGAAAAGTTTCGTCTGGCGGCAGTCCAGCTCGCCGGGGCGTGGAAGGTGGCCGCCTTCGTTCCGCGTCTCCTGCGGATCGCGGGCGATCCGAACGTGTCCGGTCAGGAGCGCGCGGCGGCTTTTTCCGCCCTACGCGACATCGGTGGTTCGGACGTCTTGAGCGGCTTGAAAGCGCTCGTGACGGTGGCCCCTTCGGCCGAACTCCGCCGCCACGCCGCGGTGGGGCTTGCGGGATTGGATCTCAACGACGCGCTGCCCGTGGGGCTTGCGTTGCTCGAAGCGACGACGGACTCCGCGGATGCGGAGGCGCTCTGGCGTGGATTACTGGGCGTTCGCGGCGCCGGGGTGAAGTTGGCGGCGGCATTGTCAAACACCCGCCTGACACCGGCGGTGGCGCGAGCCGGATTGCGCCCGGCCAGAGAGGGAAATCAAAACCAGCCGCTGGTCCAAGCGCTGATGAAAATTGCCGGCCTGACCTTGGCGAATGTGCAGTTGTCGCCCGCCGAAATTCAGGCGCTCGCCCGGGAGGCGCTCGCCCGGGGTGACGAGGCGCGCGGAGAGCGGTTGTACCGGCGGGCAGAACTCGCGTGTGCGGTCTGCCACGCGATCGGCGGGGCGGGGGGGAAGGTGGGGCCGGATCTGACCAGTATCGGGGCGAGTTCGCCGCCGGATTATCTGGTGGAGTCGGTGTTATATCCAAACGCGAAGATCAAGGAAGGTTATCATTCGGTGACCATTTCCACCCGGGACCAGCGGGATCTGAGTGGCATGGTGACAAAGGAGAACGCCGCCGAAATCGTACTGCGCACGGCGGATGGACGGGAAGTTTCCATTGCCGTCAAGGACATCGCCCGGCGGATCGACGCGGGGTCGCTAATGCCCGCCGGTTTGTTGGATACCTTGTTGCCGGAGGAGCGCCTCGATTTGATCAAGTTTCTTTCGATGTTGGGCAAACCGGGAGATTACGACGCGGCGAGTGGAAATGTGGCCCGGGCGTGGAAACTCTATCTCGTGGTGAGTGGCAACCAAGCCACCGGCATGGAACCGGTGGTCAAAGGCGACTTTGCGCTCAGCGGTTGGGTGCCGGCGCTCACGCTGGTCAACGGTCGGTTGCCTCGGGATACGCTGGAATTGGCGTTTCCCTCGTTGGTTAACACCCGGGGGTTTTTCGCCGCCACCCGATTTGATGCCGCTCGGACAGGGACGGCGCGCTTTGCGCTTACGGGTGCAACCAAAAGCGTCTGGCTGAATGGCGCACCGATCAAAGCCGGTGCGCAATTTTCAACCAACGTTCAGGCCGGAACGAATACCCTGGTCGTGCAACTCGATGAAGCCCGGCTTCCGGACGAACTTGGTCTGAGTTCCGCGGACGTGGCGTTTGTCGTGCCGTAAGGTTCGGGCACCCATGTGACGGCCCTCGACAGGCGAAAAACGGCGCACTACACCGTTGGCCGATGAAAACACGTTTTGCTTTCCTAGTGGCGGCGCTGGTTTTTGGGCTCGGCGCGACCCAAGCCGCCGATGACCGGGGCTGGATCCGCATGTTCAACGGCAAAGACTTCACCGATTGGAAATCCAATGAAGAGGTGCCCGGTGTTTTCACCGTGGCGGACGGGGTCTTGAAAGTGAGCGGTGGACGCGCCCACCTGTTTTTCATGGGAGCTGACGGCCGCGCAAAATTCAAGAATTTCGAATTCCGCGCCAAGGTGATGACCACCAAGGGCTCAAACTCCGGAATCTATTTTCACACCCAATACGAGGAGAAGGCATGGCCGTCCAAGGGTTTCGAATGCCAGGTGAACACGAGTCACACCGACCGGAAAAAGACCGGCGGCCTCTACGCGGTGCAGGACGTACTGGATAACGCGCCGAGCAAGGACAACGAATGGTTCGACTACTATATCAAAGTCGAGGGCCGCCGGGTGCTGATCCAGATCAACGGCAAAACCACCGCAGATTGGACCCAGCCGGAAAACTGGGATCCCAAGGTTTCCTTGAAAAACATGGACGGACGTAAACTGAGTGACGGCACGATTTGCCTGCAGGGACACGATCCCAAGAGTACGACATACTACAAAGACCTGTTCGTCCAGACGTTGCCTTAAATGGCCACGCAGGCGCAGCTATTTTTGCGGTTAAAACCAAGAATAAATCAATGAGCACAAACCATACTTTGACGCGCCACTGCCGCGCCACGGCCATCCCAGCCGGAGACGTGCTCGATCTTCCCCCCGGGACGGAGGTGTTCATCACGCAGACGCTGGGTGGCAACGTGACGGTGCGGACCGATCACGGACTCTTCCGGATTGCGCGTGAAGACATCGATGCAATCGCGGGGTACACGCCACAAAGCGAATCGGCGGCCGCGGGCGCCGGCGAATTTAGCGAACAAGCGGTCTGGGGCGCGCTCAAGACGTGCTTCGATCCCGAGATCCCGGTCAACATCGTTGACTTGGGCTTGATTTACGATCTGGCCATTGAAAAAACGCCGGCCGGAGCCCACGCGGTCGAGGTCAAGATGACGTTGACGGCTCCGGGTTGCGGCATGGGGCCCGTGATCGCCGAGGATGCCCGGCAGAAAATTGCGGCCCTGCCAAGTGTGGAGTCGGCGAAGGTGGTGATCGTGTGGGATCCGCAGTGGACGCCGCAGATGATTTCGCCCGAGGGGAAAAAAGTGCTGGGGCTCGAATAGTAAACGAGCACTGGGCAGTGCATCTCCACGCCGCTGCCGCCGGTGGGTGATCGCGGCGGGAAATTCCCGGTCAGGCCGTGATCGTTTCGAGCGAACAGCCCTCGGCGGCCAAGTCGGGGGTTTCGCAGTTGGGCCGGGCGATGACGCCGGGGTAGGGCTCGTCGGCAAAAGCGCGATCCGGTTCGGCCAGCAGGTGCCGGTCGCAGACGGCGAAAAGTTCCGCTTCCGTGGCGGTGCGCCGCATGTCGTGCAAAAACGCTCCGGCCGCATCGACAGCCTGACCGACAAAGTTGAGGTATTTCTTCATCTTGTTGACGTGGTTTCGCTCGCCCAGTCCGGGCGACTGCGTGGCGCGGTATAGTCTCTCGATGTAGTCGCGAACATCGGCCAGCGTCGGCCGAAAGACGTCCGACCCGCTGAATTGCTCCCGGCATTGCCGGAAGATCCATGGGTTGCGGATCGCATGCCGGCCGATCATCACTCCGGCTGCGCGCGTCTCAGCAAGAATCGCGGCCGCCCGCGAGGCCGACGTTACATTGCCATTGGCGAGCACCGGGCAGCGGGCGCGCCCGCCGGCCCGGGCAATGAAATCGTAATGCACCTCGCTGCGATACATCTCGCGCACCGTGCGGCCATGGACGCTGAGCAAATCGACCCGGTGTTCATTAACCAGGTCGACGAGCCGGTCAAAATGCGCCGTGTCCTCGAAGCCGATGCGCATTTTCACCGTGAACAAACCGGGGACGGCGGCGCGAAGCATCGCGAGAATCTCGCCGACCTTTTCCGGATCGCGGAGCAGGCCGCCGCCGACGTTCTTCTTGTAGACCTTTGGCGCGGGGCAGCCGAGGTTCAGATCGATGCCGGCGACGTTGTACCGGAGCAGTTCCTCGACCGTGCGCCGCAGGTGAACGAGGTCCTCGCCGATGAGCTGGGCGAAGACTGGCCGTCCGGTGGCATTCTCATCGATCGAGCGTAGAATATGTTTTTCGGGTCGCGACTGGGCATGCACCCGGAAGAACTCGGTGAAAAAATAATCCGGTGCACCGTAATGCGCGACGACCTGCATGAACGCCAAGTCAGTGACGTCCTGCATGGGCGCGAGCGCGGTCAGAGGCTGGCCCTGCACCACGGAAGGGGGAAGGCGGTGAGGTCCGGACGCGGCGGTCATCTCAGCTGGCTTCACCCTCGGATTCACCCTCTTCCGCCTGATGTTTGAGCACGCGTTCGAGCATTTCCGTCATGTCTTCCACTCCGTCAAAAACCGGCCGAGCCACGTAGATGGGGCACTTTTGCTGCAACGCGAGGACGATCGAGTCACTGGGACGGGCATCGAGTTCGACAATTTTCTTCCCCAGTTCATTTTCCATGCGGAGTAGAATCCGGGCAAAGAAAGTGCCGTCCCGCGTGTCATTGATGACGACGTGGTCGAGTTGCGCCCCAAGGCCGAGGAGGAGGCTGCCAATCAGGTCGTGAGTCAGTGGCCGCTCTTTTTTCAACCCGCTAAGGGTCATTTGAATCGCCGTGCCCACCGAATTGTCGACGTAGATCACGAACGTCTTCTCCTCGTTGCCGATAAACACGGCGCACCCGGTGGTGGTGGGCATCACCCCTTTGATGGTGGCGACGGCGACGTCGTTTTGCATGGCGCGAAACAGTGCGAGGCCGCGGGAAAAAGTGCAAGCTGAGGAACGGGCGGCGACGTTCTGCGATACCTTGGATTGCCGTCCGAACACCACGCCGGGACTGAATTCAACTAATCAAAACCGAGGAGGTTGAGACCCCAAGCACGGGCCTGCGCGAGCACGGCGGGCTTTTCGAGGATGATGACTTTTCCGGTTTCAAGCGCGGCGGACGCGACTCCGGCGTCTCTCATGGTTTCGAGCGTGCGTTGCCCGAAACAGGGCACATCGAAACGCCAGTCCTGCCGCGCTTTGACGTTCTTCACGAACAGGGCTCCATCGGTCTTGAACGCTCCGGCGCGCCGCAGCATTTCGTCAGTGCCTTCGAAAGCCTCAACTGCGAGCACCGTGCCCTGGCGGACCACGCAGCCCTGGCCGATATCGAGCCGCGCACATTCGCGGGCAATCTGGATCCCGTGATCGACGTATTCGCGCTCGATGGGAAATTTGCGCGCCGTCATGCAGCCGCTGGTCGCAAGCTGGTCGTCCAAAAAGGCGCGGGCATCGAGCAGGTTGACGTCGAGCGCTTCGATTTCCTTCGCGATCGCGCCGAAGATCGTTTCGGCATTGCGGCGCTTGAGGGAGAACAAAATTTTCGCCGCCTTAAAATCGGGATGAAGGCCTTTAAAGAGTCGTCGTGGCGTGATCTGCCCCGCCATCAGGGCATAACCGGCGTCGAAATCACGCAGGGCTTTGAGCATCGCGCCGAGCTGGCCCACTTGCAGCAGGCGGCGATCGGGTGGGGTGAACGAGGCGATCAGTTCCGGCCGCGTCTCACCTTCGAATGCCACCAGTTTGACCGGAATCGCGGCGGCCCGTGCGGCTTGGGCCACGAGTTGCGGATAAATTCCCTGTCCGGCAATCAGGACAAGTGGGCGGTGTGGGTTGAAATTCGCTGGCAGGAAGGCGGAAGGCGCAGACACGGGCTGACTATGGAGAAGACGGCCGAGAGAATGAAGGAGGAAAGCACCCGTCACATCGCGCTAGGTCGGAGCCACGAAATCGGGTTCGGGGCGCGGGCCCGGCGCCCGAAAACCAGGTCAGGTTTGCGCGTCGTAATATTTCTTGTAGCTCCGATAGTAGCGATAATTCGAATAGCACTCGATCCGGCGCGGCGATAGTCCGTTGAGCACGATGCCGAGAACCTCGTTTTTGCCGTTGCGCAGGGTGCGCATGAAGAGGCGGATGTGCTTCCGGTAGGCGCGATTGAAACGGCACACGTAGACGACTTCGTCGATGCGCTCGGCGATCAGCAGCGAATCGCCGCGCAGCGCTCCTGCTTTCATCAGGGCGCTGGTCATCAAATCTTTGGGGCCATCCAGCGAGAGCAGATTTTTTCCCTTCAGGTATGCCTGCAGAGCTTTCTCCTTGTCGTCAGATTCTTGCCGCAAGCGCTTTTCCCGCTGGACCAGATACCCGGAACTGATAACCGGCGCGGAGCGTTCCACTTATGCCCCGGAGCACCTTGCCGTGCACGCCACCAGTGAAGGCGTGGTCGGCCGAGTTGGTGTCCCGCGATGTTTCGCTGAGGCGGTAGCGGTAGCCGAGGATGACATGCCGTTCCGTCGACAACACGTGGAACAGATCTAAGCCTGCGCTGTAGCTGGCGAGATTCGAAAAAACGGTTTCGTCGGCATATTTGTGCAGCGAAAAGCCAAACTGGCCGGCGAGGTCGTAGTTGCCTGCGATGTGGTATTTCGTGTTCAACCCCGCCGAGTAGTTCCACGAGAAAACGCGAGTGTTCACCGCGGCATCAGCCCGGCTTTCCCGGGCCGCATGCAGGGTAAGGGAGCCCGTCGTCCGGCCGGTTTGCTTGGTCAGTTCCACGCCGATCGACGAGTCGTTGAAATCCTGTCCGCGAATCACTCCGAAATGGCCCGCGGGAATCGCCACGTTCGCATTCAGACCGATCCAACCGGCGCGTCGGGAGTGCTCTGCGTTCACCTCTGAACTGTAGATAAAATCTCCGGCCCCGTTGCTCGCGGCAAAAACGTTTGAGTCATGCGTCACGCCGAACGAGCCGCTCACCTAAATGCGATCACGGCCTTCGTTCAGCGATACGAGTGCCCGTGCCGGCGTGACAACCACACAACCCGCCAAGGTGAGGGCGATCAGGGCATGAAAGTCTTGGCGGGAAATCTGAACATCACCAACCCGAGGGCGAAATGCATCATCCCTGCGCGGCCACTGGCTTTTTGGGTTTTCATGGTTGCTTGCTTATTTATCCTAAAATGAGGTAGAGACCCTAGTTAATGCACGCGCGGACTTTAAATTTTAAGTTATTGGGCAACAATATTTAAAATTTTCCCGGGGACGTAAACGACTCGTTTAACCTCCTTGCCCGCCAAAGAGGGCCCGACCCGAACGTTTGCCATCGCGATTTCCAAGGCGGCGGCTTGTGAGAGGCCGATCGGGACCAGCTGATCAGCTCGGTGTTTACCGTTCACTTGGAACACAAGTTTGACTTCGGATGCCGTAAGCTGGGCGGCGTCATAGGAGGGCCAAGGCGCATGAGTGATCGTATCGACCTCTCCCAGCCGGCTCCACAGTTCTTGGGCCACGTGCGGGGCGAAAGGGGCGAGAATCTGGAAGAATGCCAGCATCGTCTGCCGTCTGACGGCCGGCGACTTTTGAACGGCATTCGTAAAGATCATCATTTGGGAAATCGCCGTGTTGAAACGGAGGGTTTCGATGTCTTCGCCGACTTTCTTGATCGTTTCGTGAAGCAGTTTGGTGAGTTCAGCCGGCTCGGTGGCCCCGTCCGATATTTTTAAATTCGGCTGGCCGTCGGCGCCGATGGATTCGCGCCAGACCTTTTGCAGAAAACGATGCACCCCCTCGATGCCCCGCGGATTCCATGGTTTCATCGCCTCGAGCGGCCCGAGGAACATCAAGTAGAGTCGCAGTGTATCGGTGCCGTGCGATGCGATAATCGTGTCGGGACTCACGACGTTACCGCGGCTCTTGGACATTTTTTCCCCGTCTTCGCCGAGAATGATACCCTGGTGAAACAATTTTTTGAACGGCTCGTTTTGCGGCACAACACCGAGATCGAAGAGCACCTTGTGCCAGAAACGCGCGTAGAGCAGATGAAGTACGGCGTGTTCCGCGCCTCCGACGTACAAGTCGGGGCTGCCCCAATACCGCAGAGCCTCGGGCGAGGCGATCGCGTGAGCGTTTTTCGGGTCGAGGAATCTCAGGTAGTACCAGCATGAGCCGGCCCACTGCGGCATCGTGTTGGTTTCTCGGCGGCCCCGGATCCATTCCGTTCCGCCCGGCTTTGGCTGGCGCGCTGGAACGCTGGCACCGGTCGCATAATTGAACCAAATCTCAAGCCAGTCGGTTTCGTTGGCCAGTGGGCTTTCCCCCGTGCCACTGGGCAGGTAGGACTGGACGCTCGGCAGCTCCAAGGCCAGCGCCTGCGCCGGCAATGGCAGCGCAAAATGGGTGGCTCCATCGGCGGTAAATGTGACCGGCTCCGGAGGAAATGAATCGGGCCGCACGGCCCGGGCTTTGGCGTAGGCCTCGGCATCCACCCATACGATGGGGAACGGCTCTCCCCAATATCGCTGGCGCGAAAACAGCCAGTCGCGCAGCTTGTAGTTTACGGTGGCCTTGCCCGCGCCCACCGCAGTCAGAGCCGTAGTCAATTCCTGCTTCGCGGTTGCCCAAGGCATTCCGGTGTAGGTTCCGGAATTTACCAATTTGCCGTCGCCGGTGAAAGGCAGGGCCGTCGCGGTGCCGTCGTTTGGTTCGATCACCTGGATCACCGGCAGCGAAAATTGCCGGGCAAATTCGTAGTCGCGCGTATCGTGGGCGGGCACGGCCATGATGGCCCCGGTGCCGTAACCGGTGAGCACGTAATCGGCGATCCAGACGGGCACCCGCGCGCCATTGACCGGATTCAAGGCATACGCGCCGCTGAATACGCCCGATTTTTCCTTCGCCAGATCGGTGCGTTCAAGATCGCTCTTGCCGGCCGCCTTTTTCTGGTAGGCCTCGACCGCCGCGCGCTGCGCTGGAGTCGTCAACGTGGCGACGAGCGGATGTTCGGGCGCGAGGACCATGTAGGTGCATCCAAACAGGGTGTCCGGCCGCGTTGTAAACACCTTCAGTCCGCCCAGGGCCTCGTGCTCCAGTTTGAAGATGATTTCCGCCCCTTCGCTTCGGCCGATCCATGCCTCTTGCATGCGTTTGGTGGACTCGGGCCAGTCGAGTTCCTTCAAGTCCGCGAGCAGGCGCTCCGCGTAGGCCGTGATCCGCAGCACCCATTGCCGCAGATTGCGCCGTTCCACGGGAAACCCGCCGACTTCACTCTTCCCTTCCACGACTTCTTCGTTGGCCAGGACCGTGCGCAGTTCGGGGCACCACCACACCGGCCGTTTGTCGACGAAGGCGAGGCCGCGTTGAAAGAGCTGCAGGAAGATCCACTGCGTCCACCGGAAATATTTCGGGTCGGTGGTGTCGATTTCACGGTCCCAGTCGTAAGAAAAGCCCAGCGCCTTGATCTGCCGCTTGAAATTCGTGATGTTGTTTTGCGTGTTCGAAGCGGGGTGAGTGCCGGTTTTTACCGCGTGTTGCTCCGCGGGCAGGCCAAACGCATCCCAGCCGATCGGATGCAGCACGTTGAATCCGCGGGCCCTTTTGTACCGGGCCAGAATATCCGTGGCGGTGTAGCCCTCGGGATGGCCAATGTGCAGGCCCGAACCCGAGGGGTAGGGAAACATGTCGAGCACGTAGTATTTCGGTTTCGACGAGTCATTTTCGGCGCGAAACGAGCGATTTTCCTCCCAGAAATGTTGCCAGTGCGGCTCGATGTCATGGAAGTTGTAGTCTGTGCTCTTGGTAGCCATCGTGTGAAACCCGCCACTGTGAAACCTTTCCCACCCCGGTCAATCTTCGCTCTCGGCGCACTGATCGTCGTGTTTTTCTCGCCGGCGCTGGCGGGGCGGGGCACGACGTCGCGGGGCTTTAACCAGTTGCTGGAGGCGGTGGTACGCATCGATGTGCGCGAAATCGCATTTGAAGCCGGCGCGCGACGGTTCACCGCCAGCATCGGGTCCGGCGTCATTGTTACCGCCGACGGGATCGTGCTGACCAACGCCCACGTGGCGAGCCCCCGGGCGGTCGAACTCAACATCACGTTGTCCAATCTTGAGCGGGTCAGCGCCAAACTCGTGGGCTGGGACCACTGGACGGATCTTGCGGTCCTGCGCGTCGACATGGCGGAAGTGAAACGCCGCGGCTGGACACTCGCGCATGCCGATTTTATCGGCGACAAGGAGAAACTTTTCCCGGGTGAGGTCGTTTTTGCCGTGGGGACACCCCACGGGCTCACCCGCACCGTCACGCGCGGAATCATTTCGAACACGAGCCAGTACCTTGAGGACACGCGCGGGATCAACGGCTACGAAACCGGCATGTTTAACACCTGGCTCCAGACCGATGCTGCGATCAATCCGGGTAACTCCGGCGGGCCGCTCGTGGATGAGGACGGCAAGATCGTCGGGATCAGTTCCCGGGGCTATCTCGGAGCGAACAACCTGGGGTTTGCCATTCCGGCGGCGACGGCCAAACGAGTGGTGGCCGGCCTGGTGCGGGACGGAATAATCACGCGCAGCTATATCGGCATCGTCCCGGGTGCGCTGCAGGATCTCGAAAATTTTTACTCCCTCGCGCTCAACACGGGCATGCTGATCAACAGCGTCGATCCGGGTTCACCGGCGGCGAAGGCCGGACTGCGCGGGGGCGATATTCTGCTCGCACTCGACGGCGCGAAGATCGACGGACGGTTTCCGGAACAGCTTCCGGCGATTCAAGATCAGATTGCCAGTCGTCCGGTAGGCGGATCGCTCAAGCTCACGGTCAAGCGGGGTGCGGAGACCCGGGACCACAACGTGGCGACGGAAAAACTCGAAAGCCGGGTCGGCGAAGAGTGGGCGCTCGATAAATGGGGTCTCGGCGTGCGCAAGGTCTCCCGGGCCTACGCCCGGGAAAACCAACTCGACGACGCCACGGGTGTCGTCGTCATCGGGGTACAGCCGGGGTTCCCCGCGGATATAGCCGGATTATCGCGTGGAGACCTCATCGTGAAAATAAACCAGCAACCGGTCGCTTCGCTGGAGGTCATGAAAGCCGCCCATGCCGCTTACGAGTCGAAGCCCGGGCCCACTTTGTTTGAGGCCCAGCGCAACCGGCGTGTTTCGTTGTATATTATCAAACCATGAAATTTCGTCTCCTGTCGATTTGGGTTGCCGCACTTTGTTCTCCCGGACTCCGGGCGGCCGCCGAATTGCCCGCGCTCTGGGCCGAGCGGGTGAAATGCGTCGTGGCGGTGGAGTACATTACTGAGACGGAGATCGAGCGACGTCCCACGGTCTCCATGGGTACGGTGATCGACGGCGCCGGTACAATCATTCTTCCCTTAAATTCCGTCGATCCGAGAGCGGCGATGTGGCAGCTCAAGGATTTCAAGATTTACCTGCCGAGCGAGGTGGCGAGCACGCCGGGCGAATATTTGGGGCAGGACGCATACACCGGCTGGCACTTTGTGCGCGTGGCCGAAAAAATCCGCGGAAGACTCACGCCCGTCACGGCTTTTGCCGCGCAAGACTCCCGTCGCGCACCGGCTCTGGCGGATTTTATCTGGGGGATCGGGTTGCGCAACAAGGACGAGGATTTCGCCCCCTATATCATGCAGAGCCATCTCGCCTTGATCCAAGCGCTCCCGCAGCGTACTGGAATTGCCCAACAGGAGGTCTCTGCTCCCGGGCTGCCCGTTTTCGATCGGGAAGGGGCGTTGGTTGGCATCGCGCTGAGTTCATTCGGCCAGAGCTACGTCCAATTTTCGCGTAACAACCGTGGCGCACCGGTGCTCCTAGTAAATGTGGAGGAGAGCAGCGCGTTCCTCCTGGCGAGCGATGTCCTGCCGAACCTCGACCGAGTGCCAAAAAATCCCTCGGGTCGGCCGCTGGCGTGGTTGGGGGCCTACGGGCTCGAGCCAATGGATCGCGAAGTTGCTAAGTTCTTTAACCTTGGCGACCAGTCGGGCGCCGTGGTGAGTGAAGTGCTTGAGGGCAGTCCGGCCGAGAAAGCGGGCCTCAAGAATCGTGACATCATCCTGGCCCTCGATGGGAAGCCGCTCCCCCAATTAAAACCCGAGCGGGTGGTGGTGTCTTATATCGAGCGGGAAATCGATCGACGTACGCCCGGAGCCACGCTGGCGATCGGAGTCTTGCGGGGCAGCGAACGGATGGAATTGAAAGCGGTTCTCGGGGAGGAGCCGAAGTTGATGCGCGAAGCCGACCGGAAATATTTCGACCGCTTCGGCTTTACCGCTCGGGAGTTTGTCTACGGTGACGCGATCGAGCGTCGGGTTCGCGCGACCGAGTCGGCCGGCGTCGTGGTGCATTTCGTGAAGCCCAGCAGTCCGTCCGCCATCGCCGGCCTGCGTCAGGAGGATTGGATCAAGGAAATCGATGGCGTTGAGGTGAAGACCTTCGCGGCGACGGCGGAAAAGCTGGCGGAAATCGAACGAGACACTTCCCGTCCGGAATTCGTTCTGTTGGTCGCCCGGGGTGGCGAGACGGCCGTGCTGCGCGTTAAGCTCAAGTGATCCGGCGGGGGGATGCCTCGGGTTCACGCGCGCCCGATGGATCAGATATGCTTCGGGCTGTCGTCCGCCCAGACGAAAACCCAGCCGGTTTTGTCATCGACGAATACCACGGTGGAGGCGGGCTCCGCCGCCGCCGAACCGTCGCTCGCGCCGGCTGTTGCGGCGACTGAAGAAACCCGGTCGCCCGTTTCAGGCGAGAACGGTGAAGTCACAAAAAGCACGACGGCCAGCGCCGCGGCCGCAGCCAGCGGCAGGGCAAACCAAGTTACGGGAGACCGCCACGAGGAGCCGTTCGAGCGGGTGCCGTGTTGAATCTCGCGACGCACCTTTTGCCACTCAAGGTTGGCATCGGGTAGCGTGACCCGTTCGGGCGACGCGCGCCAGGCCTCGATGGTTGCCGTGAAGTCGTTCCGCATCGTGCGGCACGCTGGACACTGTTCCAAATGCTCCGCGAGGGCACCCCGCTCGGCAGTGCCCAGCAGGCCGTCTCGTTCGGCGAAAATGTCGTGCCTGGCCTTGTGGCAGTTCATGAGATGCAAATCTCCTAACCGTTTCGGTCGTCGTGCCACCCACCACTGTAGCCGTAGACTCCTCCGCGACTGCCATCAATCCACACGCGCTCCGTACGATAGACGAAATACCCCTTTGCCATGACTCGATAAGTCCGACCCCACCGATCGCGACCGGTTACCCAGCGTTCCGGCATCCAGGTCTTGACAATCACTTCGTCCCAGTGGCCCCGAGCGGGCACAAACGAGCGCGCGGGTGCCGGGCAATAGACGGGAACCGGCACGGCGTAGCTGGAAGCGACGTAGTTCGGGCCAATGCGAAACTCCACGCTGGCACCAGCCCGGTTTTGATCCGCACGGGCGGCGACCACACCTAAACCAGCGAGAACAGAAACAAGGACAAATGTGATTGGTTTCATGATGTTTTCCCTTGGTTGGGTTTGCCCATGAGACGCTGCTCCCGGCGGGTTTATTCATTTTCTTCCTCCCCAGACCGCCGAAGCCCGGCTCGCTCGATCAGTTGGCCAGCACAATGATACCAAAAACATCACCTTTGTTGCCCGAGGGCCCCCCCATCAGGACCACCGGTTTTCCCGGAGAAATCGATACGATCGCCCCTCCGCGATGGACCTTTACCGGTCCGCTTGATTTATCTCGCTCGAGCTCGACCCGGTTTCCGCCCGGCAGGGTCAGCGTCGCGGTGGCGCCCGGCGCAACGGTGGCCGCCCCTTCGCCCATGTAGCGGTAGCTTTCGAAGCGCAGGTTGCTCCGCAGCACGGGTTCGTAGGAGCGCAGTTTTGGATCGGGCGTGCCGCGCTGGTTCGACGCGACGAAGAGAATGGCGCGAACCGAGGTGGGGCCGCCGGCCGCCGCGAAACCGGCGTGTGGCGCCAGGCCGGATAACAGCAGCAGCGCAAGGAAGAGTTGAATTATTCGCATGGCAGATCCTCTAGTTTTTGCGCCAGCAAACGGCGTGCGTTAAACAACCGCGACATCACGGTGCCGCGACGGACGTCGATGCTTTTGGCGATGTCGTCGTAAGAAAGGCCTTGGATTTCGCGCAGTGCGAGCACGGCCCGATACTTGGGTGGCAAGGACTCGATCGCACGCTCAAACCGGCCGGCGTGCTCGCGCTTCTCCAGGTCGTCGCGGGGATTGCCGTCCGCCACCGGCTCCGGCGTGCCGCCGCCGTTGCCGGAGTCGCCGACCAGAAACGGCAGAAAGCGTTTGGTCCAACGCTGTCGGCCGCGCAAATGATCGATGGCGCGGCGCACGGCGATCGGATGCACCCAGGTGGAAAACTTCGCCTCGCCGCGAAACTTTCCCAGGCTGCGCCAGACCGTCAGCCAGACCTCCTGGCAGACGTCGCGTGCCGCGTGTTCATCGTGAACGATCGACTGCACGAGCCGGAAAATTGGCTCATAGGAAGCGCGCATCAGGATGCCGAACGCCGTCTCCTCGCCCGCTTGCGCGCGTCGAAGGAGTTCTGGTTCAGACTCCTGAGAATAGCTCTCGGCAAGGTCGGCCACGCGGAAGCAGGGGCACAGTCTTCAGAAAAGAGTTTCGGTGGTGCGATTTAAATCGGAGTGGCGGCGGCCCGGGCCTGGCACCGCGTTGCGACGAAATGGACGGCCGGGCTATTCCTTCGTCGTCCAAAATGGACCATGCGCAGCGGCGGGCGGAATCGGGTGGCAACGCCACGAGGCCATGCTGTTTGTGGCTTGGCGACGCGTCGATTCACGATTTCCATGACGGCGATGTTCACTGGAATAGTCGAGGAAACGGGCCGCGTCCTGGCCTTTGCCAAGGGGACGGAGGCTTGGGAGCTGGCAATTTCGGCGCGGGTTGCGCTCGTGGAACTGACGGTCGGCGACAGTATCGCAGTCAACGGGTGCTGTCTTACCGCCGCGCGATTTGACGCGACTACGCTGCGCTTCGATGTGCTGGCGGAAACGCGGCGGTTGACGAATTTTTCCGCGTTGCGCGAGGGCGCCTTGGTTAATCTCGAACGGAGTCTTCGGTTCGGGGGAAAAGTGAGCGGGCACTTTGTCACCGGCCACGTCGATGCCCTGGGGGTGATCGAGGTCTTCGAACCGCGCGGTCAGGATCACTATCTTCGGGTACGCGTGCCGGCGGAAAATACGCGGCATTTTGTGCACAAGGGGAGCATCGCCATCGACGGCATTTCGCTGACAATTGCGGAAGTAACCGACACGAGCATCGCGGTCTGGCTGATTCCGCATACGCTCGCCGTCACGAATCTGAGAGGGAAATGCGCCGGTGACCCGGTAAATTTGGAGTTCGACCTGCTGGGCAAGCACGTTGAGAGACTGCTGCAGAAACGGGTTGTCTAGCCGCCGATGCATAATGCCCTTTCTGCTCTCACCGCTGAGTTGCGCCGGCTGAAAACCGCCGGAGTGAGGACCGTCGCGGTTTCGGATGAAAGCATCGCGGCGTTGAAGTCGGTGCTGCAGGTACGCCGGGCTGGAACGCAAAAGGCACCGCCAGCCGGGGCGGTGGCCGGGATGGATTCTCCCGGGCCGCGGGCGGCCTCCCGCGAGATGATCCTGGCGTCCGTGCAACCGGACCGGGCCACACCGGAATCAATTCCGTTGCCCGCGGTGCCGACGGTGACCCTGCCGGCGGGCGACAAGGCGGCGCGGTGGGCCGCGTTGCGCGAAATTGTCCTCAGCGACACGACCTGCCGGGCGCATATCCGTCCGGGGAAAAAAGTGGTTTTCGGCGTCGGTTCGATCGACGCGAAGATCATGTTCGTGGGCGAGGCGCCGGGCGGAGAGGAGGAAATTCAGGGCGAGCCGTTTGTCGGCCCCGCGGGGCAGCTGCTGACGAAGATGATTCTGGGCATGGGTTTGAAACGCGAGGAGGTCTATATCGGCAACATCATGAACTGGCGGCCGGAGCTGCCCGCGGCGGCCGGAGCGTCGCAGGTTGGCAACCGCCCGCCGACGGCCGAGGAAATGCGCTACTGCCTGCCGTATCTCCGGGCGCAGATCGAGGTCGTGAATCCGGATTTGCTCGTCGCGCTGGGCAAAACGGCGGCGGAGGGGCTCCTTGGGTTTGGCACGTTCAAGGCGCTCGGTGACGTGCGCGGCCGGTGGCACGAGTTCGCCGGCAAGCCATTGATGGTGACGTACCATCCCAGCTACATCCTGCGCGAACCGACGAATCGGAAAAAGCGCCTGATTTGGGAAGATCTCCTGAAGGCCATGGAGCGTGCGGAGCAGCCGATTTCCGAAAAGCAGCGTGGCTACTTTCTAGACAAATAGGGACCGGGAGCCGCGGCGCGGCCGGCCGGCTTCCGCGCGTAAAATCCCACCGAGGATGCGGAGATTCATCCGATCATCGTCCGCGACCAAAATCTTGCGCCCCGTCAGGCTGATCGGGATTGCCGCGGATAATGGATCCATTACCGCGAGTGTGAAGACGCCGAACTCCGGCGCAACGGGAAGTTGCCGGCCGGAAAATCCACCGGCTGATTTTCTATGTATCACGAAATCGGTATATGTTGATATTTCGCTTGCGAGCGACCCTTTTGCTGCTTTGCTCATGAGCTTTACTTTATGGCCAAATCATTCGTCTTTTCCTCGGAGTCCGTTGGTGAAGGTCATCCTGACAAGGTGGCGGATTTGATCTCCGATAGCGTGCTCGATGCTTGTTTGGCCGCGGACCGTTCGAGTCGCGTGGCCTGCGAGACCTTGGTCAAATCCAACGCCGTGGTGGTGGCGGGTGAAATCACGATCCCGAAGCTCGGCCGTAAACCGATCGACAATATCATCAATGTCGGGGCGGTCATTCGGGCGGCCATCCGCGAAATCGGTTACATCAACGACGACGACGTTTTTCATGCCGACAAGGTTTTTATCCACAATCTCCTCACGACTCAGTCCCCCGACATCGCGCAAGGGGTCGATGCGAAGAAGGCGGAAGGCAAGAAGCACGCTGAACAGGGCGCCGGCGACCAGGGCCTGATGTTCGGTTATGCGTGCAACGAAACGCCCGAGCTGATGCCAACGCCGATCATGTTCGCGCACCGGCTTGGGCGTGAGCTCACCGCGGTGCGGAAGAGCGGCCGCGTGAAGTGGCTGCGCCCGGATGCGAAGTCACAGGTCTCGATCCGTTATGAAAACGGTCGACCCGTGGAGGTGGTGAACGTGGTCATCTCGACCCAGCACACCGAGGAAGTGAAGCATGCGGAGATCGAGCGTTTCCTGATCAAGAATGTCGTGCGGAAGGTCATTCCGGCTGCGCTGCTCAATTCCCGCACCGAATTCCTGATTAATCCCACCGGTCGGTTTGTCGTTGGCGGCCCGCAGGGCGATTCCGGATTGACCGGGCGCAAGATCATCGTCGACACCTACGGCGGCTGGGGCCGGCATGGCGGCGGCGCCTTTTCCGGCAAGGATCCCTCCAAGGTCGATCGCTCCGCGGCCTACATGTGCCGCTGGGTGGCGAAGAATATTGTCGCGGCCGGCATCGCCGATGTCGCCGAACTCCAGGTTGCCTATGCCATCGGCCACCCCGAGCCGGTGAGCGTCTATGTCGACACGATGGGCACCGGCAAGGTGGCCGACGAAAAAATTTCCCGCGCGGTTGAGAAGGTTTTCAGCTTCAAGCCCGCCGATATAATTTCGCAGCTCAAATTGCTGCGACCGATTTATCGCGAAACGACCAACTACGGTCATTTTGGCAAGACGGGCCTGCCATGGGAGCAGACGAACAAGATCGGCGCCTTGCGCGCCGCCCTCGCCTGAAAAGAGCGTCCCTGAAGCCCAACCTAATCCTTTTCTCCATGCCCGTTATGTCTTCCTCTCCCGCCAACGATTACCACGTCAAGGACATCGCTCTTGCCGAATGGGGTCGCAAAGAAATTGCCATCGCCGAGCATGAAATGCCCGGACTCCTGGCGGTGCGGAAGAAGTTTGGTCCCAGCCGGCCGCTCGCCGGTGTCCGCATCACCGGCTCGTTGCATATGACGATCCAGACTGCGGTGCTGATCGAAACGTTGCAGGAACTCGGAGCCGATGTCCGCTGGGCCTCATGCAACATCTTTTCCACTCAAGACCACGCCGCGGCCGCGATCGCTCAAGCCGGCACACCGGTGTTTGCCTGGAAGGGCGAAACGCTGGAGGAATATTGGGACCTGACTCTCCGCGCGATCTCGTTCCCGGGTGGCAAAGGGCCGCAGCTCGTGGTTGACGACGGCGGTGATGTGACGCTCCTCATACACAAAGGGTGCGAACTCGAGGAAGGGAGCGATTGGGTTAATACGCCATCCGGCTCGCACGAGGAGCAGGTCATCAAGAATATCTTGAAGCGCGTGCACGCCGAGGATCCGCTTCGTTGGAATACACTGGTCAAGGCGTGGCGTGGCGTGTCGGAAGAGACGACCACCGGGGTCCATCGGCTCTATCAAATGCTTGAAAAGGGCAAACTCCGCGTCCCGGCGATCAACGTCAATGACTCGGTCACCAAGTCGAAGTTCGACAATTTATATGGTTGCCGGGAATCGCTGGCCGACGGCCTGAAACGTGCGACCGATGTGATGATCGCGGGTAAAGTGGCCTGTGTTTGCGGCTACGGCGACGTGGGTAAGGGTTCCGCGCATTCGCTCAAGGGCTTCGGCGCCCGGGTGATCGTCACGGAAATCGATCCGATCAATGCGCTGCAGGCGGCCATGGAAGGTTTCGAGGTTAACACCATCGAATCGACGCTCAATGTCGCGGATATCTACGTAACGACGACCGGCAATCGCGACATCATCACCCTGGAGCACATGCGGGGGATGAAGGATCAGGCGATCGTCTGTAATATCGGCCATTTCGATAACGAGATCCAGGTCGTCCGGCTCAATACGTCCGATGCGAAACGCGTCAACGTGAAGCCGCAGTACGACATGTATACTTTCCCGACCGGAAAGACGCTTTACCTGCTCGCCGAGGGGCGGCTGGTGAACCTGGGTTGCGCGACCGGCCATCCTTCTTTCGTGATGTCCAACAGCTTTACCAACCAGACCTTGGCCCAACTGGACCTCTGGCGGAATCGCGACACCTACGCCATCGGCGTTTATCGCCTGCCCAAGCATCTCGACGAGGAAGTCGCCCGGCTGCACCTGGAGAAGATCGGTGCGAAGCTGACGACGCTTACGAAGGATCAGGCGGCTTATCTCGGGGTGCCGGTGGAAGGGCCTTACAAGCCCGAACACTATCGTTATTGAAACGTTGCGCGGGCCACTGCGAAGGGAAAGGGTCCCGGTCCCCTCCGATCAAGTAGATCTGCGCAAGATCTTGCCCTTGCTCCTTAGGAGAGTCGCGGGTGGCCTACGATGAAATAGACTCGGCCTGCCCCGATCGCATCGGAAATGGCGGTATTGGGTCGCCTTTTTCGTAGTCCGTCAGGAGTGAGAAACGGAACGTCGTGCCCTCGCCGGGTTTGCTGTCGACGGAGATCGAGCCGCCCATGGCCTCGGTCTTTTGCAGCGCTTGGGCCATGCGCTCGATGTTGCGGGCTAGGCCGATGATTTCGTCGTGATCGGGCTCGGCATCGGCGGCGTCGCCGGCGACGATCGGCACGGAGGAGCGAAGGGTCCGCAGCCGGGTTATGAGTGAGCTGTCCCATACGTAACCGGCCAGCACGAGCAGGACGCAGCCGACGATCGAAAAGCCGACGATATAAAATGTGACGCCGAGTCTTTCCCGCAGTTCGTCGTCGTTCACAACGGCCACGACCAAGGCGAAAAAAGCGATGATGAGGCTAAAAGCCAGAGCAAGGATCAGGAACGCCTTGCGCTTCGAGTTCTCGGCCATACGCCAAGGAGGAATGCCGACGCATCAAGCCGAAGTCTAACGAAAAAATGTGCGGTTTAAGGCCAAACCGGCTGGACCATCCCGGCCCGCTGGCGGGGTCAGCCCGTGGAGCGAGAGACGCTTGAGAAGGCTGGCTTACTTCAACCGCCCGTCGGAGCGCACGTTTGACCGGTTTTCAACGTTTGGGAGAGGCGAACCAGATTTTACTGCACCTTCACGGGTTCAGTTTGTCTCCGGTTGGCGACGGGCGGGAGATCGATCTGATTTAGTTCGGTTCGGCCACCCAGGGCTTTACCCGGCGGGCCGGACGGATAGATCCAACTCCACATGGCTGTTCCTCTCCGTCTCGTATTTTTCGGTTCCGATGCCATCGCACTGCCTCTGTTACGATGGATTGTTGCGGACGGAGCTTTTTGCGCGCAGGTCGCGGGGGTATTCACCCAGCCCGATCGTCCTTCCGGGCGCGGCCAACAGGTGCAGCCAAATGTGATCAAGCTCTGGGCGCTCGAACATGGACTCCCGGTCTACCAGCCGGAAAAAATCACCGCCGCCGTGCGCATCGAACTGACGGCCCTCGCGCCCGACGTCGGCCTGATCATGGCTTATGGGCACATCCTGCGCGATGACTTCATCGCAATTCCACGTTTGGGTATGCTCAATCTCCATACCTCCCTGTTACCCAAATACCGTGGGGCCTCTCCGATTCAAACCGCCGTGGCCTGCGGCGAACGCATTACCGGGGTAAGTCTGATGCGCGTGGTGAGGCGCCTCGACGCCGGCCCTGTGGCTGACGCCGAGCCGATCGCGATTCGGCCATTGGACACGGCCGCTGACGTCGAGGCGAATCTTGCGGCCGCCGGCGTGCCGCTCCTGACGAGGACGCTGCCCCGCCTCGCGGCGGGCACGCTCAGCTTCGTCGAGCAGGACGAGCGGGCGGCGACTTTTTGTCGAAAGTTGCAGAAAGAGGACGGGGCGCTCGATTTTAACCGTCCGGCGGCGGTGCTGGCAGCGCAGATAAACGGGCTGTTTCCCTGGCCCACCTGCAGCGTCGATTTGGGCGGTCAACCGGTGAAAGTGGGTTTGGCGGACATTGCACCAGCGGAACCTTCCGCTGGTGCCTCTGGATCGACTGCGCAAATTTCTCCTGGAAACGTTCTGGGTTCGGATGCGGAGGGATTGCTGGTTGGCACGGGGGAGGGCGTGGTCAGATTCAGACGGCTGCAACGGCCGGGAGGAAAAATGCTGCCGGCCGCGGACTTTCTCCGCGGGTTTCCGGTGGTGGCTGGCACGCAGATCTCGTCGCGACTCATGCCGGCGCTTTTGGTCCCGCCGAAGTAAGGTGGACCGCGCGATGCGCGGATCTTCAGCGCCGTCCGGTCTTTGCCGCTTTCAGCTTTTCGCGGGCCTCAGCCGGCACTTTGCCGCTCGCGATGGGCACGTAGGTGAGAATCACGATTCGGTGGTCCCTGACCGGAACCTTCACCCGGGCCCGGGACACCGGTTGCCCGCCTTCGAGGGTAATTTCGTAATCGCGAATCATCCCGCCGCGGAGGTGCATCGCGATGGTCACGTCGTAGGGTTGCTGCGTATCTCCTTCGCCGACACGCCCGTTCAGAACGAAAGTGTCGCCGGCCGTCATTTCGAATTTTGCATTGGTTTTAAGCAGGGGCGTCAGTTCCTGTTCCGGTCGGCGAACATCGGGCCGGTCGGCGCGGCGCAGCCAAACGAATCGATCGTTGGGCCCACCGTCCCGGAGGCGCTCCTCGGCCTGCAAGGTGAGAATTTCCTGATTCGTCAGCCACCCTTCCAGCGTGTGAGTGACCATCGTGCCATCGGTGGCAATGAGCGTTTCAAGCCGCATTCCGTCCGCCCATTCCCTCACGATCAGGGTCTCGCCAGCGAGGTCGATGCTGCCTTTGACGTTCGGCGACATGTTTTGCTGGACGGTCTTGACGGTGCCGCGTCGCGTTTCTAAATTCTGCGCGACGGGCCCGGGGTCGCCGTTGATAACCTCCCACGAATAGCTGCCTTGGCCCCGCCGGCGTTCCAAGGCGCCGGCCAGTTCGGGCGGTGGCGCCGCGTGCAGGAGGAGCGGCAGAAAAATGACAGGCAAAGCGAGGCGCTTCATCGGCAAACCGGGGACGGAGGACGCTCGCAAATTACCTTGCGATGCGTCCGGGTGAATCCGCGGCGCGGCGCGCCACATGTCGCTTGTTTTTGGAAACGCTTTGGGCAAGCTGCTTCGCCATGTGGAAATGTTTGTTCATCGGCAGCGCCCTTTCCACGGTGGCGTTGGCTCAAAATCTCCCGTCGCAGTTGGAGTTCGCCAATCTGCGGGAGGACGTGCGCGGGCTGACACAGCGGGTCGGCGAGCTCACGCTGCGCCTGGAGCAGCTCGAGCGCGAAAACGCGGATCTGCGGCAGCGAACCAGCCATTCCTACGTCACTCTTGCGCAGCTGAACGAAGCGGTGGCGGACCTCAGTCGCACGATGAAGAGCGCGGTAACCGTCTCCCGGAACGAAACTCTGCAGCAGGTGAGCGCCGGCATGGAGAAGCTCGGCCGCGATACGAACGCCGCCCTGGATTCGCTCGCCAAAGCGCAGGCGTCGCGGCCGGTCGTCGCGGCTTCGTTCTCGGAAAATTATTCGAAGGATGGCATCAGCTATACCGTGCAAAAAGGCGACAGCCTCGCGGGGATAGCGAAAAAAACCGGGGTGAAAAAGCAGGACATCGTCAACGCCAACAAGCTTCCGGATCCCGATCGCCTCGTCGTTGGCCAAACCCTTTTCATTCCCGGAGGCAAATAACCCATGTCGGCAGCACCATCCAAATCCCGCCTCGGGCGCGGCCTCGGCGGACTCATTGCCGCGGCGAAACCTGTCGTCGCCCCCTCGCCGACGCCTGTGGCCAACGCCCTTGCGGCCACCGCGCCGGCTCCGGTGCCCGCAGTGGGCTATCAGGAAATCGCGGTGCACCTGATCGAACCCAGCCCGTATCAGGCCCGGCGGGAGATTCCGCCGGACCAGCTGACCGAACTGGCGGAGAGCATCCGCTCCGAAGGCTTGTTGCAGCCCGTGGTGGTGCGTAAACACGCCGATAAATTTCAGCTCATCGCGGGCGAACGGCGTTGGCGGGCGTTCCAGCAACTGAAAATCAAAACGATTCCGGCGCGCATTGTGGAGGCGAGCAACGCTTCGTCCGCCGCGCTCGGGCTGATCGAGAATCTACAGCGCGAGGGTCTCAATCCGATCGAAGAGGCGCACGGCTATGCGAGCCTCATCCGCGATTTCGACCTCACTCAGGAGACGGCGGCGGAGCGCGTGGGCAAAGGCCGTGCCAGCGTGGCCAACGCGCTGCGCCTGCTTTCGCTCGATGGCGAGTTGCAGGGTTTTGTCGCCAAGGGCCTCCTCAGTGTCGGGCATGCCAAGGTCTTGCTTGGGGTGGAGGATGCGGCGCAGCGTTCGCTGGTCGCGCGGCGGGTCATTGAGGAAGGGCTTAGCGTTCGCGGTACCGAAAAACTGGCGTTGTCGGCGAAGGCCGCCCGGGGAACCCCGTCGCGACCGGCCCGGGCGGTCCTGTCTGCGAAGGATGCGGCCGCGGTCGCCGGCATCGAACGCAAACTGACTTCCCATCTGGGAGCCCGCGTTGCCGTCCTGCATTCGCCGAAAAAGGGCCGGATTGTGATCGAGTACCGTGGCAACGAGGATTTGCAGCGGCTTTTGGAAAGGCTTGGCGTCGAAGCATGACCGTCGGCCGGGTGCCCGGGCCCGAAAGGGTCCGTTTTCCTGCGGCGAGCCCGTTTGGTGCAGCCGGGTTGACAACCGCTATTCTCACCGGCACTTCTGAACCCTTTCCATCCACATGAGCATCGTCTTGGGAATCCTCACCTTCATCCTGATCCTCGTCTCGCTGTTCCTCATCCTCGTGGTGCTGGCGCAGAAGTCGAAGGACGGCGGCATGGGTGCCGCGCTGGGCGGTGGTGCCGCTGAGGCGGCGTTCGGCGCCGACACGAGCAACGTGCTCAGCAAGTCCACCATTTACGCGGCGATCATCTTTTTCGTGCTGGCGTTCGCCCTCTATCTCGGGCGCATCTACGAACGGAAGCACCCGGACGTTGCGGCGGGCAGTGCCCTGCCGGCGATTGCCGCGCCTGCGGTAGTCCCATCGGCGACGAATGCTGCGGCGACGCCCGCACCGGGCGTCACACTCCCGGCCGCGACTCCGGCGGGCGCGAAATAGCCCTGACGGATGGCCCGTTTGGGAAAAATCAGGCCCGCCACTCTTTGGCGGGCTTTTTTTGTCTTCTGCGTTTTGAGCGCGGTCGTCCGGGCGGCTGCACCCAACCGGCCACCCGAACTCGCCCAGGTGGGCAAACCCACCGCGGCCGAGGCGCGGCAGATCCTGGAGCAGTTTCGGCTCTCCGGCATTTCCGGCCGGTATTATTTGCAATTCGAGCTGCGGTCTTTGCCACGGCGCGGGCCGGAGACGGTGGTTTCCGGCCGGTGGTGGGGCGGACGCAATGATCGGGGTGCGATCACCCGGGTCGAACTGGTCGATGCGGCCGGTGCGCCCCGCCGGTTTCTTGTCCAAAACGGTGAGCGTCCGGCTCTCTGGCGTTTGACGGGCGGGCAGGTGGTCCAAGTGGGCCTAGCCGCCGCGTTCGAACCGCTGTTTCCCAGTATTGAAATCACGGCATTCGACCTGCAAATGCCCTTCCTTTACTGGCCGAATGCGACCCTCGAAAGTGTGACCCGTATCCGAGGCCGGCCCGCCTATGCGTATGTGTTTCGGGCGCCAGCCGAGTCCATCGCCCAGCGTCCCGAAGTCGCCGCCGCCCGCGGCTTTCTGGACACGCAGTACAACGCCTTGATGCAGACGGAGCTGTTCGGTCCCAAGGGCGAGGTGCTTAAGACCATGGCGCTGCTCGATCTCAAGAAAATCGTCGACCCGCAAAAAGGCGGCGAACAGTGGATTCCCAAGTCGTTCGATCTGCGCAACGAGATCACGCGCGACAAGACCCGTTTCATCGTCACGGGCGCGGCGTTGGACGTCGATTTGTCCGATGCGGTGTTTGAACCGGCGGCGTTGGCGGAAGCGGTGCAGCCGCCCGTGGCGGCGCGAATTGTGCGCATTCCATGAGGCGGGGCAACCGGACGCGCGCGGTCGTTTTTGATCTCGATGGCACGCTGATCGACAGCCTGCCGCTGGTGCTGCGGGCCATTACCCACGCGATCGAGTCTTTTGGCGCGCGGCCCACAATGGAGATTTTTGCGAAACTGGGCGGGCCCCCGGAGAGATTTCTGGCGACCCTGCTCGACGATGCCCGCCATGTGCCTACCGCCATGCAGCGCATGCGGGCGTTTCATGACGAACACGGGATGGACCTCCAGCCTTTCGCCGGCGTCCCGGAATTTCTCGACGCGCTGCGCGAAGACGGAGTGCAACTTGCGATTTGGACCGGCCGCGATCGCGAATCCACGGTTTATTTGCTGCGGAAACTTAGACTGGAAACATTTTTTGCGACTGTCCTGTGCGGCGACGATCTGCCCACGCATAAACCCGATCCGGAGGGATTGCGCGAAATCCTGCGGCGGCTCGGCGTTTCGGCGGCTGAAACAATCTTTGTCGGCGATGCGGACGTGGACGTGCTGGGCGGAACCGCCTGCCGCGTCGATACGGTCCTGATCCGCCATCAACGCGAGATCGCCGAAAGCACCCTGCGGCAATCGTGGCAGCATGTGGCTTCGCCGGGCGAGGCGTTGGAATTGGTCCGGCGGTGTGTCGATGACGTCCGATTGGAATAGACGGGAAGGCCGGGCGACGCCCCGGCTGCGAGCCGAACAAAGGCACGTCAGGGCGTTGCCGGCGCCTGAAAAACACTGGTGCGCCGCAAACCGCTGCGGCCTTTCGGGGCCGTGCGTTCGGCGGGGGTACTGTAGCCCGACCGCCGGTAACCGGGTCGGGTGGGATCTGCCGCGCAGCGGATCTGGAAATCCTGCATGCGCTGAAAAAGTCCGAGCAATTGTTCCGGCAGCTGGTAGTGGTCCAACCCGGCCGCGGCCAACGCCATCAGCAGTTCATGGGTGGCTTCAAGCGTTGAAAGGCAGCCTTGAAAGGGCTGCTGCTTGATGACGTACCGGCTGGGGGCGGTCGGGGTAAACATGACTCGCGGCAGCCGCTGCAGGGTGGGGCTGACGCGGAGGATCTTTCGTCCGAGCGCCCATGTTGCATCGATGAGGAAAACCACCAGCCGCCGCCCGCCGAGATCCGCGGGCCGCAGCTGGTGGCGCGACAGGTTCAGGGCCTCGCGACCGGGGTAAAGCAGCACCGGGAAGTTTTCAGGATCTGCGATCAACGCCTGGACGGCTTCGTCCCGGTCGAATTCGATGCCGCAGCGGATCTCGCTGTTGGTCAGGCAGAGGTGAGTGAGCCGGCCGGTCGCCGCTTTCTCGCGCTTGAATTCCTTTGGATGCATCAGGAACACAAACTTGGTGAGTGTTGCCATCGGCGTGATCGATTGGCACCAGCATAGCGCCTTGGGCCAGAAACAGCGGTAGCAGGTGATGCGGCTCATCTGCCAATCAGCGTGCAGGAAAACCGCAATGAGACGATTCGATTGAACGACCCGAAGAATAATTCCGGAGACAGCGGGTCTGGAGCCGATGCGGGCGTTGGTCCGGAACGAAGCGGCGGGGAAATTTCGGCGACGCTTCCCGTTGCACTTGTCGGTCGAGTCAGCATGATGGTTGTTGGGCGGATTTCCGCCCGTTGCCCTCATGCTCCTGCTCCGCCTTCAGCGCCTCAGTGTCGCCCTCGTTGCCTGGCTCCGCCGTTCAGCGGAGCGGGTGGTCGGCTGGATTCGAACCCGGCCGCGGCTGGCCGCGTGGTTCTTCCCCTCGGCGGCAGACGCGGCCGATGCCCGCTATCGGGATTTTAACCTCTGGTATTTTTCCGACTTCCATGAACAGGAGCGAATGCTGGCAGACAAGCCGCGCATGGATTTTTATCAGGCGGCGATCGCGCGGCAGATCCATCCGGGAGATCGGGTCATCGATTTGGGCACGGGTACGGGAATTCTTGCCGCGCTGGCTGCCCGGCGGGGAGCCGCGAAGGTCTATGCGATCGATCATTCGGATATCATCGAGCACGCCCGGACGATCGCCGTTCACAACCGGATCGAAAACGTCGAGTTCATCTCGACTCACAGCAAGTCGTTCCGCCTCGACGAGCCGGTTGACGTGATTTTGCACGAGCAGATGGGCGATTGCCTGTTCGACGAGGACATGGTGGCCAATGTCGCGGACCTGCGCGATCGGCTGCTCAAGCCGGGCGGTCTGATTCTGCCCAGCCGCTTCGAACTGTTTTGCGAGCCGGTCAAGGTGAACGATCGACGGTTGGTCCCGTTCCTCTGGGAACTTGAGGTCCACGGCTACGATTATTCATGCATGGAGCGGAGCCGGCCGCAAAACCCGTTGTATTACCAGGTGCGCAGCTCCGATCTCGCCTACGTCGACCATTTTCTCGGTGAGCCCGAGCCGGTGCTCGCGATCGACCTCCAAACCTTGAACCAGGCCGACCTGCCCCGGGAGCTGAACTTTTCCCGCACGGTGACCCGGGCGGGGCGTCTGGATGGCTTCGCGGTTTGGTTTCACGCCCGCGGCGAGGGCCTTTGTCTTAGCTCGGGTCCGTTGGACCCCGGTCGGGCTCCGCACTGGGGTTTTAGAATTCTCCGCACCGAGCGCGACTTTTTTGAAGTCGACGACGTGATCGACATCCGCCTTTCTGCCGGACCGTGGTCCGACATCGACTCGTGGCGTTGGAGTTGCGTGAAACGTCCGGCGATTGCGAGCCAAACGCCGGCTGAGTCGATCGGGCCGCATGATTCGTAAGCGCGACGTTTCCGACTGGACGTCGGCGTTTCGAGTCCTGCTCGTCCACCCGGCGTTCGTCTTCTGCCTTTTTGCTGCTAGCGCGCAACCTACCGTCGGGCAGGGGGCATCCGACCGGCAGACCCCAACTCGGCCGGCACCCGGCTTCGGCCATCGTCGGTGCTTGCGCCCATTGTCCGCGAAGCTGCGCCGGAAATTTCATCGCCCGCCCCCGAGGTCGATGCCCAGCCGGTTTCCGCCTCCGGGCCGTTGGGGCCTCCGGTAGATTCGTGGTTAGACGCGCAGGTCGAGTTGGCCCGGCGCGGATTTTCCAGCGGATCGATCGACGGGGTGGCCGGGCCCAAGACCCGCGCGGCCCTCCGCGCTTTTCAGGCGAGCCGCAACCTGCCCACCACGGGTGAACTCGATGCGATCACGCGTCTTCAGCTTGTGCTCTCGGCCTCGTCCGTGGCCCGGTGCACTCTTGCGGTGGAGGAACGCGCCGAGCTGCAGCCGCTGCAACCCACCTAGCTCGGCAAGTCCCAGCAGTCGGCGCTCGCCTATGAAACCATGCTGGAGGCGGTGGCGGAACGTTTTCACGCCCATCCCGCCCTGATCCGACGCCTGAATCCTTCGCTAAATTGGGATGCGGTGGCCGACGACACCGCTTTGGTCGTGCCGGCCGTGGAACGTGTGCTGCTGGGCGTAAAGGCGGCGCGGCTGAGAATTCGTCTTTCCGACTGCGTGCTCGAGGCCTGCGACGAGAAAGGAAACGTTCTCGCGCACTTTCCGGTGAGCATCGGACGGGAGGCAGTCAGCCGGCCGCTGGGCGAACTGCGCGTGACCATGCTGATTTCGGATCCGACCTACACTTTCGATCCGAGTGTTTTTCCCGAGTCGGCGGAAGCGCGGGAATTGGGCCGCAAACTAATCCTGCCGGCCGGTCCCAACAATCCCGTGGGAGTGGCCTGGATCGGACTCGATCGCCCCGGCTATGGCATCCACGGCACCCCGTCACCGGAGCGGGTCGGCCGCGCAGAATCGCATGGCTGCTTTCGTCTCACCAACTGGGATGCGCGTACGCTGCTCGATCTGGCCTGGGCGGGAATGCCCGTGAGCGTGGAGCCGTGAAGGCCGGCCCGCCGCCCGGCGTTTTCAGCGGCCGGTTTTCCACTGAACGAACAATTCCTCCACTTTGGAGCGGGCCCACGGGTTTTTTCGCAGAAACGCCAGGCTGGATTTGATGCTCGGATCGTAGAGGAAACAGCGGACGGCGATCCGCCGCCCCATCTCCTCCCAGCCGAAATGAGCCACCAGTTCGGTGAGAATCTTCTCCAAGGTCACCCCATGGAGCGGGTCGTTCGATGTGGACGGCGGCATGCCGGCAACGTGGACGACTTGGTGCCCAAGCTCAATTGCCCTTCGCGCTGCGCCGCATTCTTTTCGTGTCTTTCTTCGTTCTTGCGAACCCGCCCGGCCTGTCCGCTGTCGTCAGGGCGATGAAACGATTATAGCCGCTGCTGCTCGTCACGATGGGATTCCTTCCAGGCTGCGCCACCTTCTCCGTTCCCGTCGGGGTGAGTGCCAGTCTGGTCGGGTTTCGTCCGCTGCAGGCGGACGTTTTCGAAACGACGATCGAGGTGACGCTGCGGTTCACCAACGAGGCGGCGCAGCCGCTGCTGCTGGCGGGCTTCTCACACCGCCTTTATGTCAACGAGGGCTACGTCGGCGCCGCGGTGAATGATGCCCGCCTGACGGTTCCGGCGCTCGGGACCGCGACTCAGGCCCTGACCTTCCATCTCGAAAATATCGCATTGGCCGGGAAGGTCCGGGAGTTGGTTGACGCAGCAGCGATCAACTATCGCATCGAGAGCCAGCTGCATCCGGCTGACGCGGCGGGAGCCGGCCGCATCAAGGTGTCGACTACGGGTAAAGTGGATCTGGTCGCCTTCAAGACCGCCGCCGGGATCTAAATTGCACCGTCGAGCGCGTGGGGCGGTGGGGTGCTTTGCCCCGCCGAAGTCTTTACGGACTCCTCCTAGCAGTGGGGACAGCTGTGGTCCGCGACATAGTGCGGGTGGCGCTGTTCGGCTTCGGTCAGCGGCATCTGGCAATTGAAGCACATCACCGAATTGGTCTCACGCAGCTCCGCGTCCACGCCCACCCGCCGGTCGAAGACAAAACATTCGCCATCATAGTGGGCGCCGCCGCATTCCTCGAAATATTTCAGGATGCCGCCGTCGAGCTGCAGCACCTGCCGGAAACCGGCGCGCTCCATGAATGGCCCCGCTTTTTCGCACCGAATCCCGCCGGTGCAGAACAACACGACGGGCTGCTCCTTGAGCGCCTCCGGCAACCGGCCCACCGCTTCCGGAAAATCCCGGAAATTTTCTATGCCCGCCGGGATCGCGCCGCGAAAGGTCCCCATGCGCACTTCGTAGTCGTTGCGCGTGTCGATCAGGGTCACGGCCCGGCCTTCGTCGAGCCAGCGCTTCAAGGTCGGCGCGGGCAGCTTTGGGGTGGGCCGGCGCGACGGATCGATGCCTTCGACGCCAAAGGCGATGATCTCCTTCTTGATCTTCACCAGCATGCGGTTGAAGGGCTGCTCCGCGCTACCGCTTACCTTGGGTGCAAGATCCTCCAGCCCTGGAATCGTGCGGAGTGCCGCCAGTAACGCTTCAACTTGATCGGGGTGGCCGGCGACGAACAAATTGATCCCTTCCGGACTGAGGAGAATCGTCCCTTTCAGGCCGGCGGCCGTGCCGAGGTCCCGCAGTCGCGCGCGCAACGCTTCCAGATCGTGGAGCGGCGTGAACTTGTAGACGGAGATGTTGGTGATCGGAGGCATGATGCCGGCGCGGTTCGAGGACACGGAGCCGCGGCGAAAACTCAAGTGAGACCCAAGGGAAAGAAACGCTCCGACGGGCGATGCGGGGTGGCGGCGACGGGGCTGGGCCGATACGGGCGCGTGCCCGTGATCGTATTTCGCGGCGACCACACGCCGGTTCGCGCCTCAACAGGGCTGATGGCCCCAATCGGTTTCCTTGAGCTCCTTCTCGAACAGCGCCATCTGCTCCTCGGGCGTAAGCGGGTTTGCGCTGGTCGATCCGGTGGTGGCGCCGGCCTGCGACAGAACCTGGGCTCCGTCTTTCCCGTGGGCCGGGCTTTTTTTCGGCTCGGGCGGTACTTCTCCCACTGGATGTTGCTCGGCCATGCGAGCGCATCATGGCGGGAAGGTGTGGCGTTGCAAGGTTTGGCGAGGGGCTTTTGCGGTTCACCCGGAAAAATCGAGCCTCGCCGCCCGCGCTCCATGGCGTTTGAAAGGCCCCACTCCTATGCGCATGAAGAACATGATCGCGATCGTGACGGGTGGCGGCTCGGGTTTCGGGGAAGGTATCTGCGGCGCCTACGCCGAGCAAGGCGCCCGGATCGTCGTCGCCGACATCAACGCGGCGGCGGGTGAACGGGTGGCGGCGGCGCTGAAAACCCGCGGCCACGATGCGATCTATTGTGCCGTCGATGTCAGTCAGTCGGACCAGATGCGAAATCTCATCGAGACCACGGTTCGCCACTACGGCCGGCTGGACGTCATGGTGAACAATGCCGGCATGAGTCACGCCAATCAGCCGATGTTGAATGTCTCGGAGGAGGTTTTTGACCGGATGTTTCAGGTGAATGTCAAAAGCATCTACTTGTCCGCGGTGCACGGCGTGCCGGTGTTTCGCCGGCAAGGGGGCGGGTGCTTTGTCAATGTGGCCTCGACGGCGGGTGTTCGGCCGCGACCCGGCCTGACTTGGTACAACGGATCGAAGGGCGCCGCGATCCTGCTGACCAAATCCATGGCGGTGGAACTTGCGCCCGAGAAGATCCGCGTGAACGCCATCAATCCCGTAATCGGCGAAACCGGCTTGCTCACGACCTTCATGGGGGCGGATGACACCCCCGCGAATCGGGCGAGATTTATCGCGACGATTCCGCTCGGCCGCCTCAGCCGTCCGTCGGATGTGGCAAATGCGGCGGTTTTTCTCGCCGATCCGGCCTCGGAATTCATCACCGGAGTTTGTCTCGAGGTGGATGGCGGGCGCTGCGTATAACTGGCAGCGCATCCGCGGTTGCGCACGGCTTCCGGCGAACCCGGCGGCGGGCGAAACGATCAACCCGGGTGGAGCAGCGTTTCATCGATCTCCACGCCCAGCCCGGCCCCGGTGGGCGGCGCAGCCTGATCGCCGGCGATGCCGAGGGGAGTTTTCAATAAGCTGCCCTGGAGAAACTGCGGCGCGTTGAGCGCGGCCGGGTGGGGCAAGTCGCAGGCGCTGAACAGCAGGAGGCACGCGGCGAAAGCGAGGTCGGGATCGGTCAGGCCGCTGGCGAAGAAATGCAGGCCGTTTTGCCGGAGGTATTCGACGATCCGTCGCGCCTCGGTGAGGCCGCCGGAGCGGGAAACTTTCATCGCCACGCCGTTCAGGAGACCGAGTTGATGAAACGATTCGAGGTCCGTGAGCGCTACGACGCCCTCGTCCATCAGGATGGGCAGCGCACCCTGCCGGGTGAGTTCCCGGTAGCCGGGCAGCCGGTTGGCCGCGAGCGGTTGTTCCAGCGCAGCAATGCCGAGGTCGGCAAATTTCGGCGCAGCGGCGAGTGCGGCCTCCAACGTGTATCCGCCGTTGGCGTCCACCCAGACGAAAGCCTCCGGGGCGTGCCGCCGGATTTCGCGGCACACGTCGAGATCGAAGGCGGCGTCGGCCCCGACCTTCACGTTGAAGTGACGAAAGCCGCGCGCGTGCGCTTCGGCGATGCCGGTGGCCACGTCGTCGAGGCCGCGGGGATCGAGGGTCCAGCTGAGCGTGACCGGCCGGGGCGGGTGACTTTGCCAGCGTTCATGGGCGCTCTGCCCCAGCACGCGGCCGGTGAGATCGAACAGGGCGAGATCGATGCCGGCCTTGGCGATGGGCTGGCCGGTGGAGAACGAGGGCGCAATGGCGCGATTCATGACCCGCCAGATCCGCGCGGTGTCGAACGCATCGAGACCGACCAGCGCCGGGGCGAGGTGCCGGTCGATCGTGCTGCGCACCGTATCGATCGTTTCGTAGCTCCACGTGGGGGAGGGCACGCTCTGGCCCCAGCCGTTGTGCCCGGTGTCGTCCGTGATCTTCACCAGCACGGTTTCGCGCCGGAACGGCTGGCCGTCCGCGGTAAGGAAGAACTTGAAATGCCCGTGCACCGCGTAGCTCGCGATGAACGTCTCGACCTTCGCAATGCGGGCGGTGGCGGCGGCACTCATTTTCCCGGGGCCAGCTTTCCCAAAAATCCCCGTGTGTCGACGTCCGGCTGCATCCAGCCGGGCGATCAAGACTACGGCGGTGGGCTGGCGCAAAACCCAACCGGAGTTGAAGGCGGTTGACCGAATCCGATTTGAGGATTCAACTTCGTTCCAAGCCGAAGGTGAAATCGACAATCACCAGCCGGCCGTGCACACGCTGCACCCGTCCCTCAATCTTCCTCTACCCCCCAAAAAAGCCCCATGAAACCTAAAAGCCCCATCGCCTTGTTAACCGCCTGGCTGGCCCTTGCGCTGTCGCCGGCCCAAATTTCGACGGCGGCGGAGAGCAGCCCTGC
>SIBR01000049.1 GCA_009695065.1 Opitutus sp. | reverse complement strand
CTCGCTGCCCCCAACTAGTATTACTCTGTGACGTTCCTCCCGGAAAACCGCCCAATCGGTTTGTCATCCATTAGATGACAAACTCCTCTGGAGATCGGAGAATTTTCGGTGCGAACTTAACAGAGTCATACTAGCGTCGCCCGGCATCAGATGAAACCCACTCGCTGGAAAAAACTCTCCACGCGCGACGTCATCCGCGATCGTTGGGCCCGGCTCCGCGCCGACCGCGTTGAAATCGCCCCGGGAAAAATTCTCGACCCGTTCTACGTGCTCGAGGAACACGAGTGGGTCCATGTCGTCGCCTTCAACCGCGACCGCCAGATCCTCCTCGTGCGTCAATACCGCTACCCCGCCGACGCGTTTACCTGGGAACTACCCGGTGGCATGGCCGACCCGGGCGAAGATCTCCTCGTCACCGCGCAACGCGAGCTCCGCGAGGAAACCGGCGCGACCGCCCCGCACTGGCGCCACATCGCGTCGCCGTTCCCCTGCCCCGCGCGCCAGAACAACCGCGTCCACGCCTACCTCGCGGAGGACGCCAGCGTCACCGCCGCGCCGGAACCCGACGCCAGCGAGGCCATCGAGTCCTCGTGGTTCCCGGTGTCCGGCGTCTTCGACCTCATCCGCCGCGGCGAGTTTTCCCAGGCGAACCACATCGCGCTTTTCTATCTGACGCTCGATGCGCTTGGATTGATCGCCCGGCCGCGCACCTGATGCTCGAAGCCGGCTCGTTAGCGTGCGTCGTGGCCGAACCCAGATTTGCGCCGGCTTCTCATGCTGGTTCTATCGGCCGCCCAGTCGGTCTTTTCCCCCGATCGGGATGCGTTTGCTCCTAAATAGATGCCGTCGATGGCGCACGGCTTGAATTCGTCCATGCAGAGCATGACCGGATTCAATAGGGGAACACGGCATACGCCTGGAGAATTGGCCGGGGCTCAAATCGCCGTGTAGCCGCCATCCACGACGAGGTTTGATCCCGTCATGTAGGAAGACGCCGCCGAGGCGAGGAACACAATGGCGCCGCGCACCTCGGGCGCCGCCCCCATCCGCCCCAACAGGGTCCGGCCGGCAAAACGCGCGGCGAGCTCGTCCGGCTGGCGCTTCCGAAAGGGCCCGAGCGAGAGCGTGTTCACCCGCACGCCGCGCGGACCGTAGAGGGCCGCCGCGTAGCGGGTGAGCTGCAGCAGGCCTCCCTTGTGGAAAAAATAATCCGGGAATCCCCCGTCACCGATATCTTCATACAGACTGAAATCCGGCCCCACCAGGCCGAACACCGAGCCCACGTTGACAATCACCCCGTGGCCCCGCGCCGCCATGTGGTCGCCAAACCGCCGGGTAATCGCGAAGAGCCCCGTCGCATTCACCTGCATGCTGCGGGCAAAGTCGGCCAACGGCGCCTGACGGCTGCGCATGGGCCACTGGGCCGCGTTGTTCACGAGAATATCCACTCCGCCCGGCATCTCCGCAGTACGGTCGGCCAGCGCGTCGATGCTCGCCTCGTCCGCCTGGTCGTAGGGCAGGTATTCGACGGACAGGCCTTGGTCGGTACACGCGCGCACGACGCCGGCCGCGTTGGCCGCGTCGCGGCTCGCGATGATGACGCGCGCACCCGCCTCCGCGAGCGCCTCAACCATCGGCCGCCCCAGCCAGCCGGCGCCGCCCGTGACGACCGCAAGCCGCCCGTGCAAGTCAAACGAATTGGGTCGCGGGGAGGACATGTGGTTTCACTTCAACCCAGCCGCTGCGCCGCTGTATCGACTGCAGCGTCGCGAGCACGGCGTGCAACGTGGCCGTCCCATCCGTGAGCGAACACGGCGGATCACGACGCTGGTCGATCACCTCGAGAAACGTGGCCGCCTGCCGCGCGAACCAGGCGGTCACGTCCAGCGGTGGCAGCAGGTGTTGCGTCCAACCGCCATCGGCCTCACGTGCGATTTCCCAGCGATTCTCGTGAAACAGCGCGCGCAGACTGCCGAGCGTGCCGTTGAGAAGAAGGGAGAATTCCGCCGCGCGTTGGTGTTGATTGATCGCGTAGCTCGCCATCACGTCACCGTGCCGGGCGATCACGTGAACGGTATCGTCAACCTCCACCCCGGGAAGGCAACAATGCGCCGCGTCTGCGGCGACCGCCGTCACCGGGCCGACGAGCCATTCCGCCGCATTGAAGAGGTGACTGAGGATATCATGGACAACACCGCCCCCTTCCTCCACGCGGGCATTGTAACTCGACGCATAGTCGGCCCGCCGCGCGGGAAGATGCGCGCCGCGTTGCACGACCAACTGCAGGGGCTTTCCGATCGCGCCGGCACCAAGCTGCCCGCGGATCGCCTCCAACACGGGATGACAACGGTAGACATAGCCCACCATCACCGGGACGCCGCGCGTATCCACGGCAGCCTGCCAGTCCGCAACGCCGGCCGCCGTCACCGCCAGCGGCTTTTCCACCAGCACGGGGATGCCCAGGTCGGTCAGCGCCCGGCCGATTGCCACGTGCGTGTGCGCCGGCGTGGCGACAATGGCGCCGTCCCACCGCCGATGCAGCGCGTCCTCGGGCGAAGGGAACACGGCGCTTACGCCAGAATCCGCCGCGGACCGACGGCGTGCCTCGCTTGATTCGCAGACCGCCACTTCGACTCCGCCCGTCAGCCGCAGCGCCTCCAGGTGGCGCCGTCCAATCCATCCGGCACCGACGACCAAAATGCGTTTCAAGGCTGCCATGGCGGGCCGATTGACGGGCGTTCTCCTTTACTTGGCCGGGGGCAGTTCCCACCAGGTCAACGGTCGCGCATCGGCCGGCAGCGGGGAGAGCACGCTGACCGCATAGCCGACGACCACGCTGACGACTGTGCCGATTAGACAATACCACGCCCACGAGATCTTCGACGTCAGCAAGACGATCACGAGCGTCACGATGCCGACGACCGCGCCCACAACGGCGCCCGCCGCGGTGCCGCGGCGAAAGAAAATCCCCAGGATGAACATCCCAAAGATGGCACCGATCATGACCGCACCGAGCTTGATCCCGGCCGTGATCACGGTGCCGAGCTTGAGCACGACAAACGCCGCGCCAAAAGAAACGACGCCCCAGAAGAGAGTGAGCAGGCGCGCGCGCTGAATCCAGGTGGTTTCGGACGCACCGTCGTCACGATGCAGTTTCCATACATCCAGCAATGACGCCGTACCCATCGCATTCACCATCGACGCGAGCGTCGCCATGCCGGCGGCGAGCGCCGCCGAAATAAACAGCCCCTTGAACCCGCTGGGCAGGGCGGAAAGCACGAAGGCGGGAAAGACCCGATCCGCCGCGACGTTGGCCGGCACGACGCCGGGATGGAGCGTGTTGTACGCAAAAAGGAGCACGCCAATCAGCATCAGCATCACCCAGATGGCCAGAATGCCGACGCTGCCCCACACCATCGTGCGTGCGCAGTCTTTTTCCGAGGGCGCGGTCAGGTAACGCTGGCTGTTCTCCTGATTGACGCTGAAGTTCGCCAGATGCCAGCAGGACATGCTGAGCAACGCGGACCAGAACGTCACTTCCGTGCCCAGGTCGAAGGTGAAGTCGAAGAGCCGCAGCTTACCCTGCTCCTCCGCCACCCGCAGGAGGTTGACGACGCCCCCGTCGGCCTGCGTGCAGACGTAGATCAGAATTGCAAACGGCACGCCGGCAAAAATCGTGAGCTGCAGCATGTCGGTCCAGATGATCGCCTTGGTTCCGCCCATCGCCGTGTAGAGCAGGGTGAGGAAGAGCAGCACGACCACCGACCACTCATACGAAATTCCGGTCACCTCGGACAGCACCAGGCTCGGCGCGGCAATCACGGTGCCCGTGATCATCGCCGTTTGGATTTGAAACAGGATGCTGGCGAAGGAACGGACGCGGTTGTTGAACCGAAGTCCGAGGTATTCGTAAACCGACGTCATCCGAAAACGCACGTAGAACGGCAGGAAAATCCACGCCGCGATCAGCACGGTGAACGGCAGCGGGAGATACATCTGCAGATAGGTCAGGTCCCCCTTGTAAGTGAGGCCGGGCATGCCGATCAGGCTCCGGCAGCTGATGCCGGTCGCAATCAACGAGGCGGCGGAGACCAGCCAGGGAATCGCGCGGTTGCCGAGAAAGTAATCGTCGAGCGTTTTCCTGGCCGAACGCGACGCGATCAAGCCGAGCGCCGTGACGCCGACCAGGTAGCAAATCACAATTCCGAAATCGAGCGGGCTCATCGAGCGGGATCGGCGGAGTCCAGATACCCGCGCGCGATTCTTTCGCCCAACCGCAGCTGCCCCGGGGCGTTGAAGTGCACGCTGTCCAGCAGCGGCAGATCATCCGTATCCACCAATGCGATTCGGTCGCCGCCGCCGGTCACCCGCTGCTGCGCCTGCCGCACCGTGGCCGAGTCGATCATGCGTTCATTGCCCACGCCTTTGCCGGTCAACACGACCAAGCACGGCAGTCGGGGCGCGGCAAGGTCGCGACGCACCCGGGCGACGAGCGTCCGCAGATTCTGTTCATAGGCCCGGGCCCAGTCGGTTCGCGTGCTGTCCGCTTCACCCTGCACCCACACAAATGCGCGCAACTCGGTCCGCCGGCCCTCGAGCGCCAGCCGGTCCAGCGCGGCGCGGACCTGCTCGAGCAATGCGCGATACAACCGCGGTCCGTCGGTGGCATCCGGCTGCCAATCTTCGGCCAGGCTGGTCGCGCCGCGGCCGTGTTTGATCAACGCGATTCGTTCGCCGGGAAGCGCCGACGCCAGGGCATGGCCCAGTCCCAACTCGGGACCGAAGTGTTCACCCGGCGTGTTTTCATGCTTCGCGGCGGGGCCGAGCCGCACCCAGCCACGCGAATGATGCACGTCGGCATTGGCCCCTCCCCCGAAGCTGCACACATAGTCGAGGAGAACGGCCGACGGCACGGTGCGGTATCTTTCCGGCAGATCCGCCGCCGGGCCGCGGCCCGCGAGATTGGACTGGCCGGCGAGAACGATTACGTTCACCGGGGCGTTGTCGGCGGAAAAAAGCAGGCTGCCGCTGGCGAGCAGGCTCGGGAGGCCAGACGCCACAAGCCGGAACAACAGGGCTGGGAAGCCGGGCGGCATCGGCGTTCAACGTGCCGCCAAGGGCGGCGCGTAAAACCAGTCCACCGGATAAATTTTCAACATCAGCTCGCTATCGGCCGTGGTGGAGTCGGAGGTGTGATAATACGTGACGAGCGCCTCGTCTCCTTGGAAAAGCACATTGGGGTACGCGCTGTCGTGGCCTTTGCGGTCTTCGATGTTCTTCACGTTTTCCCACGTTTTCCCGTCGTCACGTGAGATCGCACACGCGAGCGGATTGCGCGGCCGATGGAACGACGTCGAGCCGGGATGGGTCAGCGCATAGGGTCGCGAATTACACCACACCAACAGCAGATCGCCGGTCTTGGGAATGCGACGCAGGAGCGGCTCGGCCTGGGGCGAATTGAACTTCGTCGGGCGTGGCTCGCTCCACGTCTCGCCGCGATCGCGCGACTCCGCCTCGAAGAGAAACCCCACGCCCGAACGCAGATAGACCAGCAGCGAGCCGTCCTTCCGCTCCACGACAGTGGGTTCCATCGCACCCCGCTGCGGCATCGGCATCCGGTTGCGGCTGGTCCGCCACGTCTGGCCGGAATCGTCCGAATAATAACAGAACGCCTCGTAGCGCTCCTGCTCCGTCCAGATTTCCGGCGACCAATAGGTGGGGAGAATGATCCGGCCAGAACGGTGGATCAGAATGCGGCCCGCATCGAGCACGTAGGCGCCGCCCGGCGGAGTCAGCTGCCCGACCTCCGACCACGTCTCGCAATCATCCGTCGACCGCTTGTAGTGGATGCTCCGTTCGTGCCGCTTGAAATCCCAGCGCGTGAAGAACAAGAGGACATCGCCGTTCGCGCAACGGACGAGGTTCGGCTGCTTCACGTTGTCAGCGCCGATGTTCTCCTGCAGTGTGATCCGCCCGCTCCAGGTGCGGCCGCCATCCTTCGAGATTTTCGCCGTGATCTGGCAGGGCACCTGATCCGTGTTGCCATCCGGCGAATACGGTGTGCGGAAGATGCGGGAGGGTGACCGCACATAGTATTCGCACCACACCAGCATCAGCCGTTCTCCCCGCAGCGGGAAAATTTGCGCGTGGTCGTGGCGCTGGTGCTCCTGCGTCCACGGGGCGACGATCAGCGAATAGATCTCGTTCTTGCCGGGCGCCGCCACCACGTCGCGGGGCGGCGGCAAGGGCGCCGTCGCCGCAACGAGCGGAACCGCCAGGAAAGAGACCGCCAGAAAAAGAAGGTGGCGCATGACGATCAGCGGCCCGGCGTGTAGAACCAACCCACGGGATAGATCCGCAGGAGCAGCTCCGTGTCACGCGAGCCCGAGGCGGACGCCTGGTAAAACGTGAGGATCGCCTCGTCGCCGCGGAAATATACGTTCGGGTAGGCGGTGTCGTAGCCCTCGCGGTTTTCAATGTCCTTGGGTGTGCTCCACGTTTTGCCCTCATCGCGCGAAATGGCACACGCGAGCGGATTGCGCGGGCGCCCGGAAGCCTTCGAACCGGGGGTTGTGATGGAATACGGCAGCGTGTTGCACCAAATGAGCAGCAGATCGCCGGTGGACGGTATTCGGCGAAGACACGGCTCGGCCTGGGGCGAGGTCAGCGTCGTCTGGGTCGCCGCACTCCAAGTCGCGCCGCGGTCCTTTGACTCCGCCTGGAAAAGATAGCCGACGGTCGAACGCAACACGGCGAATAGCGAGCCGTCCCTCCGCTCGACGACGGTCGGCTCCATCGCGCCGCGCTGCGGCATCGCGATGCGGTTCGAGCTAGTTTGCCACGTCTTCGCGTCGTCGTCGGAATAAAACGCGAACGCCTCGTATCTCTCCTGCGGGGTCCAAATTTCCGGCGACCAATAGGCCGGCAGAATGATCCGGCCCGAACTGTGGATGAAGATTCGCCCGGCATCGAGGATGTAAGCCCCGCCGGGCGGCGTGAGTTGTTTCACCGCCGACCAGGTCTCACCGTCGTCCGTGGAGCGCTTGTAGTGGATGCTGCGCTGCTGTGCGGCCATGTTCCAACTCGTAAACAGCAGGACGATGTCGCCGTTTTTGCAACGGACCAGGTTGGGCTGCTTGACGTTGTTCGCCCCGAGATTGTCCTGAAGCGTCATCCGCGGACTCCAACTTCGTCCGTCCGCGGAAACGCGGGCGGAGATCCGGCACGGCGCCTCGTCCCCGCTGCCGGGACCGTCATACGCCGTCCGATACAGCATTGACGGCCGGCTCGTATAGTATTCGCACCACACCAGCATCAGGCGGCCGTCCCGCAGGGGGAAAATCTGGGAGTGATCGTGCCGGGGATTTTCCACGGTCCAAGGGGCGACGGTCAGCGCGAAGACCTCGTCCTTGCCCACCCCTTTGCCGCCTTCAGGCACCACACCCTTGGTTCCGGTCGCGGCCGGAGTGGCGGCACGCCCCTCAGGCCCACCGGCGACCGCCAGAGCCACCATCGCGAGCAAAACGCTCGGTCGAGGCAACCGGCCGACAGCGTTGACGAGGAGGGAGCGCACCGATCGGCGGGGTTTCAGGCTGAGGTAAAAAAGGACGCTGAGGCAGGATGCTGTCAATCAGGAGTCTGCCCGTGATTGAATCTGTTCCGCTGATATTTCTTCTTTCCCTTATGTCAACACTTCGTCTGATTCACCTGATCTCGCCGCTGCGGTTGAAGCCCCGGCAGGGTCGTGATGAGTCGCCAACCTCTGAAATCGCATCGCAAACCATTTCGAAACCCGTATGCAAACTGTTTATGCTTGGCGATGGCGGGTCGAGGAGGCAGCTCGGATCGGGCTTGGCGGCGTGTCTCTCGCCCTGGCGGGGTTGTCGGTCACGGCCGCTCCCATCCAAGTTTACATCCTCGCCGGTCAGTCGAACATGGAAGGAAGGGCGCACCGCCGCGATCTCCCCGCCGGCCTGAATGGCGCACCAGCCGACGTGCTCTTCTACTTCGACGCCGCGTGGGGTCCGCTCGTTGCCGGGAGTTCGCGCCTGGCCGTTGCAGCCCTGGAATTTGAGGCCAAAAACTAGAAGTTGACCGTCGTGTTCAGGAAAATCTTCCGGGGATTGCCGAAGATATTGTTCGTGCCCTGAAGGTAGATGTGGTTCGTCAGATTCTGGATCGCCAGGGAGAACGTGATCGGTTTCCGCAACCACTGTTTGGCCGAATAGCCCAGAATCGCGTCGTAGATCGTGTAGGACGGCATGTATACGATCTGCGACGGCGTGGAAGCGTTGCCGCCGATCGTTGGCGCGACATAACGCCCGCCCGCGCCGATCGACAGGTTCTTCAGCCGCCCGCGCTCGAACGAATACTTCCCAAAAATTTTGAGCGCGTGTTCCGGAGCATTGGCGATGCGTCGGCCAATCTGAAAAGCGTATTCCGGCGTTCCCGGGACCCATTGCTGATCGGAGACGATTTTGGCTTTCCACGTATAGTCATACGCCACTTGTCCCTGAAAATAGGAACCCGGCGTCCAGATCAAATCGAGCCCCACGCCTTCGGTCTGCCAGGTTCCTCCCGTGCTCGTCCAAACGACGTTGTTCGTGGAAATGGCGTCGATGTTGCGCGGCTCGATCAGGTTTCTCACCGCGTCCGTCGCCGCGCGGCCGCTATTCTCGAGGCGGAAAAGCGAAACCGTTCCGCTGAGCGTGTTTTCGCGCCAGTCGGTTTTCAGGCCCACCTCGGTGCCCTTGCCGAAAGCGGGCGGGAGGCGCTTGGCCTCACCGGGCAGCACCCCCTGCCCGGAGACGTCGTTGCCGTTGACCAAAAAATTTTCGCTGTAGCTCGCGTACGCCACCAAGCCGGGCCGGAAGGCAAAGTTCACGCCAAACGTCGGCGTGGCGTCATACTTTTCGCCGGAACGGGCCTGGTCCTGGCGAAGGCCCAACTGCGTGTGCAACCGACGATCCCAGAATTCGGTCTGCCAGGTGGCGTATCTTCCGCTGGAGCCGCCATCCGACGGGGTCGCGGTGGGCACGATTTCCCCGAGCACCCGTTGAATATCGATCACGGGATCGATGAAGGGATCGTAGTTCAGCGCCACGTCGCGGCCGGTCAGGGTCACGCCGTTGTGCACCACCGGGCGCAGGACCGAATAATCAAATCGGCGCGAACTGCTCCGGGTGTTGGTGACGATCCGCTGCCAGCCAAACAGCAATCGGTTCCGCACCGGCCCGATTGGGCGGTCGATCAGGAGATCCGCGGCATCTGAAGCGGTGCGATTCCAGCTTACCGCGGAACGCTCCGCGTAGGGAATGGTGCCATCGGCGTTGGGAAAACCGAACGCGTTGTATTGGTCGGAGAAGCCCTTGAAAAAGCTGCGGGTATAGCGCGCGGCAATCCACGGGACCGGTGTAATCGTGACCGAGGCGTCGTTCGCAAAGTTCTTGTAGTCGTGAATGCCGCCGGGGCCGCCGGTGTTGTAAATCCGGCCCTCCGGAAAGAACCGGGTCAGATCGCCGGTCGTGACCACCGGCGGCGCGAGACCGCCGCGGACCGCCTTGATGTCCGCCGCCCACGTGGCGATGGCCCGCAGCCAGCGGCCTTTCAAAAAGGATGCGACCGCGGCGTCAGTCGGGCGCGCGGCCGTGCGATTGAAGTTGATCACGTCCTGCGGCGGATTCGCCCAGTCGGAGTGAAACTGCATGTTCGTGCGCCCGTTGTTCAAGATGTTCTCGGAACTTTTCACCCATTCATACTGGTATTTGAAATCCAGATACTTGTTCGGGCGCCACCGCAGGCTCGGGGCGAAATACTCGCGATCGATGTATTCCCATTTTCGCCAGTTGTTCGTCCGGCGGGCCCCCGCCACCATTCGGAAGCCCAGCGTCTTGGAGTTGGGGAGCAGGGGCGACTGCACATCGAGGCCCGCCACCCGGTAGTCGTAGCTCCCGTAGTTGAGCGTGAGCGATCCCTTGCGCACGAATTCCGGTTTCTTGGTGATGTAGTTCACGATGCCGCCGGGCGAACTCTGGCTGAAAAACGCCGAAACCGGGCCCTTCACCACTTCAATCCGCTCGATGTTTTCCGTCACGGCGTTATACGGGCGGGCAATCCCGTCGCGCAGATACGAGGAGATGCCGAAGCCGCGCACCAACACGCCGCCGGCATCGCGGTTATACTCGTCGATCTGCACCCCAGACGTGTACAGGAGGGTCTGGTGCAGGCTGTCGAGATTGAGGTCCTTGATGAACGCCTCCGTGATGACGCTGATGTTCTGCGGCGAGTCCACCAGCTTGGTCGCAATCCCCGAGGAAGTCATGGCATCGACCGCGCGATAGTCCCTCCCTGAAGTGGCGGTGACTTCAAAGGGTGAAAGCCGCAACGTCTCCTTCGCTTCCCCGGCACGCTCCGGAGCCGCCGCCGGTGCCGGAGCAGTCTGGGCCGAAAGCGTCGGAGACATCATGCCTGCCCAAAAGAGGAGACCCACATAAACCGGTGTCGAAAAATTCACGTTTTTCATGGTACTGAAGCGGGATGGTTGGCTGGGGTTGGTTGACTGGGCGGTCACCGGCCGGAAAAGACGATGCTGGGTGGGGTCACCGCGGCGCTGGCTCTAAATCACTTAGTACTCAGTTGATTTTCAGAAAGTCAACAGTCCGCTTTCCTTCCGGCAATCCGAACCGGGGCCGGCACGTGGCGAAGTCAGCGCACCGCGCCGTCGTATCCGGTTTTCCGGGCCCAAGCCACGAGGGCCGAAGTATCCAGCGTGCGGGTCAGCCGAAAGATGCCGGTCGGCCCGTTGGGATGGCCGGAATAAATGAAGATGTGCTGGAGCCCATTTTGGCGATCGATGACGGCCCCGGCGGGATGGAAGCCGTCGGCCGTCGTATAAAATTTTCCCGCCCGCGCCAGCAGCCGGCATTCACGGCGCCATTGCCCGCTCTCCCAATCAGCCGGATCGATGCTCCACAACCAGAGTTCCATCCGGAAACGCTCGGAGCGCAGCACTTCGAAACGGCGGGTGACGGGGTTGAAGGAAAAATCCACGGTATCGAGGTAGCGCGGGTCCACCATGTTGGTTTTCCAAACCTGCGGTTCCTGCCCGGGCTGCCAACGCATTCCCCGGTGCGCGCCGCCGTCGGCCTGATCGCGCGTGATGAACAAAAACTTTTCCTCATGTAACAACGCCGCCGGTTCGTATTGGGGAAAACCCACGTCGTAGTCCGCCACCTGCCAGTTCTCCCCTCCATCCTTCGTACTGAGCACCACCAACCGGTTGCCCTGACGTGGTCCGCTCCGGTCGCCAAACCAGTTGCCGAAGGCCAGCAGGCCGTGTTGCGGGTGGTCGATCAGGTTGGGGCCGAAATTCACGATCTCATGGGGAAACGTGTCCTCCCGGAACGCCTTCGAAAAATGCTTCCACGTCCGCCCCCGGTCCTCCGAGCGAAACACCCCGTGGTTGTTGATGGCGACCACCGCTCCGTCCGCCGTCGTCCCAATCGAATGCAGGTGAATCTTGTAGCCCTGCGTCGAGGGATTTTCCTTGTCGAACTTGAATCGGTGCGAGAGCGGCACGATGCCATCGCGCGCCCGATCGGCAGGTGTCATGCAGTCGCGCAAGTTGTATGGGGCCGACCACGTTTTTCCGCCATCGGTGCTGCGCAACACCATGCCGTAGGACATATGTTCGGTGGGCGCGTGCGCACCATACGGGTTGTGGCCCGTGATGCGACGATGCATCACCACCAGCGTATCGCCGACCTGGGTCGCGATCGGCCAGCCATAGTGGTTGCAATCGCCCGCCGGATTCTCCGGCAGATGCACGGCGGCGATTTCGAGCAGGGCCCCCTGCCGCCCCGGCTGCAGGGCGAGCCAATGGGCGTCCGTGATCCCAAGCAACCTCCGCTCCAATGGCACGGGTGCCGGCGGGTGGGCGCGGACGTGCAGTGCCCGCTCGATCGCGCCCGCGACCACGGCGCCAAGGGCCAGTGAGGAGGCCGCACTGAAATGCACGCCATCTTTCCACGCGAGTTTGCCTTCCTGGATCCCGGTCCGGGCGACGGCATAAAGGTCATTCACCGCGATACCATGGCGCTCCATGATTTCGCCCGCCCTCGCGTTATACGCCACCACATCGCGGGACTGCCGAAATTGCACCGCTTCGCCCACCGGAGTGGTCGAGGCCCAGACCAGCGTGGCGCCCGTGCGTTTGAGGCGGGCGACAATCCGCTCCATATTTTCGCGATACTCCTCGAGCGAAACTTGGATCTTTCCCCCGTCCTTTTCCAGCAGTCCCTTTCGATCGGGCCCGACAAAGGTCAGATCATGAATCCCGCAGTTAAAATGGATCACATCCCAGGCACCCCTCCCGAGATATGTCTCCAGTCGCGCAAGGGTCTGTCGCGTGGAGCGGCAGTTCTCCGGCGGCCGGTGCACGTTGGCCCGATCGCCGAGCCGTTCTCGAACTGCGAGGGTATATCCCATCGAAATCGAATCGCCCAGCAACAGGACGCGGGGCCGCCCCGGCTGGTCGGTCACCTGCACGAACGAGGGATCGTCGCCCCGCACTGGTGGGACGGCCGGAGGGCTGGGCTGGGCGACAACCGCTCCGGTTGCCAGGAAAATACCGGCCAGCCAGCACGGGAACTGCAGCGCGAAAACCGGGCGGATAGTCATGTTGATAAATTGCCGTGCACTCAGGGCGCTTTCAGCGAGTCACCGGATCGAAAAATGGGAATCAGCCGCGCGGACGAAGGCGCCGATTTCTTGCTCACCTCGCCGGTCAACGCGTGAACGATTTGTTCACCCAGCTTTTCCAGCGGGGGAAAAATGGTGGCCAGACTTTCGCCGCCCGGGAGCGTCGGCACCGCGACGCCATCCAGCACGTTGAAGATGAGCGCCAGCCTGGCGACGCGATCGCGCAACGGGGTGTCGTGGAGTCTTAGCAGCGGCCGGATGCCCGTCGACGCGAGAATGAGCAGCCCCGTCATTTCCGGGCGCTCCGACAGAAAGTCCCGCAACGGCTCGGTTTGGTTTTCACCACGCGGGTCCGAAGGCGGCAGAAAAAAGAAGTCCCTTTCCTCCATCCTAACCTGAAAGGAATCCGCCACCTCCTTGAACGCCTCGACCTTGGAGTGGAAATAATCATCGGTCAGGGAACGGAGGATCAAACCCACGCGCCGATGGCCACGCGCCTCGAAATTCGACAGAACCATCGAGGCATAGACGACGTCGTCTTCGCGAATGAGCGGGAGCTCCACGTTCGGCAAGCGACGCATCGTGGTCACAATCGGCACCCGCTGCCGCCGGAGTTCGTTCAAGATCGGCTCGTCTTCCGGAATGCTGTGCAGCCACGCGATGCCATCGGGCTTGAGCGCCTTGATGCGCGCCAGATCCACCTCGACCAGGTCGGGCGAAAGATTGCCGGGGGCCTGGCGTCGGTAAAACGACACCACCGCATGGTCCAGGTTCGCCGCATGGATCATGCCCAGGCCGATCTTGCCCGTAAACCACGGTTCGTCGGGCACCGACGAAGACGGAATGACCGCCAGAAAATTGAAGAACCCCCGGTTCGCGTTGTTGGCGACCTCGACTTGCGCCGTCACATAGTAACCGCTGCCCTGTCGCGCCTCGAGCAGGTTTTCCTTGATCAAGAGATTGAGCGCCGACCGGACCGTCGGCAGGCTGCGCCGCGTGTCCTTGATCAGGCCGCGGATCGAATAGAAACGCTGGCCAGGCTTGAATCGCCCGGAAAACAACTCGTCGCGCAGCCGTCCCGCGATTTCCAGATAATACGGATCGTTGCTCTCCGCAGGCGGGCTTTTGATGGCGTGAATTTTCAAGTGAAGGTGTGCTACGGACGTATGGCCGGAGCCAAAACCCGAGCGATGGTGCGGTTCCAGTTGCCTGTCAATGTTCCTAACCCGGAGTGCCGTAGGCGAGGTCCCAGTCGCCGATTTTCGCGAGCGTCCGACGCGGCCGCATGATCGCCGGATGCCCCCGGTCCGCCCATTCCGCCAGCTCCTCCCGGTGGCCGAGCCGGGTCAGCGTGGTCCACGAGGAATCGAAGTTATTCCGTTGATAGCAGTCCCAGAAAAAAAGGTTCTCCACCCCGGCAGAGTAAAGCGCGTGAGCCCGCCGCAGGTAATCTTCCGGCGCAATCTGGCGCGGCATCAGGTTCAGGGCGAGCTGACAGCGCGTTCCCGCGGTCAGACGGAGGAAAAACTCCGCCGACTTCGGATCCTCCCACGAAACCTGATCGCTCGCGATCCCGGCGGCGGACGAATACGGAATCAGGGTGTCGACCAATTCCTCCCGAACCCAGCGTTCGAGATCGAGGCCGGAGGCAAGATTCTCCTCGCGCGAGCTCACCACCACCGCCGTGACGCCAAACGGCTGGCGCCGGCCCTGTCGCGCCTGTTCCTCGCGCAGCATGGCCCGCAGCTCGCGCATGAAGCCGGTCAACACGAGGGCGCCATGTTCGATCCAGCGCGGGTCGTCCTCCGGCAACGTGCGCGGATCGAGGCCGGTCTTGGCGCGAAAACTCTCCACCAGCGGTGGCTCGTAGCCGAGCAGCGGCAGACGCCGGTTGTAGAGCAGGCAGACCCCGTCGACCGGATACGCGACCGTTTCGCGCAGGAGCCGCAGCGCAAATTCGCGCACCCCGGCGTAGGCATACGAAAGCCGCGGCACCGCCCGGCCCTGCCGGTCGACACTACGCCACTCGGGGTGCCGGTGGTAAAGTCCGCCATGGTTCCACTCATCCTCGGGCGACGGAAAATGGAATCCGGCGACCCGATACGCCGCGTGAAACTCGAGCCCGATCTGGTGACAGTATTCCAGCGCGACCCGGAACGGATTGACCCCGCGGGAGCGAAAATCGGCATACGTTTCACCCACCAGTCGATCGCGCAGCCGGTAGTGATCCCGCATCCACTCCAGCGTGAACAGCGAGCCGATCTGGCTTGGAAAATAAGTCAGGTCCCCCATTCCCGCCTCCCAATACATGCGCGAAAAATCGGTGTCCCGAAACGGCTCGATCTCCCGCCGAATGTCGGCTGCGGTGCGGAACCGCAGCCAGGACGTCGACCCGAACGCATCATTGTGGGCGAACAGCCGCCGGTGGTCACGACGCTGGCGATCCGCGTCGAGCGCCGCCACCTCGCCGGGCGTCAGCGGCACGAGTTTGATGTAACCCAGCCAGCAGGGCATGTACCGGTTGCCCGGGGAATCGGGCTGGTCCGGGACGATCTGCACCTTCAACTGCCGCAGCACGATCGCGTCATCCGGGCCCTCAAAGCGCACATACTTCCAGAAGAGCTCGTCAAAGTGACGGGTGGTGAACAAGTGCGCGCCCAACTCGATGTCACGCCGCTCCAGCCGCGCCTCGGCCATGTTGTGATGGGTCAGCAGGGAAAACGTCTCTTCACTCCGCAGCCGCACTTCGAGGCGGGACTCGCCATACTTCGACATCAACCCAAACGAAACCGCGTACCAACCCCGGTGCGCGATGGGATACTCCACGTCGGGCACGGCGCTGTTTTGCCCCGCGCTCAGCAGCGTGCCGGCGACCCCCTCGGCCTCGTACGCCGTCAGCCGCCAGCGTTTGGGCTCCCAGGCGGGCGTCAGCGCCGCGGCCGGCCGGCACCGCTCCAGATCGGAAAGAAAAACCGGCTCGCCCGTCCCATATCGCACCAATGGATACGTGGCTCGCGGGGCGGGGGCGGCACCCGGCGCGGTTTTCGCCTCCGCCGCTCGCGCGGTCGAATTCGCCGCCGCGACACCTGAAGCGCAGGCCAGCAGCGAGTTTTTGACGAACGCGCGCCGCGTCGTCGGGCGCGGGCGGGCCGGCCGCGGCGGATCCGGTTCAAGTTCGGGTGTCATCGTGGCCTCACGCGAGAATGCCTTTGACCACCTCGCCATGGACGTCCGTGAGCCGGTATTCCCTCCCCTGATACCGATAGGTCAGCCGCGTGTGATCCACCCCGAGCAGATGGAGGACAGTCGCGTTCAGGTCGTGCACATGCACGGGATCCCGGGCTATCCGGTAGCCGATTTCATCGGTGCTGCCGTGGGTGACGCCGGGCTTTACGCCTCCGCCGGCGAGCCACATGGTGTAGGCGCCCTTGTGATGATCCCGGCCCGGCGTGAGGATTCGGTCGCCCTGCTCGACCTGCCGCACGGGCGTCCGGCCGAATTCACCTCCCCACACGACCAGCGTGTCGTCGAGCAGGCCGCGGCGTTTGAGATCACGCACCAGCGCCGCGACGGCCCGATCGGTCTGACGGCACTTTTCCGGCAGTTGCCGGCCCAGATCGCCATGATGGTCCCAGCCGTCGTCAAACAACTGGACCATCCGCACTCCGCGTTCCACCAGCCGGCACGCCAGCAGGCAGTTGTTGGCAAAGGAAGCCTTGCCCGGCTGGGCGCCATACAGCGCCAGGGTCTCGGGCGTTTCCCGGCCGAGGTCCATCAGCTCCGGCACGGCGGTCTGCATCCGGAAGGCGAGTTCGTACTGCTTGATGCGGGTGGCGATCTCAGGATTGCCCGCCGCATCGAGGTGGGCCTGATCCAGCTCTCCTATGGTATCAAGAATCCGGCGACGGTCGGATTGCTCGTGACCCGGTGGATTCGACAGGAAGAGCACCGGCTCGCCCTCGCCGCGGAATTCCACGCCCTGATGCATGCTCGGCAGGAAGCCGGCGTTCCACACCGCGCTGCCGCCGCCCGGGAGCGCCCCCGACACCAGCACGACGTAGGCCGGCAGATTTTCGTTCTCGGTGCCGAGGCCGTAGCTCACCCACGAACCGAGGCTGGGCCGGCCCAGCCGCCCGAAACCGGTGTGCTGAAAAATCTGCGCCGGACCATGATTGAATTCATCCGTGTGCATCGAACGGATGAAGGTGAGGTCATCGGCGATTCCAGCGAGATGCGGCAGCAACTCGGAAATCTCCGCTCCGCTCCGGCCGTGCCGTGCGAACTGGTAGTTCGATCCCAACAGCGTCGGTTTGCCGCGGATAAAAGCGAAACGTTCCCCCCGCAGGAATTCATCCGGACAGACCTCCCCGTGTCGCCGGTTGAGTTCGGGCTTGGGATCGAACAGATCGAGCTGCGAGGGGCCTCCCACCATATCGAGGTAGATCACCCGTTTCGCGCGCGGCGCGAAGTGGGTCAGGCGGCGCGGCAACGTCGGGGCGTTCCCGGCGCGGGCGGCCGACCCGAGCAGGGTGCCGAGCGCGATCGAACCCAGGCTGAATCCGGTGCGGCGCAGAAAAGTGCGACGGGAAAGGTGATCGCAAAGATCGTCGAGAGGCGTGTGGTCCGGCGTCTTCATTCGCGTGTGATGGTTTCCCCGAGATTCAGCAGCGCGGTCGTGATCGCGTGCCAGCTCGCGAGCTCGATCGCTTCCTCGCCCGACAACTCCCCCGCCCCGCGGCAGGCCCGTCGGGCCAGATCGGGCGCTGCGCCGTAACGCCCCCTGGCGTCATCGAAGAGCCGCTGCAACACCGCCAGTTCACGTTCGGACGGCTCGCGGGCGAGCGCGATGGCGCACGCCTGCCGGATGCGGGCCGTCACCGGAACCGTTCCGGGCAGCTCCGACACCACCCGCCGCGCGAACGCCTGCGCGGCTTCGACATACACCGGATCGTTCAGCAGCGTCAGCGCCTGTAGCGGAGTGTTTGAGCGCGAACGCTGCACGACGCACGCCGTCCGGCTCGGGGCGTCGAAATTGGCGAAGCTCGGATACGGTGTGCTGCGCCGCCAGACCACGTAAATGCCGCGGCGATACTGATCCTCCCCGGTGCTGATCGCATACGTGTTGTCGACGTTGCCGGCCGCCCGCCACACCTTGGGCGGTTGATATGGCCGCACCGCCCGGCCGTGCATCTTCGTCGACAGCAGACCCGAAATCGCCAGCGCGTTGTCCCGAATCATCTCGGCATCCATCTGAAACCTCGGTCCACGACCGAGAAAACGGTTCTCGTTGTCCTCGGCCAGTTCCACCGGCGACGTCGCCGACGATTGCCGGAAGGTCGCCGACGTGGCGATGGTACGCACCATCGCCTTCATCGACCATCGTTGCTCCACGAGTTCAAGCGCCAGCCAGTCGAGCAGGCCCGGATGCAACGGTCGCTCGCCTTTGACGCCAAAATCCTCGGGGCTCGTCACCAGCCCGCGCCCCATCAGCTCCGCCCACCACCGGTTGACCGTCACCCGGCCCACGAGCGGATTGCCGGGGGAAACCAGCCAGCGGGCGAGCGTGAGACGGTTGGCCGGTCCCGCCGGCAGGGATCCGAACACCGCGGGCACGCCCGGATCCACGACCTCGGCGGGTTCCAAGAAGTTGCCCCGCTTGAAAACCCGGGTGACGCGCGGCGCCGGCAGTTCCTCCATCACCAGGCATTTGTCCGGCTCGACCGAGGCGAGTTTTTTTCGCACCGCGTCGCGTTTCGCCAGCACCGGCTTGGACTCGGGAAAATGCCCGAGCCGGAACTCGTTCAACGCCGCCACCTGGCGGGGATCGCGCTGCACCAGCGGCACCTCAAGCACCTCGAGAATCCGCGATGGCACCTCAACCCCGCGATAAGTCTTCGGGCCCGCGCGAGCGGTATCCTCCCAATCGGTCTCGTCCCGCAACAGGCGCTCACTCAATTCGCGCACCCGTGCTTCCGCGTCCGCGAGCGCCAGCCGCGCCAGCTGAACCTGCTGCCGGCGCGACTCGGGGACCGGCATTTCCAGGTAGGGGCCCTTCAAATCAATCCGCGCGGTATCGCCCGGCGCGGTAAAGTCGGTCTCGGTCTTCGTGTTGTTGAAGAACGCGAAAAAACGGTAGTAGTCCCGCTGGGTCAGCGGATCGTATTTGTGATCGTGACATTGCGCGCATTCGAGGGTCGTGCCCATCCAGACCGTCGCCGTGGTGTTGACGCGATCGAGGACCTGGTTGATCCGGCCCTCCTCTTGGTCAACGCCGGCCTCCACGTTGACGTTGGTCCCGCGATTGAAGGCCGTGGCGATTCGTTGCGCGAGGGTCGGATTGGGCAGCAAATCGCCCGCGAGCTGTTCAATCGTGAACTGATCGAACGGCAGATCGCGGTTCATCGCCTCGATGACCCAATCGCGATAAAGCCATACCTCGCGAAAACCGTCGCGCTGAAATCCGTTTGAATCGGCATAGCGCGCGAGATCGAGCCAATGCCGCGCCCAGCGCTCGCCAAAACGCGGCGAAGCGAGCAGCTCATCCACCAGCCGCTCATAGGCGTCCGGCCGCGAATCGCGGACAAACCGCTCCACGTCGGCCGGCGACGGTGGCAGTCCAATCACGGCGAGGTAAACGCGCCGCGCGAGCTGGCGGCGATCCGCCTCGGGTGCCGGAGCGCGCTGGCTTTGCTCGAGGTGCGCGAGAACAAAGCGGTCGATCGGATTGCGAACCCACCGGGACGTGCGCACCTCAGGCATCGCCGGACGGGCCGGCGGGACATAGGCCCAGTGCCTCGGAGGGCGCACGCCGTCGGGCCAGACGGCCCCGGAATCGATCCACCGGCGCAGCATGGATATTTCCACCGGGGAGAGCGACGTCCCTCGATTGGGCATGCGGTCATCGTCGTCGGGCGGAAGCGAGACCCGGCGCACCAGTTCGCTCTCACCGCTCTTGAATGGCGTGACGACCGCACCACTGCTCCCGCCGGTCATCGCGCGCTCACGAACGTCGAGGCGCAAGTCCGCCTTTTGTTTCTGTTCACCGTGGCACTCGAAACACGAGCGCTGTAAGAGCGGATAAACGTCGCGGGAGAAATCGACCTTCGCTTCCGCGGCCGCACCCGACGCCGCGGCACCGAGCACGCCCAGCGTGAGCACAACCGCACGACGGTGGACTTTCCCCTTCATGGCTAATTTCCCACCGCCTCCGCCACGCCACCGAAGATCGCCCGCAACCGTTCGCAGGCGGCCGCCGGCAGCGGCCCCTTGCGCACGCTGCCCACATTCTGTTCGAGCCGCGCAATGTCGCTCGACCCGTTCATGACGGCCGTCACGCCTTCGGTGTAGGCGGAATAGCGATACGCCGCCTCGATGGTCGAGCCGGCGTTGGCCGCCTCCAGCAGCCAGTCAAGCGGGGCGTCGTCGGGCAACCCGTCCGCGGCGATCACCCCGCGCGCCTTCAAGTCGCGCACCACCTCCCGCAGGCGGGCGGGATGGCTGAAAACCCGTCGCACCGTAAACACGTTGATCACGCCGAGATTCAACCGGCGGCAAAGCGGGAATACCGTGTCCTGCGCGGATTGGTTGATCAGGTTGTGCGCCACCATCGCCACATCGAGCATGCCGTCCGGCAGGATTTTCTTCAGCCACTCGTGCGTGCCGTCGGAACGCGACTGTTCGCTCGATCCAAGAAACCGGATTTTCCCCGCCGCTTTCAACTGGAGCAGGACGGGCAGCTGCTCGCCGACAAAACGGTCGTAGTGTTCGGGTCCGGCGATGCCCACCAACAGCAGATCCACATGGCTCATCTGGAGCCGCTGGAGACTGCGGTCGACCGCCGGCCCGATTACGGCGGGCGGCATGATTTTCATGGGCTGCCCCGGCATGCCGCCGGCGAGCGCGATCTTGGTGGAGACGACCAATTCCTCCCGCGGGAGCGATTGCAGCGCCCGGCCCAAAATGACCTCGCTCTCCAGATATCCCGGCGCGGTGTCGAACAGGTTGATCCCGAGCGCGAAGGCGCGATGCAGCAACGCGTGGATTTCGGTTTCGGGGCGTCCGCTCTGCTGGCCGAGCGGATCCGAGGCGCCTCCGGTGCCCATGCCCATCACGGAAACTTTCAGGCCGGTACGGCCCAGCGTGCGATAGTTCATGGCCAATTATTCCAGGCCGATGCCACCGTCCGGCTGGAGGATGACGGGGCGGTCGAAGGGGCGATAAGGATACTTCTCCGCCGCCGCCTCGTTGAACTCGATGCCGAGGCCCGGTTTTTCCGGCAGGAGCAGATGCCCGTTTTCGATCACCGGCAGGCCCAGGAACAAATCGCGTACAAACTCCGACTCGAAGTCCACGTTGCACTCCTGTATCAGGAAATTGGGGATGCACGCGTCGATGTGGGCGCAGGCCAGCAGGGAAACCGGCCCGCACGCCTGGTGCGGGGCGATGCTGACGTGATACCACTCCGCCATCGCCGCCCAACGGATCGTTTCCAAGATTCCGCCATTGCAGGCCGGTTCGGGCTGCAGGATGTGCACCGCGCGGCATTCGAGGATTTCCTTCAGCCGGTCGCGGCTGATGCATCGCTCGCCGCCGGCGATCGGAATGGCCGTCTGCCGCTTGACCTCGACGAGCGATTCCGGCGACTCGGTCAACGCCGGTTCTTCGAGAAAAAACGGCCGGTAGGGCTCGATGGCCTTGGCGAGCTGGATGGCCTCGACCGGACTGAAACTCCGCCCGTGATAATCGAGGCAGATGTCGATGTCATCGCCCACCGCCTCGCGCACGCTCCGCACGCGCTCGATCGATTCGCGCAGGATCGCGGACGACGATTTGCCCTGATAGTCGTCGGGCTGCGGCGTGAACTTCATCGCCGTATAGCCGGCGGCGACCACGGCCTTGGCGCCTTCGACCAGCGTGCTGCCGCCCTCGGAAAAAAAATGACTCCGCTGGCACAGGTAACCGCTCGCATACAGCCGGAGCTTTTTCCGAAACGGCCCCCCGAGCATGCGATACACCGGCAACCCGCATGCCTTGCCGGCAATGTCCCACAGCGCCTGCTCCACTGCGCTCAGCGCCCCCATGGTCGCGGTCCCGAGCGGATAACGCGACCCGCGATAATAGGCATACCAATGGCGGACGATTTCGGTGGGATCCTTGCCCTTCAACCAGCGCTCGTATTCATAGACGGCGGCCTCGGTCGTCTTCGCCTTGCCGGTGGCAAAAGCCTCGCCGACGCCGTCGATGCCCGCGTCCGTGTACACTTTGACGATCACGAGGTTCTTGCCCCAACCCGTGCCGTATTTCACGCGCTGGCCAGGGTTGACCAGAAAGACCTTCACTCCGGTTATTTTCATTTAGGCGTCGAAATGGAACGATTACGCTTCGGGTCGGGGCATAAAGAGCGCCCACGCTGGCGTCGATAACAGTTTATCATCAATCTGTGTTCACTTCGTCAACGGATTTCCCTTGCGCGCCAAATTCCGCGACCCTTGGCTGATTTCGCCCCCATGATTTTCCCCTTGGTTTTTCGCGGCCTGTTCCGCGCCGGCACGCTGTTCTGCCTGACAAATTTCTCCGGGGCAGCATCGGAATTGACGTGGAAACGGCTCGCGCCGCTGCCCGACGCCGAAGGCTTTGCGGGAATGTATGCGGGCGAAAGCGGCGGCACTTTGCTCGCCGCCGGAGGCACCCAATTCGCGAACGGCGTGCCTTGGTGGCAGGGCGGAAAGAAAGTCTGGTCCGACGTCATCTTCGCGCTCGAGCCCAAAACGGGGAACTGGCGAATTGTCAGCGAGAAATTACCCCGCCTCTTGGGCGATGGGGTCAGTTTCACTCACGGCGGACGTTTGATCTGCGTCGGTGGCGGGGATGAAACCCGGGCCTACGCGGAGGTGTTCACGCTGCAAATGCGGGACGGCCGCGTTGAAAGGATTTCATTGCCGGCACTGCCGCGACCCACCCTAAAGTTGGGCGGAACCGTAATTGGCGACTGGGCCTACGTCGTCGGTGGTCGCCACGACCCGAATTCGCCCTCCGCCACCCGTGCCGGCTGGGCCTTGGATCTGTCGCGTCCGGCGGCGGAACTGCAGTGGGTGAGCATTCCCGATTGCCCGGGCCCAGGCCGAATGATGCCAATCGTGGTGGCGGCAAAAGGCTCCATCTATGTTTTCGGCGGAATCGAAATCCGGCCCGACGACGCGGGCAAAGCGAAGAATGTCGCACCCTATCTCCGCGATGCCTGGCGGTTCGTCCCCGGGGAGCGCAATCGGCCGGGTAAATGGGAACCGCTGATGAATATGCCCCAGCCGCTCGCCGGCTCGCCTTCACCCGCGTGGCTCGTCGATCCTGACACCATCCTCATCTTCGGCGGCGTCGATGGCGCGATCGAAGCCATCGCCGATCGCAGCTCGATCCGCGCGTTGCCGGGACAAATTTTCGCGTATCATATCTCCAAGAATCAATGGACGCGTCAGGGCGAGATGCCGTCCGCCGAAATCCGCGTCAACGCACCCGCCGTACCTTGGCGGGGTGGATACGCGATTATCAGCGGCGAATACCTGCCGGCCCGGCGCACCAATGCCTGCACGTTGGTCACCGCAGCTCCTACCCGCCAATAAACGGGGCGCACCCGTGGTGAACGATGCGCGCGGCGCCGCCGCGCTGGACCGTCACATCAGTCCCGCCTCCGTGCACGCCTTGCGCAGCGTCTCCTTCTGCTGCGGGCTGCATTCGAGGAATGGGGCTCTCATGGGCCCGCCCGGCAGTCCGGTCATTTCCATCAAAGCCTTGACGGCCCCGTTGTAGGTTCCAGTTGCCGCGCACACCTTGAGGTAAGGCAGGTCCTTGTCGTTGACGATGCGCAGCGCGGTCTCGTGATCACCCCGCGCAAGCGCCGCATCGAACTCCAGCTCAACCTTGGGCCAGATGTTTCCCAGCCCGGTCAGAAAGCAGGGACCGCCGAACGTATGACCATAAAGATAATAGTTCATGCCGTTGCTACCCATCACAGCGACCTTGCCCTTGAGCAGCTTGCACACCGACCGGTAGAAGTGGAAATTACCCGAAGCGTCCTTGAAGCCGGTGATATGGCCCTTCCCGGCCTCGGCCAGTTCGAGCATCAGCTCCGGTTTGTTCAACACATTGGTCACGGTATGCATCACCGCACCACTGAAATACACGACGATGCCGATGTTCGTCGCCTCTGCGATCTTCCGGTAGTGCAGCTTCAATCCCTCCCAACCGCTGAAACCGTAATACGGCGGCGTGATCATGACCCCGTCCGCGCCCACCTCTTCCGCGAACTTAGTCAATTCAATGGTCAGCTTGGTCCCTGGACACGCGGTGCCGGCGATGACAGTGATGCGCCCGCGCGCGGTCTCGACCACGGTCCGGATAACAAGCCGTCGCTCCTCTTCGGAGAGCGAGGCAAATTCCCCGGTGCTACCGTCCGCAATCACGGTCCGGATCCCCTGTTCAACATAGAACTCCGTGAGCCGTTTCATCGCCTCCACGTCGACCCTGTCGTCGGGAGTAAAATGAGTCGTCATCGCGACGATCGGACCGGTGAGACGCTGCCGAAATTGTTCAGGTGTCATGGTGGGATTCACGTTCAGAGCCTGAAAAACGGTTTGTCAACTGTATTGTATACTTTATGTATTCACTTTGCCTTCCGCGCAGGAATCGGCCCGGCAGCGCAGAGACTTCATCGCGCCAAACCCGAGCGAGACTCCCATCCGCACGGGCGCAAAGTCAGACTGCAGGCCAGACACGGCCAAGCCCACTTCGACGTGGATACGAGACGCCACCACTTAATCGTGGCTCCAGCCGCGATCAACCGTGAGGCACTGGCCGGTGATATCGCGGCTTTCCGCCGACGCCAGAAAAGCGAAAACCGGCTCGATGGTTTCAGGCGTCTGCCGACCGGGCAGCGACTGCTTTTCTTCGAGCGTTTTTCGCAC
>SIBR01000048.1 GCA_009695065.1 Opitutus sp. | reverse complement strand
GTCACCCCGGCCAACCTCCGCCCCGATTATCAAGCGGAAACCCTCCCCGCCACCGAAACCTGTTTCCCCACCACCAAACTACGCCCGATTTATCGACAAGTGGGTTCACCCTGATTTCACGGCAGGTCAGGAGGTCGGAGACTGCAGTCCTTTTAGGGCCGCAGACTAACATTTAAAGTGGCCCGGATTTCGGTGGATCACCGCAGTTGCACGCGGGGCCGCGGAGTAAACCGCTTGAAGCCAACTTATTTTTGCTTCGCTCCGCGGGCTCGGGTCTCCGCGTGAGTCGGGTTTGTTTCATGGCTTCCTAGCCTCGGAATTAATCAAAGCCTGTCCGGCCAACCGCGGGTCCGGCCCAATTGGATTCTTTCACGGCGTGACACGTTTTCGCCTTTCCCTCATCGCGCCGCATGGTTCACTCACCGTTCTGTCGTTAGCCGGCAGACATCCTGCTTCAGCTTCCCAGATAATTTTTCCGCATGAACACCACCATCACCGCCATCACCGCCCGCGAAATCATCGACTCCCGCGGCAATCCCACCGTCGAGGTCGACGTCCGACTCGCCTCCGGGGTCCTCGGCCGCGCGGCCGTGCCCTCCGGCGCCTCCACCGGCGAACACGAGGCGATCGAGCTTCGCGACGGCGACAAGACCCGCTTCGGCGGCAAGGGCACGCTCAAGGCCGTCGCCAACGTGAAGTCGAAAATCGCGCCCGCTTTGGTCGGCCACGATGCGTGCGATCAGATCGGCATCGATCACGCGATGCTCAAGCTCGACGGCACGTCGACGAAGGCGAAGCTCGGCGCCAACGCCATTCTCGGGGTCTCGCTCGCCACCGCCCATGCCGCCGCCGCCGCCCTCGGCCAGCCCCTCTACAAATACCTCGGCGGGCCCAACGCCAAGGTGCTCCCGGTGCCGATGATGAACATCATGAACGGTGGCGCGCATTCCGATGCCCCGATCGACTTCCAGGAATTCATGATCATGCCGACCGGCGCCAAGTCCTTCTCGGAAGGCCTGCGCATGGGTTGCGAAGTGTTTCACGCGTTGAAAAAAGTCTTGAAGGACAAGGGCCTCGCGACCGCCGTGGGCGACGAGGGTGGTTTCGCCCCAAAGCTCGAGTCGGCCGAAGCGGCGCTCGATGTCATCGCTCTCGCGGTCAAGAACGCCGGCTACAAGCTCGGCAAGGATATCAACCTCGCCCTTGATGTCGCCTCCTCGGAGTTTTACGTGAAGGAAAAGAAGCACTACGTCTTCAAGAAATCCTCCGGCCAAATCCTGAGCGGCGACGAGATGGTCGCCTTCTACAAGAAGCTCACGTCGAAGTATCCGATCATCTCGATCGAAGACGGCTGCGCCGAGGGCGACTGGGACACCTGGAAGAAGCTCACCGACGCCATTGGCGATCGCGTCCAGCTCGTCGGGGACGATCTGTTCGTGACGAACACCGAGTTCCTGAAGCGCGGCATCGACACCGGCACGGCGAATTCGATTTTGGTGAAGGTCAACCAAATCGGCTCCCTGACCGAGACCTTCGACGCGGTCGAGATGGCCAAGGAGGCAAATTATACCGCCGTCATCAGCCACCGCTCGGGCGAGACCGAGGACGTCACGATCGCCGACATCGCGGTAGCGACCAACGCCGGCCAGATCAAGACGGGGTCGCTGTGCCGCACCGACCGCGTGGCGAAATACAACCAATTGCTGCGCATCGAAGAGGAACTGGGGGCCAATGGCATTTACGGTGGCAAAATGAAAGGCCTCTGAGCCCCCGGTATCCCGTCGACGCCGAACGCAAGTCCGGCGCGACGGCTGACACGATGAAACGCCCTTGCCTCCGCCTTTTCCTGCTAGTCGCCGGTATGACCGGCCGGCTGCTGGCGGCGGATGAGCCGGAGCCCAGGACCAACATGACCGAGGTCCTGCGCGCCCGCCTGGCGGAGGCGGCGAAGAAGCAGGCGGCCACGCCCGCGTCGAAAGCGGCGGCGGCACCTGCGGCCGCGGCGAAAGACAAGGGCACCCCGGCCGCCGCGGCCACGACTCCGGTGACCGCGCCCACGAAAAAGTCCGCGGAATCACCTCCCGGCGCAGCCGCGGCCGCGGAGAAGACGAAGAATGAAAAGCCCACGATTTTGCCCAAGGTCGAGGTGCAGCAACGACGCATCACTGAACTCGATCGGGAGATGCACCAGCAGGAATTGGACATCGCCCGCGAACAGGCGAAGACCAAGCCCACGGAAATGGACAAGGCGCTCAACGACTCAAAGGTCGCCAAGGCGCTTTCGATCTTTGGCGGCGAATCAAACGCTTATCGCGCCAATGTCGCCAAGGAGCGCGTCAGCCTGATGGAGGAAGAGAAGGATCTCATCGAGGCGATCGCCCACGCCAAGACCAAGGAAGAGAAGGAGGAGTTGCGGAAGCAGCTCGAGGAGCTGAAGGCGATGCGGCGGATGCTGGAGAAGTCGCTGAAGTAAGGGGGGCCAGGAGTGGAGGGCCGAGCTCCGCCGAGGCCGAACTGACTTCGCGACGAAGGCGGCCTCGACGGAGCTCGGCCTTCCATTTATTGCTTTCACGGCCGCCCGACAAACAGGTTGGTCTTGGGCCCGAGTTTCGTTCAGATCTTACTCCATGAAGACCCCCCTGCTTCGCCTCGCATCCGCCGCGCTCCTCCTCGGCCTGCTCGCCCAACCCGCTCGCACCGATGCCCAATCGGCCCCGCCGCTCGTGCGCGGCGTTGAGTTGCAGCCCCTGGCCGCGCAGGCGCGACGGCTCGTTGAGGCAATGGACTATCTCGGCGAACCGTTCAGCGCCGCGGATAAGGCGGCGTTGGAAAAAGCCATGACGTCGCCGGCGTCCGATGCGGCGGAGAATCTCCAGCAACTGCTGGATGCGCGCGTCCTCTTTGCCGTGCAAATCAACCCCGAGATGCGCGTGAAAGTCGCGCAGGGACCGGCTAAACCGGAACTCGTCGCCCAGGGCTGGCGGCAATTCCTCGTCAAGGTCGCCAACGAATCGGGCACCACCGCCGCGCTGGTCGCCGTGAGCCCCAACGCGCAATCCGTGCACAATGCCCAGCGCACGGAGACGCCGTCCGACAAGCACTATCAGCACGGCAAGCCCAACGTGCCCGTGCCTCCCGCCGCCGACCTGTGGCTCGACCTCCAGAGTTTCGACGCCCAACCGCTCCGCCCCACGCTCAGCGGCCTCACGGTCGAATACCGCATCGTGCAGCTCTACGGCCGCGACACGGGCAAGCGGGAGGCGAAGATAGCGTTCAACGTGGGCCAGGGAACGCAGGACCTCGGGTTCCGCAACGAGGTGGACGTTCTGTTCACCTGTCAGCCCGCCCACGCGATCACGTTGCGCGTGCGGGACGAAAACGGCCAGCCGACGACGGCATCGTTCACCATTCGCGACGCCGCGGGCCGGGTGTATCCGTCCCAGGCCAAGCGGCTCGCGCCGGATTTTGCGTTTCATCCCCAGGTCTATCGCAGCGACGGCGAGACGCTGCGGCTGCCGGCCGGCGAGTATGACGTGCGGTTTGAGCGCGGTCCGGAGTCGGTGCCGCAACCATTGCACGTGTCCGTCGGCGCGCACACGAAGGAGCTGACGTTCCAGGTGAAGCGCTGGTTTGATCCGGCCCAATTCGGCTGGTGGTCGGGCGACCACCACATCCACGCCTCGGGCTGCGCGCATTACACGAACCCGACCGAGGGAGTCCTGGCGACCGACATGGAGCGGCACACCCAGGGTGAGGATTTGAAAGTCGGCGCGAATCTCACCTGGGGGCCGGGCTTCGACTACCAAAAGCAGTTTTTCACCGGCACGGACGACAAGGTTTCGAGCTACCCCTATCTCCTGCATTACGACATCGAGGTGTCCGGCTTCGGCTCGCATCGCTCCGGGCATCTCTGCCTGCTGCACCTGCGCGACCAGATGTACCCAGGCGGTGACTCGTCCGCGCACTGGCCCACGCTTTGCCTTAATACCCTCCGCTGGGCCAAAAAACAGGGCGCCGTCGTCGGTCCGGCGCATTCGGGCTGGGGGCTGCAGCCGGCCGCCAAAGGTGAAGACGCGGTCGCGGTAAGCCGGGTTTCCCAAGAGATACGCCTCGCCACGAAAGATCTGCCCAACTACATCGTCCCGCCCTACAACGGAATCGGGGCCAACGAATACATCATGGACGTGACGCACGAAGTGCCCGGCCCCGATGGCCGGCTGGTGCCTGCGGTGGATTTCATGTCGACCGTGGACACGCCGAGCATCTGGGAGCTCAACATGTGGTACCATACCCTCAACGCCGGCTTCCGGACGCGCGTCAGCGGTGAGACGGATTTTCCCTGCATCTTCGGCGAGCGCGTCGGGATGGGCCGTAGCTACGTGAAGCTCGACGGCAAGCTCAACTATGAAGCGTGGTGCGAGGGCATTCGCGAGGGCCGCAACTACGTTGGCGACGGCAAGAGCCATCTGCTGGACTTCTCCGCCACCAACGCGCCCGCAGGCAATGACCGCGGGCCCGTCACGACCGTCCGAATGGGCGAACAAGGCAGCGAAATGAAGCTCACCCGGGCGGGCAAGGTGAAGCTCACCGCGCGGGTCGCCGCCCGGCTCGCCGACCAACCGGATGAACAGATTCGGAAGACCAGCTACGCCCAGAAGCCATACTGGGACATCGAGCGGGCGCGCATCGGCAACAGCCGCGACGTGCCCGTCGAGGTGATCGTGAACGGCTACCCGGTGGCGCAAACGAAGATCGTCGCCGACGGCGCGCTGCACGACGTGAGTTTCGAGGTGCAGCTGGATCGGAGCAGCTGGGTCGCACTGCGCGTGCTGCCCTCGTCTCACACGAATCCGATTTGGGTCATGGTTGGCGACAAACCAGTGCGCGCGTCACGCCGCAGCATCGACTGGTGCCTCAAGGGCGTCGACCAATGCTGGTCGCAAAAAGAGTCCCTGATCGCCGCGGCCGAACTGCCCCAGGCGCGGCTCGACTACGAGCATGCCAGGCAAGTCTACCGCGCGCGCCTCGCGGAGTCCGACGTTGAGTAGCGCCGGTCCCGCGGTGGGCCGTGCGCTCCGCCGCGCGACCACGGAGATCATGAAAAGAAAATTCGAACGATCCGGCCGCTCACGGAGTGCACGGCCCACCTTTCGAACTGCCGCACGAGTCCCTACTCCGCCCGCACGATGTACCCGCGGAGATATTCGCTTTCCGCCATCGACGCCAGCACCGGATGGTCCGGCGGCTGGTGACACCACTCGAGAATCCGCAACTTCCGGCGTGCGTCAGCCGACGCCTCGGCCAGCACGCCGCGCAACTCCGCGTCCTGCATGTGATACGAGCAGGTGTAGGTCGCCAGCACGCCTCCCGGCGCGAGCTGCTGCAGTGCGCGCAGGTTAATGTCCTTGTAGCCGCGGAGCGCCCCTTCGAGAGCACTCTTCGATTTCGCGAAGGGAGGCGGATCTAGGATGATGACGTCCCACGGCGCCTCGACCTTGCGGGCCGCGTCGTTGAGCCAGTCAAACACGTTGGCGACGGCGAATTGCGCGCGCACCCCGTTGCGCTCGGCATTTTTTTGCGCAGCCCCGATGGCATCCTCGGCACTGTCGAGTCCGAGGACTTCCGTCGCTCCGGCGCGGGCGGCGTGCAGCGCGAACGAACCCTGGTTGCAGAACGCATCGAGCACCCGGGCGCCGCGGCAATATTTCGCCACCGCCGCGTGCTGGAGGCGCTGATCGAGGTAAAACCCCGTCTTCTGTCCGCTCTGCAGATCGAGCCAGTACTCAAACCCATCGATCGAAAACCAGCGCGACTCCCAAGGTTTGCCCGAGAGCGTGTGGACCTCGAACGGCAGGCCTTCCAGCCGGCGGATTTGGGCGTCATTGCGGAAAATAATCTCCGCCGGCTTGATGACCTCGGCGAGGATTTCACCGAGGAGCCCAGCGCGCTTTTCCATCGCCATGCTCTGGATTTGCAGCACGAGGGTATCACCGAACTGGTCCACCACGACACCCGGCAAATCGTCCGACTCGCTCCAAATCAACCGCTGGCAGGGCCCCGCCGGACTGGAGCTGGCCGCCGTCCCACTGCGGCGAGCCACGGCGCGCTCGACCGCCGCGCGCAGATACGCGGCATCGAGAGCGACGCGTTCCCGGCTGAGCCGCCGCCAGATAATCTGCGACTTCGAATTGTAGATGCCCGACCCGAGAAAGCGGTTGCTGCGATCGCGGCATTCGACCACCTCGCCGTCGTGGGCCGGCGGCAAGAGTTCCTCGACTTCGTTGGCGAACACCCACGGGTGCCCGAGGAGCACACGAGAGCGGGCGTTGGCCTTGAGTTTGAGCGTTGGAGGAAAAGCCACGCTTCCACGTTTACGGGAATGCGGCGCGCCGCGACGATAAAATCACCCAAGGCCGAACGCGGTCCGTCGCGTGGCTCCAAGGCCGGCTCCTTGGCGTGCGGCGACTTGGCGCCGTTTTCCGCGGCGCGATCCGGCGCGCCCGATCGGAAATAGCGACGAGTTGAAATTCGACGGCAAAAGCGGCGTCAAGCCACCGCACTCCAACGTTCCTGACTGCCTCCAGAAATCTCCGTCACCTCACCGCTGCCCCGTCGCCATCGGCGGCAGGGATTTGAAATACAGGCAGAGGGCCTTGAGCTCGGTGTCGTCCAGGTGGGCGAAGGTTCGCGGCATGACGGGATTCAATTCGGTGCCGTCCGGTCGCCTGGCCGTCCGCACGGTTTTGATAAAATCCGCCTCGCTCTATTTCGCGAGATGCCCTTCGGCATGAGGCGTGAGGTTCGCCGCGTGCGACCAGTCCGGAGGCCCAATTTCAATCTTACCGCCGGAATAATTCGGACCGTGGCAACCGACGCAGCCCACCGCGATTTACGCCCGAACTCCAGGGTCACTCCTGGCGCCACGGACGGCGGACGCCGCTTGCATGATCGATGCGTTCAGCCGCGAGCTTCGTTTTCTCCGTGGCCACGAGCATCCGCGCAATCGGTCAAAGTTGAATCGGCCCGAGGTCCCGGGCCACCGCCGGCACCGACTTGAGAAAAGCGATCACGGCCCCGAGGTCGTCGTCCCCGAGATGAACGTGCTCCTCCGATGGCATCAGAAAGAGTCCGCGGGTCCGGACCCACGCCGTGGCGAATGGCCTGCTCCCAGTCATCGTCGCGAAGCGTTTTCGTCCGGCTGCCCGCCCCCGGCGAGAGGTTGGGGTCCGACCAGAGTCCCATGGCACCGTTTTCCACGACTTTGGTGCCGCCGAGATCCGCGCCATGGCAATCAATGCAGCCGCGCGACTGCGCCAGGTGTTTTCCCCGGCCGACCGCTTCCGGCCCTCCGGAAATGACGACCGGACGCACGGTCACCGGATAGTGCTTCTGCAGCGCCGCGTTGCTGCGCGAGAAAATGACCGCCGCCGCGACGGCGACGACCAACAGCAATCCACCCAGGAGCCATCCAAGAATTCTAAGTGGGCTTCTCATGGCCCGGTAATTCGGCAAATTTCCCAGACCGCTCCAAGACTTTTTTCCGCTTCCATCATCCCGCTGCTTACGGTTTGTTGCCCGGCTCCACTCGTCCCTCGTCACTCGTCACTTTTCCCCATGTCTCCCGCCGCCGAAATCGCCCGCCGTCGCACCTTTGCGATCATATCGCACCCCGATGCGGGCAAGACGACGCTGACGGAAAAGTTCCTCCTCTACGGCAACGCTATTCATCTCGCGGGTGCCGTCACCGCGCGAAAAAACCAGCGCGCCACGGCCTCGGACTGGATGGAACTCGAGAAACAGCGCGGCATCTCGATCAGTTCGACCGTGCTGCAGTTCGACTACACCGGCTACGCGGTCAACCTGCTCGACACCCCAGGCCACAAGGACTTTTCCGAGGACACCTATCGGGTGCTGACCGCGGTCGATGCCGCCCTGATGGTGATCGATGCGGCGAAGGGCGTGGAGGCGCAAACGCGCAAGCTCTTCGAAGTGTGCCGTCGCCGGGGGGTGCCGATCTTCACCTTCATGAACAAGTGCGATCGGCCGACGCGCAACGCGCTCGAGCTGCTCGACGAGCTCGAAACCGTCCTCGGGCTGCAGTCCTCGCCCGTGGTCTGGCCCCTGGGGAACGGCCCTTCTTTCAAGGGCGTCTTCGATCGCCGCACGCGCGAAGTACACCTCTTTGAACGCGTGGCGGGCGGGAAATATCAGGCGCCCGTTAACGTCACCTCGCTCGATGACCAGGCGCTCCGCGACAAACTCGACGACTACACCTACGATCAGGTCAAGGAGCAGATCGAGATGCTCGATGGCGCTGGTCATCCGTTTGACCTCGCGGCGGTGCGCGCTGGCCAGCAGACGCCGGTGTATTTTGGCAGCGCGGTGAACAATTTCGGCATCCAGCTGCTGTTGGATGGATTCCTCCACGACTCGGTCCCACCTGCGCCGCGTCGTTCCGTGACCGTCGCGCTCAACGCTCAACCCTCAACTCTCAACCCGCGGGTCGTCCCCGTGGACGAACCGCGTTTCTCCGGCTTTGTCTTCAAGATCCAGGCCAACATGGATCCCAAGCACCGCGACCGGATCGCCTTCGTCCGCGTCTGCTCGGGAAAATTCGAGCGCGACATGATGGTGACGCACCAGCGCACAGGCAAGACGGTGCGCCTCTCATCCTCCCACAAGCTCTTCGGGCAGGAACGCGAGACCGTCAACGAAGCGTGGCCCGGCGACGTCATTGGCTTGGTCGGACACAGCGAATTCGGCATCGGCGATACCCTGACGGAGGACAAGGCGATCCTCTACGACGAGCTGCCGCGTTTTCCGCCGGAGGTGTTCACTTATATTTCGAACCCGATCTCGGCCGACGCCAAGAAGTATCGCGCCGGCCTCGAGCAACTCCTGCAGGAAGGCGTCGTCCAGTCCTTCATGCCGCGGAACGCCCCCCCGGGAGCGACCCTGCTCGCCGCCGTGGGTCCGCTCCAGTTCGAAGTCGTGCAGTGGCGCCTGAAGAGCGAATACGGCGCCGAGTCGCGCCTTTTCGCCACGCCCTGGACGCTCTTGCGCTGGGTCGAGCCGCACCCGGCGCTGAAGGACGTCTCGCGTCTGGTCGTCGCCAGCGGAGTCAGCTTTGGCACCGACAAGTTCGACCAGCCCGTGGCCCTCTTTCCGAACGACTGGACGCTGCGCTATTTCGTGGAAAAGAATCCCGAATTGAAGCTGCACGCGCTGCCGCTGGAACAGACAAAGTAGCGCCACGACGCCAACCGCCGCTATGCCCCTTCCACGATGAGGCGGATCGAGTCCAGCCGCAGGCGGGCTCCCGCAATGGCGGCCTGCGTGTGCTCCAATTGCTCCGTCGCCAGCCGAATCTCCTCGGGCCGCACGTGGTCATTGAGCTTCTGCAGGTCCATCAGCCGCTGGCAATCGGCGGTCAGGGCCGTCGAAGCCTTCGCCGTGGCGGCCGCCTTGAGTGTAACGGTGCGCTCATCGGCGCGCTCGGTGGCGGCAGCGAGCAGGCCTTTGAGCATGCCAGGACCAAAGCCCTTGCGCTCCAGAAACCGCTGAATCGTCGCGTCCTCGAAGTCAGCCGCGAGCGAAACCGCGCTTCGCGTCTCCGTCAGGTCGTTACCCCGCACATCCACCACCACTCGCACCGGGGTCGGCGCGAGAAATTGATCCACGTGCCAGCGGGAGTCCGCGACCGCTTCCAGCATGAAAATTGCCTCCAACAGGAGGTTCGGCTGGTCCGATCGAATCATCCCAAACGCAGTGGTGCCGGCCTTCGAATCAACGAGCAGATCGATCGCGTCCTGCACGAGGGAATGATCCGGGGAGAGAAACCGGATATCCTCGCGCACGATCGCCCGCGAGCGGCTGAACGTCGCGAGCATGCCGTCCGCCGGGATCGAGGGAAAGCCTTCGATGTAGGCGTGGCTCGGGTCGAGAAACACATCGCCCTCCTCGTGTTCCTTGATGCGGACGCCAAAATGGTCGAGCAACTCGACGAGGAAGTTGCGCAGGAACGGGTCGGCATCCGAGGCGCGGACGCGGGTGAGCACCTGTTCAGCCATGGCGGGATTGAAGGAATTAAGCTCCAGTAGACGATCCCGGCCCTGCTTCATTTTCAGCGATAGTGCCTCGCGAAATTGGCCAGTCTCCGCGATCAGCGCCTCCAGTTGCTTTCGGCCGACTTTCCCACCTTCGCGGTAAGCCAGCGCAAGCGCGAGGAGCCTCGCCTTGAATTTCTCCTGATAGTCGTTGCCGCCGTGCAGCAGGATCTCAAACGCGTCGAGCCCGCGGTGGTACCATTCCACGACGCATTCCTCGGCGCTGCCGCTGAAATACGGCACGTGAATCCGGATGGTCTCGCTCTGTCCGATGCGGTCGAGCCGGCCGATGCGCTGCTCGAGCAACCCCGGATTGAGCGGCAAATCAAAGAGCACGAGGTGGTGGGCAAACTGAAAATTGCGGCCCTCGCTGCCAATTTCGGAGCAAATCAGCAATTGCGCCCCGTCCGGCTCCGCGAACCAGGCCGCCTGCCGATCGCGCTGGACCAGGGGCAGGCCCTCGTGGAACAGCCCGACCTTCGCGTTGATTTTCTCCTGCAGCGCGGCCTCGATCGCGGCCACTTTTCGCTGGCTCTTGCAGATCAACAGGATTTTCGCCGCGCGGTGCTGCTTGAGCAAAGCCGCCAGCCACTCGATCCGCGGGTCGCCGCGGAGCGCGTAGCGCAGGTGGCCATCCTCGCCGGTCTCCTCCGCCTCCAGTTCGCGGGCCATCCGCGTGAACTGCGCCGGCTCGCTGGCAGCCAGGGGCGCCGGGCGAAATTTTCGCGGGGGAAATCCGGTCATGGCCGCCCGGGTGTTGCGAAAAACCACGCGGCCCGTCCCGTGTTGATCAAGCAGGGTCTGGAGCAACGCCTCCCGGGCGCCGGGTTGCTCGCAGGCCAGCGCCTCGAGCAGTTCGGCGAGTCGCGCGGGATCGCGCCGGAAGATTTTCTGGAGGATGGCCCGTTCCCCGGCCGTCAGGGGCTTTTGCTCAATGATCCTTTCGGCGATGCCGGCCACGGCGCCAAAACTTTCCGCGTCCGTGAGAAATTGCTTGTAGTCAGCGTAGCGATTCGGGTCGAGCAGCCGCAGCCGCGCGAAGTGTCCCGGCAGCCCCAATTGCGTCGGCGTGGCCGAGAGCAGCAGCAAACCGGGTGAACGGCCCGCCAGCTCCTCGACCAGCGCGTACTCCGTGCTGACCTGCTCGGGCGCCCAGAGAAGATGGTGGGCTTCATCCACCACGACCAGGTCCCAGCCCGCCGCCACCGCCTGCTCCCGGCGGCGCGCGGCGCCCGCGAGATACGTGACGCTGGCCAGCACCAGCTGCGCCGCGAAAAACGGGTTTTCCACCGGGTCGCTTTGCTCGACCGCCGCGCAGCGAGCTTCGTCGTAGATGCTGAACCACAGGTTGAAGCGCCGCAGCAGTTCGACGAACCACTGGTGGGTGAGCGACTCGGGGACGAGAATCAACACGCGCCTGGCCCGGCCGATCGCGAGCAGCCGCTGCACAATCAGGCAGGCTTCGATGGTCTTGCCTAGGCCAACCTCGTCGGCGAGGAGCACGCGCGGAATCTGCCGCGACGAGACTTCCTGCAGGATGTAGAATTGGTGCGGGAGCAACTGGACGCGGCCGGCGAGGAAGCCGCGCACGTCGGATTGGCGGAAGCGGGCCTGCGCCAACAGTGCGCGGTAGCGCAGGTCGAAAACCTCGCCCGGATCAACCTGGCCCGCCATGAGGCGCGCCGGTGGCAGGCTCACGCTGGTTCCGTCCGCGAGCGCATCTTCCCGCGCACGCCGGCCCTGTCCCACGTAAACCAGCACGCCGCCGTCGTCCTCCACCGACTCGACCACGAGGTTGAGCCCCTCGTGGGTCGAAACGGATTCCCCAGGCCGGAACTCCACGCGCTTGAGCACGGGTGTGCCCAGGGCGTAAAGGCGTTTTTCGCCCGTGGCGGGAAAGTCGACCGCGACGCGCTTTGCCGCTTGGTCCACGCAAACGACCAACCCGAGCCCCAGCTCGGGTTCCCGTTCGCTCATCCAACGCTGACCAACCATGACAGACATTACCACGATGAGACGTTAGAATCACGCCAAGACAAGGGCGGAGGGCCGAGTTCCAACGAGCTTCCCAGCGTTAGTTGGACCGGATCGGAACTCGGCCCTCCGCCCAATCGCTTAGGGTGATGCCGCGCCCAGCGCAAATGGGCTTCATCGCTGGCGGCCTGCTTTGAAAATTGCCTCAAACTTTTCCGCCTGTCTGATTCGGCTCGCGCCCTTGCGCAAAATCCCCTTGTTCCGGCGGATGACTTTTTTACGCCCGACTTTTTTGCTGATGGCCCTCGCTTTGGGCTTCAACGCGTTTGCCGCCAACGTGCGGAAAGCGCCCACGCGTCCGGGCGCGGCCGACAACGCGGGCGCCTTCAAGGGCGCCATCGTGATGGATGCCGCGACGGGCAACGTCATTCTCGAGGACCGGGCCGATGTAGTCACGCCGCCCGCGAGCATGACGAAATTGATGACCTTTGCCGTGATCTACGATGCCCTCCAAAAGCGCACCCTCACGCTGGAAAGCCCGGTCACCGTGACCGCGGCCGATTCCAAAATTGGCGGCACGAAAGTCTGGCTGAAGCAGGGCGAGATTTTCCCCGTCGAGGAATTGCTCTACGCGATGATGATCCAATCGGCCAATGACGCGGCCTACGCCCTCGCCCGCACGACCGCCGGTTCGGTCGAGGCCTTTGTGGAGCGGATGAACGCCAAGGCCCAGGAATTCGGCATGAGCCATACGACGTTTCGGACGCCGCACGGCCTCCCGCCGGCCAACCGACGCATCGACGAGGGCGATGTCTCCTCCCCGCGCGATTTCGCGCTCTTGAGCCGCCACCTCGTGAGCAGCACGGACGTGCTCAAATACACCTCGGTCAAGGAGCGTCCCTTTGGCCCGCCGGTCCGGGCCCAGGCCGTCGCGATGCGCAATCACGACAATCTCATCGGCAAGGTCGCCGGCGTCGATGGGTTGAAAACCGGTTTCACCTCCGGCGCGGGCTTCTGCCTTGCCGCCACCGCCCAGCGCAACGGCCTCCGCGTGATCGTCGTGGTCATGGGCAGCCCGGACTCGAAGAGTCGCGACCTGAAGGTGAGCGAGTTTATCGAGCGCGGCTTTGCCACGATGCCCGTGACGCCGGCCGCCACCGCCGCGACCCCTTCCACCTCTTCGTCGCCCATTTCGCCGGCACCCGCCGCCGCCGCGAGACCCGCAAGTGCCCCGCCGCCGCCTCCCGCCAACGGCAGTCCCGCCATCAAGTTATTGATTCCGAAGAAGTAGCGCGGGGCTCCCCCGGCACCGCCCGGCGTTTACCGCTCCAGCACAATGACCAGCACGCCCAGAATGCCGAAGAGCGTCGCCAGCATGCCGGATTCGTAGCGCTCGAAGCGGTTCAGCCGGAACTTCTCAAACCCGATCAGTGCCAACCAGGTGAAGAGCGTCATGGCGACAAAGGTGGCAACCGCCAGGATCACGCTCAGTAGAACGAATCCGCGCCAGCCAAATTGCACCCCCGATAGATAGATGGGGAGAAATCCTTCGCAGGGCGACAGCGTCAGCATGACAAACAGCCCGGCCACGGCCGTCCAATCCCCGGTCGAGCGCGACACCAGCGGACTATCCTCCAGCTCCGCGTGCCAATGGCTGTTCGCGTGGGCCTCACCACAGTGTTCGTCAGCGTGATGGTGCCCGCCCGGCGGATTGTGGTGACAGATACCGCGCCCGCTCCACTGGCGGTAAAAATAATAGGTCGCGAACGCCAGCAGCAGACCACCCGCTATCCACGGGAAAAAGCGCCCAATCCTTTCGTCGAGTTGGAATCCCAGCCAGGCGATCGCCAGGCCAATCACGCCCATAAGCCCGACGTGTCCGAGCCCGGCCAGCGCGAGGACCGCAATCGCTTTCGTGTGCCCCCACCCGCGCGCCCGGGCCACGAGGACGAAGGGTAGCCAGTGCGTCGGGATCGCCGCGTGCAAGAATGCCACCGTAAAACCGGTCACAGCGACGGTGGTCAGGACGGTGGATTGCATGCGGGAGGGTCAGGCAGCACACGAGCGGGCGCGCTGTCGAATGTGAAAGCGGGCAAAAATCGTTCTCGTTCTCATTCCGGCTTCCCGTTCTCCTTGGCCCGAAAATGATTCCTGCCACGCGGAAGCCCGTCGCCTGATGTCTATGCCACCCAACGCCTCCGCGGTGGAAGCCTACCTGCGCGGGTTGCAGGATACGATTTGCCGCGGGCTCGAAGAAGAGGACGGCGGGCAAACCTTTCGCACCGACGACTGGTCGCGCGCCGAGGGCGGCGGCGGGCGGACCCGCATTCTGGCCGAGGGGGCCGTGTTCGAAAAGGCCGGCATCGCTTTCTCCCACGTAACCGGCGCCGCGCTGCCAGGCTCGGCCACCGCCGCGCGGCCCGAACTGGCCGGCAAGGCATTCCAGGCGATGGGCGTCTCCCTCGTCATCCATCCCCGGAATCCTTTCGTGCCCACCTCGCACCTGAACGTGCGTTTCCTCACGGCGGGTGAGGGCCCCGGCACGGTCTGGTGGTTCGGCGGCGGTTTCGACCTCACGCCCTACTACGGTTTCGACGACGACGCCGTCCACTGGCACCGCACGGCCCAGGCCGCGTGCCTGCCGCACGGCCCCACCCTTTATCCAAAGTTAAAAAAATGGTGCGACGATTACTTTTTTCTGAAGCATCGTGGAGAGCCCCGCGGTATCGGCGGCGTGTTTTTTGACGACTTCACGGCGGGCGGCTTCGAAGCGAGCTTTGCCTTCCAGCGCAGCGTGGGGGACGCTTTTCTTCCGGCCTATCGACCCATTGTGGCCCGGCGCAAGGCCACGCCCTTCGGGGACCGCGAAAGGCAGTTTCAGCTCTATCGGCGCGGGCGCTACGTTGAATTCAATCTCGTCTGGGATCGCGGCACGCTATTCGGCCTGCAGAGTGGCGGCCGGACGGAATCGATCCTCATGTCACTGCCGCCCCTCGTCCGCTGGGACTACGACTGGCATCCCGCGCCCGGCAGTCCCGAAGCCCGACTCTACGATCATTTTCTCAAACCACGCGACTGGGCGAATGAAGCCACCGCTTAGGCATCAAACCCAATTGCCTCAAAAACCAATTCCATCTTTTGAGCCCCAAATTTCACCAATGACCCAAATCCAACCCGAGCCATTTGTGCCCATCGGTGTAATTCGTGGCCAAGACTCCGCTGCTTGGCGGCTTGGCAAATGACCAGCCGTGAACGCTTCCTCGCCGCCTGTGCGTGCGAAAAACTCGATCGCCCGCCCCTTTGGGTAATGCGCCAGGCAGGACGCTACCTGCCCGAATATCGCGCCCTCAAGGCGAAGTCGTCGTTTCTCGAAATGGTGCGAACGCCCGCCCTCGCCGCCGAAGTCACCCTCCAGCCACTGCGGCGCTTCGCCCTCGATGCCGCGATCCTGTTCTCGGACATCCTCGTTATCCCCGAGGCCCTGGGCCAGGGCTACCGCTTTCGCGAGGAAGGCGGGATCGGCATGGACTACCGGCTCGAGACCCGCGCGCAGATCGACGCGCTGGCTCCCGCCCACGCGGTCCCAGACCGACTGCGCTACGTGGCCGCCGCGCTCGACTTGCTGAAAAAGGAACTGGCGGGCCAACACGCCTTGCTGGGTTTTGGCGGCTCACCATGGACGCTCGCTACGTACATGGTCGAGGGCGGCAGCTCCGACGAATTCGAGCGGATCAAGCTGCTGTTCTACACCGACCGGGCCGCGTTCGACGCGCTGCTGGAAAAACTCACGGCCGCGCTCATCGTATATTTCAAGATGCAGATCGCCGCCGGCGCCGATGCGATTCAAATCTTCGACTCCTGGGGCGGCATCATTGCCGGCCCCGATTACGAGGCGGCGTCCCTCCGGTGGATTCGGCAAATCGTCTCCGCCCTGCCCCGCGATTTTCCGGTTATCCTCTACGCCAAGGGCACGGCCCCGCACCTCACCGCTCAGACGTTCACCGGTATCCGCGTGCTGAGCGTCGATTGGACCAACGACCTGGCGATCGTCCGCCGCACCCTGCCCGCCAATGTCGCGGTGCAGGGCAATCTCGATCCCGTGCTCCTCAACACCACGCCGGAAATCGTAACCCGCGAGACGACCCGGCTCCTGACCGCGATGCGCGGCGCCAACGGGCATATCTTCAATCTCGGCCACGGCATCATGCCCACGGCCAAAATCGAGTGCCTGCAGGCGCTGGTGGACACGGTGACGACGTGGACAAACTAATTCGCCGATTCCAAGATTCGCGAAATCCGCGAGATAAATGATGAAGGAAGGAAACCATCAACCAAACCTGGCTTCCTGGCTTCTGCATTGAGCCCACCGATCGGTTCGGTTGCGTTCCCACTGCATTAGGATTTTCCTCCTTTCTCTCTCGTGCGCAACGCATGCTCCAAATCCATTGCCGTCCTTGGCGCCGGCGCGACGGGCCTCGCGGCCGCCCATCGCCTCGTGCAACTCGGTCATCGCGTGCGACTGTTTGAGGCGTCCGATCGCGTGGGCGGCGCCGTGCGAACCGAAAAGGTGGATGGGTGGCTGATCGAGAGCGGACCAAATTCCATGCTCGCTGACGAGCCCGCGGTCGCCACGTTGATTGATGAGCTCGGCCTGGCAGCGGAATGTCTCAAGGCAAATGCCGTGGCGAAAAACCGCTACATTGTTCGCCGGGGAAAACTGATGGCGGCCCCGCTGTCTCCTCCCTCTTTTTTTACTTCTTCACTCTTCTCCGCGGGCGCCAAACTGCGCCTTTTCGCGGAGCTACTCTCACGCCGGCGCACTCGTCCCACCGACATCAGTCTGGAGGATTTTGTCCGCGCGCACTTTGGCCAGGAATTGGTCGACTATGGGCTGAACCCGTTTGTGGGCGGCGTGTATGCGGGCGACCCGCGGAAGCTTTCCGCCCGGCACTCGTTTCCCAAGCTGTGGGAAATCGAACAGAAGCACGGTTCGATCATCCGCGGCCAGATCGCCGAAGCCAAGGCCCGGAAGGCCAGTGGCCAGCCTTCCGCCGGTGGAATCATTTCTTTCACCCACGGTCTGCAAACGCTTCCCGCCGCTCTGGCCGCCCGTCTCCCCGCCGGGACGCTTTCCACCGGCGCGCGGGTCGAAGCCTTGGTGCCGGACCCAAAATGGAGCGTCGCCTGGATCGACGGTTCAACGACCCGCACGGAATCCTTCGACAAGGTCGTTTCGGCCCTGTCCGCACCCGCTCTCGCCCAAATCCACTTTGACCGCTCGGGCGCGCGTCTCTTCGCCTCGTTCGAAGCGATCGAACATCCGCCGGTGGCGTCGCTCTTTCTCGGGTATCGTCGCGAACAAGTCGGGCACCCACTGGATGGCTTCGGCGCGCTCGTGCCGGAAATCGAAAAACGCGCGTTGCTGGGCATCCTCTTTTCATCGACCCTCTTTCCCGGCCGGGCGCCCGAGGGCCACGTGGCCGTGACCGTGATGGTGGGCGGCATGCGGCAACCGGAGCTCGCGCGCCTTTCGCCCGATGATTTGCTGGTCGTCGTAGGCCAGGACCTCCGCCAACTCCTGGACGTCAAGGGTGAACCCGTTTTTCAGCGGCACTCCTTTTGGCCCCAAGCCATCCCCCAATACAATCTCGGTTACGAAGTTCACCTCGAGAAGATGGCCGCCGTGGAGCGGGCCAATCCCGGCTTCTACCTCGGCGGCCAGGCCCGCGACGGCATCGCCCTGCCCGCCTGCATCGCGGCGGGCGAGAAACTCGCCCGCCGGGCCGTGGCCTAGGCCAAGTTGCAGCGCCGACTGGGAATGCCGCCTCAATTCACGTAGTCTCGGTCGCGGTGACCGCGGGTGTCGTCCGCCAGCGGTACACGGAACGCTCGAGGAGTCCGACCAGACCGTCGAGCATCAACGCCAGCATGGTGAGCACGAAAATGCCCGCGTAAACGGTGTTGATGTCGAACACCCCCTCGGCCTGCAGAATCAGATAGCCAATCCCCCGGGCCGAGCCGAGGTACTCCCCAACCACCACACCGACGAACGCGAGACCGACCGACGTGTGCAAGCTCGAGAACACCCAGCTCGTGGCCGAGGGCAGGTAAACGGTGCGGAGGAGCTGCCGCGCATTCGCGCCGAGCATGCGCGCATTGGCGAGCACGACCGGGCTTACTTCTTTCACGCCCTGGTAGACGTTGAAGAAGACGATGAAGAAAACGATGGTCACGCCCAGCGCCACCTTGCTCCAGATACCGAGCCCGAACCACACGGCGAAGATCGGCGCGAGTATCACGCGCGGCATTGAATTGAGCGCCTTGACATAGGGCTCGAGCACGCTCGACGCCGTTGGGTTCAGCGCCAGCCAAAGCCCGACGCCAAGTCCCAGGCTCGCGCCAATCGAAAACGCCAGCAGCGTCTCCGTGATGGTCGTGAGCAGATGCGGATAAATCTCACCGCTCGCAAACCACTGCCACACGCGCTGCCAGACCAGCGCCGGTTCGCCGAAGAAGAACGCCGGGAGGACGCCCCACTTCACGAGCAAATGCCAGCCCGCGGTCAAGCCGACCAACAGCAGCACCCGCAGGAGCAGGAGGTGTTTCGCGTTTTTCATGGACGAAAGTGCCAATATCGCCTCGGCGTGCCTGGCCCGCTGGTGGGCCGTGCGCTCCGCGCGCGGCCAAAAGAACATGAAGCCGCCGCCAAACTCAGAGCCTTGCCCGCTACTGAAACATGCGGCCGTGAGTCCGCCGGACGATTTCCTGTCAAATTTAACGCACTGATGGCTCCGACGCACTGCTCATACCGGCCGCGCGCGGAGCACCCGGCCCACCTCAAGGGCTCGGTCGGTCTGCTTGGGACAGTTTTAATGCTCACGGACGGGCCTTGCTCTGCGCGTAGCCTTTGAGCACCTCTTCCTTCATCGCCTGCCAGATCAGTTTGTAGATTTCGACGAAGCGCGGATCAGTCCGGATTTCCGCCACATCGCGGGGCCGGGGTAGGTCGACCGGGAAATCTCCGATGGCGTGCGTCGCGGGTCCGGCCGAAAGCACCACCACGCGGTCGGCGAGCAGGATCGCTTCCTCGAGATCGTGGGTGATGAAGATTACGGACTTCCGGTTCGCCGCCCAAATTTCGATCAGTTCGCTCTCCATCAACAGCCGTGTCTGCACGTCAAGGGCGCTAAACGGCTCGTCCATCAGAATGATTTCCGGATCGAGAATGAGCGTCTGTGCGAGGGAAACGCGCTTCTTCATTCCCCCGGACAACTGGTGCGGGTAAGCGGCCCCGCGACCGGACAGACCGACCCGCTGCAACCACCCGTCGGCCTGGCGCTCCGCCTCCTCCCGTGCGACGCCGCGGTACTGCAGGCCCAGCGCCACGTTTTCTGTCGCCGTGCGCCAGGGCATAAGGGAATCGGTCTGAAATAAATAGCCGGCCCGGCGGTTCAACCCCACCAACGGCTCTCCAAAAATTCGCACGATGCCCGACGTGGGGGTCAGCAATCCGGCGGCCACATTGAGAATAGTCGACTTTCCGCAGCCGGTGGGTCCGACCACCGCAACGAATTCCCCGTCGTTCACCCGCAGGTTCAAGTCCTGCACCGCCGTAAACCCAGGAATCTTCGGTTCCGACTGGCGAAAGGTGCAACCGAGCCGATCGAGTTCCACGGCCACACCGCCGCCTCTGGTAACATGGCCGCTCATCCGCAGACTCCCCGTTGGCCGGACCTCACCACGCATACTTGGCCATTGCCTTTTGGGCGAAGGAGTTGTCGTACGTGTCCGCGAGATTGAATTTCGCCTCACGCACCGCGGGATCGATTTCGGCCTGAATCTTCCAGACCGTCTCCGCTCCTTCGCGCGGGATTTGGCCGTCGCGGGAATAACCCGGCAGCGTCTTCCGGATCGCGGCGAGGACGATATCCTTGTTGCCCGCCGCGAATTGCGGCGGCAGCACCCCAAGCACCTGCTCGGGGGTCGCGGTCTTCATCCACAGCAGCGCCCGCACCATCGCGTTGGCGAGGGCCTGGACCGTGCGCGGATTGGCCGCGATGAATTTCTCCGTGGCATAAAGACAGCCCGCAGGAAACGAACCGCCATAGACCGCCTGCGAACCTTCGGCGGTACGGCTGTCGGCCACGATCCGCACGTTCCCGCCCAGTTCCAATTCGGTCATGACCGGATCGACGCTGCAGAGCGCATCCAGATCGCCATGCCGGATGGCCGCCACCGCGCCGGCACCCTGCCCCACTCCGATTACCTGGATCACGTCCGGCTTGAGTCCGGCGCGGATCAACTGGTGCATCACGAAAAAATGCGTGCCAGAACCAGGCGCGCTGACGCCGACCCGCCGGCCGCGCAAATCCGCGGGAGATCGATAATCTGGAATCTTGTTCTTCACGACGCCGAGGGCGATATCCGCATAGGCGCCCTGCAGCACAAAGGACCGCAGCGCGATTCGCTTGGCCCGCATTTGGATCGTGTGTTCATACGCCCCGGATACCACGTCCGCCGAGCCACCCACCAGGGCCTGCAGCGATTTTGCCCCGCCGGGGAAGTCGCTGATTTCGACGTCCAAGCCTTCGGCCTTGAAATAACCCAGTCCTTCCGCGACCGACAAAGGCAGATAAAAAAAGCCCACCTTGCCGCCAACGGCAAGGCGCACACTCGGCTTCTCCAGGGGCGGCGCCGGGGTCGCCGCCCAAGCCGGCCCGAAACCGGCCACGACGAGCGCGCCCAGGACGAATGATTTGGTGAGCCAGAAATTCCACATGGAAAGGCCGCTTTCGGCTTGGGAAGAAAGCGCGGAATTCAACACCGGATGCCAGCTAGTTCTCAAGCTTCTGCAACGCCTCCAGCGGCGACGAAATCGTGGTCGCGCCCACCGCTCGAATGCGCGTCGTCCACTGGACCACCGAACGCGTGGCGGGTTTGCCTATCGGCGCGGGAAAACCGATTTCCAATTCCACGCGATACTCCTCCAGGACCCCTCTGCTGATGCGGAAAATCACCCGTCCCTCGATGTCCGGGGCGCTTTTAGCCTTCTTGTCCTCCCACAGTCTTTCGACCACGGCGTCGGGCAGCCAGCCAATGATTTCCCCGTTGGCCTCGCGAAATTCCTTAATCTCGGCTATCAGGTCGAAGAGTTCTTCCGTCGGGATGGGGAGCGCCATGGCACGCAGCGCAACATCGAAGGAGCGGTAGAGGCGAACGGATTGTCCTCCAAACGAGACCACCTGATCGCGCTGCGCTCCGCGCGCCTCGTGGATCTGGGTCCGGCTCAACCAGCCCAGCGGCGTATGGCCGACCGACGCCCCGGCCTTGAAATAGGCCGTAATTGCCACGGCCACTCCCGTCTTCGACGGTGACACGGTTACTTCTGTAAGGGCGTTGGGTTCGCTTTTCCCCTCCACCGCCAGCGCGCCCCCTGGTTCGGGGCGGGCACCTAGGACGGTCGCGTCAACCGCCCGGGTGGAATGCTGCCGGACGGTCGTCTCCCATGTGAAGCTGGTCTGACGCAACGCCTCTTGGGCTGCGCGCACGTCCTCCTTCGGCTCCGCGGATGCAGCCACCGGCCAAACTGCGAAGAAGATGATTCCGGCTCTCAGCACGACAACGTTGCGGATACAAGGACACCGGCGGACATGGCGAACCCAATCGGCGCGCAGAAGACGTGTCGGGTGATCTGTAGCTCATCTATCCCGCCGCCCCCAGGTTGTAGCCCGCGATGGGAGAAGCGGGACGAATTCCGACTTTCTTAGCTTTACGCGTTCAAGCTGGAGCAGCGACGCACCCGCAGCCACACTCACCGTCCATGAGTGCCCTCCACTTCACTCGCCCGTGGCGGTCTTTTATCCTTGGCTTTTTCGGGGTCAGTTCGCTCTCCGCGGCCGCCACCACCTCCCGCCTTTGGGGCGAGCATGGTGAGTTCTTGACCGCCGATAGCCGACTGCCGGACTTTTCCTACGCCGGGTACCATCGCGGCGAAGAACCGATCCCCGACCTGCCCCAGTCGGCCAACGTGAAGGACTTCGGCGCCGTGGGTGACGGCCTCGCCGATGATACCCACGCCATTCAGCCCGCCCTCGATGCCACTGCGCGCGGCGCGGTCTTCGTGCCGCCCGGTCGCTACAAGATCACGGACTATCTCCGGATCACCAAAAGCAACCTCGTGCGACGCGGCGCGGGCGCGGAAAAGAGCATACTTTGGTTTCCGCGCGGCTTGGACGAGGTTCATCCCAAGGTGGGCCGGACCAGCACCGGCTCGCCGGCCAGCGGCTATTCGTTCGACGGCGCGTTCGTCAGCATCCAAGGCAACTATCGCGCCACGGCTCTGGCCAAGATCGTCGCCCCGGCGAACCGCGGGGCGCACGAAGTGCAAGTGGACCAGGTGGCGGGCCTGTCCGTCGGCCAGGCCGTGCGCGTGGTCCTGAGGAAACTCCGGACCAAAGCCTGAAAACCTACCTCTATGGCGACGATCCTGGCGACATCGCCAAGGGTAAGCAGCTCGACACGAAAATGCTTTTGCGGATCGTGGCGGTAAACGGCGACCACGTGCGATTTGATCGACCGCTCCGCTTCGAGACGCGCGCCGCCTGGCAGCCGGAGATCCGCAGCTTTCTTCCGACGGTCACCGAGGCTGGCGTCGAGTCCCTCGGCTTTGTCTTTCCCGCCAGCAAATATCGTGGCCACTTCAAGGAGAACGGAGCCAAGGCGCTCGAGTTGCGTAACGTGACCAACTGCTGGGTTCACCACGTCACCATCCACAACGGCGACATGGGCGTCAACGTCGTCGCCTGCGGCAATACGATCGATGGCGTCGTGTTTACGGCCGACCCTGGCCGGGGCCTGCACGACGGCGGTGTGCCCGAATGCACCGGCCACCATGCCATCCAGTGCAAGAACGCCGAAGATAACCTGGTGACGCGCTTCGATCTGCGGGCGAGTTACGTTCACGATCTCTCGGTCGAGCACGCCTCGGGGAATGTCTACGCCAACGGCCGCGGCGCGGACGTAAACTTCGATCACCACAAGGACACTCCCTACGAAAATCTCTACACCGACATCGACTGTGGCAAAGGCGGGCGAGTCTGGCGTTGCGGCGGTGGGGCCAGCCTCGGCCGACAGTCCGCCGGTTGGGAGACGTTCTGGAATGTCCGGACGACCAAAGCGATCGAGCCGCCGCCGAAGGGATGGGGGGTCGCCAGCATGAACTTCGTCGGCCTGGCGACCAAACAGCCCAGCGTGCTGGAACCAAAGGGAAACTGGCTCGAGTCCGTACCGCCCGCGGCATTGCAACCCTCCGACCTTCACGCCGCGCAGCTCGAACGGCGGATAGCGGCGAAGCGGCCGAGCAGCAGGGGAAAGGAATAGGCGGTCCTGCTGTAGCCGTGGTCGCTGACCCCAGCCCGAGGTCCGCGACCACGGCTACAAGCCAGCCAGCCTCAGAGCCCGTAGCCCTTGACCGGAATCGGCGCCATGGGTGGCAGCAGGGTGACCCCGTGGGCGAGCATCACTTCCTTGATCGCCGCAACGGTTTCGAAGGAAGGCTTAAAATTACCAAAGCGGTGTCCTTCGGCGACGCGTTGCGGAGTCCAGTGATGCTTGTTCGGCTGATTCCAGATTTCGATCTTCGCGCCTTTCGCCTCGAGTAGTTTCACCACTTTGGGAAAGTTCGCGAACGCGGCCCCGTGCATCGCGGTGTCGCCGTCGTTCGACACGGCGTTGATGTCGCCACCGATGCTGAGGAGGTAGGTGACGGTTACGACGGCCTCCTCGTCGGTGCCCGCTTCTTCCTCGGCGGAACGCGTGCCCAGCCCAGCGGCGGCCATCAGCGGCGTACAACCATCAACATTTTTGATCGTCGAATCCCCCCCAAGTTCGATGAGCAGTTTCACGTAGGCCGTGTCGGCGGTGTCGGCCGCCAGCATCAGAGGGGTGCATCCTTTCCGGGCGACGCGGCCACCACCGGAAGGCCCGCCCGCGAGGCGCGCATTCACGTCCGCTCCTTTGGTGACGAGTTTTCGAACGAGCTGCTCGCTCGTCATGTGCCCGTGGTCTTCCGGAATCGGATCGCCCTCGTCCTCTCCTCGATCTGGCTTGCGAATCCACGATAGGATATGGAGTGGCGTATAGCCCGATCGCATATCGCTGGGATCGGCCCCGAGATCGAGGAGAACGGAGGCCAGCTCATAACGTCCGTTCTCGATGGCGAGACTCAGGGCGCTGGCGCCCTTGCGCAGCTGTTTGTTGGCCGGCCGCGTGACCGGCGCGGTCACCGCGTTGATATCGACCCCGGCTTTCACCAGCGCGCGCACGACCTCGGTATGCCCGGCCCGCACGGCGAAAAGCATCGGCGTAAATCCCAGGTCCAGCGGCGTGCGAAAGTCTGCGCCCGCCGTGATGAGCGCCTCCACCACGGCGGGGTGTCCTTCGGCCGCCGCCCACATTGTCGCGGTCTGGCCTTGGGCGAGCTTGGCGTCGACGGCCGCACCGCGGGCGAGCAACGCCTTGACCGCTTCGAGTTTCCCGGTCCGCGCGGCGGTCATGAGCGGGGTCTCTCCACCTGGCAGGGCGGAATTGGCCTCCGCCCCCCCTTCGAGCAGAAGTAAAATCATGGCGGCACTGCCGTTGGTGCAGG
>SIBR01000012.1 GCA_009695065.1 Opitutus sp. | reverse complement strand
TCGCGTATTCGCGAAATCTTCTTCGCCGCCTTCCTTTGAGCGAAATCTGGAAATCCGGGCGTTCGCATGCGAAGTCCATGAGAGCGTCCATAATCCGCCCGACCGGCAACGAATAAACGTCGCGCAACAAGGTCAGGATGCGATTGGTCCTGGCTGAGACTGTCGGCCCCCTGGAATAGCCCTTGAGCCTCTGGCGGTAGCCGTCCGTGGGATGTGGTTTCGGCCCTCTCTTGTAGGTCATGCGCCCATCTTAGCATGATTTCCGCACGCTGAATTTATGAGCGGGAAACGGTTAATTCTTCCTCTGAGAGCGATAGTGGCAACCCATCCCGCTCCCCCGTTGCGCCCGCCCGCAAAAAGGTGCGGGGAGAGTTCAGTGGCTTACGATTGCCGAGGGTTGCTCCGCTAGGGCCGGACTGTAGCCGGTTTTTCGAAGAAAAGCCTGTTTCAGCGCCGCCTTGGCATTGTCCACGTGCTGCGGGGCTACGTAAATCGCGTCGTGAACCGTCAGCACCCGTATGCCGGGGACGGCTTGGCGTAATGCTGGAACGGCATCGCGGAGGACAATCTTGGCTTCAAGATCCTGCATCTCGATAGAAAGCGCCCGGTAGTCGGTTAGCTTCTTCTCGGTGATGGCAGCGGCGAATTGAGGATAAAGGCGGGTGAATGCCGTCCAGAGAGGTGCGATATCGTCGAAACGATTGCGACCATAGAACACCTGCCCAAACACCATTTCTTTGAGCTTTTTCCGGGGGATGTCCGCCACGATGCCACTTGCTTCTCCAATGTCTTCGTAAAAGTTGCCAGAAAGCACGGATGCCATGAATCTATCTTTCTCCTCACACGCTCCGAGAAGGGTTCCATGGAGGAATGGCTGTGAGCACTTGACGTCAATCCCGACCACCGGAGCCCCGTCTAGCAGAGCATAGCGGCGAAGCAGAGAAGGCGTTGAACAAAACGTGGTATAAATCCGGCCCACACGATGGCCGTCGGTGAAATCGAAGTCGCTGCGGTTGATGTGATGGATGGAATGCGACCAAGCCATGCGCTTTTTCCATTCGCTCGGGGAAAAGTGTGGGATGGCGGCAACGTAGTCGGGATGCAATGAGAGATGTTGTATATCGTCCCAGAACGCCATGTTGCCTTCGTGAGACTCCATCGCACGCTGTCTTTGTTCTTTTCGATGTGTTTCATAGCGTTCAAATATGCTAGGTGTCACCGAGAAGAATTGGCCGGGGAGGGCAGCCCACTTGGGCGACACTCGGCAGCGCTTTGTGCGTAGGGCGCCGCCATGAAACGCCCAATGCGCCTCTCGCTCGATTGCTCCCGCTTTTGCAAGGATGTTCAATATCTCGCGCCCATCCCCTTGGCCGGCTATCTCTCGCGTAAAGTCTCTAGAGAATGCCACCCAATCCTTTCTCTGCAGAATAGTCCTTTGGATGATGTTGGAGAATACTAGAACCGCCTTATGCCACCTTTTGCTAGTTCTCCATCTTTCCGGCATGTGTTGCCATAGCTCATTCAATCCTAATACCCAAACCTCCCCATCCCCTATTCCCAATCCCCCTAAGGTGGGTAAATATTCTGACACACATATAGCGTTGCTATCCGGCATGCCATTCGAAGCAACGGTCATGGGGTGTTGGCCTCAGGCTGTGCAGCGTGTCGGCAGTGCATTTACGGCCTCGCACATCGCTATCGCATTAAGTGTGAATGTTAGCCCCTTTTCCTTGCTGGCGATTCGAACCACCATCCTCGCTCTCTTTTTACGAAGAACGGCCATCTCGCGACCTCGTTAGGACTGAACGACTTTCACTAGTAGCCATTCTTGGCTTCGAGCGTCGTCAACGAATTCAGCACCGATCGATGAAGGAATCGGACACTACGGCCCAAGCGGACAGGCTTGAGCACCCGGCGACTGACGAGCGCTTGAACGTGCCGTGGGGTGCAGCGTAGAACCGCCGCGACTTCGCTCGTGGTCAGTACAATCGGATTTCCAGCAGTCGCCGGATCCAGCTTTTTTGAATCGAACATGCGCTATTAAACTCTTTTTTCTGACGCTGTCTATACGTAGTGAAAAGGTGCTATTAGACACCTCAGTCCGACCGATGAAACATGGGCTTCGCCCAGAAGTTATCCATGGCCAAGCTGCCCCGGAAAGGCCTCAATATTTGATTCAGCGGCAGGCATAATAGCGAAGTAGGCATCCCCATGTTCTTTGCTGGCTAAAGCCCTGTAATGGCTGAACAGCACCGTGTCATCGGCCTTGTGCCCCAGCACGCGGGCAGTCTCCACGCTATTGCCGTGTTTGGCGTAATGGTAGCTGCCGAAACTGTGCCTCATCGCGTTGTTCTCCCAAGCGATCTTTGCCGCGTTGCACAGCTTTTTGAACCGCTTCTGGAAGTCGTTCTCATGCTCGCTGCGGGTCACTTTGCCTTCCTTTCGGGGCCAGCGTTGCAGCCATGCCACGGCGCAATCTGGCAATGGGACATTCCGGATTCGGCGCTTCTTGGCGATCTCCGGGCCAATGACCACGAAGGGGTGTGGATCATTCAACCGAACCGCATCCCACCGGAGCCGCTTCAATTCCTCGGTGCGAATGCCGGCGAACAGCCCGAGGGTAACAGCGGCACCTAGATCTAGTTCGGGCTTGGCGAACGCGATCCGTATGAGCGTTTCCGCTTGTGAAGGCGAAAGGATCGAAGGCTGCCGCGCTGACTCCGCTCGCCCTTCGATCTGCTTAACGTCATGCCGGGTGAGTTCGTCGATGGGGCTCTCCGCTAGATAACGCTTCTGGACCGCATAGCGGCACAACTCGGCCAGGATCATCCGGTAGTTCTTCGCGCTGCGTGGCGAAAGGTTTAGCCCTTCCAGCCATTGTTGAATCACGGTCTTGGTTAGCTCAGGCAGCGACAGTTCCCCAAGGTCAGTCCTGATTCTGCCGGTTCGGCTCTCAAAGTCTCGCAGGCTCGCATGCCGAAGCTGGCCGCGCTTGTGCCAGCCGGCTTTGATTTCGCAGAGTTCGGACGTCAACTCTGACACCGTTTTAAGTCCGCCGGCCGGCTTGAGGCGAATGGTCGCGTACCGCACTACCTCGTCCAAGTTTTTGCCCGTGCCTTCCGCCGCTCTCAGCACCCGAGCCAGTAGCTTTGCCGCTTCCGGCAGGCTGTAGCCGAATACCGCCAGTTCTTTCTTCGCTGCCGCGTACTCCGTCGCGACTAAATCCAGCCCCGAATCGATTCCTTCGGCAGCAAGCGTGCGGAGTCCGGATGCGGCTTGGAGCTTCTGGGCTTCACCCAGCACCCTTGCCGTCGCCCTACTCTCGCGGAACTCGCGGCCACGACTCCGGGCCATTTCGCAAGCCTCCGCAAAGTCCCTGCTCTGCATGAAGAGAACTTCACCGCCCGTGATGCTAACGGGGAAAGTCACCCGGTAGCCGATGCCGCCGGAAGCATTGACGCGCTCTCGGATGCTGATGCGGGGATTGTCCCGCCAGAGCCATACTTTGCCCTTGGCGGAGCGAGGATTCTTGGGGTCGGTGCGCTGACGCTGGAAGTCTTGGGGTGTTGGGCTCATACTCGGATTAAGCCCGTTTTTAGATACAAAGCAAGGATAAAGCTCCTGACGGCCAAACCTATTTGGCACGTAAATTCCTACTAAACTGCGAGTTAAAAATGGTGGAGGTGGTGGGAGTTGAACCCACGTGCCCCTGACCTTCGCGCACCGCGTCTACCATGTATAGCGTGATATTAATCTCACTGTTGCCAAGCGACCACACGCGCTCAGGCCCCAGCCAGTCCCCGGATGAAGATACGGCGCGCAGTCCGCGGACGGCTCAGCGCGCTATGCCTGCTGTCGACGTTCGTTCCGGCTAGCAGGTGTCGCCGGACAAACGAGGCTGCCTAATTAGGCGGCCAGGGGCATTTCTTCAGTGTTGCCTATTATTTTTTTCGCAGGGGGTTTAACGAGAGACCCACGACTCTCGACAGGCAGCGGCGCACTCCAACCAAGGGTAGAATCCAGAACACCCCCGAAATTCGGACGGCAGCGGGCAGAGGCCGGAAGATCCGCCGGACATAATCCGGCAGGTCGAAGGGCCCGGCTGACCACAGCCGAACGATTGGTGTGCTAACCAATCAAAGAACGAGGGCAGAACCATGCGCCGGCTCGCGCCGATAGCAAGCGACGGGTTTTCACCCACCACCTCAGGTGGTGACGCCCAGCAGCCCGCGCGTGAGCTGAAAGTCCACGAAGCCCTGCGCCAGGGCGACGGGCACACGTTCCTGCTGTGCCACCGCGGCGATCCATTCCGCCAACATCGCCTCGTCCTGCGCGGCGTCGCCGCTGAGAAACGCGTCGATGTCCTCGGCTGCGAGCGTGGTCGTGTCTCGGTCGGCGGGCTCGGCCACCTGGATCACCGGGATGAGCGGATGTCCCTGCCGCGCCTGGCCGCGGACCACCGTCAGGACGAGATGTGCGCCGCAGCCGCCGAGTCCCGTGATGTTTTCCACCCAATGATCCGTCTCGCTCGCGACGACGTGCAGGCCCGGCCGGACGATGGGTTCGCCGTAGGCGAGCGTCGCGTTGGGCGGAGTCGCGCCCAGCACGGCGGTGCGAAACGCGGTGTTGGCGAGCAAGGAGTCGCTTTCGGGGATGACGACCGATCCGCCGCCGGCGACGATCGCCCTCGTGACGGCCGCGAGCGCGGCGGCGGTCGATGCGCTGACCGGCGCGGTCGTCATCAGTCCCAACGTGAGCGCGCCCAAGCCCGTGCTGAGGGATGCGGCTTCGGGCAGGCCGGCGAGTTTCTCTTCGAACCAGGTCTCGATGTTGCCGAGCGCCTTCTCGATGCCGCCGTCGAGTTGCACGCTCGCCCACCCGAAGCGTGCGATCGGCACCCCGGCGCCCTCGAGCTGGCGGCGCATGACGTCGTTCGGAATCTTTTCGCAACCGTGCTCCAGCAGGAGGGCGGCGGCGACGTTGGGGTGCGTGATGTAGCCGCGATAGGTGCGGTTGAGGAGCTGGTACATCGTCTCGCCGCCGAAGCCGCAGCCTTCGGTGTGCGTGAGGGCGACGAAACGCGAAAGCCCCTGCGCGCGGCCGATGCCCTTTTCGTTGAGCCGGTCGGCGGCGAGGCGCGCGATCTGCGCCGCGCACAGGCTGGTCGGCAGCACGAGGCCCACGCGCTCGGTGGCCGCGCGGCCGTCGGTGCCGGCGCACACGCGCAGAACGGTGGCCGCCGCGTGGCCCGGTGTATGCGCGGCCGGAGCGAGCGGCAGCGGCAGGCCGTCGGGTGCGGTGCGGGCGCGCAAGGCGGCGAGTTGGGAGCCATCGGTCTGCCGCCAGTTGCGCCAGAGCGACACCTGCGAGTGGCCGGCGTGCTCGCCCTTGGTTTTCCGACCGGAGGCGGTGTCGAGCACGAGGTCGAACATTTCCGCGGAGAGCGATTCCATCGACTCGCCGTCGAGGTAGCGGCCCGCGTTGATGTCCATCTCGTGGATCAGGAGCTGGTGCCGGCGCGTGGTGGTCGTGATCTTCAGCGTCGGCACGAACGGGAAGTTCGTGATGGAGCCGTTGCCGGTGACGAAGAGGAACAGATTGCAGCCCGCGCCCACCTGGCCGGCGATGCCCTCGAGGTCGTTGCCGGGTGCGTTCATGAAGCTGAAGCCCGCTTCGCCGGGCGGCTCGGCGTAGTCGATGACGGCGTCGAGCCGCGTGCGCGGGTCCTTTTTGTGCACCGCGCCGAGGGATTTCAGGGAGATGTTATAGAGCCCGCGAAATTTGTTGCCGGCGGAGGGATTGCTCTCGGCGGTGACGCCGTGCCAGCCGAGCCGTTCGCGAAAGGACTCGATGCGGCCGAGAAACGCGCTGGCCGTCGCGAGATCGCGCACGTTTTTCAGAAGGTAGCCCTCGGCACCGACGGCCTCGTCGGTTTCCGTGAGCACGCCGCTGCCGCCGTGGCGGATGACCTCGTGCACGATGGCACCGGCGAGCGGATTGCCGGAGACGCCGGAGAACGCATCGGAGCCGCCGCATTGGAGCGCGATGCGCAGTCCGCTCAACGGTTCGTCGGTGCGCGCCAGCCGGTTCGCGGCGGGCAGCCACTCGCGGACGATGCGCTCGCCCTCGGCGAGGCCGGCGGCGAGCCCGCCCTGTAGCGTGAGAAAATGATGCGGCACGTCGGCGAGCGGGTAACCGTGTTCCGCCATGAACGCGCGCACCCGGGCGTTGGTGACCGGCTCGACGCCGTAGTCGACGGCGAGCACGGCGGCGACGTTTGGGTGCACGATGAAGCCGCCCAGGGCGCGCAGGATTTCCAGCGTGTTGTTCGGCTCGTCGTTGCCGCCGCCCTCGGTGTGGGCGATGGCGACGATGCCATCGATGCCGGGATGCACGCGCGCGAGCGGTTGCAGCCGGGCGGCGAGCTGGCGGGCGTAGCTGGCGGTGCGCGACGTGGTGCCGAGGATGACGATCGTATTGCGGGTGCCGACGCCGCGGCGCCCGGGCCGGCGGTAGCCGCGAAACGTGCGCGGCAGCGCGACCCGGTCGACCGGCGACCCCGGACGAAACGTGGCTTCATCGAGCTGAAACGGCGTGAGGTGATCCGCGAAGTTCGGCCGGGTGGGAAACGTCGCGCCCTCGACGCGGCGAACGGCGAGCGCGTCGAGCATCGACTGGTTGCAGACGTAGTCGCCGGGGGCGATCGGCTCCAGGGCGGTGGCGAAAGGGAGTCCCCACGACAGCAGCTGGGCGCCCGGGGCGATGGGCTGCACCGCGAACCGGTGTCCCTCCAGCACGGTGTGGGCGAGGGTCCGCGCTCCCGTGGGCAGGGCGATGACGGTGCCGGCCTCGAGGCGCCGCACCGCGATGGCCACGTTGTCGCCGGGAGCCGGCAGCCGCGCGACGGTGAGAAAGGGAAGGGGAGCGATTGCCATCGGGGCATTCAACCGGCGTGACGGAACCTGTCCAGTGCGGGAACACCGGCCCGACCGGGTGAAATCGGAGGCCGCTGCGCGCCGGTCGTCAGGGCGTGGTCGGCTGCAGTCCGCGCAGATGGCGGTCGAACCAGTCGGCCATGAGGGCGCGATCGCCCTCGACGTTGGCCCAGGTTTTGCCGCCGTGGGCGGCGCCGGGTTTGACGATCAGCCGGGCAGTGGCACCCGCGGCAGTGGCGCGCTGCACGAAGAGATGGGCCTGTTGGATCGGCACGAGCGGATCGGCGTCGCCGTGGATGATGAGGGTCGGCGCCATCCGGGCGGAGACGAAGCGGACGGGGGAAAACGTTTCACCGAGTTTCTGGCGGCCTTCGGGCGTGGCGGATTCGGGGCCGAAGGCGCCGACGTAGTCCTTGAGGATGCCGACGCCGGTGGCGACTTCGCCCTCGCGGCCGTAGTTGAGAAAGTCGGTGGGCGGATAGAAGCAGGCGACGGCCTGGACCGCGCTGCTGGCGCGATCGACCGGATCGCGGGCGTCGGCGGGTCCGGGGCCTCCCTGCGTCCCGAGGGAGATGGAGAGGTGGCCGCCGGCGCTCGCCCCGGTGACGCCGAGGTGGTCCGGGTCGACGGACCAGCGGGCGGCGTGGTGGCGGATGAAGCGGACGGCGCGGTGGATGTCGGGGACGATCTCCGCGAGGATGAATTTCGGCTGCGTGCCGTGGACGACGGCGAAGACCGTGTAGCCGCGCGCGAGGAACGGCGCGTAGATGGCGGGGTTGATCCCCTCATAGGAGGATTTCCACCCGCCGCTGACCATATAGACGATGCCGTAGCCGTTGGCGCCGCGGGTGGGCTGAACCACGTCGAGCGTGAGGGCGACGCCCAGCTTGTGGGCATAGACGACATCCGTGGTGCGCGTGAAGTCGGGGGCGGCAGCGGCACGCGCGAGCGGGGCTTGCGCGGAAATAGAAACGGCGGTGGCGAGCGAGACGAGAAGCAGAGATGTGAGGAGGCGGAACGGGCGCATGGGGTGGTGGGGGTGGGAAAAGGCAGGTTGGGGCGACGGTGCAGGCGTGACGAGAATCTAGCGGCGATAGCTGGCGACCACCGGAAGATCGGCGGCGGCGAGGTCGAAGGTGGTGAGTTCGGCGGGGAGCACCCAGCGCAGGGCCACGTGTTCGTGGGCGTGCGGCGCGGCACTGGCAGGAGCGAGGCGGCAGACGAACGGAATCATCGCGATGACCGCGCGGCCGTAGTCGTGAGTGAAGCGCGGCAGGGCGCGTTGGATGGCGATCGTGCAGCCGAGTTCCTCGGCGATTTCGCGGACGATGGCCGCCTCGAGCGATTCGGAAGGCTCCACTTTGCCACCGGGAAATTCCCACTTGAGGGCGAGGTGCTTGTGCGCGGGGCGCTGGGCAATCAGCACGCGGCCCGCGTCATCCTCGATGACGGCGCAGACGACGGGAATCGGCGAAGTGCCCACCGGCCACACGAAACAGACGAATCGCTCCCGCACAACGCGGGAGTGAGCGGGCGCGTTTCCGGAAATTTCAGGCGGCGGCAACTTTTCTTCGCGCGCCGGGGTTTCCAGTCATGAAGACCTTGCTCAAAATTGGGCTCATCGTCGTCGCGGTGGTGGTGGCAATCAAGTTGCTGCCCGCCGCGCTGGTGCTTGGCGGCGTGGTGGCCGGGGTGGCGGCGCTGCTGGCGCTGGCCGGCTTCCCGACGGCCTCCGGTTGCTCGGAGCGGGCTTGCTGACGCTGCTGCTCACGCCCATCTGGCTGCCGGTGCTGGCCGGTCATGGGGCTCATCGCGCTGGTCAAAAAGCCATGCGGCCGGACGGTCGCGGCTTGAGCGGCGATTTTCGGGCTGACGGGTGGAGCCGCGGCGGGTTTGGTGGCGGGCGTGGCTGCCAATGAACTTCCCTCCCGCGTGATCGCCGACATCTGCTTTGTCGGCCGGGGCGGCGGAGCGGTCAAGGCGCTGGACGGTTTCAAGAAAGGGCATCACACGGTGCCCGATGAGGCGAACGCGACGACCAACGGCTTCCTCGCGAAAATCTGCGAACGTGAGCTGGCGGAGGAGGCGGAGAAGCTCTTTCAGAGCGTCCGGGCCAGCCTGGGCTACAAACGCAAGGACGTCTCGCTGAGCGTGGCCAGTCCGGCGGCCGTGCTCACGGCGAAGGATTTCACGGTCGAGATCTCGTATGCGCTCGAGGCAAACGATCCGGCGCGGTATGCGATCACGACCTTCCTGCGGGGCCTGCGCAGCGAAGCGGTGGCGCGAGCGGATGGGTTTTCGCAGACGTTTGCCGGCCGGTTCTCGGAAATTTCGTTCACGTTGAAAAAGGCGGCGAAGGTCGAGGCCGTGATCGACGTCATCGAGGCGCTCGATGGCGAGGGCGGGCTCGCGGTGAACTACCCGTCGGATTACCGCGAGTGCATGATCGGGGTCGAGGGCGTCGCCGCGGAGGTGCGCTGCACGGGCGGGAGTCTGGAGATCGTTTTTCCACGCGCGGGCGCGCCGGTGGAGTTGATCGACGGATTCGCTGCGGTGCGGGGCGCGTTTCAGATCAACAAGGTTCTGGCGGGGTTGATCGGGTGAGAGCGGAGAGCGGCGGGGCGCGGGTGAGCACGAAAAAGCCCGAGTCGCGACGCGGCTCGGGCTTGGAAGGGGATGCTCTGGAACCGGCTTACGCGATCATGTCCGCCACGAAGGCGCGCTCTTCGACGAGTTCCTTGTTGGTCGCGGCGATCTTGGACTTGGCGAAATCGTCCATAACGTAGCTCGTGATGACCTCGTAGCTGCCGGGCGTCGTGGTGCGGACGGGCATGCCGGCCCAGACGTTGGCGTCGAAGCCATAGCGGCCCTCGCTCTTTACCGCGATGGAGTGAATCGCTCCGGGCGTGACGAGCGAGCGCACGTGGTCAACGAGGGCGTTGGCGGCGGAGGCGGCGGAGGAGAGGCCGCGAGCGGCGATGATGGCGGCGCCGCGTTTGCCGACCGTCTCGCAGAAGGGGCCCTGGAGCCACGCGCTGTCGGTGATGACAGACGTGACCGGCTGGCCGTTGATCGTGGCATGACCGAAAGAGGGAAACATCGTCGGACTGTGGTTGCCGTAGATGAAGATGTCTTTGACGGCGGTGAGATCGGCGCCGGCTTTCTTTGCGAGCTGAGTCTGGGCGCGGTTTTGATCGAGGCGGACCATCGCGGTGAAGCGTTCGGCGGGGAGGCGCTTTGCCTGGGAGGCGGCGATCATGCAGTTCGTGTTGGCGGGATTGCCCACGACGGCGACGCGCGCATCGGCGGCGGCCACGGCATCGATGATGCGGCCCTGCTCGATGAAGATCCGGCCGTTGTCCTTGAGGAGGTCGGCGCGCTCCATGCCGGGGCCGCGGGGTTTGGCGCCGACGAGGAGGCACCAGTTGGCGTCCTTGAAGCCGACGGCGGCATCGGAGGTTTGGACGATGCCCTTCAGCAGGGGGAAGGCGCAGTCGTCGAGCTCCATGGCGACACCCTCAAGGGCCTTCAGCGCCTTTTCGATCGGAGCCTCGATCAGCTGGAGGATAACCGGCTGGTCGGCGCCGAACATCGCGCCGGAGGCGATGCGGAACAGGAGGGAGTAGCCGATCTGGCCGGCGGCTCCGGTGACGGCAACGCGGATGGGGGATTTCATAGAGGAGGGAGGTGAATGTTTAGCCCACGGAACCCGCGGAACACACGGAAGAAATTTTGGGAAACACGGGTGGTAGCAGCCGACGAGTGAGGACGGGGGCGGGCTTATCGGCAGGGCGCGGGGAAACGTGGGAGGCGAGGCTCACGCGAAGCGCGGCGCGAGGGCGGCGTGGAGGTCGCGGACGAGTTTTTCGGTGGTGGGCCAGTCGATGCAGCCATCGGTGATACTCACGCCGTAGCGGAGGGAGGCGCGCGGTTGGGGGAAGGGCTGGTTGCCGGCGCCGAGGTTGCTCTCGATCATCGCGCCCATGATGGAGGCGTTGCCGGCGGCGATCTGATCGAGGAGCGCGCGCAGGACGTCGGGCTGGAGTTCGGGCTTCTTCGCGGAGTTGTCGTGCGAGCAGTCGACGAGGATGGATTTCGGGAGACCGGCTTTCGCGAGCAGCGCCTCGGTCTGGGCGATGTGGGCGGGCGAATAGTTCGGGCCGGCGGAACCGCCGCGGAGGACGACGTGGCAATCGGGATTGCCGCGCGTGACGATGGCGGAGGCGTGGCCGTCGAGGTTGATGCCGAGGAAGGTCTGAGGCTGGGAGGCGGCTTTGATGGCATTGATGGCGGCAGTGAAGGTGCCGTCGGTGCTGTTCTTGAAACCCAGGGGCATCGAGAGGCCGCTGGCCATCTGGCGGTGCGTCTGCGACTCGGTGGTGCGGGCGCCGATGGCGCCCCAACAGACGAGGTCGGCGACGTATTGCGGCGTGATGGGATCGAGGAATTCGGTGGCGGTGGGCAGGCCGAGATCGAGCACGTCGCGGAGGAAGGAGCGGCCGAGCCGGAGGCCGGCGGCGATGTCGTGCGTGCCGTCGAGGTGCGGGTCCATGATCAGGCCCTTCCAGCCGACGGTGGTGCGGGGTTTCTCAAAATAGACGCGCATGACTATCATGACGCGGTCGGAAACCTCGCCGGCGAGGGCCGCGAGGCGGCGGGCGTAGTCGCGCCCGGCCTCGATGTCGTGAATCGAGCAGGGGCCGACGATCAGGAGAAAGCGTTTGTCGTCGGTAAAGATGAGCCGGTGAATCTCGCGGCGCGTGCGGGTGACGAAGTCGGCCTGGGCCTCGGTCTTGGGCAGCTCAGCGAGCAGGGTGGCGGGCGAAGGCAGGGCACGCGTCTCGACGACATTGATGTCGGAAGTTTTCTGCATGAACCGCCAGCTTGGCCGGCTTCGCGCTCGACGCGCAAGCCCTGCTTCATTCATCGTCCGGGTTGCTGTGAATGGGCAAAAAAGTGGCCGGTCGCTTACCCCTAAGCGACCGGCCTTTGCTTTCTTAGTTACCCCAAAACTCCCGCTAGGCGGGAGAAGTGTCAAAGTCGATGGGCAGAACCCTACGGTTTGATTGACTCCGGTCAATGGCTAGTTTTCAAAATCTACCACATTTTTCTCAAATAGCTGATTACCAATCGGGTGAATCCTATAAATACTTCTACTTCCCCGGCAATTTTTTGGTGGAAACCGGCCGCCTGGCTGCGGGCTTCCGGGCCGGATGCCGCTGGTTTCCTGCAGGGACAGTTCACCAACGACCTGGCAAGGCTGCAGCCGGGCGGCACGGTTTACGGGCTATGGCTCAATCTCAAAGGCAAAGTCGTGGCCGACAGCTTTGTGGTGCGGGGATCGGAGCAGGACGACTTTTGGATCGGCAGTTATTTTTCACCCGCCGCCGTCATCCGGGAGCGGCTGGAGAGCAACCTGATCGCGGATGAGGTCGTGATCGAGGATCAGACGGAGGGGTGGATGGGATTGACGCGGCTCGGGGCGGAGGTCGCGACGGGCGACGGTGTGGTGGGCGGTGTGATGTTTGCCGGACGGCGTTCGCGCGAGGCGGCGGTCGAAACGGTTTTTCCGCTTGCCGGGTGGGACGACATGCGGGCGCGTTGGGCGGGAGCGCCGGAATTGGACGAGGTAGCGATGACGCGCCGCCGGATCGTGGCGGCGATTCCCGCCGTGCCCGTCGACGTGGGGCCGGCCGACCTGCCCAACGAGGCGGGGCTCGAGACCGACGCGATTTCGTACACCAAGGGCTGCTATCTTGGGCAGGAGGTGATGGCGCGCTTGAAGTCGATGGGCCGGGTGCGGCGCCGGCTGTGGCGCGTGGCGGGTCGTGCCGAAACGCTTCCGCCGCTGCCCGCGCCGCTCTTCGGCGGCGGAAAACCGGTGGGCGAGTTGCGCTCGGCGATCGCGGCCGGCGATGGCACCGGAGGTTTCATCGGGTTGGCGATGCTTTCGTTGCTCGTGCTTCCGCCGGACGGCCTGCTGGCGCTTGCGGCCGACGGTCCCGCTGACTGGCGTGTGACCGACACGCCGTGACCGAGCAGGAACAACTCGCGCAGGTTTGCGAACGCCTCGGGGCGGCGCCTGCCCAGGCGTCGACGATGGCCGCGCAATTGCTGAAGCGGGCGGCGCAGCTGGCCGCCGAGCGGGGCGGGACGCGCGAAGCCGCGCTGGCGCGGTTGCTCGATTTGGTGGTGAAGGGTCGGTCGGGCGAAGTGCCGGCGGAATTTGGCGGGTTTGTTCCACCTCCGCCGCCCGCCGCGAAATAGCGATCCGTCAAATTTCATGAAAACGGGACGCGAGCCATCGGATTGCATTTGACCGGCCGGCGTCAGGTTTCTTTCCTCGCCGAACTCTTTCCCTAATGAACAAAGCCGATCTGATCGATGAAGTGCAGAAACTGCTGGCGAACGGCACTTCCAAGGCGGCCGCGGAACGCGCGATCGACGCGGTGCTGAAGGCCGTGCGCCACGGCCTGCGGCGCGACAAGGAAGTCGCGCTGGTCGGCTTCGGCACTTTTGCCGTCGGCACGCGGCCGGCCCGGAACGGCTTCAATCCCCACACCCGGCGGCCGATGAAAATTCGCGCGATGCGCACGGTCCGTTTCAAGGCGGGGACGGACCTGCGCGCGCTCACCTGAGCGCACGGCGAGAGCATAAGCGGCCTTTGGCGCAGCGGGAAACCGCCCGGGCGTGATGTCAACTGATGGTTGACGTAATGCCCCGGGCGACACGCCGGGAGAATGAAAAGAGGGGGCGGAATGCCGCGAGATTTTGGGCGGAACGGAGGTGCTCGCGCCGCGAGAAAACCGGGGCGGTCAGAACAGTACGGCGACCTCGGTCACCCATGCGTGGATCCACGATTCAAACACCAGGAAGTACAGGGCGGCGGCGATCGCCAGCATCGGACCGAACGGCACATGGGCGCCGAGGGCGAGCCCAGTGGGTTCGCCGTCCGGGGTTTCCGAGGGTGGGGCGGCGGCGGCCCGCCGGCCGGAGATTTTCTCCCAGACCAGCGCGAGGGCGAACCAGAGGGTCCCCACGACGGCGCCACCGAAAACGGAGAACACCGCGCCCTGCCAGCCGCAGAACGCCCCGATGGCGCCGACGAACTTCACGTCGCCGAAACCCATCGCCTCCTTCTTCAGCACGGCCTCCGCGAGCAGTGCGATCCACAGCACGAGGCCCGAGCCGACGAGCAATCCGAGGATCGAGGCAAAGCCACTGCGAACGCTGTCGATCAGAAACAAATCGCCGTGCTGGCCGTGCAGGCTGGGAACGCAGAACGAGAGCCCGACGCCGGCCACGCCCAGCCCGAGCGTAAATACGTCGGGGATGATGAAGTGGTCGAGGTCGATGAACGTGGCGGCGACCAGCGCACTCAGGAAAACCATGCCGCACAGGGCGACGGCGGGGGAAAGTCGCAGGCTGCACGCGACGAACAACAGGGCGGTGAGCAACTCGACCGCCGGATAGCGGGCGGAAAATTTCCGACCGCAGCACCGCGCGCGGCCGCGTAGCAGAAGCCACGAGAGGATCGGGATGTTGTCGTGCCAGGCGATGAGCTGCCCGCAGCCGCAATGGGAGCGGGGCGACACGATCGATTCCTCCTTGGGCAGCCGGTAAATGACGACGTTGAGAAAACTGCCGATGCCGGCGCCGAAAAGAAATGCCACGGTCGGAAAAAACCACGGGAACGCCGCGGCGATTTCGGAAAGGGAGGCGGGGCTGATCATGCGGTGGACGGCGCCGGGTCTCCGGAGCGCGGCCGGGCAGGACGGTCGCGAACGGGGATGGCGCTGGCAAGCCAGCTCCTACGCGCCCAGCGCGGCCGCGGCGGCCCGGGACATGATCGGCGCGGTTTGGGCGGCAGGAATGCCGCTCCAGATTTCCAAGGCCTTGGCTCCCTGGTGGACGAGCATGGAGAGGCCGTTGGCGTGGGGGATGCCCAGCCGGGTCGCCGCCCGCAGGAGGGGTGTGACCGGGGGATTGTAGATCATATCGTAAACCGCGGCCGGGCGGGGGAGGGCAGCGAGGTCGATAGGCGCCGCGTCTTCGTGGCCCAAGCCCGCGCTGGTGGCGTTGACGACGAGCGCGCCCGCGGCCAGCGCCGGTGGCGGGCGATCGGGGGCAAAGCCGCGCAGGGGAATCCCGCCCGCCACCGGGGCGAGGTCGGCCAGCAGGGCCTCGAGGTTTTGCGCCGTCCGGTTGGCAATCGAGAGCGAAGCGCAACCGCGCTGAAGACATTCGATCGCGGCGCCGCGGGCCGCTCCGCCGGCGCCGAGCAGCACGACGTGCGTTCCGGCGAGCTCGCGCCCAAGGTCCTCGCCCACGCCGGCGGCGAGGCCGTAGCCGTCGGTGTTGAAGCCGTGCCAGCCGCGCTCCGTCCAGCGCAGGGTGTTGACTGCGCCGATCGGGCGCGCGGCGGGATCGATCTCCGCCACGCGGTCGAAGGCGATGATCTTGTGCGGCACCGTGAGGTTGACGCCGCGGAATTTACGGGCGTGGAGGAGATCGAGTGCGCCCGGCAGATCCTCGGGGCGGATTTCAAAACGGAAATATTTCCAGTCGAGGAAACGAGCGGCGTCGCGTGCGAGCGCGGTTAGCGCGGCGTTGTGCATCGCCGGACTGATCGAGTGCTTGATCGGATGGCCGAGCACGGCGAGCGACGTGCCCTCGCGGGACCACGATTCGAGGTCGGACCGGGTGAAAACGGGATCGGCGGCGGACATGGCTGGCTTCCTACCAAACCCCTAAAACGGCCGAACGCCCGCTCTTTTTCCGGACCGCGGTGAAAAAGACATCATGGCGGACCGGCTTTTCGCGGTGCCGCGCACGCCGGGCCCGCGGGGAGCGACCCGAGGCGCAACGCCGCGGCTACGGCTGGGCGTGCTTTTCGTACGTCGATTCGAACTCTTCCACGAAGCGGGCGAAGAGCCGGGCGCGTTCGGGTTCGCCCGCGGCCGTGTAGTGGTTCACGAGATTCCGGCAGCTCCGGCAGAGCACTTCGCGCACCGGGGTCGGAGCGAGGTCGCTCACCTTGGGCACGATCTTGTGCGCGCGAAGGAGGTCGAAAATTTCATCGGCGTCGCGGAAAACGCCCCGATCGAACGGATCGATGAAAAAGGGCAGGTCGTCGACGAAGCACCCCACGATGAAATGTCCGGGCAATCCGACCGGCTCGAGCTCGATGCCCAGCCGCTCCGCCACGAGCAGATAGACGATACTCAGGGAGAGCGGGATGCCGGTGCGCCGCTCGAGGACCTGGTCGAGAAAGCTGTTGCGGGGGTCGGTGTAGTGTTCGACGTTGCCGTGAAAGCCCCACTCGTGGAATAGCACCCGGTTGATGATCCGGCATTTCTCGCGGGCGGAGGAAGGTTCGACGATCAATTCGCGGCAGCGCGCGGCGATGGTGTCGAGGGTGGTGCAACAGCCGCCCGCATCGAGCTGGGGCGTGATGGTGCGGGCGAGCAGCAGGGAGCCCGTTTCCAATTCGTAGTTGAGCGAACGGATGAATCCGCTGAAGTCGGCCACCGGGTCCGCCAGCTTCAATTCGTTGAGAAACCAGGCGGCGTGCCGGGCGAGCACGCGATTGGTGCCGGCGGCAATTTCCTGGAGAAAGGCCGCCGCCCCGGAGCCGAGTTCGGCAAACCGTGCCAGAAGCGCACGGCGCACGGCGGGAGTCGGGTCGTCGAGCAAACTCAAAAAGGCGTCCCGCTGGGTCGCGCCGAGGATTTCGATTTCCACGGGCTGAAGCGAAAAACATTTCACGGCTGGCGCAATCTGGAAACGGCCGGCCGGCGGATTTTCTTCGCGGGTGCGCACGCCGGCCGGCGGCAGCGGGGAGGCGGGCCGTTGGCGTTCCGCCGCGCCGGGTTTGCGGCGCGGGCGATTCGGATACGATGTCAACGCTGGGATGCCATCGTGGCCAGGGCCGATCTGCCCGGCGGCCAAGCGCGTAAGCGCCACCGCGGGGCGCCCGCCACCGGCTCAGATGGTTTTACGCGCGCCGAACAGCGCGGTGCCGACGCGGACCAGTGTGCTGCCGGCGGCGATGGCGGGCGCGAGATCGCCGGTCATGCCCATCGAGAGCTCGCGCAGTGGAGTGCCGAAACGCGCCGCCAGATCGTCGCGCAAAGTCCGGAGATTCGTGAACGTGCGATGGGCGTGTTCGGCGGTCTCCGCCGGAGTGGCGCCAAGGGGGGCGATGGTCATCAAGCCCTCGACCCGCAGATATTTTTTGGCGAGCGCCGTTTCGAGCAGACGCGGGGCGTCGGCGGGTTCGGCTCCGAATTTGGCGGGATCGTTGCCCGCGTTGATCTGAAGCAGGATCGGCAGGGTTTTGCCGAGTTCGGTGGCGGCGCGGCCGAGGTGGTTGAGCAGCTTTTCACTGTCCACGCTCTGGATGCGGTCGAAGTGCTGGACGGCGAGCTTCGCCTTGTTCGTCTGGAGATGGCCGATGAGTTCCCAGGCGATCCGCGCCTGGCACAACCCTCGTTTCTCGACGCCTTCCTGCACCCGGTTTTCCCCGACGGCGCGCAGCCCGTAGCGGGCGGCATACTCCGCGGCGCCGACCGGATGGGTTTTGGTGACGGCCAGAAGCTCGACCTCCCGGGCGCCCCGCCCGGCTTGCGCGCACGCGTTGGCGATACGGGCGCGCAGCACATCGGCACGCTGCGCGAATTCCCCATAACTGATCAACATAACGGGAGAAACCGGGACGGTTAGAAAATCTACTTAAAGGTTTACCACGGCACGTCAGCTTCTACTCTGGACGGCACAACGCCAGCTAATCATGCAAATCGAAAACTTCAAAATCTTCGCGGATTTGGTCGAGACCAAGAGTTTCTCGAAATCGGCGAAGCTGAATGGCATCACGCAATCGGCGGTAAGCCAGCAGGCGCGCGCGATGGAGCGGCATTTCAAAACGCTGCTGATCGATCGCAGCCAGAAGCAGTTTCAGCTGACGCGCGAGGGCCAGGGGGTTTACGACGCGGCGAAGGAGATACTCCACACTTACGAAAAGCTGCTTTCGGAGCTGCAGGAGATGAAAGAGGTGATCAGCGGCACGATTCGCATCTCCACCATCTACTCGATCGGCCTGCACGAGCTGCCGCCGTTCATCAAAAAATTCCTGCACGATTTTCCATCGGTCAACGTGCGCGTCGAATACCGCCGTTCCAATCTCGTCTACGAAGACATTCTCCACAACGCGGTGGACTTCGGTCTCGTGGCCTTCCCGGTCAAGCAGCGGCAGATCGAGGTTTTGCCCTTCCGCAACGACCACCTCGTCCTCATCACCCATCCCCAGCACCCACTCGCCAAGCGCCCTGACATCGAGGTGAAGGACCTCGCGGGCCAGAAGTTCATCGGGTTCGATCCGGACATTCCCACCCGCAAGGCGGTCGACCAGATTTTCCGCGAGAACAAGCTGGAGATCGAACCGGTGATGGAGTTCGACAATATCGAAACCGTGAAGCGCGCCGTGGAAATCGACCACGGTATCGCCATCGTGCCGCAGGCGACGGTCGCCCAGGAGTCGCGGCAGGGCACGCTCGCGGTGCTCCAGTTCAAGGGCCGGGCATTCACGCGCCCGCTGGCGATCCTGCACCGCAAGGGCCGGGTGCTGACGCCGGCGATGAGGAAATTCGTCGAAACGCTCGGGCTCGATCTGCCGGAGTCGCGCGGCAACTGAACTGGCGTCCGCCCGGCTGGCCGGTTTTTCGGGAAGAAAACTTGCACCCGGCGCTCTCACGCCTAGATTCCCCCCATGAAACGTTTCCGCGCCGCCCCGCTTGCCCTCCTTCTTGCCGCGCTCGCTCTTGGCGTCACGGCCTGCAGCCCGAAAAAGGACCAGGCTCCGCCGCAGCCGAAAGTGACGGCAGCGGTAAAAGGCGCGGCGGCTCCGGTGGCCGCGCTGCCGGTGCTGGGTGTCGCGCCGGCGTGGAAACTTCAGGATGTGAACGGTGCCGCCGTCACCTCCGAGCAGTTGAAGGGCAAGGTGGTCGTCCTCGATTTTTGGGCCACGTGGTGTCCGCCGTGCCGGGAGGAAATCCCCGGCTACATCGCGTTGCAGAAAAAATATGGTCAGGACGGCGTGGCGCTGGTCGGCGTTTCGCTGGATCAGGCCGGGCCCGGGGTCGTGAAGGAGTTCGCGGCGAAATTCGGGATCAACTACCAGATGCTGATGGCGGACGACGCGGTGATCGCGGCGTTCGGTGGCGTGGAGGCGATCCCGACGACTTTTCTGATCGATCGCACCGGTAAGATTCGCGACCGCAAGGTCGGCTCCGAACCGACCGCGGAATACGAGAAGAAGATCCAGGCGCTACTCAACTGAGCGGGCGGTCCGTCCCGATCCGGCCGGCCCCTTCGCCGGTGCCTTAATCCTGCGCGAACTGGGCGATCTGCGCCAGTTCGTCGGCGACGATCCGGTCACCGCGGCAGCGCGCAATCTTGTGTTCACCGCCCCACTTGTCGTGGAAGCGGATCCAATGTTCGAACAGCCCGGGCATCACGAGCCGCACGGTCGGAGGGTCGATCGACACGCGGCGCTTCGCGGCGTAGCTCGGGCTCAACCGCTGCAATTCCACGTCCAGCGCCGTGCCGATCGCCGGTCCGACCGGAGTTGAGGTCGTCCCGGGTTTGAGTTCGATCCACCACTCGTGTTGGCCGTGATTCTGGCCGGTCAGCGTGGGGACGAAGCGGGGAGCGACGTGGAAATTGACGATCGTCCAGACATTACGCTGACAGACGGTGACCAGCGCCTCGGTCAGGTCTTTTTCACTGACGCGTTCGTCGAAGGTATTGAGCTGGAGTTTGGTGCGGCCGACATGAATCAAGCGGGGCGGTGTCACGGAGACGAACCGCACCACGTCGCCCAAGGCATAGCGCGCGAGTCCGGCGGGCGTGGTGAGCAGCACGGCGTAGTCCACGTCCCGTTTGACGTCCGCGAGCGGGACGGCCTTGGCGCCGAGATATTCGAGCCGGGCCTCGTCGTAGTCGGCAAGCGGGACGAATTCGAAGAACAACCCGTGGCGGGTGATGACCCGGAGCCCGGCACCGGCGTTGCTGTCCTGGGCAGCAATGAATCCTTCCGCCGCGGGATAGACCTCGTGGAAATTCGCTTCCGGACCGAGCAGGGCGTGCAGTTGCGCCTGATAGGGGGAGATCGGCACCCCGCCATGCACGAAGCATTCGAGGTTAGGCCACAACGCGCCCACCGTCCGATCCGACGCCGGCCTGGCCGCGGCCGCTTCATTCAGCTTGGCGAGCAAATCCAGCGTCGTGTTGGGCATGCCGGCCAGCAAAGAGATATCCAGGTTGCGGACGCGTGCCACGATGGCCTCCAGCTTGGCGTTCCAATCGCTCATCTGCGCGATCGGCTTGCCGGGTTCGTAGAGGTGTTTCTCGGCCCGATGGGGCAGGCTGAGGCCGGCGATTCCGCTCAGATTGCCGGCATACGCTGCCTGCGGCCGGTTTTCGGCCAGCGGCGCGAGCATGGTCGAGCCGCTTAAAAACAAATGCCGCCCCCGGAACACGCCGGCGTGTCCGGTCCTGGCGTGTAGTAGAGCAGGGCTTCCTCCCCCGCCTGGCGGAAATGCCGCAGCATTTCGTCGGAAACCGGCAGGAGACGCTGGCCATTGCCCGTGGTGCCAGCGGGCCGGGCGAAAAACGAACAACGGCCCGGCCACAAGACATCGGCTTCACCGCGCGTCATCCTTTCGATCGCCGCCACGAGCTGATCGTGACCCCGCGGGGCCACGCGCTTGCGAAACGCCTCGTAGGTCATGCCGCGTTCCACCCCCGCGGCCCGCCAGAACGCCGTGGCACCCAGCTTTTCCGCCAAGGCGCCGAACGCCTTGCCTTGTTCCGACGGTGCGTGGCTCCGTCGGCGCATCCGTGCGGCCACCCGGGCCGTCAGCAGGCTGGCGCGAAACGTGAAGAAGCTTTTCGGCCAGTCGGGCATGGCGCTCAGACACGAGGCAGCGCCGGCCGTCGCGGAGCGGCAAGCGAATTAGCAGGCGAACCGGCATCTTGCATCCTGTTAGCCACTGCGGCCCGATGGCCGCCGGGACTTTGGGCTAGACTTCCGAATCGAAAACCCGACCAAGTGAAGCAGCCCATGCCGCTTCCGCCTGTCATTTTTGAGGACGACACGCTCGTCGCCTTCGACAAGCCGAGCGGTCTCCTCGTGGCCCCGGACCGCTGGGACAAGACGCGCGAAAACCTGATGGGCCTCGTCCATGCGCACCCGCGCTATGGCCACGGCGTCGCCAATGTCCACCGCCTGGACGCCGATACGAGCGGGCTCCTGCTGTGCGCGAAGACGAAGCCGGCCCTCGATTTTGTGAGCGGCCAGTTTCAGTCCAAGACCGTGGCCAAGACCTATCACGCCTTCGTGGCCGTGCTGCCGCCCGATCGCGCGATGAAGGTGATCGCGCCGGTGCGCGACGCGGCCGGAATGCTGCCGGATGCCTTCACGGTCGAGGTGGCGCTGGGCGAGGACGAACGGCAGCCCGGCCGCATGCGGGTGTTCAAGGGGCGCGGCGGCAAGGTCTGCGTGACGGAATTCAAGACGCTCGAGCGCTTCGGTGGAGGCCGGGCGGCGAAAACCAACGCGGGCGTGAGTTTTGCGTTCGTCGAATGCCGGCCCCTCACGGGCCGCACCCACCAGTTACGGGTCCACCTCGCGGCTGCGGGCGCGCCGATCCTGAACGATCCGTTTTACGGCGATCCGGAAATCAAACTGCTGCTGTCGGATTTCAAACACGGCTACAAGGGCCGCGCCGACGAGAAACCCCTGCTCGCGCGCCTCGCGCTGCATGCGACCGAGCTGACGCTGAAGCATCCCGTCTCGCGGGAGCCGCTGACGATCCGTGCCCCGCTGCCGCACGAGTTCGACGTCACGCTGAAATACCTCCGCAAGTTCGGCGTCCGGTAGCCGTCTTTGTTGCGCCCCCGCATCGTTCCCTTGAAACCGGCCGCGCGGCCGGCCAGTCTCGTTATTTCCCGACGTTGCGCCGACGGAGTTGGCGCGACGAACCCCCGTCCCCGAAAAATTCCCCCTCATGAAACGCCTCCTCTCGCTCTGTCTCGCTGCTGTCCTGGCCGGTGCGTTGCTTGCTCCTGCTTCCGCCCAGGAAGGAAAAAAGAAGGCCCCCGCCAAAGCCGCGGCAAAGAACGGGCTGCCGCCTGACGCGACCGAGTTGAAGCTCGGCGATCGCGCTCCCGATTTCAAACTTCTCGGGATCGACGGAAAAACTTACACGCTCGCCGACTTCAAGGCCGCGCCGGTGCTGATGGTCGTGTTCCTTTCGAACCATTGCCCGTATTCGCATGCCGCCGAAACGCGGCTCCTGCCGCTCGCGCGGGAGTTTAAAGACAAGGGCCTCGATGTCGTGGCGATCAACCCGAACAGCCCCGACGGGCTTTCCGTCGTCGAGCTAGGCTACAGCAAATACAGCGACGGCTACGACGAGATGAAGCTCTACGCCAAGGAGGCGGGCTTTCCCTTTCCGTATCTCTACGATGGCGATACTCAGGTCGCCGCCAAGGCGTACGGCTGCCTCGCGACGCCGCACGTCTTCCTTTTCGACCGGGAGCGCAAGCTGCGCTACGTGGGCTGGGTCGACGATTCGCGCTTCGAGGACCTGAAGTCCGTCACGTCCCACGATGCGCGCAACGCCATCGTCGAAATGCTGGCGGGCAAACCGGTCACCGTCCCTTCGACGAAGGTGATGGGCTGCTCGACCAAGTGGAATTCGAAGCAGGGCGAGGTCGCGAAGATCGACGAACGCTGGAAAGCCGAGCCCGTATCGCTCGCGACCATCGACGCGCCCGGTGTCGCCACGCTCGCCCGAAACACCTCCAACCGCCTGCGCCTGATCAATGTCTGGGCGACGTGGTGCGCGCCGTGCGTGGCCGAGTTTCCCGAACTCGTCTCGCTTTCGCGCCGGTTGGGCTCCCGCAAGTTCGAACTCGTGACGATCAGCATGGACGATCCGAAGATGCAGGCGCAGGCGAAGAAGTTTCTGGAAAACCAGCACGCTTCCCCTTCGACGCAGCTGAAGACCCTGCTCAAGGCCGAGGGCCGAGAAACGCTCAATTTTCTTTACACCGGTGCGAGCACCGACGCCATGGTCAAGGCGCTCGATCCCGAGTGGCCCGGCCCGCTGCCGCACACGGTGCTGGTCGCGCCGGGGGGCAAGATCCTCTACCGGCAAAGCGGTCCGGTGAATCCGCCCGAGCTGCTCGCCAAGATTCTCGAGGAACTCGGCCCCTACTATACTCCGTAAGCACGTCGCCGCGGTCGTTTGCAGGCGGGGAGCCGTTCACCAAGACGAAGGCTCCGGGAAGCAAAGGCGGCGCGGCACGGCATACGCGCCGACCGTTCGGGCTGGCGTTCCCCGGCCGTTGCGCGCTGAGCCAGCCTGGCTCGTCCTTGCCGGCGCTTGACGCCGTTGCAGGGCCCCGGCAACAAGCGCGCTCCTGCCGTCTCACTTTTCCCGCGCATGAGTTCTACTTCCACTTACGGATTTGGCATCGTTGGCGTCGGCATGATCGCCGACTACCACGCGCACGCGATCGCGCACGTCACCGGTGCGCGGCTGACCGGCATCGCGACGCGCAATGCCGACAACGCGCGGGCGTTTGCCGCGAAACACCAGGTGCCCTTCGTCACCTCGAGCATCGACGAACTCGTGGCGCGGCCGGACATCGATGTGATCTGCGTGACCACGCCGAGCGGCGCCCACCTTGAACCCGCGCTCGCGGCGGTGCGGGCGGGCAAGCACGTGGTGGTCGAGAAGCCGATCGAGATCACGACGGAGCGGGCCGACGTGCTGTTGCGCGCCGCCGACGAGGCGAAGGTCGTGGTCCTGCCGATCTTTCAATCCCGTTACGGGGAAGGCGCGATCACGGTGAAGGCGGCGCTCGACGCGGGCCGCTTCGGCCGGATCGTCGTCGCGAGCGCCCACATCCGGTGGCAGCGCAGCGCCGAGTATTATGCCGGCGGCTGGAAGGGTGCGTCGAAACTCGACGGCGGAGGGGCGCTGATCAACCAGGGCATCCATGCGATCGACCTGCTGCAGTGGTTCGTCGGCCTGCCGTCGGAAGTCGCCGGCTTCAAGACGCGGTGCGTGCACACCGGGATCGAGGGCGAGGACACGCTGACGGCGGCGCTCAAGTTCCCGTCGGGCGCGCTCGGGACGATCGAAGCTTCGACAGCGTGCTGGCCGGGGTGGGACCGCCGGCTGGAAATTTGCGGTGAGCTCGGGTCCGTCCGGCTGGAGGGAGATTATATTTCGAAGTGGGATTTTCGCGCCGCCCAACCGGGCGACGAGGCGATCCGGTCCGCGCAGAATGCCGGCGTCTTCGGTTCCGGCGCGAGCAAGCCGGAGGCGATGAATTTCGAAGGGCACCGCCGGCAGATTCAGGATCTCGTCGACGCGCTGCGCCAGGGCCGGCCGGTGGCCATCGACGGCTATGAGGCCCGCAAGGCCCTCGCCCTCGTGCGTGCCGTCTACACGGCAGCCGAGCGCGGCGTGGTGGTGAAGCTCTGATGGGGAGCACCGGTTCGACCGACCGAACGCGCCTTCTGGCAAAGGAAGCACCAGGCGCCGCCTGCGGGCTGGCGTCCGGCGATTTTTACCTCGGCCCATGGTTCGATCCTGTAATTCTCGGCGGATGAAGTTTCGCCTTCTGTTCGCCGTCGGGTTGCTGGCGCTGTCGGGTTTTGCGGCCGAGCCCACCCCGCCGCGGCTGGCGGTCGTCATCGCGATCGACCAGTTTCGCGCCGATTATCTCGTGCGCTTCCAGCCCTACTTCGGCGAAGGCGGATTCAAGCGCCTGCTCGCGGCCGGCGCGGATTTCCAGAATTGCCATTACCGGCACGCCACGACGATCACCGCGCCCGGCCATGCCACGATCCTCAGTGGCGTCCATGCCAATATCCACGGCATCACGGCCAACGAGTGGCTCAACCGCGACACGTGGGAAATGATGAGCAACGTCGAGGATGCCTCTGCTCCGCTGGTCGGGCTCGATGCCGCGAATGCCGGTCCGGCCCTGCTGGCGGCGAAGGCCGGCCGCTCGCCGCGTAATTTCCGCGCGCCCACGGTCGGCGATCAGTTGAAGTTGCGCCACGGCGCCAACTCGAAGGTTTTTTCCGTCTCCAACAAGGACCGCGCCGCCATCCTGCTCGGCGGCAAACTGGGCGACGGCGTCTATTGGGATGAGAACGGCCGCATCGTCACGTCGCGGTACTATCGGGACGCGCTGCCGGCCTGGATCGCGGCGTTCAACGCCGAGCGGCGCGTCGAGGCGAAGTTCGGCGCCACCTGGGACCGCTTGCGCGAACCCACGATTTACGACGCGGTGCAGGGCCCTGACGATGCGCCGGGGGAGGAGACAGGGCTCGGTCTCGGCCGGACCTTCCCCAAGAAGGTCACCGGCGGCGCCGCCAAGATCACCTCGAAGTTCTACATCGCCTTCGACAACTCGCCGTTCAGCGCCGCGTTTCTCGGCGAGTTCGCCGAGCGGGCCGTGCGGGAGGAAAAACTCGGCCACCATCCCGCGACCGATCTGTTGGGTATGGATTTTTCCCAGATCGATGTCATGGGCCATTCCTATGGTCCCGACAGCCACGAGATGATGGATTCCATCCTGCGGCTCGACCGGGTCATCGCCTCGCTGCTGGACTGCCTCAACCGCGAGGTCGGGCTCGCGAAGTGCGTGATCGTGCTGACGGCTGATCACGGCGGGGCGCCGATGCCGGAGCGCGTGCACGCCCTCCGGCCGTCGATCCCGGCCGGTCGCTTCAACCCGGGCGACTGGGATGGTCCGGGCCGGAAGGCGCTCGACGCGGCCTTTGGCCCCTTGCCCGAGGGCCAGTACTGGTTCACGCGGGACAATGCCGGTTATCATCTCCGGTCGTCCGCGCTCGCGGCGAAAAATCTGCCGGCCGACGCGGTGGCCCGTGTTTTGAAGGAATCCCTGCTGACGGCGCCGTTCGTCGCGCCGGCGTTCACCCGGGCCGAAATTCTCGCGATCGCGCCCGAGGGCGAATCCGTGCCCGCCATGGTGCGTCGCAGTTATTACGGGCCGAGCGATCGCGACGTCGTTTTCGTGGTGAAGCCTTACTTCATGAACAAGGTGCCGACCGGCACCACTTACGGGACGCCTTACGATTACGACACGCACGTGCCGCAGCTCTGGTTCGGCGCCGGCGTCACGCCCGGCGTGCATCCCGAGCGAGTCGGGGTGGACGATATCGCGCCGACGCTGGCGGGATTGCTCGGCATTCCGTCTCCGCCGGAGGCCCGCGGCCGGCGGCTGTTTTGAATTCTCCCTCCCGGGGCGAGTCTGCTCCCCGCCGCGGTTCTCAATTTTCCGCTGTGGCGGAAAATTCGGGGGAATCGCGGCAAACCTCAATTTTGCGACTAGTCGCAAAATTGGCCGATTACTTCGCAAGCCGCTTTCGGGTCGAAAGCCGGCTTGCCCTCGTCTGCACGGCGGGCCAACACGTTTCCCGCCCCTGTTGCCCCGGGCGGCGTCGGCCGCTTCAACCCTGTGCTAGGAAAACCGCTATGAGTCTCTCCCTCCGTATCGTCTGTTGTTCCGTCACCCTTGCCCTGGCTCCCGCCGTCCGGGCGGCGGCGCAGTCCGGTTCCGCGGCCGAGTACAAGGGGCAGGTGAGCGATGCCGTCGAGTCGATGAAGAAGCAAACCCAGGTCATGGTCGACACGGTGTTCAGCTTCGGCGAACTCGGATTCCAAGAGGTCGAGACGTCGAAATACCTCACGGGCATCCTCGAAAAGGAGGGGTTCACAATCGAGCGGGGTGTCGCCGGCATGCCGACGGCGTGGGTGGCGTCGTGGGGCTCGGGCAAGCCGGTGATCGCGCTGGGCTCCGACATCGATTGCATTCCGCAGGCCTCGCAGCGCCCCGGGGTGGCCTATCGGTCGCCGATCATCGAGGGCGCGCCCGGTCACGGCGAGGGCCACAACTCCGGCCAACCGCTTAACCTCACGGCCGCCCTCGCGGTGAAGCGGTTGATGGAGCGGGCGAAGCTGCCCGGCACGATCCGGCTCTGGCCGGGCGTGGCGGAGGAGCAACTCGGCGGCAAGGCCCACCTCGTGCGCGCCGGGTATTTCAAGGACGTCGACGTGGTGCTGTTCACGCATGTCGGCAACAACCTCGAAGTCTCATGGGGCGCGGGGACGGGCACGGGCCTCGTGTCGGTCGAGTACACTTTCCGCGGCGAGACGGCGCATTCGGCCATGGCGCCGTGGCGGGGCCGCAGTGCGCTCGATGCGGTGGAATTGATGAACGTGGGCTGGAACTATCGCCGCGAGCACCTGCGGCTGCAGCAGCGTTCGCACTACGTCATCACCAACGGCGGCGACCAGCCTAACGTCGTGCCGGCGATCGCCAGCGTCTGGTATTATTTCCGCGAACTCGAATACGACCAGATCCGCGGCCTGCGTGAGATCGGCGATACGATGGCGCAGGGCGCCGCGCTGATGACCGCCACGAGTGTCACGTCGCGCGTCCTCGGTTCCGCCTGGCCCGGGCATTACAACAAGCCGGTGGCCGAGGCGATGGATGCCAATATCCAGCAGGTCGGGCTGCCGCAGTGGACCGACGCGGACCAACTGCTGGCAAAGTCCCTGCAGGGCGAACTGAAGGCGCCGGTTTCCGGGCTGCCGGTGCAGCTGAAAAAATTGCAGGGGCCGGCCACGGACGAGACGCGCGTGGGCGGGTCGGACGACATCGGCGATGTGTCATGGAATGTTCCGACCGTCATCCTGCGCTACCCGGCCAACATTCCGAATCTCCCCGGCCACAACTGGGCGAACGCCATCGCGATGGCGACGCCGATTGCGCACAAGGGCACGACGGCGGGCGCGAAAGTGTTGGCGATGACGATGGTGGATTTGCTGACGCAGCCCGCCCTGGTCGCGGGGGCGTGGGACTATTTCCGCAACGTGCAGACGAAAGATATGAAGTATCAGCCGCTGATGGGGCCGGAGGACAAACCGGCGACCTACCTGAATGCGAAAATCATGGCGGAGTATCGCGAGCCGATGCGTAGATTTTACTACGATGCGTCGCGCTACGATACGTATCTCGACCAGCTTGGCATCAAGTATCCGACCGTGCGTCCGACCGCGGCGCCGGCGAAGAAGGAGTGACCCGCCTTTACCCTTCGTATGACCGCAGCATCGACTTCCTCAACTCCACGCTCCGGCGAAGTGGCCGTCCTCGGCGCGGGCGTGGTCGGCCTGACCACGGCCCTGGGCCTGCTCGATGCGGGTTTTCCGGTCGTCATTTATGCCCGGGAAAAGACGCCGCAACTGACCTCGGATGTCGCGGCGGCGATCTGGCTGCCGTATAAAGTCGAAAGCTCGGAACGGGCCGATGCCTGGGCGCGGCGCACGCGGGTGCTTTACGAGGAGATGGAGCGGCGCGGAGTGCCGGGGATCAAGTCGGCGCCGCTGCTCATGCTGACGCCGGCGAAGAAAGACCCGGCTGCCCTGCGCAGCCTCGAGCCGAAGGTGCGCGACGCCACGGCTGCGGAGTTACCGGCGGGGTTCGCCACGGCGCCCGTCTTCTCCGTGCCCCGGGTGGAAACGCCGGTGCACATGGCCTGGTTGCAGGCGGAATTTGCCCGTCGGGGCGGGCGCTTCGTGACCCGCTCCGTCGAGCGGGTGCAGGATCTGCTCACCGCCCACCGGATCGTGGTGAATTGCACCGGAGTCGGGGCGCGCACGGTCGCGCTCGATGACGGCGTGTATCCGATCCGCGGCCAGCTCGTGCTCGTGTCCCGGCCGGCCGGGCTCGATGACACGATCATCCTCTACGACAACGGCAGCACGACGTACATCGTGCCGCGCGATCGCGACTGCGTGCTCGGCGGCACCGCCGAGGCCGGCGAATGGAGCACCGTCCCGGATCCAGCCGTGGCGAACGATATCTTCGACCGGTGCGTGCGGCTGCGGCCGGTGTTGGCGACGGCGCGGGTGCTGGGGCAAAGGGTCGGATTGCGCCCGGCGCGGGCCTCGGTGCGGCTGGAACTCGAGCCGATGCCGGGCGGGCGCGCGATCGTGCACAATTACGGTCACGGCGGTGCGGGATTCACCCTGGCCTGGGCTTGCGCGGAAACGGTGTTGGAACTCGTGCGCGCGTTCCCGGGCGGACGCTGAGGCGGGGTATGGTCTTGTCCGCGGAGGGGTATTCCCCAAGCTGGTTTTTCGTCCCGGAAACCTAACTCCCCACCATGCTCCCTCACGCATTCTCCTCCCGCCGCGGTTTTCTCAAAGTCACTGGCGGCGCGCTTGGACTCGCGGCCCTCGGCCGCTCGCCAGCGATCTTCGCCGCCGATGGCCAGCAGCCCCCCGCCCTCGATGGGAAGTCGACCGTTCGCCTGGGCCGGACCGTGCCCCGGCGCTTCACGATCGACTGCCACATGCACTATCAGAAGCGCCCGTACTTTTTCGAAGGGTTGCTCACCCATTTTCGAGAGCGCAACGCGATGGCCTGCGTCAACGGCTGGCGGCCGGAATATCCGGCGATCATCGAGGCCGCGCGGAAAAGTCCCGACACGGTCATTCCCTTCGGCCGCATTTCGGTCGACAGCGCCGACGTTCTGGCGGACCTCGATTACTTCGCCGCCAACGGGTGTCGCGGGATCAAGTTACGCGATCCGCGTTACAATTGGGATGACGAGCGTTATTTTCCGATCTACGAGCGCATCGAAAAAATGGGCGTGCCGGCGCTTTATCACACCGGCATCGCCGGCTTCGGCACGATGGGATTTCCGCGCATGCGGGCCGAGTATCTCATGACGATCGCGGCCAAGTTCACCAAGCTGCAGATCATCGGCGCGCATTTCGGCAATCCCGCCTACGCGGAGGCGGCCGAGGTCGCCCGCTGGTGCAAGAACGTCCACTTCGACATTACGGGCTCCACGCTCACCAAATTGCAGGGCAACCTGAAAGCGATGAAGGACTACCTCTGGTGGGAGGGACCGACGGCCCATAGTGCGCCCGATACCGTCTACGCCTTCGAAAAAATCGTGTTTGGCACCGACGAGGCGCCGGAGCGGCTGGACAACATGATGGGCCGTCACGAGGACATGTTCGACGCCTGTGCCGTGCCGGAAGACTGCCGGCGCAAGGTGTTCGGCGGGACGATGGCGAGAATTCTCGGCATTCCCGTGCGGGCCTGACGGGCGCACACGACGAAGAAAAGGCGGGCGAGAGCCCGCCTTTTTTCGTGGCCCGGCGGGCCGGAGCGAATCCGGCCGCCGGTGGGACGAACGCCGCGCTTACGCGGAGAACAGCGTCCGCAGCTCCTTCAGGTGGCGCGGAATGGCGGTCACGGGGCTTTCCGGCGCCTCGTATTCCAAGGCCACCCAGCCCTTGTAGCCGCCGGCGCGCAGGAGCTGCGTGAAGCGCTTGTTATCGGCATCCACTTTCTTGCCGGAGCCGTCGATCAGATCCGCCTTGAGCTGGACGTTCAGGGCGTAGGGCACGCACTCCGCGAAATCCTTGTAGGGATCGGGCGTGCGAAAATTGCCCGAGTCGAGGTTGATGCCCACCCACGGGCTGTTCACGGAACGGATCATGGGCAGCAGCGTCGCGGCGCTGCCGATGGAATCGTGATTTTCCAGGCCGAGGAAAATGCCCTTCTTACTCGCGTAATCGCCGACCTCCTCGAGCGCGCTGACGACCAGTTTGTCGGCCTCGGCCCGCGGGATCTCCTTGGTGACGCCGGCGAAGACCCGGATGTGCGGCGCGCCCAGCACCACCGCGCGATCGATCCACTTCTTTGTGGCCGCGATCTCCTCGTCCCGCTTCGGGCCCTTGGGATGCGAGAAATTGTTGGCGATGGCGGTGCCGCTGATGGCGATGCCGCGCAGGAAGCAATGCCGCCGGAGCTTGATCAGGTAGTCGTCGGTTTCCGCGGCGAAGAAATAACTGGTGAGCTCGGTGCCGGCGCAGCCCTGCGCCGCGCAATAGTCGATGAACTTGAACATATCCATGGCCTGGGCGGCCGGCGGTGCCTTGGGGTTGGCTTTGCCGCGGCTGGTGGGAAACGACTCGCGGAAGGAGTAGGCGGCAAGGCTGAGCAGCAGGCGGGACTGGCCCGGCCGGTGATGGGGCCCGGCGGCCCGGGAGCCCAGCGGAGCGGCGACGGCGAGACCGGCGGCGGAGGACAGTTTGAGGAAATCGCGACGAGACAGGTTGATCATGGGGGTGGATTTGGAGGATCTGACGGGGGAAGGGAAAAATGTGCTTGTCCGGAAAAGAGAACGGAGCCGCTCAGTCGAAGAACGGGAACAGGCGCCGCAGTTCACGCTTGTCGGGCTGGCCGCCGTATTCGCAAATCTCAAACGCCTCGCCATGCTTCACCGCCTTCGCCTTGTCGCCGGGATACCACGCGGCGAGTTCCTGATGAAACCGGACGGCCAGCGCTTGAAAGCGCCGTGAGAAATTTTCCCGGACCGCCCGCTTCCTCTGCTCCTGGCCGGCGGGAGCGGCGGGATAGAGGTCGGCCGAGCCGTTGGCCCCGCCCTCGGCGAACTGCGAGATCATCACGCCGAGGGCATCAAGTTTTTTCTCGATGACGGCGTCGATGGAGACGACGACGTCCGGCCGCGAGGGCGCCGGCTTTTGGAAACGGTCGGTGTAGTACATGAACACCGGATTTTTCTTCATCGCCGGCACGTCCGGACAGAAGAAGGGCACGGTGACCATGTAAGCGGCGTCCTGGACGAGGATGCCCGTGTAGCGGTGGTCCGGATGATAGTCATTGGTCCGGGGGCCCAGGACGAGATCGGCATTCCACTCCCGGATCAGGCGCGTGAGGGTGCGGCGATTCTCCAGCGTGGGCTCGAGTTCGCCGTCGTGGTTGTCGAGCACGACGCCCTGGATGCCGAGGATCCCGTGGGCCTGGTCGACCTCGCGCTTTCGGCGGACGGCGAGCGGGCCACCGGCCTCGCGCCAGTGGCCGATGTCGCCGTTGGTCACGGACACGAACAGCACGTGATGTCCGGCCCGGGCCCACAACGCCGCGGCGCCGCCGACCTGGATTTCGCAGTCATCGGGATGGGCGCCAAACGCGATGATGCGCAACTTGCCGTCGGCGGGCGGCATCGTGATACCGGGAATGGCGGCGCGGGCGGACCCGGTCAGCAACGCGGCGAGGACAATGGCGCTGAGCGCCGGCAGGAGATTCAAGCGAGGGGTCATGGGATGAAAGCGGCGGAAGGTTCCGAGGCGCACTGTTTGTAGCGGGGTCGCGCTGGTGAGCGCGAAGTTTTTTTCGTTTTCACCCGCGATTGATCCGCCTCGGGAGGATCAATCACGTCGGACGTTTAAGGCGCCTGCTGGCCTCGGCACAGGGCGCTAGCGTTCATCCCGGCCGGCGATCTCGCGCCACAACTCGCCCAGCCGGATCTCGCGATCGCGCGAGCGGTTGACCCAGATCACCGGGGTCGGCGCGCCGGGCGGCGTGAAGCGGATGCCCCAGATCGGATCGAAGGCCTCGGTCGAAAGCGAATAACGCATGTCGCCGAGCACGGTGGGATCGTTGGGGCTGCGCGCCACCCAACCCTCCGAAAACCACTGGAACCGGGGAAATGAGCGCTGCACCGCACTCCGGGTTCGTTCCGCGGTCGTCAAGTCCCGCTCCTCCACCAGCGGCAACGCCCAGCCCTCGCGGACGGTCGGGGCGGAAAACCAACCGACGCGAATGCGGTCGCTGTAGATCTGGCCGGCGTGAACATAGAGCGCCCGCCAGACGATGTTGTTGGCCAGCGTGGGCATCGCCTCGGCGCGCTGGGGGGCATGACCGCGCGACGCCGCCAGGCGTTGCTGTGCCGCCAGGGCGCGTTCGTGCTGGAGCGCGCCCAAGCCCAGGTAACCGGCCGCCAGCGCCAGGGCGATCGTCGCGATCCGCAGTCGTTTCGATCGTAGCGACCATCCCAAGCCGAGGCCGAGCACCAGCGTGAACGGCGGGTCGACGATCGCAATTACGTCGAAATCGAAACGATGATTCGAAACCGGCCAGAGCAACTGCGTGCCGTAGCTCGTGGCCGCGTCGAGCAGAGCATGACTAAAGTAGGCGACGAGCGCACAGACCCACAGCGCGGCAAAGTGATCCCGCCAGCGGGGCCGGATCAGCCAGAACGAGGCCACCACGGCGGCGCCGACCGGGGCAAAAAGCAGCGAGTGCGTAAAGTGGCGGTGATACTCGATCGCGAGCAGCGGGTCGGCGGCACTGCGAATGAAAATATCCGCGTCCGGCACGAAAGCCGCGAGCCCGCCGACACCCGCCGCCGTCCGGCCGAGCCGGCGGCCAAAAGCCGCGTAACCCAGACTGGCGCCGAGGAGCGAGTGGGTGAGTGGGTCCACGCCGCGGGATGAAAACGCGGTTCGGCGCCAAGGCAATCCTGCGAGTCCGTTGGGCCCCTCCCGGCCTGGCGGCCGCCGGCCGAGCCGAAACTCGCCGCGGCGATACCGATCCCCGCGAAAAGCAGCCGCCGAATCTGCGCCGCCTTGCGGTTGTTCTCCTCCAGCACGGCGTCGACTGTACGGGCCAGCGATTCCACGGTGCGGGAGAGTTCGTCGATCAAGCGTGCTTGTTCCAGCGCGGAATCCTCCAGCTCGCGCAGGCGGGCTCGCAAGCCTTCGCCGGAAAGCGCGTCGCCGGCGGGCCCGGCTTTTGCCTCCTGACGCCGGCGATACAGTTCATAGGCGCTCAACACGAGCGGGGTGACGGCGGACAGGATGGCGGCGAGGGGAAGGGGCATGACGGTGCGGGTTGAGGGGCCTGGGTTCCGGCGGTTGATGTGATGGCCGGTCGCGGATCGAACGCGGCGGATGGCGCGGATGAAGGAGCCGCACTCTCGCTGGATCAGTGCCGGCCGGATTTTTTTCGCAGATCCTCGCGGGCAGCATCGAGTTTCGCCCGCTCCTGCGGCGTCAGGCTGGCGATGCCCAAGCGAGCGATCTTGTCGAGCACCGCGTCGATCTCGACCATCGTGCCGACGCTTAAAACCCGGGGACGAACCGGCGGCTCGAATCGCGGTTCTGCCCGTAGCGACGTGGCAACCTTGGCCTTCGCCGGCATCCGGAAGGTCGGCACGCTGAAATGGCCCTGTTCATACCGCACGACCGCATAGGCGTAGCCGGAGGTCGCCCACAGTGAAACAAGCTGCATCCAATCGTGGCTGCTTAGGGCCATGAGCGTGTAGATGCCGATCAGGATCGCGGCCACCCACTTCGCTAGGAGGTTGAAGATCATGGGCGCGTTCGGATGCAGCGTGGCGAAAGCCACGAACAGCGCAAAGCCGCCGGACTCGCCCGCGAGATGGGTGGGCCGCGCCAGGCCAATCGCGGTGAACAGCACGGGGAGCAGAAGGTACAGTCCGGCGTAAAACCGCAGGAACAAGCGGCGGCCGAAGAAGCGCTCCAACTCGCGGCCAAACCACACGATCATGAGCATGTTGATCACGAACCAGAGCGACGGCGGGTTCACGAGGCCGTAGGTGAGGCCGCGCCAGACTTCGCCCTGCAGCACGCGATCGCTCAGGAAGATCAACGCATCGAGCCAGCGCCCGGCGTTGAAAAAACTTAGCACCGCCGTGGCGAGCATCGAGCCGACGAAAACTCCCACGAGCACGTGCACCGCGTAAATGGGCTGGCCGCGGACCCAGGTCACGGGTTGGTGGTCATCGGAGGAGCCAAAGCTGTTCATCGTCGCGGGAGAGAGGTGGAAAATGCCCCCCGTGCACGCGATCCGCAAGCCGCGAGAACATGCCGTGCCCCGCCCGGGGTGCGGCCATCGGGACGAACGCCAGCCGGTGCAGCCAGCGAAGCCCTAGGAGACGCCACCAAACCTTCTAAGTCAACCAATAGTTGACAACAAAGATTTGGCCTTGAGGCCAAGGGACACGATCGCGACGCAGCCGGTCGTCGGCCGCGGTTCGGTCAGGTGCCGTACAACCGGTCGCCGAAATCGCCGAGACCGGGCATGATGTATTTGCGATCGTTCAGTGCGCGGTCGAGCGCGGCGGTGTGGATCGTGGTGCCGGGATGATGCCGCTCGACTTCGGCCACGCCCTCGGGCGCGCTGACGATCGATACCAGGGTGGGGTTGATGGCGCCGCATTCCTTGACGACGTTGAGCGCGGCGACGGCGGAGCCGCCGGTGGCAAGCATCGGATCGACCACGAACACGTGGTGACGCGCGCGACCTTTCAGCGGCGGCAGCTTGCAATAGTAACTCCGGGCCCGCGCCGTCTCGTGATCGCGCTCCAGCCCGATGTAGCCGACGCTGACGTCGGGGAAAAGATCGGTGAAAGGCTGCACCATGCCGAGGCCGGCGCGGAGAATCGGCACCACGACGAGCGTTTCGTGGGCGAGGACGCGGCCGGTCATGCGTTCGAGCGGGGTGTCGATCTCCTTCGGCTCGGTTTCAATTCCATTCGTCGCCTCGATTGCGAGGAGCAGGCTGATTTGGTATGCCAAGGTGCGGAACGTCGCCGGCTTGGTCGTCCGGTCGCGGAGATGGGTGATGATGTGCGCGGCGAGCGGGTGGTCGAGGACGTGGAGTGGCATGGCTTTAAAGGGGTTGGTGGAAAAACCGACGACGGCGCGCCGTTCGAAGGGCGGTGGCCGATCAGAGCAAATCTCGCTCCACCTTGCGCTCCAGGTGGCGCTCGAACTGCCTCCACAGATCCTTCCGCTTGCCGTGCAGGGCGGGCATCAGCGCGAGCCATTGGTAGGCTTCCTCGCGGAGGTGCCTCGGCATGGCCGGTGGCAGGTCGAGCAACCGTTCGAACGCGCGCACACATTGCGCGGCGATCCGTTCACACACGATTTGCGCGGCGGCGGAGCTGTGCTGGCCCGCGAGGCGCAGCGCGTCGTCGAGCCCGCGCTGACGCCGGGTGGGCGAACCCCGGTAGTCGAAGAGACTCGGGGCGAGGACGTTCGCCGTGCGGGGGAAAAAGCCGGCCATCACGTTCCACGGCGCGCCCCGATTGCCGCCGGCGGGGCGGATGTCGCTGCGCAGAAGGACGGCGGGAATGTCGGCGAATTTCGCGAACATGAATTCCACCACGGTGCCGCTGTCGAGGTCGGTACCGTCGAAATTGAACAACGCGAGGTCGCAGGCCACGAGGGCATGGAGACTGTGGTCGCGGATCGCCCGGGCGCTGCGGCCCCGCAGTTCGCCGAAGTCCTGCGGCAGGACGCAGCGGAATTTACCGTGGGATTTTTCGTAGATCGCCTCGGCCAGCCACGCGTTGCCGATGAGGTGCTTGAGCGAGAACAATTCGCCGCCAAGAAAGACCGTGTAACTGCGCTTCTTTTTCTTCATGCGGCGGCGGGGCCAGCAAGCGGCGCCGGTTCGTGCGGCTCAACGCAAAAGGTGCGGCGCCGCGCGCCGGCGCTACGGCTGCAACCGGAGGGTGTGCGCCGGCTTCCCGGGCAGGAAAGGCGTGGGTTCGCCCCGCATCCACGCTTCGTGGCCGGCGCGGAAGAACGGCGACAGCGGATGGCCGCTCTGGCCGCCCGGCATGTGAAAAATTCCCTCGTCCTCGTGCCCGGGCGAAACCACCAGGCGTTCGCTCGCGCCGTGGTGCGGCTGCTGCACGCGGGGCAGGTCGACGTCGCCCGGCAGGGGCTCGACCGGCAGGTTCAGCCAGCCGACCAGCCACTCCGGCAGCGAATAGCTGAACGGATGGCGCGCCTGCACGGCGTTTTGCCGGCCCCACGGTACTCGTGCGGGGTTGTTGCCGGCGCGATCGAACGCCGCGGTCACGTCGTCGGCTGCGGCGAGCAGCAACTCGTCCCAGCTCGCGTGGCGGGAATCGAGCAGGTGCATCGGCTTTGCCTGCAACATCGCCCACACCGCCGGCTCCAGCTGCAGCTGGCTCCACGTGAACCCCGGGTCTGCCTCGACGCAGGGGGCGAAGAGCGCGGGGAAAATCCGTTCGTACACCGCCCCCCGAAACTTTTTCACGATCGGGTAACTGACGGCTTCGGCGCTGGCCCGCCCCTCCCATTTTTCCGCGAGCGAACGCAGTGCGGCCCGGGATTTGTTCGACGCGACGGCGGCGGGCGTGAGCGTGTCCAGCAACAGCCGGTGCCACGGCGCGAGGAAAAGTGCGCGATCGTCGAGCTGAACCTTGAGCAGGTCGCGGGGCGTCGCCTTTTCGAGGGTCGCCAGGGCGTCCCGGATCTGGGCGGCGCGGGCGGGGCGGGCGTAGCCGCCGTCGCCGATCTTCGTGAGCGCCTCGCCGCCCAGCGTGCGTTGGTTGGCGGACCAGATTCTTTGTTCGGGTGCGGGATCGGAGGCGGAATGTCGGATCACCGGCACCTCGTCGGGCGGGAGTAATCCCTCCCACCGGCGATCGCCATAGGTCCACGAAACCGGCAGCCGGCCGTCGTAGCCGATGCGCTTGGGCAGGCGGCCGGCGACGGTCCACGCCACGTTGCCTGCGGCATCGGCGACAACGAAGTTGAGCGTGGGCACGCCGGCGCGGTGGGCGACGGCGATGGCCGCCGTCACGTCGCTTGCCTCCTCCATGTCGAGCAACCCGAGGTTGGTGGCGGCGGGATCCAGCGCCACCCAGTGCAGGGCGAGCGGGCGTGCACGTTCATCCTTGTCGATCACGGGCCCCCAGAGGGTCCAGTCGTAGTTGACCGTGACGGGCTTGCCGCCGTGGACGGTGATCGTCTCGGTGCGCGTCTCGTATTTGACCGATTGGGCGTTGGGCGCGGCATACCACGATGTGAGTCCGGGCACGGGTTCGACCACCACGAGATCGCCGGTGTCGGCATACGTGTAGGTGAATCCCCACGCCACGCGGCCGTTGCTGCCGGCGACGACCAGCGGCATGCCGGGCAGGGTCACGCCGGTGATTTTTCTCAAGGCGGCTCCGCCGGTGGTTGGTCCCGACGCGGGAAATTCGAGCGAGGCGCGATACCAGATATTGGGCACGGCGTGGTCGAGGTGCATGTCGTTCGCGAGCAGGCCGGCGCCGTTGGCCGTGCGGGCTCCGCCGAGGGCGAAGGCGTTCGAACCCGGCACGGTCTCGGGGTCGCGATTTGGAAATGGAAACGATTCCGGCAACGGGAGCGCCGGCCGGCCGGGTGAGGTTGCATCCACGCTCACCTTGGCCGCCCGGAGGTTGACGACCCTCGGCCCGGGTATCGGCGCGAGCGGCAGGGTGCTGCCGTCGAGCGCGGCGTCATCGGGACCGACGAGCGGGGCGAAAAAGGCGAAGGCTTCCTTTCCGAGCTGATCGCGGAGCGTCATCAGGGTTTTCTCGTAGCGGCCGTTTTCATCCTGCAGATCCAGGGTCATCGTGTAGCCCACGAGAATCGAATCTTCGGGGCGCCACGGCTGCGGCGACTCGCGCAGCACGTAATATTCGAAGGGCCGGGCGCCGAGGGCCCCGAGGCCCGCATTCACGCCGGCAGTATAGGCGTCGAGCACCGCCCGCTCACCGGCCGGCAGATTCGCGACGACCTTTTGAGCGAGGGCGCGGAAACCGAAGCGCCGGTTGGCACGGTCCCGGGGCAGCGCGCGCTTGCCGAAGATCTCGGCCAGCTCGCCGGCGCTGCTGCGCCGCAAAAGGTCCATTTGAAAGAAGCGATCCTGCGCATGCAGCCAGCCGAGGGCCCGCGCCACGTCGACCCGGCTCTGGCCGCGAAGCGTCGGCACGCCCAGAGCATCGCGCGCGATTTGCACCGGGGCCGCCAGCCCTTGCGCCGTCGCGGCGCCGTCGAGTTGGGGGAGGCTTGCGCGCAGTCGCGTGTAGAACCAACCGGCCGCGGCCAGCGCCACCACGGCAAGCACACTCAATGCGCTCGCGAGCAGCCGCAGACGTTGGGCGCCGGCGGGGCTCACAACGAAAAGGCCCGGCGGATCTGCGTAACGATCTCGGCGGGCGTCCCGGCGATGTCGACGGCGATGGCATTCTGCGGCGGTTCGAGGGTCTCGAGCTGCGACTTGAGCATCTCGGGCTTCATGAAGTGGCCGTGACGCTGGCTGATGCGCGCGGCGATCAAGGCCTCATCGCCGATGAGATGGGCCAGGCGCACCCGGGCCGGGTCGGCCACGATGGTCTGACGGTAGCTCTCTTTCAGCGCGGAACAGGTCACTACGGCGCGCTCGCCCCGGGCGAGGCAGGCCTCGATGTAGGTGCGGATGGCGGCGAGCCACGGCTGCCGGTCGGCGTCGGTCAACGGAACCCGGGCACTCATTTTCGCGACGTTTTCCGGCGGGTGGAAATCATCCGCGTCGCGGAAGCTCCAGCCCAGCGCCGCCGCCAGCTTTTCGCCCACGGTCGTTTTGCCGCAGCCGGCCACGCCCATCAAAATGACCACCTCGGGCGGACGGAGCTCCCACGCGCGGGCGCTGACCGGATCGCGGCCCTCGTCGAAATCGAGATAGTCGAACATCGTCAGGATCGGCTTCGACTGGAGGCCGCTTTCCCGGATGCGCCGCGCGAGGATCTCGGCCCCCGCGTCGCGAATGCAGCGCTTCATCATGAAACCGTTCCAGACTTCGCACTCCTCATCCGTGCGCACCCCGCCGCGGGCCTCGGCCCAGGCGAGCAGGTCTGCGTCGGTGGTCTCGGCCCTGAGGACTTGGGCTTTGAGCTCGTCGTAGTTGATCCGCAGAAAATTGCAGCAACGGCTGTCGAAGGCTTTGCCGAGATTCGGCGTGTAGTCGGCGGCGGGCAGTTTGCCGGCGGCGTGCAGGCGGATCTTGTCGAGCATCCGGCCGAAGTAAACGAGACGGCCAACGGTGGCGTAGGGACTGCGCAAACCGGGAATATGGGTGGGCATGGAAATACGGGTGCGAGGATGGTGGCGGGCCGGCGGGTGCCGGCGGGCGCTTTGCAAGCACGGCAGGCCGCCGGAAAACAATCGTCAAGCCTCAGTCTTTCGGACCGGGTTCAGGCGGATTGGCCGCCGGCCGGGATTTTCGCACCTGCCAGAAATAAATGCCCGTCGCCAGGACGCCGAGCACCCAGGTGGGAAAATTCACCCAGAGCTGGTGAAACGGCACGGCGTAGCGATGCACCGCCCAGATGATCGCGACGTGTTTCACGGCGATCAGGATCCAGCAGATGAAGATCATCCGCTCCACCCGGGGATTGCGCCGTTCGCTTTCCTCCACGTGAACGGCTTCGACAAAGGCCTGCCGCTCCAGCTCCGGCGGTGGCCGGCTGGTGATGAGGGCAAGCAGATTGGGAAACATCTGGCCGGAAGATAGCGCGCCGTTTGGAAAAGCAAAGGGGCGAACGCAAAAGCCGGTGGCGGTGGCCGGCGCGGGCCCGTCGGGACGCGGGCCCGGATGCGCTCAACAGTTGAGTTGAATCGCCGGATGGCTGCGGCACGTTGGGTCGCGTGACGCCGCCCATCCCTTCCGCGCAACCGCCCTTGGAGAGCGTTCCGCCACGGCTGGACATGCCCAGTGCGGCGGCTGCCGGTTTGAAGGCCGTCACCAAGACGGCGCAGCTCGTGGGGGAGATGGGAATCGGCCGTGGCATCCGGGCATTGTTACAGGTCAACCAAGAGGACGGCTTCGACTGCCAGTCCTGCGCGTGGCCGAGTCCGGATGGCGCGCGGCATGTTTTCGAGTTCTGCGAAAACGGGGCCAAGGCGGTCGCCGACGAGGCGACGCCGCTCCGGGCGGGCCGGGAATTTTTCGCGGCGCACTCCGTGGCGCAGCTCGCGACCCAGAGCGACCACTGGCTCAATGGGCAGGGCCGGTTGGTCGAACCCTTGGTGTTGCGGGCGGGAGCGAGCCATTACGAACCCATCGCGTGGGACGAGGCGTTCGCGCTGGCGGCCCGCGAGCTGCGCACGTTGCCCTCGCCGGATGCGGCGGCGTTCTACACCTCGGGGCGCACAAGCAACGAGGCGGCGTTTCTCTGGCAGTTGTTCGCGCGGAAATTCGGCACCAACAACCTGCCCGACTGCTCGAACATGTGCCACGAATCGAGCGGCGTCGCGCTGACGGAGGCGATCGGCATCGGCAAGGGCACGGTGAAGGTTGCGGATTTCGAGCTGGCCGACGCGATCTTCGTCGTGGGCCAGAATCCCGGCACGAATCATCCGCGCATGCTCTCCACTCTGGAGGCCGCCAAGGCGCGCGGGGCGACGATCGTTTCCATCAATCCGCTGCCGGAGATCGGCAGCGAGCGGTTCAAGAACCCGCAGAATTTCATGCACCCGCTGAAAGCGTTCAAGACGCTGCTCGGCGAGGGCGCGCGGCTCTCCGATCTCTGGCTGCAGCCGCGCATCGGTGGCGACCTCGCGCTCTTCAAGGGGTTGATGAAGGAGATGCTCGAGGCCGAGGATCGCGCGCCCGGCACGGTGCTCGACCGGGCGTTTATCGAGGGGCACACGCACGGCTTCGAGGCGCTCGCCGCCGATGTGCGCGCGGCATCTTGGGGCGAAATCGTCGCGGCCAGCGGCGTGGCGCGGGAGCAGATCCGCGCGGCGGCGCAGATCGCGAGCCACTCCCGGGCCACGATCTGCTGCTGGGCGATGGGCCTCACCCAGCAACCGAACGCGGTCGAGACCATCCAGCAGGTGGTGAATTTTCTCCTCCTCCGTGGCAACCTGGGCCGGCCCGGTGCGGGCGTGTGTCCGGTCCGCGGGCATTCCAACGTACAGGGCGATCGGACCATGGGCATTTTCGAAAAAATGCCCGATGCTTGGCTCGACCGGCTCGATGCGGAGTTCGGCCTGAAGTCACCGCGGGCGCATGGGCTCGACACCGTCGACACCATCCGAGCGATGCACGATGGGCGGGTGAGCGTTTTCATCGGCATGGGAGGAAATTTTCTCTCAGCCACGCCCGACACCGAGTTCACCGCGGACGCGTTGCGACGGTGCGCGCTGACCGTGCAGGTTTCCACCAAGCTGAATCGCGCGCACCTCGTGACGGGGCGCGGCGCGCTCATCCTGCCGTGTCTCGGCCGCAGCGAGCGCGACGTGCAGGCGGGCGGGGAGCAGTTCGTGACCACCGAGGATTCGATGGGGATCGTGAATTCGTCGCGGGGCAAACTCGCGCCGGCGTCCGCGCAGTTGCGCAGCGAGGTCGCGATCGTCTGTAGCCTGGCCCAGGCCGTCTTCGGAGCGGGACCGGCCGGGAAGGGACCCGACTGGGCGGCCCTGGCGGGAAACTACGATCTGATCCGGGACCGCATCGCGCGGGTCGTGCCTGGTTTCGAGGATTACAACCAGCGGGTGCGCGCCGGGGCTTTCTATCTCGCCAACGCCCCCCGGGACCGGCGCGAGTGGCAGACGCCCACCGGCCGGGCAAATTTCATCCCGGCCCCCATTCCGCAGCCCGTGATTCCTCCGGGAGAATTCGTCATGATGACGATTCGCACGCACGATCAGTTCAACACGACGGTTTACGGTCTCGACGACCGGTATCGCGGAGTGTTTGGCGGCCGGCGCGTCGTGTTCATGCACGAAGCTGACATCGCGGCGGCGGGTCTGCAGCAGGGGCAACTTGTGGATCTCTTCAATCGCCATGGCGGCGTGGAACGCGTGGCCCGGGCTTTCATGGTCGCGCCGTATCGCATTCCGCGGGGGTGTGTCGCGACTTATTTTCCCGAGGCGAATGTGCTCGTGCCGATCGGCAGCGTGGCGGCGAAGAGCAACACCCCGACGAGCAAGTTTGTCATCGTGAGCATCCAGCCGGCGGCGGCGTAGCGGGCGGTCCCGAACTCTGCGGGTGGGTTGCGGCGGAGTGGCCCGGGGGCGGGTCTGTCTCAACTTTGGAACTTTTGTCCCCGGGATTTCGTCACAGAGGGCATGAAAACGAACAAACTTCTGCTCCTCGGCTTGCTGGGACTGCTGCCGTTGCTTGCCGGTCGCGCCGCGCCCCCGGCAGCGGGTGGCAATGTGGACGTGGTGTTTTTCGAACCCAAGAAATTTACGGACGTGCGCGACCGCGCGATCGGAAACTGTGAGGACACGTCCTGCCTCGACCAATTGCGGGACCCTCTCGTCGCGCAGGCGCGTCCGATTGTGCCGGTCGGCGGCATGTTGGCGGTGACCTTCACCGATGTGGACATGGCCGGTGATTTCGAGCCATGGCGGGGGTTTCGTTGGGATGAGATCCGGGTGGTGAAGGAAATATACCCGCCGCGCCTTCAGCTGGCGTTTTGGCTGACGGATGCGTCGGGCGAGATCGTGAAGGAGGGCGGGCGCGATCTGCGCGGGCTTAGCCTCATGACCAGGGGATTTGCGGACGACACGTTGCGCCACGAGAAGGCGTTGCTCGACGACTGGCTGCGGAGCGAGTTTGCGCGGCCGCGATCGCCCTGAATGGTTCGGTGGAAGTCGCGGGTGGAGACTTCCGGGCGGTTGACAACGCGCGGCGGCGTTTTTGGTTAGGGGTCTTGAGCTCCGCGACTGCTACCACCGCCGCCCGCCTCGACAAATGGCTGTGGGCGGTGCGCATTTTCAAAACGCGCAGCCGTGCGACCGATGCCTGCCGCGCCGGGAGCGTTTCCGTCAACCAACTGCCGGCGAAGCCGGGGCGGGACGTTCACGCCGGGGAGACTATCACGGTGCAACAAGGTGTGGTGCAGCGGACCTTGCGCGTTTTGGACGTGCCGCGCTCGCGGATCGGCGCCCCCTTGGTGGCGCAGTTTTGCACCGACCTTACCCTGCCGGAAGAGTTTGAAAAGGCGCGGATCGATCGTATCGGACAGGCGCTCGCCCGCGAGAAAGGCAGCGGTCGCCCGACCAAGCGCGACCGCCGTCTGCTCGACCAATTGTTCGATTGAGGGGGTTGCCGCGGGAATGCTCCGCCGGCCCGGACTGCATTCGTCGTCTTGTTGCCGGCCGGCATAGCCCTCACGCACAGCACGAATTCAAACCGTTGGCTTGGCAGCGCTTTCCGTCCCCCCCGCCCCGCATCGCCGCCCGACGTCCCACCTCGTGACTGGCCCTTCCCCGCGCCGGTTGAAATGGCAGAGGTTTGCGCTGTCGTTCACCGCATTGTTTTTGGAAATGATGGTGATCCGCTGGGTCCCGTCCGTGGTGAAGCTCATCGCTTTTTACGCGAATCTGATGCTGCTGAGTTCATTCTTCGGGCTCGGTGCCGGGGCCATGACGGCGCGCCGGAAGAACTGGCGGCTCTTCGATCATTTTTCATTCCTCGTGGCATTGGAGATCGGGACGCTTTTTCTCTGTCGCGACGTGGTGTTTAGCACTTCGCGATGGCGTCCGGCAGCCGGCGCCTTTCCCTGCTCGTCGTCGCCGCTTATCTCTTCAGTTTGCTGACCCTCATGATCGTCCGCCGGCGTGGCCGGGCGCTGTAGGCCGGCCGTGATGTGGCGTGGCCAATGCCGGGCCGTGCGGGCCGGCATCACGCCGGGGGAGTGTCTGCCGTGGAGGCAGTTGGGTGGAGCGTCGGGTCAGCCGCGGGCTTGACCGAAAACTTCCGCCGGAAGGGGAAGGACGAAGGGCTTTAAAATTTCCCTTGCGTTGCGAGACACTCCTTGCACGGTGTCGCCACTTCGTTAGAGAAAGCGTTAGGTGACAGTTTCTGGTGAGTCGTTGGCTGAGCGTTTGGCTTAAGTGATGATTTCGAAACCCAAGTTGGGAACGGACTGGCAGCGGACGGTGGATCTACGAGACATCACATGAGTAACTCCAAACTATACGTCGGCAATCTGTCGTTCAAGACTTCCGAAGACGAGCTCCGCTCGGCTTTCGGGCAGTTCGGTTCCGTCACCGACGTTTACGTCGCCATGGACAAGATGACCGGCCGCCCCCGCGGCTTCGCGTTCGTCACCATGGGCACGGCCGATGAGGCCAAGGTCGCGGCGGAAAAGATGAACGGCGTCGATCTCGGCGGCCGTCAATTGACCGTCAATGAAGCCCGTCCGAAGGAAGAGCGTTCCGGCGGCTTCGGCGGCGGCGGTCGCGGCTTCGGCGGCGGCGGCGGCGGCGGCGGCGGCGGCGGCCGTGGCGGTTTCGGCGGTGGCCGCGATCGCGGCGAGCGCCGCTACTAATCCACGTTTCCAGTAACGAAACGATTTTCGAGGGACGGAGCTCCTTTGGGGCTTCGTCCCTTTTCTTTTTTGCTCTTTTGCGCGTCGTCACGAGCGCCAGTGAGTCGATCCTTTGCCGGCCTCCGCCGGCCCTCGTGACCACCCGCAAGTTTCATCATGCCTTTTAAAGCTCTCAATCTTTCCGACTCGATTCTCCGGGGTGTTCAAGCCGCCGGCTACACCGACCCGACTCCCATCCAGCTGCGCGCCATCCCGGTGGTGCTCGGGGGCGGCGATCTCATTGGTTCCGCTCAAACGGGCACGGGAAAAACCGCCGCGTTTGCCCTGCCCATTCTCACCCGCCTCGGCCAGCACGGCCGGGCTCGCGTCCTCGTGCTGGAGCCCACGCGTGAACTCGCGGCCCAGGTCGAAACCGCCTTCCGCGATTTCGCGCGCTTCACCGATTTGCGCACCGTCGCGATCTTCGGCGGTGTGGGTTACGGCCTGCAGCGCACCGAGCTCAAGCGCGGCGTTGATATCATCGTGGCCACCCCCGGCCGACTGGTGGACTACCTCAAGACCGGAGAAATCAATCTTCGCGACATCACCATCCTCGTGCTCGACGAGGTCGACCGGATGCTCGACATGGGCTTCCTGCCCGTGGTGAAGGACATCATCGCCCGTTGCCCGCGCGAGCGGCAGACGCTGTTCTTCTCCGCCACCGTGCCGCCGGAAATCGCCGCCGTGGCCTCGTTTGCCCTGCGGAATCCCGCGCGCGTGGAGTGCGGCATCGCCCGCTCCGTCAACGAGTCCGTCAAACACGCGCTTTATCCCGTCGCGGCCGAGCAGAAATTCGAACTGCTCGAGGCGCTGCTCGCGAAGACCGACTTCGACAGCGTGCTCGTGTTTTCCCGCACCAAGCACGGCGCCGACAAGATCGCGCGCCGCCTCAAGTCGGCCAATCACTCCGTCGCCGTGCTGCACGCCAACCGCTCGCAGAACCAGCGCATCGAGGCGCTCGCCGGCTTCAAGAGTGGCAAATACGAGGTCATGGTCGCGACCGACATCGCCGCCCGCGGCATCGATGTGGCCGGCGTCTCGCATGTCATCAACTACGACGTGCCGGAAAAACCCGAGGATTATGTGCACCGCATCGGGCGCACCGGCCGGGCCCAGGCGGTCGGCGATGCTTTCACGCTGGTGACGCCGGAGAACGCGAATGACATTCGCGACATCCAGCGTTTTATCGGCGCGAAGATTCCCGAAATGCGCCTCGAAGGTTTCGACTACAAGCCGATCACGCTCCGTCCGGCGCAGCCGGCGCAGCAACGCCCCCGGGGCAGCCTGCCGGGCCAGATCCGGCACAAGGGCAGCTTCAATCGCTACCGCGGCCGGCGCTAACCAGCCCTCTGCCGGGCGCCGCGCGGCGGGACCGGCCGCCGTCGTTGTCAACGATTAGTTGACGACGACGGGATCTCCGTGGCGAAGCGGCGAGAGGGCTTGTCCGGGTGGAGGTGGAATCGCTGGCCGTTCGAGACACGACCAGTGCACGCGTCCTTGCCTGCCGGCGGGGAGGACCGGCACCATGGCCGGCATGAATGCTGCCATTGCCGCTGTCGAAAAACACCTCGCCGCGTTGGGCGCGTGCGAGCGCTGCCCGCGCATGCACCAGCCGGTCGTCGTGGGCCGCGCGGTTGCGAGCAAAGTCATTCTCGTCGGCCAGGCTCCCGGCGACAAGGAGCCCAAGCTTGGCCGGCCCTTCGCGTGGACCGCGGGCAAAACGCTCTTCAAGTGGTTCGACGCGTCGCTCGGCTGGACCGAGGACGAGGTGCGCAACCGGATTTACTTCGCGGCCGTCTGCCGCTGCTTCCCGGGCAAGCGTCCCGAGGGCGGCGATCGTGTGCCCGCGCCGGACGAAATCGCGAACTGCTCGGCGTGGCTTGAACGCGAGTTTGCCCTGCTGCAGCCGACCCTCGTGCTGCCGGTCGGCAAGCTCGCGATCTCGCAGTTTCTTGGCGAGCGGCCGCTGATCGAGACGATCGGGAAAAAGTTTCCGATCACGTACCGCGGTCATGCGACCGAGTGTATTCCGTTGCCCCACCCGTCCGGGGCTTCGCCGTGGCATCGGATGGAGCCGGGCCGGACGCTGCTCAATCGGGCGCTGGCGCTCGTGGCGAAACACGAGGCGGTGCGAGGGTAGTCCGGTGTTTCCCTTTACCCGCGGCTGGGATTCGCCAACCGGGGCTCAATTCACCCGATTCCAAACGGGTTCTCCGCTGACCGCCGCGCGGGCGATCCTGGCCGAGGTGCTGCGCATTTCGACCATGCTTTCCGGACTGCAGAAGGCCGCGTGACACGTGCAGATGAGATTCGGCGTCGCGGCCTCTTCGGCGGTGCGGAGCGGCTCGTTCTCCACCACATCGAGGCCCGCGCCCGCGAGGTGTCCGCTGCGCAACGCCGCAAACGCGGCCGCCTTTTGCACGATGTCGCCCCGCGCGGTGTTCACGAGGAACGAGCCCGGCTTCATCAGGGCGATTTCGCCGGCGCCGATCATCCCGCGCGTTTTCGCCGAGAGCGGGCAATGGACGGACACCGTGTCGGACTGCTTGAACAGCTCCGCAAGCGAGTTCGCGCGCTCCACCCCCACCGCCTTGTGGGTGCCGGCCGGCACGTGGGGGTCGTAGAACACGACGCGGAAACCAAATGCCTTTGCCCGCAACGCCGCCGCCGTACCGATCCGTCCGAGGCCGACGATGCCAAACGTCTGCGTCCGCAGCCGGCGCATCTTCGGGGCAACCTTGATCTTCCAGCCGAGCTGTTTCGCCTCCGCATCGAGGGGGAAAAGCTGACGATAGAGCGCCAGAGTCAGTGCGAGGGCGTGATCGGCGACCTCCTCGGTGCCGTAGTCGGGCACGTTGCACACGGGAATGCCCGCGGCCGCGGCGGCCTCGATGTCGACGCTGTCGAAGCCCACGCCGTTGCGAACGATCACGCGGCAGTGCTTCAGGCGGGCGATGACCCCGGCGGTGATGAGGGGTCCGTGCCAGAGAATCAGCGCATCGGCCGCCAGCACTTCATCCGGAAACGGGGCGTTGAAATCGAGCCAGACGGTGTTCAGGTCGGCCACGTCGGCGAGAAACGGGCGCTCGATACTCGCTTCGAGGTCGGTAAATCGGAATTCCTTGGGGCAAAGGATGACAACGGCAGGTTTCTTCATGAAAAACGCTTTGACCACGGATTACACGAATGACACGGATCCCGAAAAGACATATCGTGTCCCTTCGATGAATCCTGCCGTGAAGACTTTCCTCCTTTTTTTGACCGTTGGCCTGCTGGCGCTGCCGGTGGCGTTGCGCGCGCAGCGGGAGAAGTTGCCCCCGGCCGATCTCGAGTTCGTCGAGAAAAACTGGCCCGAGGCAAAAAAGACGACGAACGGCATCCGCTACATCATCGTACGGGAGGGCAAGGACGATTCCCCGAAGACGGGCGACCGGGTTTTCGTGCTCTATGTGGGCCGCCTGCTGGACGGAAATATTTTCGACCAGAACGAGGACCGCGCGCATCCCTTCGAGTTTCGCGTCCGCCGGGATATGGTCATTCAGGGCTGGGACCAGGTCTTGCAGCTGATGAAGCGAGGCGAGAAGCGGCTCGCGATCATCCCCCCCGAACTCGCCTACGGCACCCGCGGCCAGCCGCCGAAGATTCCGCGCAACGCCACGCTGGTGTTCGAAATCGAGCTCATCGATTTCAGGAAAGACTGAGCCCGGTCTGGCCGGCGCCTCAGGACGGGGATTCGCGCGGGATGAGTCCCGAGCGGCGTTGCAGGAGCAGGCTGTCGACGGTGTAGAGCACGAGGCCGAACCAGATGAGGCCGAAGCTCTCGGCGCGCTCGCGGGAGAAGGGTTCGTGGTATACCAGCAGTCCGAGCACGATTTGTACGGTGGGGGCGACGTATTGGAGCAGGCCGAGGGTGGACATGCGGATGCACCGGGCGCCAAAGGCAAACAGCAGCAGGGGAATCGCGGTGATCACGCCGGAGCTCATGATCAGCAGGTTCGTCCGCAAATCCGCGCGTCCGAAGAAGCCGCTGCCGGTGACGTACAGCCCGACGAGAAACGTCAGGGCCAGGGGGGAAATCAGCACCGTCTCCACCGTCAGCCCGACCAGCGAACCGAGCGGGGATCGCTTGCGCAGCAGGCTGTACGCGCTCCAAGACGCCGCCAGCCCGAGCGCGATCCATGGGGCGTGTCCGAGTTGAATGATCAGCCAGGCTACGCCGCCGGCCGCGAAGGCGATGGCGATCCATTGCAGCCGGCGCAGCTGTTCGTGGAGAAGAAACCGGCCCACGGCGACATTCACCAGGGGCACGAAAAAATAGCCGAGTCCGCATTCGATGACGTGCCCGGTGTTGACGCCCCAGACGTAGATCAGCCAGTTCGTCGTGAGCAACGCCCCGCTGGCGAAATTGATGGCGATGCTGCCGCGGCGGCTCAACGCCGCCCGAATTTCGCCCATCCCGCCCTGCAAGGCCACGAGCAGGAGCACGAACAAGAGCGACCAGAGGTTGCGATGCGCGATCAACTCGAGCGGATGCACGGCCGCCAGCTGCGTCCAATACAGCGGGACGATGCCCCACAAAAGGTAGCAGACCAGGGCGGCGAACGCGCCGGTTTTCGCCTGCGCGGCGGAAACGGCGGAAGAATTTGAAACAGCCATGGGAATTGCCGGCGCGGGCCGCGGTCTCGCGTCCGATCCGCGGGGCCGGGCCCGGCGCGGAGCTATTGGTTCGGCGCGCGCCGGAACTCGAACTTCTCGCCGAATTCCCGGGTGGCTTGCGTCTGCGCGGAGTCGGCCGGGGTACGCTGGGCGACGAGTTCGGCGGTCCGCTTTTCAATCCAGCGGCGCTTGAAACTATCCTCCATTTCGCCCGCGATCTGGGAACTCTCCCGGGGCGTGCCGGTTTTTTTCGAGAACAGGCAGCCGCTCGAAAAAAAGAGCGTGAGGATGAGGCAGGACGGTAGCAGGCGTTTGATCATGGCGACTCCGGGTCAACGTGGTAGGGCCCCCGGTTGACCGCGAGCGAATCTTTCCGGTTCCCCTCGCGTGGTGGAGGGACGGCTTTTGCGTGGGCCGATCCGAGCCGGAGTCGGCGGCTAGCTCCGGTTGAAAATGCGCTGAACGCCCGCTCTTTTGGTTTCGCGCGACGAAAAAAATCGCTTTGCTCGGCCGACATGAGTGACAAGCAAACTCCACCGCCTGCCCCCTTGCGGCTGAAGCCCCGGCTGCGGCCAGCCGAATCGGAGAGTCCGCCCGCCACGCCTGCAACCGTGATCCCGCCGCCGCCGCCCCCGGCGGCCGGTCCCGTCACCGAGACACCGGCGGGAGACGCGTCGGCGGCACCTAAAATGCGCTTTAAGCCGCGTCTCGCCGCCGAGCCGGGCGCAGTTGCCCCGGCAGCGTCGCCGGCCCCGCCGGAAACTGCCGCCACCCCTGCTCCGGCCCCCGCTGCGCCTGAGTCCGCGCCGCCCCCGGCCGCTTCGCCGCCGGTTCCGGCGCCGGTGGCCCCCGCAGCCGAGGCATCGGGCAGCCGCTCAACCGGGTAAGTTTAAGCTCAAGCCCAAAGTGGCGGCCCCGCCGCCGCCGTCCGCGACGATTCCTCCGATTGCGCCCCCGCCGGCGGTGGCAGCCGCTTCGGCCCCCCCGCCCGCTCCGCCGCCTTCAGCGGGAGGCCCACCGAAAGTGCCGCCGCCGTTCCCGGTCGTTGCGCTGCCGAAATTGGGGAAAACAAATCCGCCGATCCCCCATATTGCGGTAACGGCTATTCCGCCCGATCCGGAAAAGCCGGCCGAAGCGCCTCCGCGCAAGAAACGCGGTATTCCGAATGTCGCACTCATCGCTGCGGCGGCCGTCGTGGTACTCGGCGGCGGATTTTTTGCCTGGCAGCAGTTTGCCCCCCCGCCTCCCCCCCGCCTCCGCTACCCAAAGCCAAGGCACCCGCCAAGGTTGCCGCCCCCGCCGGCGCTCCGCCCGCGACGGGAGCGGCAAAGTCAGCGGCCGGTCCCACGCCTTCCGATACGCTCAATGCGCTCGCGAAGGCGCCCGTCAATGCGGTCAACAAGGCGCAGGATGCCATCGCGGCCCGCCGCGCGGGCGAACAGAATCGCGTCGATCTCGCCGATGGATCCGCAGACTTGGCGAACAAGCCGGCGGCGAAGGCTCCGCCCGCGACCAAGACGACGACCGGCGTGACCACGCTGAGCCCGGGCGTTTCGGCGACCACGGAGATCGAGGGTGCCTCCGAGGCAAGCCCGGCGTTCCGCTCCTTCATGGCCAATGCCAAGATCGGGGGCGTGTTTCAGTCCGCCTCCGGTTCGGTGGCCCGGGTTTTCATGAACGGCCGGATGATGCGCGCCGGCGAGACCGTCGACGTGGGGCTGGGAATTGTTTTCGACGGCGTCGATCCCGAAAAAAGAAACGTGGTCTTCAAGGACAAGACCGGGGCGACCGTTACCCGCCGGTACTGAAGCGCCACCGGGCCGGCTGAATCAGCGGAGAGAAATTACCAGACATCGACCGGTCCCTTGGGCACCGGGATCGACGCGCGCTGGTGAACGTCGGCCTCGCCCGGCTCGCGCATGAACGAGGCGACCATGGGCGCCGGCGCGAATTTTTCCAACAACGCGCCGTGGTCATCGCAAAATTGCGTGCGCCACGCGAGGTACTCGGCCAGGGCGGCCTCAAAGTCGACGCGGGACGTGATCGTGATGATCCGTTGCTTGAACACCTTGGCGGGGCCGAAGCGCTTGGCGTACCACGGCGCAACCTTGCGGAAAAGCCGGGCGCCGTGGTTCTCCCCGTAGAATTCGCAGTAGCGCTCGAAATGCCGCCGCATCACCGCTACCCGTTCCGCAAAGCCAGGCTCGGCGAGCAGTTCGCCGGTGCGGAAGTAGTGTTCGGTGCGGCGAAAAATCCACGGATCGTAGAAGGCCCCGCGGCCGATGCTCACCCCGGCGCAGCCGGTTTCATCACGCATGTGCCGGGCGGCCTCCGGCGTGGTCACGTCGCCGTTGCCGATGACGGGAATTCGTTTCACCGCCTGCACCACGGCGCGGATGCCGGCGAGATTGACGCCGCCGGAAAATCCCTGCTCGCGGGTGCGGCCGTGGACGAAGATCGCCGCAACCCCGACGGCCTCCAGCACGCGGGCGAGGTCGGGAGCGGTGAGGTTGTCGTCGTCCCAACCGAGGCGCATCTTGGCGGTGACGGGAATCTTCACGGCATCGATCATGCCGCGGACGAGCGCGGCGGTCTTGGCGAGTTCGGTCATCATCGCCGAGCCGCCGCCGATCTTCGTCACCTTCTTCACCGGGCAGCCCATGTTGATGTCGACGCCCTGCGCGCCGAGGGACTCGCACACCAAGGCCGCATCGCGCATTTCCTCCGGCCCGCTGCCGAAGAGCTGGATGGCCATCGGCCGATCGCCGGGCGCGCTCGCGACCAGCTTGAGGGCGGTGGGATTGCGCTCGAGCAGCGAGCGGGCGTTGACGAGGTCGGTCGTCACCCACCCGAGCCCGCCCAGCTCGCGCAGCGTGAGCCGCATGGGCAGATTGGTGTAGCCGGCCAGGGGAGACAGGAAAAGGTTCGAGGAAAGTTCGTAGGGTCCGAGACGCACGTCACGTCAAGTGATGCCCGACCCCGCCACGGCTTCAAGCGCCGTGCGCTTCAACGGCCGGCGAGGGCGCGTTTCATCCGGCCTACTGCCTCGACGAGGACGCTGCGCGGGCAGCCGAAGTTCAGGCGTACGTGGCTGCCGGGGGCGGCCCCGAACATCGCGCCATCGCTGAGCCCGATGCCGTGCTGTTCGAAATGGGTCACGGGTGTCCGCAGGCCCAACGCGGCCACGTCCAACCAGAGCAGATAGGTGGCCTCGACCGGGGCCTCGACGCGTACACCCGGGAGTTCGCTCGAGATCGCTTCGAGCAGGTAGTCGCGGTTGCCGCGCAAATAGGCGAGCAGCGCCTGGCGCCACGGCTCGCTGTCGCGGTAGGCGGCTTCGCAGGCGGTGAAGCCGAGGCAGGTGACCTCGGCGACAATTCCCGCCGTCGCCCGGATGAAACGGGTGCGGCGAACAGGGTCGGGAATGATCGCGATGGAAGTGCCGAGCCCCGGGACGTTGTAGGTCTTGCTCGGGGCCATGAGCGTGATCGTGCGGGCGGCGATCTCTGGCGAGAGCAGCGCGGTCGGCACGTGCGGCAGCGCCGGATCGAGGATCAGGTCGCAATGGATCTCGTCGGAGCACAGGAGCAGGTCGTGCCGCACGCAAAATTCCGCGAGCCGCACGAGCTCGTCGCGGCGCCAGACGCGGGCGAGCGGATTGTGGGGATTGCAGAGATAAAACAACCTGGTGCGCGGTGTGACGGCCCGGGCCAGGGCCTCCCAGTCGATCGACCAGGCACCGGCTTGCAGCACCCACGGTGCGGAAACGGACGCCCGCGCGCTGTTTTTCGGCGCGCTCATGATCGGCGGATAAACCGGCGCGAGCGTCAGCACCTCGTCGCCTGGTTCGGCGAAGGCCTGGGCGATGACGTTGAGCCCGACGACGAGCCCCGGCAGCCACACGATCCACGCCGGATCGATCTTCCAGCCGTAGCGCTGGGCGAGCGCATCCACGACGGCGTCCACGGTCGATTTCACCGGGCGCGCGTAGCCGAAGATCCCGTGGTCCACGCGCCGGTGCAGCGCCTCGATGATGGCGGGCGGGGACTTGAAATCCATGTCCGCCACCCAGAGCGGGAGCACGTCGCGACCGGCGTATTTCTGCCACTTCTGGGAATCCGTACCGTGGCGATTGAGCGGTGTGTCGAAGTCGAAATTCATGAGCCGAGAGAAGCAGGCAACCACGCTTCGGGAGCGCGGGCACGTTTTTTCCGGGTCATCTGACAGGAGCCGCTTCCGCGACGACCTCCATGCTGGCCGAAGTTTTCGCTCCCTCACGTATTCGGACGGAGCGTTTCCAGCGTGGCGCCATGATCTCTCTCTCTGTCTCCACGCGCCGTTTTTTCCCAAGTGTGACGGCGCACCCCGCGTCGAGTTTACTCACCTCGTGACGTGCGGCGGCAGCAAGGTTCGGCGCTGCAAGAATTTGCACGCGGGCCCCGCTTGGTGCGCCGCCTGCAATGGGTGTGGCGAAAAGCCAATCGTTCAACAAACGCCATGAGACTCTTTCAATACACCTATCCTTCCTTCCGCACCCCGGGGTTCTCCGTGGGGCGTTTTCAGCGTTCGCCGTGGCCGGGCCTCGACAGTGAAATCAACCGGCTGTTTGAAACCGCGCTCGGTGATTTCAATGCGCCGCCGGCCGCCACGCACTTCCCGGTCGACCTCTACCAGGACAAGCAGAACACCTACGTCCGCGCCGAGCTGCCGGGCGTGAATCGCGAGGATATTAACGTCGAAGTGGTCGACGGCTTTCTGAAGATTTCCGCCACGCGCAAGACGCCGGCGATCGACTGCAAGCCGGAGCAGTCCCTCGCGGTTTCCCGTTCCGTCAACGTTGCGGACGCAGTCCAGGCCGACAAGGTCGGCGCGGCTTATGAAAACGGTGTCCTGACCGTCACGCTGCCGAAGCGTGAAGAGGCCAAGCCCAAGAAGATCACCGTCGCGGTCAAATAGTCGCCGCGCAGCCCTAATCCGAAATCTCAACTCAACTCATCACCATGTCTCTGCTCGATACTCTCATCCCGACGTTTACGCGCCAGCCCGCGGCTGACGCCGCTGCGCCGGCCAACGATTTGGGCCGCCCCGTGAAGCCTGCCTATGAAGTCAAGGAGACGTCCGATACGTTCGGCCTGACGGTCTATCTGCCCGGCGTCGCGAAGGACGGGCTCGAAATCATCGCCGAGGAAGGCCAGGTCCGGGTCGTGGGTCGCCGCGCCTGGCAGCAGCCGGAAGCTTGGACTACGCTCTACCGCGAGACGGTGGCGGCGCCCTACGAATTGGTGCTCACGCACGACAACGCCGTCGACGCGGACAAGGTTGCCGCCGAGTTGCGCAATGGAGTGCTGCGCGTCTCGCTGCCCAGGCACGAGGCGCTGAAGCCGCGAAAGATCGCGGTCAACTGAGCATCCTTGCAAACGCGATTGTTTCTGCAACCGCCGGTGCCGCCCACGCGGCCCGGCGTTTTACCTTTGCGCGAGCGGCTCTGGTGGGGAAACGTGCGGGCGTGATCGCGCCCTTGCCCCCCGACCGTGCCGGCCCGGTGCTGCTCTTCGACGGCGAGTGCGGGCTGTGCCACCGCGTCGTGCGGTTGCTGCTCCGGCTGGATCGGCGCGGGGTTCTCCGCTTTGCCCCGCTGCAAGGTCCGTCGGCGCAGGCTTATCTTCGGCGGCACGGCCTGCCGGCCACGGATTTCGCAACGCTGGTGCTGGTGCCGGATTGGTCCCGGCGCGAACAAGGGCATCACCTGCTGCGCACGGCCGGAGTAGTTGCCGCGTTGCGCGCGGTCGGCGGGACGGGGAAGGGTTTGGCGGCAGTGCTGGCGATGTTTCCCGCCGGCTGGCGCGATGCGGCTTACGGACTCGTGAGTCGGTGGCGCCATCGGGTCTTCGGGCCGTGGCCGGAGCGCCCCGCGGCCTCTCCGGACGGGGCGGAACGTTTTTTGCCTTAACCGGGATTCAGCGGGCCGGCGCGTTGGAGGAAGGGACCTCCGGCGATTGGCCGCGATTATGCCGTTGACGCTCGGGCGCGGCCTAAATCCAGTGCGGCGCCATGTTTTTCGCCGCCGTCCTCGCCGCCCAACCGCATTCAATGTGGGAGTGGAGCGCGGCCATCCTCAGTATCGTCCTGATCGATATTGTCCTGGCCGGTGACAACGCGGTGGTCATCGCGCTGGCCGTGCGCCAGCTGGAACCCCGCCAACGGTTGATCGGTATTTCGGTGGGCTCGGCCGTCGCGGTGGGCTTGCGTGTCGTGCTGACTTTTTTCGCGGCGCAGCTGCTGGCGATGAACTACATCAAGGTCATCGGTGGTGTGCTCGTCTTTTGGATCGCCGTGAAACTGCTCGGGGATAACAGCGGGGCGGGCGAGGAGGAGGACGGCAAGTCCGCCCGCGGCCTGTGGTCGGCGGTTTGGCTGATCCTCGTGGCCGACATCACCATGAGTGTCGACAACGTCCTCGCCGTGGCCGCGGCGTCGAAGGGCAGTTTTGCGCTGCTGTTGTTCGGGCTCGGGTTGAGTATTCCGCTGGTGGTTTTCACGAGCAACATGCTGTCGAGGCTCATGGACCGCTATCCCATCATCGTCTGGGTGGGGGCGGCGATTCTCGGCAAGGTGGCGGGCGAAATGATTGTCACCGATCACTTCTTCTTTCCCGCACCCACGCAGCCCAGTTCCTGGCTGGTGCACAGCATGGGCGTGCTCGGGGCCGGGCTGGTGGTGCTGATCGGACTGTTGCTGCTGCGGCGGTCCCGGAAAAAACGCGGCGCCCAGGCGGAGACCTGAGGGTGGTGCGCGGCGGGCGGTTAAGCTTTTGACAACGCCCACGCCCGACTTTGATTTCACGCCCGTCATGAAACGCCCGTCCTTTTTCCTCGCGATTCTCCTGCTGTTTTTCACGGCCGGCCCGGCCGCGTTCGCCGTCGATGCGGTTTCGACCGGAGGCAATCCCGCCGGGACGGAGGTTCCTGTTGCCACCGATACCACGGTGGCGGAACAAGAAAAAATGACCGCGGCGGCGGCCGTGGTGACCGTGGCGGGCCGCGCACATGCGCGCACGCCGGATTTTCTTGAGCACCTGGTCGACCTCGTGCTGGACCTCTTCAATGTCCGGAGCAGCGGCAACACCGTCACGCACTACGGGATCAGCGGGTTCCTGCTCGCGCTGGCCCTGCTCGCCGGACGCCTGATCACGGGGTTGGTGTTTGGCGGGCTGCGCAAACTGGCGGCGAAGACCGAGACGACGCTCGACGACAAGCTGTTCCCGGCCTTGGAGGGACCGGCATCGGCGTTTGTCATGGTCGTCGGCATTTTCGCCTCCCTGAAGGTGCTGAAACTTTCGGTGGGGACTGACGACTACATCGGGGCCGGTTCACGCGGGGCTTTTTCGATCATCATCTTTTGGGGCCTATGGCGCACCCTGTCGGCGGTGCTGGACCACGCCAACGAACTGGCCCGGGAAAAGCAGCTCGGGGTCGCGACGTTCATGCCGTGGATCAAGAAAACGCTCATGACGTTGTTCATCGTGCTCGGCGTGCTATTGATCGTTCAAAGCATGGGCTATGACGTGAAGGCGATCCTGGCCGGCCTTGGGATCGGCGGACTGGCCTTCGCCCTCGCGGCGCAGGACACGCTGGCCAATGTTTTCGGCTCGATCGTGGTGGCCATCGACCAGCCCTTTCGGGTGGGTGAAAACGTGCGTATCGGCGCGAACGTCGGCGGCGTCGAAGACATCGGGCTGCGGTCAACGCGGATCCGGCTGGTCGACAAATCGCTGATGACGATCCCGAACAAGACCGTCGCGGCCGAGACGATCACCAACCTGTCGCGGTTTACCCGGCGCCGGTTCGAGCAGGTGATCGGCCTGACCTATGAAACGAAGCCCGCCCAAATGCAGGCGATCATCGAGGAGATTCGCGGCATCATCGTCGCGGAGCCCAAAGTCGATGCGGCCGGCGTGATGGTGTTCTTCCGGGATTTCAGCGCGTCATCGCTCGACATTTGGATGGTCTACGAATGCACCGATTCCGATTTTCAGAAATCGATGCGCCTGAAGCAGCGGATCAACCTCGCGATTCTGCGGGCCGTCGAAGCGCGGGGCCTGGCGTTCGCCTTTCCGTCGCAGACGGTTTATCACGCCGGCGATGCGGCGGGCAAGCGGGCGGCGTCCGGCCCGGCTTAATCCAGCGTCTGCCGGTAGCGCTTGACGCCGACCGCCATCGCAACGGTGACGAAGATCAGCAGCGGCCAGATTTCCGGTGCGATCTCCGCGGGGCCGTTGCCCTTCAGCAAAATGCCCCGGACGATGCGCAGAAAGTGCGTGTTGGGCAGGGCGCTGCCGATCCATTGCGCCCATTCCGGCATGCCGCGAAACGGAAACATGAAGCCGGAGAGCAGGATCGACGGGAGAAAAAAGAAGAACGCCATCTGCACGGCCTGCAACTGGTTTTTCGCCAGCGTCGAGAAGGTGATGCCGACCGCGAGGTTGGCGGCGATGAAAAGCAGCGACCCGGCGTAGACCAACGGGAGGCTGCCCACCATCGGCACGTGGAAAAGAAGGCGCGCGGCGATCAGGATCAGGGTCAGCTGGATGTAGCCGACCGCGATGTAGGGCACGATTTTGCCCACCATGACTTCGATCGGCCGCACCGGGGTGGCGAGTAGGTTTTCCATCGTGCCGCGCTCGCGTTCGCGCGTGATGGCGAGGGCGGTGATGACGACCATGGTCATCGTGAGCACCACGCCAATCAGGCCGGGGACCACGTTGTACTGCGTGATATTTTCGGGATTGTAGTGAGCGTGGATCTGGAAATCCACCGGGCCCGGCTCGCCGCGCAGGCGCGCCAGGGGGCCGATGAGGTCGCGGTCGAAAATCGAGCTGGCGAGGGTGCGGGCCGCGGCAATCGCGGGACCGGGGGCGGCCGGGTCGGTGGCATCGGCCTCGATGAGCACGGTCGGCCGCTCACCCCGCAGCAGTCGGCGGGAAAAATCCTCCGGAATGTTGATGACGAACTGCACCGTGCCGTGCTGGAGCAGGTGGGCCGTCTCGGCCTCGGTCGCCGCTTCGTGCGTCAGGGTGAAATAATCGCTCTGGCGCAGCGCGGCGAGCAGCGTCCGGGCGAACGGACCCTGGTCGGCGATCCGGATCGCAGTGGGCAGGTGGCGCGGGTCGGAATTGATCGCGAAGCCGAACAGCATCAGCTGCATCAGCGGGATGCCGACCATCATCCCGAAGGTGAGCCGGTCCTGCCGCATCTGGATGAATTCCTTCAGGACAATCGCCCAGAAGCGGTGGAAGGTGAAATGCCGCGGTTTCATCGCGCACCTCCACCGCAGCGGCCGGCGGCGGCGCCCGGGCCGGCCGGGAAGGCCATTTCTTTGACGTCATCCAATAGTAGACAACGAGGATTGGGCGCGGAGTTCCGGCTTCCTTTGCCGTGTTCCGGACGACCAGGGGGAAGGCCGCCGCCGGCCGCGGGGAGGAGGCGCGGAGCGTTCATGAGAAATTGTCCCGCGCGGCTTTCATCAGGCTGATGAAAACGTCCTCCAGCCCTGACCGGATTTTTTTCCATTCGTGGTTCGGGTCGCGGATGGCGGAGATCGCCGCGTCCAGGCCGGGGCCGTCGCGGCCGCTGACATGCAGCGTGGTGCCGAACGCGACGACTTGTTCCGCCGCCGGGTGGGCGCGCAGAGCGGCGGCGATTGCCGGCAGGTTTGGGCCGGTCACGGTCCACGTCGTCAGTTGCGCGCGGGCGATCACGTCGTCCACCGTGCCGCGCGTGAGCAGATCGCCATAGGCGAGATAGGCGAGTTGGTGGCAGCGCTCGGCCTCGTCCATGTAGTGCGTGGTGATCAGCACGGTCAGCCCCTCCGCCGCGAGCTGGTGAATCTCGTCCCAAAAATCGCGCCGGGCCTTGGGGTCGACGCCGGCGGTGGGCTCGTCGAGCAACAACAGCTGGGGGAATGGATGAGGCAGGCGGCGAGTGCGAGGCGCTGCTTCCAGCCGCCGGAAAGCTGGCCGGCCAGCTGGGTGTCGCGCTTTTCGAAGCCCAGCCGCTCGAGGCTGCGCTGGACCGCGGCGCGGCGGTCGGGCACGTCGTAGATGCGCGCGATGAAGTCCAGGTTTTCGCGAATGCTCAGATCCTCATAGTAGCTGAAGCGCTGCGTCATGTAGCCGACGTGGCGTTTGATCTCGGCCTGCTGCGTGAGCACGTCGTAGCCGAGGCAGGTGCCGCGTCCTCCGTCCGGCGTGAGCAGGCCGCACAGCATGCGGATGAACGTGGTCTTGCCACTGCCATTGGGGCCGAGGAAGCCGTAGATCTGCCCGCGGCGCACCTGGAGATCGATGGTGTTGACGACGGTCTTGCCGTCGAAGCGCTTCGTGATGCCCGCGACGTCGATGGCGAAATCGGGCGGCAAGGAAGGAGCGGCAGGCGGAACGATCATCGGATCGCGGAGTACGGAGTGGGGCGAATCGGACGGAGAGTCACCGGGCAAGGCGCACGATTTCCACGGGCTGGCCGGGGTGCAGGTCGCGCGCGGCGGCCGGGTCGAAAACCGCCTCGACCATGAACACGAGCTTGGCGCGGTTTTCCCGGTTGTAGAGCACGGGCGGGGTGAACTCCGGCCGCGGTGAAAGATAGTTGATGCGAGCGTCGAGGTTGGGCGCGCCGGTGCGGATCACCCGCACCGCGTCGCCGGGCTGGAGCGCGGCGAAGTCCGCCTCGGGCACGAAGCAGCGGACCTTGAGATTCTCGGGCGGCAGGAGGGCGACGACGGGGCTTCCCGCCGAAACAAATTCGCCCGGGTGGAAAAGCGTGTCGTAAACGAGGGCCGGCTGCGCGGGGGACTGGCTCTTTTGTTCGACGTTCCAGTCGGTGCGTTCCTTCGCCGCGGTGGCGGCGGCGATGGCATCGGTGCGGCCACCCAGCTGCGCCGTGCCGAGTTGGGCGGCGACTTCGTCGATCGCCCGAGTGTTGCGTTCGTGGGTCAGGCGCGCGCGATCGAGATCGTTGGCCGGACTGGCGCCCGATTTGAACAGCGTCTCCTGGCGGGCGAGCTCGCGTTGCGACAGCTCGGCGGCCGAGCGTGCCTGTTCGAGCCGGGCTTCGAGGGCCGCCAGTTCGCTGGGCCGGGCGCCCTTTTTCAAATCCTCGAGTCGGGCCTGGGCGGCGCGCAACCGGTCGGCCGCCTCGCGCTGGCCCGCCAGTTCGGCGGCGCGCTCCAGGGTGAAGAGCGGTGTTCCGGCGGCGACGCGGGCGCCCTTGACGGTGGCGAGCGTCTCAAGCCGGCCGGCGAGCGGCGCCGCCACGTAGACTAATTCGCCTTCGAGGTAACCCTGGTAGCCGGCGGGCTTCTGGCGGGCGCAACCGGCGGCCGCGAGTACCAGCCACGACACCCAGTGCGAGTTTAATGGGGAAAGAGCTTTTCATAGTGCTTGTGTCCGGCCGGGGTGAGCAGTCCGCCAAAGAAGAGATCGATCGACTGTGCGATCACATCGCGGGGGGCGAGCCGGCGCCGCTCCAGCGTCGCGGGGAGGAGCAGGCCCTGAGTGGCCTGCAGGAAAAATTCGATGGCAAACTCCACGGACAGATCGGCGCGGACGAATCCCGCGCGCTGGCCCTCCCCGACGAGCCGGCCGAAAATGTAAGGAATGTTTTTCCGGCGGACGTCGTCCATTTTGCCATGCAGCGCGGGGGCGTAACGCTGGAGATCCCGCACGCTGCGGGGATCGAGGGCGGAGAGGCGCTCGACCATACCGGGCACAAAGCCGTGCAGCTTTTCCGCAAAACCCAGGGCCGGGTTGCCGAGAATTTTCTCCGCCGCGTCCCGCACCTCGGCGCCGAGATCCTCGATGAGCGCACCGACGATGGCATCCTTGCCGGCAAAGTGTACGTAGAGCGTCTTCTTGCTCATCCCCAGTTCGGTGGCGAGGTCGGCCATGGTGAGCGTGCTGTAGCCGTGCGCGAAGAAATGAGTGCGCGCCTGGTGGAGAATGCGCTGGCGCACGGCGGGTCCGTCGACCGGGACAGTTGGAGATGGGAGGCGGGGCGAGGACATTAAACCAAGGAAACTTATATGGTATTTAGGGTTTCCTCGGTCAACGTTTTGGCCGTCCTGCCGACGGAAACCTCGCGGCGCGGAAGCGACCGGAATTTCTCCGTCACTTGACGCTCCGGAGATGCGTCCTATTAGTGACCCTGCGTCATGTTGTCGCGCCTCCCCTTTTTCTGCCGCCTAGCGGTTATCGGAGCCCTGGTGGTTTCCGGGGGCTCGGCGCATGCGCAGCTCGCGGCGGGTTCACCATTTTTGCCCCAAGGCGGCGCGGCGGCGGCGGCGACCACGAATGGCCCGTTGGAGTACGGCGGTTACCTCGATACGCCGGCGGGCGAGCGACTCTATCGTATCAACGACCCGGCGCGCAAGCTGGGGGCCTTTTTCAAACTAGGCGAACGGCACGACGGACTCGGCGTGCTGGTGAGGCAGTCCGATGACGACCGCAACACGCTCACGGTTGAGCACGACGGCAAGACGGTGACGCTCGAACGGCGCAAGGCGAAGATCGTTTCCGCCGGCCCGCCCGCGATGGTCATGCCGCCGCAGGCGCCGGTGGCGGCGCCGAACGTGGCCTCCGCAGTGACGCAGTCGGTGGTGGTCAATCCCACGCCGGCCGACGAGCAGCGGCGCCTTGAGGCGGTCGCGGTGGAAGTCGCCCGCCGTCGCACTTTGCGCGAACAGGCCGGTCAACAATTCAACCAGGGCGTCCAGCCGGTTCCGGCCCAGATGCCGGTCCAAAACCAGCAGCGCATGATCCAGCAGGGATCGGCTTCCCCGCAAACCGGGCAGCAGCAAAACGTCCAGCGGCGCGGCGGGATGCGCGGCAGTCAGCAGCGCTAACAGACCTGGTCCTGCGGTCGGAGATTCGCGCGTGGCCCGTGCGGCCGGGTGCCGGGCAAAGCGTCGAGGCAGCGAGTTGTGCAGCCAGGGACTGGGGAGAGAAATATATTTCGTGCGCCGGTCGGGTGACCCCGTAGCGTAACGTCCCAAATGCACGCCGCGCTCCCAGCTCCGACTGATTCCCTCCAGTCGAATGCCCGGCTGGTGCGGCGCCTGTTCGCGCTGGCGTGGCGCTATCGTTTGCACTGCCTGCAGGTGCTCGCGATCCAGCTCGTGCTGCTGACGCTGGGCATTGGCGGCCTGAGTTTCACGGGGCTCGGGATCGACTATATCCGGCACAAGATTGCGGTGGGCGAAACGGCTGGCGCAGTCCCGGTGGCGGCGGGGGCGACTTCGGCCGGCCCGGCCCGGGGAATGCAGGCGCACCTTGTGCTGCCCGCCGACTGGCCCGCGTGGGAGGTGCTGGCGCTGCTGGCGGGTTTGATCCTGCTCTTTGCCGTCGGCCGGGCGTATTTGAATTATGTGTATGCGGTTTCGGTCAACCGGCTCGTCCAGCAACGGCTGGTGGTCGATCTGCGCGCGGAGGTCTACGAAAAGCTGCAGCGGCTGAGTTTCCGTTTTTTCGACGCCAACAACACGAGTTCGATCATCACGCGGGTGACGAGCGACGCGCAGAGCGTGCGGATGTTTGTCGACCAGGTGCTGATCCAGAGCGTGATCATGGCGATCTCGCTCACGGTGTATGTCATCTACATGGTGAACCTCAGCCTGCCGCTGACCCTGGCCTGCCTCGCCACCACGCCGCTGCTCTGGACGATTGCGGCCTGGCACACGCGCCGCACACAGCCCGAATACGCCGAGAATCGCACGCTCGTGGAGCGGATGATCCAGATTTTCGTCGAGAGTCTGCAGGGTATCGCGGTGACCAAGGCGTTTGGCCGGGAACCGGAAAACCGCGCCCGGTTTGAGGCGGCGAACGATGCGGTGCTCCGCCAGCAGCACGTGATTTTCTGGCGGGTCAGCCTGTTCTCGCCGGCGATCGGTTTCCTGACGCGGATCAACATGATGGTGCTCCTAGGCTACGGTGGCTGGCTGGTGATGCGCGGCGAGCTGCCGCTGGGCACCGGTCTGGTCGTGTTCGCCGGGCTGCTGGAGCAATTTTCCGGACAGGTGAACAACATCGCGACGATCGTGAATTCCGTGCAGCAGTCGCTGATCGGCGCCCGGCGGGTATTCGAGATCCTCGATGCGCCGATCGAAGTGAAGAACGCGCCCCAGGCGATCCGCCGGCCACGGCTGAACGGCACGGTGGAGTTTGAAAACGTATCGTTCGCCTACGATGGCGCCGAGGCGGTCCTGCGGGAAATCAACCTCACGGTGCCGCCGGGGCAGTGTGTCGCGATCCTGGGGGCCACCGGCGCCGGCAAGAGCGTGCTGATGAGTCTCGTGCCGCGCTTCTTCGATCCGACCACGGGCCGTGTGCTCGTCGACGGCGTCGACGCGCGGCAGCTCGATCTGGACGACTTGCGCCGCAACATCGGGCTGGTTTTCCAGGAAAGTTTTCTCTTTTCGAACACGATCGCGGCCAACATCGCCTTCGGACATCCCGAGGCGACCCGGGCCCAGATCGAGAAGGCGGCCCGGGTGGCGGCGGCCCACGACTTCATCATGGCCCTGCCGCAGGGCTACGACACGGTGCTGGGCGAGAGCGGCAACAGCCTCTCCGGCGGGCAGCGCCAGCGCCTCGCCATTGCCCGGGCGGTGTTGCTCGAGCCGGCGATCCTGTTGCTCGACGATCCGACGGCGGCGATCGACAGCGAGACCGAGCGCGAGATCTTCGAGGCGCTCGACCGCGCGATCGCGGGCCGCACGACGTTCATTGTCGCCCACCGGCTCAGCACGCTGCGGCGCGCGGATTTCATCATCGTGATGGAGGATGGCCGCATCGTGCAGCGTGGCACGCACGAGCAGTTGATGCGCGAGCAGGGACCCTACCTTCATGTCGCCAGCCTGCAGCTGGTCGACGATCGCGAGTTGTCGCAGTTGAAATTGCGGGAGGACGGCCGATGAAACCGCCGGCCCCCGGGAAAATCGAGGTGCGCGATCTCGGCCTGATCCGCCGGATCCGCGACGACGACGAGGACGAGGAAATCCAGCAACCGCTCGAATGGTCGCTGATCTGGCGGTTGTTCACCTACGCGGCGCCCGTGCGGAAAAAGCTCACGGTTCTCAGCGTCATGACCGTCATCCGCTCGGCCCAACTGCCGGCGTTTGCCTGGATCACCGCGCTCATCATCAACGGCCCGATCACCCGGGGCGACATGGCCGGCCTGACGTGGGGCCTCGTCGGGTATGCCGTCCTGGCGTTGTGGACGGACGGCATGTTTCACTTCCGCCAGCGCTACGCTCTCGAAATCGGCGAGACGGTGGTGAACGGTCTGCGCGCGGAGATTTTTGCGAAGACGCAGCGCCAGCCGATGAGCTTCTTTCACCGCGTCAAACTGGGGCGGATCATCGGCCGGGTGACGAGCGACGTGGAAGCCCTGCGGGTCGGCATCCAGGACGTCATGTTCGTGAGCGCGATCCAGGGCGGGCAGATGGTGTTCGCGGCGATGGTCATGGCGTGGTCGGACTGGGTGCTGTTTCTCGTCGTGATGGGGCTGGCGCCGATTTTGTGGGTGATCAACCGGCATTTTCGCGTGAAGCTCAGCCACTACTCGCGGGCGGCGAGCGACAGCTTCAGCCGGGTGACGGCGACGCTGGCGGAATCGGTCAACGGCATCCGGGTGACCCAGGGCTTCGTGCGGCAGGAGACCAACGGGGGTTTATTTCGCACCCTGCTCGCGGACCATTCGCGTTTCAGCATCGCGCTGGCGCGGACCTCCGCGATTTTGACGCCGCTGCTCGAGCTCAACAGTCAGTTCTTCGTGGCCATCCTGCTGCTATTCGGCGGCTGGCGGGTGTTTCACCACGACATGGGCGTGGGCGATCTCATCACGTTCTTCCTGCTGGCGAACCAGTTCTTCTCGCCGATCGCGATCATCGGCAACCAGTACAATCAGGCGCTCGTGGCCATGGCGGGAGCCGAGCGGGTGTTCCGGCTGATCGATAGTCCGCCGGACTGGGAGGACGATCCGAAGGCGGTGCCGCTGCCGGTCGTCCCACGCACCGGCATGCGCGTGGAGTTCAAAGCCATTTCCTTTGGTTACACCGCCGAGCGGCTGGTGCTGCACGACGTGTCGTTCACGGCCGAACCCGGCCAGACGGTGGCACTCGTCGGCCACACGGGCAGCGGAAAAAGTTCGATCATCAATCTCGCGGCCAAGTTTTATCTGCCGACGCGCGGTGAACTTTTTCTCGACGGGCGCGAGGTTCGCACGCTCACGAGCCGTTCGCTGCACCATCAGATGGGCATGGTGCAGCAGCAGAACTTTCTCTTCAGTGGCACCGTGCTCGACAACATCCGGCTGGCACGTCCGGACGCCGGTGAGGCGGAAGTGCGGGCCACCGCCGCGCGGCTCGACTGTCTCGACATCCTGGACGATCTGCCGCGCGGTTTGCACACCGAGGTGGGTGAGCGCGGGGCGAGTTTGTCCGTGGGCCAGCGCCAGCTGGTGTGTTTCACGCGGGCGTTGCTCGCCGATCCGCGGCTGATGATTCTCGACGAGGCGACGAGCTCGATCGACGCCATGACAGAGGCGCGATTGCAGCGGGCGCTGTTGGAGTTGTTGCGGGGCCGTACGAGTTTTGTCGTGGCCCACCGGCTGAGCACGATCCGTCATGCGGATCTCGTGCTCGTGCTGGATCAGGGCCGGGTGATCGAACGGGGCACGCATGTCGAATTGCTCACCCAAGGCGGGCACTACGCGGCGCTCTACCGGCAATTCGTGCAGGTCGACGACCGGGCGGCCGGTTGATCCGTGCCACCGGCGCTCGGGCGAAAAATGTGCCGGGCCGGAGTGGATTTTCGTGAACGGAGGTCGCGGCGGGGTATTTCCACGAGGGAGGGATCGCTGGTATACCTCTAGAAGATTGCCGATTTTCCTATGCAAACCGGGGAATTTCCCTCTAAAAGTGCTTTGTCCTCGAGGGAAGTATTCTAAAACCAAAAATAATTATGGCTAAAAAATCAGCTCGTAAGCCCAATGCAGCATTCATGAAACCGGTCACGCCTGACGCCGCGCTCGCGGCGATCGTCGGCGCGGCCCCGTTGCCCCGCACGGAGCTCACCAAGAAGCTCTGGGCCTACATCAAGAAGAATGGTCTGCAGGACAAGAAGGTCCGCACGCAGATTAACGCGGATGACAAGTTCCTCCCGATCTTCAACAAGAAGAAGTCCGTCTCGATGTTCGAGATGACCAAGCTCGTCTCGGGTCACGTTTCCTAAAGGCAGCGTCGCTTTATTTCGAAACCGCCGCGAGTTCGCTCGCGGCGGTTTTTTTGTATCCGGTCCCCGCGACGGGAAACGCTTGAAACCCCACTCCGGGAGTTCACGTCTAGCTGTCCGTCGTGCGCGTTCGAACCTCTCTTTTCGTCGGGCTGGCCGTGGCCCTTGCCGGTGTGACCCTGCTGGCCTGGCGGCAATCGCGCGAACTCGTCGCCGGGCGCACGATGGCGCTGAACGGCGACGAGCGGGCGGCGTTCGAAGCGCGGCTCGCGGAGCTTCGCCGCCGCAATCGTCAGCTACAGGCCGCGCTGACCGCGGTGCGCTCCGGATCGGGCGGGATGGAAGCGGGCAGCGGCCGCGAAAAAGGAGGCGGAGGTCCGAAAATTGGACGAAGCGCGTTTGCTGGCCAGCCTGGCGGCGGGTGAGGCCCGGCCCGACTCCAAGCGCGAGGAAGACCTCGAACTGCTCGCGGCATTGGCCGACCTGCCGGAATTCCAGCGCATGCTGGCATTGCAGCAGCGCGGCAAAATCGATGCGAAATTCGCCGGCCTCTTCAAAAAAATGAAGCTTTCGCCGGAGGAACTCATGCGGTTGCAGGGGCTGCTGGCGGACCGCCAGAACGCGTTTGCGGATGCGATGCTCGCGGCGCGCGATCAGGGACTCACGGGCCCCGACGCCCGCCGGGTGGCCAATGACGTGGCGCGATCGACGCAGAAGGAAATCACGAACAGTCTCAAGGAACTGCTGGGTCCGCAGCGTTTCAATCAGCTCCAGAACTTCGAGCGCACGGCGCCGCAGCGCGAAACCGTGGATCAGATCGCCCAGCGGCTCAGCTATACCACGACTCCGCTCAGCGCACACCAGTCCGACCAACTCGTGCAGCTCCTGGCCACCAGCGGCCCGCCGCCGGCGGCGAAGAACCCGGCCTCCGGCCGGAAGAACGCGGTCTAGGAAGCGCGGCAGGCGGAACCCGTCGCTGCGCTGCCGGGCAGCGTCTCCGGCCTCGGGATCGGTTCGACCAACACCGTGGTGATCTCCAGCGCCGCGCTCGCGCAGGCGCAGACCTTTCTTTCGCCGCAGCAGATTGCGGTGCTCCAGCGATTGCAGCAGGAACAGCAGGCGCAACAGACGCTCGGCAATCTGCTCCGCAACGGCACCGTGACCCCGCCGCCGAAAACGCCGCCGGCGAAGGGCAAAGGGTAGTTCAGGATGCCGGGTGGCCCCGGCCAAGCCGCGGGCTTATTTCCAGGCCTCGTCGAAAAATCCCGCGTCGACGATCTTGCCCGGCCAGCGTTTGTCGGCTGGCGTGCGCAAATCGACGATCGCGTAGTCCGGCAGCTTGGGCGTTTGCAGCGCGTTGGAACCATACGCGTCGTCGCGGAAATCGATACCGCTGTTGAGCACCACGTAGCGTTGCTGCGTGCTGAGCGGATTCGGAAAGATCAGGACCGGGGCGTGGTGGGCCGCGTCGTAGGTCTGGCCGCGAAAAACGAGCTGCTGCGCATTCCATATCACCGGAAGCTGGGTGGCCATTTTTGCCAGCACGGCGTTCGAGGAGGGGTCGCCCCACAGGATCAGATGCTTGTTGGCGAGGTCGGCCGCGGTGATCGCGGTGTCATCCTTGACCGCCACGTCGGCGCGAAAGATGTCGCGCCACATTTTGACCGCGTGCGCCAATTCCTGCGCGCTCCACCGGCCGACGGCCGCGTTGAGCGGCTGGCCCGTGGGCCGGACGAAGACGAAGGGCTCCATGAAAGCGTCGTCGATCGGGCCACTGAGACCGGGCATCTTGCGGGTCTGTTCGCGCCAGCGCGGACCGGTGAAGGTCTTGTCCTTGAAGAGCCAGCGGCCGCCCTCCTTCACGAGCCAGTAGTAAGGCGTGATCTCGCCGAAGGGCACGTCCTGGCCGTCGACCGTGACCTTGAGGCCCTCGGCGGTTTGCAGGATGACGCTGAACACGACGACGTTCTTCGTCTGCACGACCAGATGGTTGGGCGTGGGGAAACGCACGTCGACGTCGGCGCGTTCCCATTGTTTTTCCAACTCCATGATCTTGACGCGGCTCGAGCTGGAATAGCGCAACGTGTAAGTGGTGAAGTGATCCTCGAGCGGCCACTCCGCTCGTCCGCGGGCGATGATTTCGTCGAGGCGGGCGGCCATGGTGGCAAGCGTCTCGGGATGATATTTGTGCGCGGTTTGCGGCCCGATCAGCATCTCGAGTTTGAGGCCCTCGCCGGCCACGGCTTTTTCCATCGCCCGCATGGCGTCGATCGCCGGATCGAGTTCGCCGACGTAGGCGACGGTGGGAACGCCGCGCAGGTTGGCGGCGTAACCGGTGGCGTCATACCAGCGCCAGAGTTTTTGCTCCCACCAGGTGCGCTCGGGTTTGCCGGGTTCGAGGGCCTTGGTGTAGATGGCGGTTTCGGCGAAGCCGGCTCCCGGAGAAGAAGCGGCCCACACACCCGGAAAATGCGTGGTCAGGTGCCACGTGCTGCCGCCGCCCATGGAAAAGCCGCGGACGACGATGCGGTTGCCGTCGATCTTGTAGTAGCGGCGGACGGCCTGTAGCGCCTCGAACACATCGACTTCGCCGGCAAACTTCGTGGCGTTGCAAAACCGGCCGTAGGGATAGAGCAGGATCGCCCCCGGGGGTACGAGCTGACCGGGATTTTTTTCGTGCTCCGCGATGAACGCGAGTTCCGTGCGCTTTTCGTTGCGGCCGGAAAGCACAACGTCGAGCCGGCGCGCGGGGCCGGCGCCGCGTTTCCAGTCGGGCGGAATCACCAGCGCGTAGGGCTGCACCGAGCCGTCGAGCTTCGAGCGGTGGCCGCGGATGACGAGGCCGGCGGCCTCGGTCCACGGCGCGGATCCGGCACGGAGCTGCGCCGCGCGTTCGCGACCCAGATCCAGCAGGTGCCGCGCGTACGGAATCTGATTGGGAGCGAAGAATTCGTCGTAGCGCAGCGCCCAGTCGACGGCCTTGTGGAGGACTTCGATATCGGGCAGCAGCGCGGAGAGCCGCGAGTTCGAGGCGAGCTGTCCGGCGAGCGCATCGATTTCCGTCCGGAGCGCCGCGGCGCCGGCGGCAAGTTCGGTGCGGTCGGCTTCGGGAACGGCGATCCCGGCGGGGGGAAGACGCGAAGCGGGCGGCGGTTGGGCGGAGGCGGAGGGCGCCAGCAGCGCTGCCGTCAAAAGGACGAAACTCGAGAGCGCGCCAAGGCGGTGAAATATTTTCATGGAGAGGCGGGAAGGAGGAGCGAACGAAATACCCGGGTGATCAGGTCGGCCGGGTTCCTGGTTTGGATCCGGCCGAGAATCGCCTTCACCCGCTTCCAGCCCTCGTCGCGCGCCTTCTTGTTGGCGGCAAAGTCGTCCAGCGCTTTCTGGCCGGCATCGGCGGCGGGTGGCGGCGTTTCGCCGGCGCGCATGAAGCCGTCATAGATGACCGGCTCGTAGGATTTGGCGGCGGCTCTCATGAGGTCGGTAATTTTTGGAATCGAGGCATTGATGCGCGCGTCGTTGCCGCCGTAGAAGCCGAACACCGGACAGGCGATGCGGGCGAGATCGTCGTCCTTGGGTGCCGGACCGTAAAAGACGAGCGCGGCCTTGATGGACGGTTCGTTGGTGGCGAACCGGAAGGTCTGGCCGCCGCCCCAGCAGAAACCGTCAACCGCGACCTTGCCGTTGCACGCGGGAAGCCGGCTCACATAGCCGAGCACGGCTTTCAGGTCGGCCGTGACCTGATCGGGCGGCAGCGACGAAAACGCCTTCCCGATGGCGTCGCGGCTGGCGAAGTCCGGGGTGCTGCCGCCGTTCGGCGCCATGCCCGAGAGCAGATCCGGGGCGATGGCAATATAACCGGCCTCCGCGAGCTGGTCGGTCACGCTGCGATCCCAATCCGTAAGACCCCGGTTTTCATGGATTACAATTACGGCCGTGGCCGTGGCTTTCACCTCGGGGTAGGTGATGAAGGCGTTTACCTCGCGTTTGCCGTGGGCGACCTTGACCCACTCGGTGTGGCGCGGAGTTTTGTCGAGGCGGACCCGGGCCCAATCCTGGGCAGGGGCGGACAAGGCTGTCGCAAGTGACAGGACGGCGAGAAGTAAAGGGGGGTTCATAGGCGAGAGGGCCGGAAAGCGGGCCGGAATGGCCTGGTGGGGGAAGCCTGGCGAAGCGCATCTTGGGTGCTTTTGGGGACGGACGCAAAACCTAGTGTAGTGTCCCGCAATTAGGTCGTCATTTGAATTTGAGAGGGAAGCCGCAGCCAGTTGTGCGGCAATACCCGCGAGAATTATCCTGCTTATGCCGAGTCAATTGAGGGACACTACACTTGATGGCGCGAATCCGATTGCCCTCGGCGCAGCGTCCGGATTTTTTCCACCCCGTTCGTTCGAACCCCCATCAACCAAATTCATGAAAATCCGTCTTCTCACCATCACGATTATTTGTGCCGTGGCCGCTGTGCTCGGCGTTCAGGCGCAGGACTCTGGCAAGGAGCCCGAGACCGAGCTGGGCAAGCATATGGAAAAAATGAGCGGCGCCTTCCGCCGGCTTGGACGTCAGGTCAAGGATGCTGCCAAGAATGAGGATTCGCTGAAGCAAATCGCGATCATCCGCGAACATGCCGAGGCTTCGACGAAGCTCGATCCGGAGCGGAAAAAACTGGTTCCGGCCGACAAGCAGGCAAAGTTCGTCGCCGACTATCGCGCCAAGATGAAGAGCTTCCTGGCCGATCTCGGCAAACTCGAGGCCGCGATCAAGGCTGGCAACAATGCCGAGGCGCAAACGCTGCTCGCGACGGTGAAACAGGACCAAAAAGAAGGGCACACCGACTTCAAGAAAGAGAAGAAGAAGAAGGGCTGAGCCTTTTTGTTCGAACCGAACGCCGCCGAATTCCGGCGGCGTTTTTTTGCCCCGGCCCGGCTGCGCACGCGGCCGGGCCGGGGCGGGGAGAGATTACTTTCCCTGCTTGCCCCAGTCGGTGGGCAGAGTGAGGGACCAGACATCGTTCTGAAGCGGCCGGGCGTTACCCGCTGCGACCCAGATCTTGTCGTGGAGCACGTAGGCCGACTGCTCGTGACGCTTGGACCAGATGTCCTTTGTCTCCAGTTGATGCCAGTCGCGGCCGTTCTCCGTGCACCAGACATCGTTCCAGTTCAGTGAGGGATTGTTCGACCATCCGCCGAGCACCCAAAGGCGGTCCCGATAGACGACGGCGGAAAACCACATCCGCGGATTCCACGGCGCGCGCTCGGTGGTCTGGGTCCAGTTCTTGCCGTCGGGCGAGGACCAGACGTCGTTGAACGCCTTGTAACCCGGAAGGTAGTTGCCGCCGCCCAACACCCAGAGCTTGCCGCGAAAGGCGACGACCTGATGGTAGGCGCGGGGCGCCCACGGCGCGGCATCCGTGGCGCTCTCCCATGTTTTGCCATCGCTAGAAGACCAGACGTCGTTCTTCAGGCTCTTCTCGTCGCCGAAATAATATTTTTCCACGCCGCCGACGATCCAGAGCCTGCCGTTGAAATACTCACATCCGGCCGCGATGCGGGGACTCCAGCCGGCGTGTTCGGTCACGAGTTCCCATTTGGCGCCGTCGCGCGTGGACCACACCTGATTGCTGGCCGAGGCGTCCGGCAGGCGCCCGTTATGCCAGCCGCCCATCATCCACATGCGGTCGGCGGACGCGGTGGTCATGGGCAGGTCGGCGTGGCGCCACGGCGCGGCCGCGGTCACCAGCTTCCACGACTTGCCGTCGGCGGAGTTCCAGACATCGCGGGGCGGTTCGTGGTAGGAATCGAACCAACCTCCCATCAGCCAGAGCTGGTCCTTGAAAACGGTTTCGCCGGACGAATCGCGGGCCTTCCACGCCGCATGTTCCACCTCCTTGGTCCAATTCGGCGCTGGGGCGGCCAGCAGAGGCAACGCGAGCAGACCGAGGATGGCGCCGGTCACGGAGCGCACGGCCGCCCGGCGGTAGTGGGGGAGATTGCCGGAAGTGCGCAGGCAAGGAGATGCAGGGGTCATGGTGGACGGGGCTTGGCCGGGGTTGGCCGGTGGAGGGAGGGACGGGGGGAAGGTTTCGGCGCGGGGAATCCGAGGCAGATCCTAACCGGCTTGGCGCGCTTGACGCCGAATGCTCCACGGCGACGCGCCTGGGCCGCGGCCGGAAAAACGGCCGCTTACTTGAGCGAGCGGATCTTCAGATTGCGAAACCAGCACTCGTCCTGATGGTAGGTCAGCATGATGGGACCGGTGATTTTGTCGCCGAAGCCCGGCTGGTCGTTGAATTTGCTTTTCGCCAGGCCGGCTTTTACCGCGGAACTGCCGAGTTCGTAGGCCAGGATTTTTTTGCCGTTAAGCCAGTGCTCGACGTGTTTGCCGCGAACGAGAATGCGGGAGGTGTTCCACTCGCCGGGCTCCCGCAGCGGCTTGTCAGCGGCGGGCGGCAACACGTCGTAAAAAGAACCGGTCTGGCGGAGCGGGCCGATTTTTCCGTCGGGGTGCCGGGCGTCGTCGATCATCTGATACTCATGGCCGGGCGCCTTCGGCCGGTCCTCGTTGACGAAATATTTCACGCCGTTGTTTCCAGCCACGGCAATCTTCCAGTCCCAGCTGAGTTCAAAATCGGTGAACGTCCGGTCCGTGATGAGTTCAACGCCCTTGACCTTCGGCACCGTTTTCAAGGTGCCTTCCACGATGGTCCAGCCGGCTTCCGGCGGGCCTTTTTGCCGGTAGCCCCGCCAGCCGTGGAACGTCCGGCCGTCGAACAGCAGTTCCCAGCCGGCGGATTTCTCCGCGGCGGTGAGTTGATTCTCGGCGGCTGCTCCGGCGAAAACGGAGGAGGCCAGGGCGACGACCAGGACAAGGAGGCGAAGTTTCATGGGGTGAAGCGCGACGAACCTGCCGCGCCGCCGTACGAAAATCCATCTTCTTTTGTCTCCGGTTCGCGTCGGTCCGACCGGAAGAACCCGCGGCATGATACCGCCCGGCCAAGTTTATTTCCTGAGAGAGACCGCGCCTCGCGCGCGAGGTTGCTGGGTGGTCGGCGTGGATGTTTGGAGTCAAATCCACCCGAAACGGCTTGTTCCCGCGATACGTAACACCTATCCACGCGTCTTTCCGCTCAAACCATGCCCGCCAAAGTTGTTGTCCGCGACTTAAAGAAACGTTACGGCGCCGTCGAGGCGGTGCGCGGAGCGAGCTTCGAGATCCAGGCCGGCGAAATCTTCGGCCTGCTGGGTCCGAACGGAGCGGGGAAGACCACCACGCTCGAGTGCCTGATCGGCTTGCGCGAGCCGGACGCCGGGGAACTCGTGGTGTGCGGGCTCGATGCCCGGCGCCAGACCAACGAGGTGAAGCAGAAGATCGGGGTGGCGCTGCAAAGCACGTCTTTGCAGGACAAGATCACGCCGCGGGAGGCCCTGCGGCTTTTCGGCTCCTTTTATGAGAATCGTACGGCGCCGGCGACGTTGCTGGAAAGGTTCGGACTGATCGAGAAGGCGGATGCGCATTTCGACACGCTCTCGGGCGGACAGCGGCAGCGGCTCGCGCTGGCGCTGGCGTTTGTGAACCGCCCGGAACTCGTGTTGCTCGACGAGCCGACCACGGGCCTCGATCCGCAGTCCCGCCGCGAACTGCACGGTGAGATCGCGCGGATGAAGCACGAGGGTTACACGGTGCTGCTCACCACCCATTACCTGGATGAGGCGGAGCAGCTGTGCGATCGCATCGCGATCATCGATCACGGTCGCGTGGTGGCCCAGGGGGCGCCGCGGGAACTGATTGCCCAGTCGAGCGCGACCCAGTCCGTCACACTGGTAACCGCGCAGCCACTCGATGCCGGGCAGTTGGGGCGGATTCCCGGCGTGGAGGAGCTCGCCTGCGACGGCGTGGTGGCGCGGTTCCGGGTGCGTAACGCGACACCGGCGCTCGCGGCCCTTACCCACTGGCTGGCCGAGCGGGGCGTGGAGATCATGGATCTGCAGGTGCGCAAGGCCTCGCTCGAGGATGTCTTTCTCCGGCTGACGCATGGGGAGGATGGGCTCGCCTCGGCTCACGCCGATCCCACTCCGCAGGGACCACCGACCGGGGTCTGAGCCGTTAGCCACCAAATCATGACCTCTCCGATGAATTTTCGACCCCTCTCGACGTGAACGGCCTGATTGAGCACCTCGCTATTTCTTTGCGGCTCCATTTCCGGAACAAGATGGGGCTGCTCTACGGTTATCTCTTTCCCCTGATCTTCCTCGTGGCCTTCTGGATGCTCTACCGCCACGAGAACGTGCCGTTGTTGCGGCACATGGGCGAGCTGCTGACAGTGAGTGTGCTCGGCGGTGCGTGTTTTGGCCTGCCGACGACCTTGGTGAGCGAACGGGAACGCGGCGTGTGGCGGCGCTACCGCCTTGCCCCGGTCCCGACTTGGGCCGTCGTGACGAGCACGGTGGTGGCGCGGTACCTCATCGTGCTGACCGCGGGATTGCTGCAGATCGGGCTGGCCCTTGCGATTGGGATGACGCTGCCGGCGCATCCCTTCGACTTGTGGGTGGCCTTCACGATGGTGTCGTTCGCTTTGATCGGCCTCGGGCTCGTGATCGCCATGATGGCGGATAACGTTCCCGCGGTGCAGGCCTTGGGGCAGTGCATCTTTTTGCCCATGCTGATCATCGGGGGCGTGGCGGTGCAGCTCGCCAGTCTGCCCGAATGGGCGCAGCATGTGTCGGCGTTTTTCCCCGGGCGTTATGCCGTCGAGGCCATGCAGGCCGCGGTGACCGGAAACGGCATCATGGGCGCGCGCTTCAGCCTGCTCGCGCTCGGGTTGATCGGCGTCGCCGGCTGTCTGGCGGGCGCGAAGCTTTTTCGTTGGGATGCACAACAGCGGTTCGCAGCCCGCGCGGGTAAACTTTGGCTCTTCCCGGTGCTGGCCGCCTGGCTGGCCGTCGGTTTGCTGGCGGAATACCGCGGTCGGATTGCGGTGGGAGTGGACGCCGCGCCCAAGAAGGAGAAGGTGACGCCCAAGCCGATCGTACCGGCCCCGGCCCCGGCCGTGGTTCCGCCGTCCCCGGTGGTAACGTCACCCCCCGCGCCGTCCCCGGCTTCACCTCCAGTGGCGGTTACGCCGCCGTCAGTCGCTCCCGCGCCAGTGGCTACGCCGGCGACTACGCCAAGCCCCGCGCCTTCGTCCACTCCGGCGCCGGTTGCCGCCGCGCCCGCCGAGTCGCCAGCCCCGTCTGCGCCCGTGGCCCGACCGGCGCCGACTTCGTGGACGGCGATCACGGCCGCCGATGTCGCGGGTTTGAATTATCGTGTCCCGCCCGACAATGGCGTGGTGTCGCCCATCGCACCGGCGGAGGAAGAGCCGGACGAGTACGTCAAAAAGCAGCTCGATGGGGTCCGCGACAAATTTCCCGGCTGGGGTCCCGGCCTGGAGCCAGATGACGTGCAGCGCGTGCGTAACATCCTCTATGTTGCCGCCGTCCCCGACACGATCCAGCTGCCGGTCGAGAGTTACATGCCCTTGGTCGTACTTGAACGGCTGGCCGACATCTATCCCACGGACAAACTGGTCAAGCTTCTCACCTGGATCGCAATGCACCCGTTGGACGGCAGCGTCATCGACGACATTTCCGAACTCGGTATTGAGGGAGCCGCCGGCGATCCGATGCAGGTGCGGGAGCGCGCCTACCTGTACGCGATCAAGTTTGTTGCGCGGCTGACCGGCAAGGCACCCCGGTGAACGTGGAAGATCCGAATGGCACTCCGTCTTTTGGATCCGATGCGGTCCGTGGGGTTTGCCGGGCGAGACCTTGGCCGGGCGATTTCCGCCCGGCACGACGGGATCCGACGAATTAAGCGCCGCCCGCTCCAGCCGTGAAAATTCCGAGTCCGACCGCGCTCAAAGCTGTGCTCTTCGTCATGTTTATCATGGCGCTGGTGTCCGCGCCGTTCGTCCTTTTCGGAGAGGATTTTGTCCTGCCGCTGCTGAAGTCGCGGGAGAATCAGGCGGGCGGGTTGATCGTGATTGCCGTGATGCTGCTCGCGGCCGATTCGGTGGCGCCGGTTCCGTCCACGCTCGTCGTGATGTTTCTCGCGGCGAAATCCGGTCCGGTGGCCGGCATCATCGGCGGCACGGTGGGGCTGAGCATCGGGGTGCTGGCGGCCGGCTGGATCGGCCGGGTCGCGGTGGGCCGGGTGGCGCCCAAATTTTTTCCCGAGGCTGAACTGGCGCGGTTGCGCGAAAGCCTCCAGCAGCGGCTCGCGCTGACGCTGGCATGCTGGCGCAGCGTGCCGGTCATGGCCGAGACCACCGTCATCATCGCCGCCGCCGCCGGAGTCCCGGTGCGGCGGATATTCTGGGCAACGCTCCTGCCGAATTTTGTCGTTTCGGTGATCTATTCGGTGGCCGCCGACGATTCGGCCAAGACGGCGATCCTGACTTTTTTCGCCACGCTGGTGCTCTCGGTCGCCCTGTGGTGGATCTTTGGACGGCGGGCGGGCAGATCGAGAAAGCCGTGAGCCTCGTTCGCGCCCGGGTCAGGCTCTTCGTTCGACGCCCGCCGATTCGGGAAACGCGGAGAAAACCTGCCGGTTATTGCCGGCTGGCCAGAAAAGTGGCGGGGACCACGTCGCGAACGGCAGTGACGATCAGTTCCTCCACCTCTGTCGCAAAGCGGGTGGGTTGATCATAGTAGACCATGGCTCCGCCGCCTTCGTAGCCTCCAAGGGCCAGCACCCGGCGCGACGGAATATAGGCGGGCGCGTCGTTCGAGTAGCCGTTGACCCACATCCGTTTGGCATCGAATTCCCGTTTGAGGCGGAGCGAGTAGTCGCCGACCACTTCGCCGGGCAAGAACACCATGGCGAGGTCCTGACCGAAGCTCCAAGCTTGTACGAGATAGGGGAGGTGGGTGGGCAGTTTCTCGCCGCGGTCGAGCCGGGCGAGATTCTTGCGAGCATGATAGGCGATGCCCACTTGGGCGTTTTTCGTTTTTTCCTCCCACTCGGCGCGAGTCGGCAGCCGGTCGAAGGGAAGTTCGATCCGGCGGGCATGGCCGACAGGGATGCCCGTGATCGATTTCAGCCCCGCGCGGAGGAGTCGGTCGACCTCGATGGCGATAGTCTTTCCGTGCTGTTCGGCGTAATTGATTCCCGTGCGCGGCTCAGGGTTGCACTCCGCGCCGCAGCCGATGGCGATCAGGGCGGTCGCGCCCGGATGATTCGCTTCGATGGATTGCTGGGCACAGCCGGCCCAGTCACCGTGCAATTGATTGGTCTCACCAGCCAGAGTCGTGCAATGGCAGGCATAGTTGGCCAGAATGGCGCGGAGCACGCCCGTCGGCGATTTGACGGCCAGAATCGGGAGATCGTGATCCACCAGCCCGCCGGGCGTCCGACGATTGGCGGCGAAACCTGCCTGGCCAATGCCCCATTCGAGCCGGGCCGGTTGCAAGGAACCAAGCGCAGTGCGGCCGACCTGCTCCAGCTTGTCGGTCAACTCCCGGCTATAACGGTCGATCGTGGCTTTCTGGGCCGGCGGAATGTCCTGGGCGAAGATGTTTTCGAGCACCCCGGTGACACAGGGGCCGCTGTGCGTGTGGCTGAAGGCAATGGCAAAACGTTCGCTGACCACGCCGCGATTGCTCAGACGCCGCAGGACTTCCTCGCGCATGGCGGCCGGGATGCCGCAGTTGTCGACGGTGATGAGCACGAAGGGCTCCGCCGGGGTGGCGGCGATCGCGAGAGCCTTAGCCCAAAGGCGTTGGGCCACGCCTTCGGATTCGGTCTTGCGCACGAGGTATCCGGTTAGCCGGATCGGGTAGTCAGGCGTGACGTCGATACGGCCGATCCCGACGTCGTAGAGGCGTTCGGCGGCGGCCAATGGCTGAGCGCTGGCCATGACCCAAGCGAACACGCAAAAATGCAGGAGGCAGAATCGGAATGTCATGATTAATTTGGTTTTAAGTCGGGAGCTATGGCTCGCGGGAACGGGAAGCATGGCGTTGGGGCGGCGGCTGAATGGCAGAGGGGTGTCTCGGGTGATGCCGATAGCTCCAGCAGGACTCAATTTTCAAAACCGAGGGAACCAAATCTTTAAGGGCTTTTCGCAAGATGGTTACCCTCGGATGAAAGAATCGATGAAAATTCTTAGTTCTCGACTCCGGGTGCGAGAACCGTTCGCTGCCAAGTTCGTTTAGCGCCTAGAACACCACACTACCCACGACTACCATCATGTCTTCACTCAGCCGAGGATGGCTTTCCGCCCTCGTTGCCTGCTTGCTTCCCTTGGCCGCACTCGGCCAGGCCGGAAGTACAGGAATTGTCACCGGTCAGGTCAGCAACTCCGCGACCAAAGCCTATCTCGAAGGTGCGACGGTCGAATTGGTCGGCACGGGCCGATCGACGACGACCGATCGCACGGGTCGCTTTGTTTTCGAAGGCGTGCCTGCCGTTATGGCCGATTTTAAGGGCTAATGACGCCAGATAAATATTATTCTTGCCCGTGGTCTTGGCACCCACCACAGCTAGAAAGTCACTCAACACACCTTGCCCTGCCTTTTGTCCGAGCAGAGCGCCAACCCTGAACATACTTGTACATGATGTTATCCCTAATTAAACGAGGGCGACTTGCCCTCCTTGCTGCATGGCTGCTGCCTTTGGCGGCCTTTGGTCAGGCCGGAAGCACCGGCACGATTACCGGCCAGGTCAGCAACTCGGCGACCAAAAGCTACCTTCAAGGTGCGGTGGTCGAGTTGGTTGGCACGAGCCAGACCGCGCTGACAGACCGTGAAGGTCGTTTTCAGCTCAGCAACGTTCCAGCCGGTTCGGCGACCATCGCCGCCAATTTTACCGGCTTGGATGCGAAGCGGACCACCGTTTCGGTCGCAGCCGGCCAGCGGGCGGTCGCGAACTTCGAACTGACGTCGGAAATCTACAAGTTGGAGAAGTTCACCGTGGCCGGTGAGCGCGAAGGTACCGCCAAGGCGGAAACCCTCCAGCGCATTGCGCCCAACGTTAAGGCGATCGTGTCTTCCGACACCTTCGGCAACGTGGCCGACGGCAACGTCGGCGACATGCTCCAGCACATGGCCGGCATGGCGGCGGAATATAACGGCCCGGACGTGCGCTCGGTGAGCGTGCGCGGCGTCGGTTCCGCGTTGAATTCGGTCACGATGGACGGCCAGCAGATTGCGGCTTCGCAGTCGGCCGGCACGGGACGTCAGTTCGAGTTCGAACAAGTGTCATTGGGTAATATCGAGACCATCGAAGTGACCAAGGCGCCGACGCCGGACATGGACGGGGCCTCGATCGGTGGCAGCGTGAACTTGGTAACGAAGAGCGCATTCGATCGCTCGGGCGGCCGGCTCTTGACCTTTGGCCTCGGGGTTACCACCCAGCCCGGCTACATGGGCCCTGCGGCCAAGTGGAAGCAACCGGTCAACGGTTACGGCCCGTCGGCCAATTTCACCTATCAGGATATCGTGGGTGAGAAGCGCAACATCGGCATCACCCTGACCGGCACCTTCCACAGCGCTCCGGTCGGTGGCGCCCTCATCGGAACTGCCTATGAGCGCAACGTGAATCCCGTGCCGGCGTATATTTGGTCGACCCAGCGCTTGATGGTTAATGGCGCTACGCGCAGCCGCATGGCTTCCGGAATGAAGATCGATTACCGTTGGAGCGATACGACGATAGTCTCGGTAAACACCTCGGCCAACTTCTTCCACGAGAATAACGACAATCTGACGACCACCTTGGCGACGATCGGCGTGGCGACCGCGGCCGTGCCGAACACGCTGGCGACGGTCGACGCTGCCGGCAAACGCACGGGCGGCGGCTTTATCAACCCGAATTACGCGAACGGCGTCACCCGGGTTTACGCTTCGGGCACCAATGTCATCGGTAACGGTGGTAACTCGATGCTCATGTCGACGAACGACAAGTCGGGCCGCACCTACCTGTTCTCTCCGAGCGTGCGCCACAAGTTCGATAACATGCTCATTACTTACAGCGGAACGTGGTCCAACTCGGCAACCTACTACGATATCTCCCACAAGAACGACAAGCACCAGTCGCACCCCAAGGGAGACATCACCTACAATCTGCCGAACATCGGTTGGACGATGGACCGTTCGAATGGCATCTGGCCCGCGATCAACCAGACCGAGGGGCTCAACATGCTCGACCTTAAGAACTATGGTACACTGCTGCTGTCGCAGACCGATCGGCGTGGCTTCGACGTGGTTCTCGGCGGAAAATTCGATCTGAAAAAGGATTTCATGGTTCAGACTTTCCCGACCTACTTCAAAACGGGCTTTACCGTTCAGAGGCAGAACCGCCATCTCTGGCAGAATCCCCGCCGGTATAATTACACCGG
>SIBR01000003.1 GCA_009695065.1 Opitutus sp. | reverse complement strand
GCAGATCTCCACGATGCTTTTGCCGCCGTCGGCTTCCCGCAAAATGCGGATCTTGTCTTCCGTCGTATGTCTTTTGCCTTTCATGGTCTGGGCCTTTTTCTTGGCCCAGACTAACACCCAAGGCGGCTCAAATTTTCGGGGTCAGGTCAACCGCATGAAGGCGCGCACACGGCCGACCGCTTCCCAGCGGCCCGGCAGGTGTTTTTGGAAGGCGCCCGGCCTCGTCCACCTCGAAGTTCATCAGCGTCGCGTAAAGGGGCCGGCCCGCGGGCCCGGTCGACGGGATCGACACGAAACCGAGTTACCCGTTCCCGTCCCGCCCCCATCACGCCGCGATCTTCGGGCGCTGGCGGCCGACGCCCGTGGCCTGCTCGAACCGGTGGGCCATCCGCAGCAACGCGAAATCCGCGCGATACCGGCCGACGATCTGGATTCCCACCGGCAGGCCGCCCGTCGTGAATCCCGCGGGCACCGAGATCGCGGGGTGCTGCGTCGTGCTGATCCAGTACGCCGACTGCATCCACGCGATGTAATGCTCCATCTTCACCCCGGCGACCTCCCGGGGCCAGTCGATGGCCGCGTCGAACGGCGGCACCTGGTTGACCGCGCACAGCAGGAACTCGTACTTCTCCTGAAACCGGCGCAGGCGCTCCATGATCTCGCTCTGCCCCATCATGGCGCGCGACACCTCGGGCCCCGTGAGCTTCGCGCCGAGCTCGGCTTCGCGCACCGCCTCGGGCTTCATTTCCGCGCGATGCGCGTCGAGCAGCGGCGCCAGCGTCGTGTGCGCGCGAAAGGCGCGCAGGGTGAGAAACACCTCGTCGACCCCGCTGAGATCCGGACAGGCGTCCTCCACGATGCACCCGAGCCGCTCAAACGTTTCGCGGCGGGCCGCGAGCACGCGGCGCACTTCGGGATCGAGGGGCAACCCGCCGAGGTCCGGGCACCACGCCACGCGGACCCCGCGCACCTCGCGGTCGAGCGGTTGCACGAAGCTCGACGGATCGGACGGGTAACACCCGGGATCGCGCGGGTCAGCCCCGGCCATCACGCTCAGGAGCAGCGCGGTGTCGGCGACGTTGCGCCCAAGCGGGCCCTTCACGCCCAGCCCGACGAACGGCAGCGAGGTGGGCGCCATCGGCACGAGGCCGACAGTCGGACGCAAGCCCACCACGTTGTTGAAATTCGCAGGATTGCGGAGCGAGCCGCCGGTGTCGCTGCCGTTGGCCAGCGGCAGCAGGCCGGTCGCGAGCGCCGCCGCCGCGCCGCCGCTCGAACCACCGGCGCTCCGGGTCGGATCGTAGGGATTGAGCGTCGTGCCGTAGACTTTGTTGTAGGTGTGCGAGCCGAGGCCGAATTCCGGCACGTTGGTCTTGCCGATGAGGATCGCCCCGGCCCGGCGGATCCGCTCGACGACCACGTCGTCCTCGGTGGGCATCCGGTTCCGGTAGATCGGCGAGCCGGATGTGAACGGAAACCCGACCGCGGGATCGAGGTCCTTGATCGCGGTGGGCAGCCCGTGCAGCGGCCCGACCGGTTCGCCGCGCGCGAGGCGCCGGTCGGCCTCGTCGGCCAGGGCGAGGCATTTGTCGTCGTCGAGCTTGGCGACGATGGCGTTGATCTTCGGATTGATCCGGGCGATTTGCGCGAGATGCGCCGCCATGACCTCGCGGGCCGAAACCGTTTTCTCGCGAATCATCCGCGCGAGATCGCGGGCCGGCGCAAAGCAAAGATCGCCGCCGGGCGGCGAAGGAGAATTTTGAGCGTTCATTGTGGGGGAGAGCAGCGTCGTCGCGGCAAGGGCCACGCCGCTTTGCTGGAGGAATTCACGTCGCGTCGGGGACATGGCAGGGGACGTTGCGTAGCGGCGGATTCGAATCACGTCCCGCGCCCCGCCGCAAGATCCGGCTGGGCCGCGGCGCACGAGTGATACCTGGAGTGCGGGCGGGCGACCCGCGCGAAACGTGGCGCGGTTGGAGCCCGGCGGGAAACCGGCGGCCAGGCGGAAACGTAGCCCAATCGTAACCGGCGGGCCGTTGCCCGGACCGGTGAAGCGCGCGAGCGTGGCGGCACCGCTTTCCGCCATGCTCGAATCGCCCTTGAATTCGCCGCCTCCCCCCGCACCGCCCGGGCCGGCCCCGGACGGCGTCCGCAACTACTTCACCGCGCCCGCGGCGGCGGCGCGCTACGCGGCGGGCCGGCCGAGCCGGCATTCCCGGGTGCTGGAAATCGTGGCGGAGTCGTTGCGCGAATTCCTGCCTTTTGCGCAGGCTTTGGATGTCGGCTGCGGCACCGGCCACTCCACGGCGGCCCTGCTCCCCTACGCCACCCGCGTGGTCGGCCTCGACTCGTCGTCCGCCATGCTCGCGCAGGCCCAGCCCAATCCGCGAATCGAATACCGCAAGGGTTACGCCGAGGCGCTGCCGTTTCCGGGCGGGCACTTCGACCTCGCGACCGTGAGCCCCGCGAACCACTGGTTCGAGCACGACCGCTTTCTCCGGGAGGCCGCCCGCGTGCTGCGACCCGACGGTTGGCTGGTGCTCTACAAGGCGGGCTCGATCGGCCGGCCGGAACAGCACCCGGATTTCGAATTCTGGCTTCGGCAGGTCTTGCGCGTGCACTACCCCAAGGTGGCCCGCAACAGCGAGGCGCTCACCGCCGCGAAGGCCGAGGAGTTCGGCTTCACGGAGGCCTGGTGCGAGACGGCCGCCCACCGGCAGACCCACACGCTGGAGTCGTACGTCGACAACCTGATGACGCACAGCAGCGTGATTCGGGTGGTCGACGGCGGACAAGAGTCGGCGGCACACGCCCGGGCCTGGCTCCGGCACGAACTCGAGCGCTTCTTCCCCAGGGGAGAGACGGAATTCACCCACGAGGTGCGGATCCACGCGCTTCGCCGCCGCCAGGAGGCCGGGGCCACGCAAGCGTGAAGCCCGGCAGACGACGCCGGCTCCCTGTGGCCGCAGTGGATCAAACCGCCGCGGTCTTTCTCGCCATCTTCGCCCGAGTAGGGCGGACGCGAACGGCGGCGCCAGTCCGCCGTTCGCGTGGCCGGCGCCGGCTCGACAAGCCGCACCGGTAGGTCAATTTTGCCGGAACATGCCGAGGGCCCCCGCACGCCTCCCCAAAAGCCTCTATCAATCGCGGGCGACGCGGCTGCGGGCCCGCCTCACGCAACTCCAGGTCGAGTTGAAGCATGCCCCGTTCAAGGTCCTGCTGATCGTCGCCGGACCCGAAGGTGCGGGCCGTGGCAGCCTCCTCCACACGCTGGCCGAATGGCTGGATCCCCGGGGAGTGGAAACGTTCTCGTACCATCCACCGACCGAGGAGGAGCAGCAACACTCGCACCAATGGCGGTTTTGGCGCAGTCTCCCCGGAATAGGGCGCATCGGACTCTACGCCGGATCGTGGTATACGGAAACGCTGCGGGATGAGGCCCGCGGCGAACGCTCGTCCAGTCACATCGGGCAGGAGGCGGACCGCATCCGCGCTTTCGAAAAGCTCCTCGCCGACAGTGGCACGCTGATCATCAAGGTGTGGCTCCAGATTTCCAAGGCCGCCCAGGGCCGCCGGCTCCGGACCCTCTCCGACGACCCGGTGACGGCCTGGCGGGTTTCCGAGGAAGACTGGCACCACCATCGCCACTACGACCGCCTCGCCGCAACTGCGCGATTGATCCGCACGAAGACCGACCGGCCCGGAGCCCATTGGACGATCGTGAATGCCGAGGATGAGCGGGCGCGCGATCTTGAGGTCGGCCAGTTGCTCCTGACGCGGTTCCGGCAGCAGCGCGCCCGGCTGTCCCGGCTCGCGCGATCGAATGCCGCCGGGCCGGTCATCCCGCTGCGTCCCTCCGGCCTGCGGCGGTTGCGGGCGCTGCCGCTCGACCAGGAGCTTTCCGAAAAGGACTATCGCGCCGCGCGGGAGAAATGGCTCGGCCGTTTGAACCGCTCGATCCGGGCGGCTTTCGCCGCCGGGCGCCCCGTGGTGTTTGTCTTCGAAGGTTGGGATGCCGCGGGCAAGGGCGGGGCCATTCGCCGGCTGACGAGCGCCATCGACCCGCGCGACTACCGCGTGATACCCGTGGCGAAGCCAACCGACGAAGAGAAGCATGCGCACTACCTCTGGCGCTTCTGGCGCGATCTGCCGCGCAGCGGACGCATGGCGGTATTTGACCGCTCGTGGTACGGCCGTGTCCTGGTCGAGCGGTTGGAGGGATTCTGTCGCGAGGATGAATGGCGGCGCGCCTACGCGGAGATCAACGATTTCGAACGGCTCCTCACCGATCACGGCACCATCGTGATCAAGTACTGGTTGCACATCTCGCATGCCGAGCAACTCGCCCGCTTCCGCGAGCGTGAGAACACGCTACACAAGCGGCACAAGATCAATCACGAGGACTGGCGCAACCGCCGCAAGCGAACGGACTACGAAGTGGCGGTCGGCGATATACTGGCGTTGACCGATTGCGAACATGCCCCGTGGCATCTCGTGCCGGCCAACAACAAACGCTACGCCCGGCTTGAGGTCCTGCGCCTGGCCAGTCGCCGCCTCGACGAGGCGCTTGGGGAGTGAGCCGTCGCCCGGGACTTTGGCGGGGATAAGCGGAGTCGTGGCGACGCCATGGCCGCCGGCGAAGACTCCGGCATGGCGGCACTCATTCGAGGAGGCACGCAGGCGGGCCCTGCCGCAAGATCCGGCCGAGCCGCCCTGCGCGAGCAACGTCTGGAGCGCGGCCGGGGCGACGCGCGGTAATCTTTGCGTCGAACCGGTGGCGGGCGTTGATTGCGACCATGGCCGGCAACTTTTGGGACGAACGCTACGCGACGGAGCAGTATGTCTACGGCACCGCACCGAACGATTTCGTCGCGGAGATGGCGCACCTCATTCCGGACGGGCCGACGCTTTGCCTCGCCGAGGGCGAAGGCCGCAACGCAGTCTTTCTCGCCCAACAGGGCCACGCGTCCACGGCGATCGACGCGGCGGCGACCGGTCTCGCCAAGGCCCGTGCGCTCGCGGCGGCCCGCGGCGTGACCATCGCGACCGAGGTGGTCGATCTCGCCGATTTCTGCATCGCACCCGGCGCGTGGGCCGGGATCGTCGCGACATGGGCGCACCTGCCGCCGCCGCTGCGTCGCACGGTAAATGCAAGCATCGTGGCCGGCCTGCAGCCCGGCGGCCTGTTCATCCTCGAAGCCTACACGCCGGGCCAACTGGCGTTCGGCACGGGCGGACCCAAGGACCCCACCCTGCTCATGACGCTCACCGCCCTGCGCGAGGAACTGGCCGGGCTCGAATTTCTCATCGGCCGCGAGTGCGAGCGCGACGTCGTCGAGGGCACCGGCCACACGGGCCGCGCGGCGGTCGTCCAAATCTGCGCCCGCCGCTCCGCCGGCACGATCAAATAGCGCGGGGCGCGCCGACACGACCGCCGTTCGCTTTCGCATCGGAACGCACGTAAGATTCGGTCCGGCGGCTCCGTCTCCTCCCGCGATGAAACACTCACACTCCTCTCCGACCCCAGAGCCCAGCGGCTCTCCCAGCCACGACGACCCCGCGGAGCAGAGCCAGCACGCGCACGGCCACCACGCCCACGGTGCGGCGCGCGGAGCCGGTGAAATCCCTGCGCGGAACGAGATCGTCTACATGGGCCTGCCGCACGAGCGTTACCTGCGCCCGCGGTTCTGGGTCGCGCTGATCCTCGGCCTGCCGGTCATCGTGCTCGCAATGGGGGAAATGATTGCGCCGCATTTCTTCCATCGCTTCGACGCCCGCGTCCTCGCGTGGCTCCAGCTCGCCCTCACGACGCCCGTTTTCTTCTGGGCCGGCGCGCCCCTGAACCGCCGCTGGTGGATCTCCCTGCGCGAATGGGACACCAACATGTTCACGCTGATCGTGACCGGCACCGGCGCGGCGTATTTCTACAGCGCCGCCGCCGTGCTGTTTGCGGACTCGTTTCCGCCCGCGCTGCGCACGGCCCACGGCGTGCCGCTCTATTTCGAGGCCGTGGCATTCATCACGACGGTCGTGCTGCTGGGCCAGATCCTGGAGCAACGCGCCCACGCGCGCACAGACGCGGCGATTCGCGCGCTGCTCGATCTCGCCCCCAAGATCGCCCATCGCCTCGGCGCCGACGGGCAGGAAGCGGATGTGCCGGTCGACGCCGTGCAGAAGGGCGACCGGCTGCGCGTGCGGCCCGGCGAACACATCCCGGTCGACGGCGTGTTGACCGACGGCGCGAGCGAGATCGACGAATCCATGCTCACGGGCGAACCGCGGCCTGTCGCCAAGCGCGCGGGCGACCGGGCCAGTGCCGGTACGCTCAACACCACCGGCTCGTTTGTGTTCCGCGCCGACCGTGTCGGCCGCGAAACGCTGCTCGCCCAAATCGTCCGCCTCGTGGAGGAAGCCCAGAACAGCGAGGCGCCCATCGCGCGCCTGGCGGACCGCGTGTCGAAATGGTTCACGCCCGTCGTCATCGGCATCGCGTTGCTCACGTTCGTGGGCTGGTTTTTCCTCGGACCCGCGCCCGCGCTCCCGCACGCGCTGCTCAACGCCGTCGCGGTCCTGATCATCGCCTGTCCCTGCGCGCTCGGCCTCGCCACCCCGGTCTCGCTCATCACCGGCATCGGCCGCGGGGCGCAGGTGGGCGTGCTGGTGAAGAACGCGGCCGCGCTTGAACGGCTCGCAGCCGCGAACACGCTGCTGATCGACAAGACGGGCACGCTCACGGCGGGCACGCCGCGGGTGGTGCGCCTCGCGCCGTCGGGCGGCTTCGACGAATCGACCTTGCTGCGTTTGGCCGCCAGCGCCGAGGCGCCGAGCGAGCATCCCCTCGCCCGCGCCCTCGTCGCGGCGGCCAACGAGCGCACTCTCCCCCTCGGACGCGCGGAGCAATTCTCCGCGATCCCCGGTGTCGGCGTGGAAGCCCGGATCGACGGCCAGCTCGTGAAAGTCGGCCGGGCCGAGTCCACAACCGGCGAGCCATCCACCGCCACCGTTGTGGCGGTCACGGTCGACGGCGTCGGCGCCGGCACAATCGCGCTGGCGGACACGATCAAGCCAACCACGCCCGCCGCCGTACGCGCGCTGCAGGATCTCGGCTTTCGCGTCATCATGGTGACCGGCGACCGAGAGGAATCCGCGCGGGCGGTGGCGGATACTCTGCACCTCGACAGCTTTCACGCGGGCGTCACTCCGGCGCGGAAGCAGGAACTCGTGCGCGAGTATCGGACGAAAGGCGCTCGCGTCGTCTTTGCCGGCGACGGCTTGAACGACGCCCCGGCCCTTGCCGCGGCGGAGGTGGGCATCGCGATGGGCACCGGCACCGATGTCGCGATTGCCAGCGCCGGCATCGTCCTCGTGCAGGGCGATCTCGCGGCCCTCGTGCGCGCAGTGCGGCTCAGCCGGGCGACCCTCCGCAACATCAAACAGAACCTGTTCTGGGCGTTCGCGTATAATTTTGCGGGGATTCCCGTCGCCGCCGGCCTGCTCTATCCGTTCACCGGCTGGCTGCTGAATCCGATGCTGGCCGGCGTCGCGATGAGCCTGAGTTCGATCACCGTCATCTCGAACGCGCTGCGCCTGCGCCGCGTAGCGGTTTGAGCGCATGAGGCGGGTTATCGCCTTCCGCCTGAGCCCGACAGTCGGGGCTTAAACAGGTGGAATCCATAGCCGGTTCAGCCTCTCGTCCGCCGTTCAACGCGCCGCCGCGCGCAGCGGGGACGGCAGGCCGAGAAACGCGGCGGCCGGAGACCGGTCCACGCCGACGACATCGCGCGGATGGATCACGAAGCGCGCGAACATGCCCTGGCGCATGTGCTCTGCGACATGGCAGTGAAAAAGCCAGCTGCCCGGATTGTCGGCGACCAGATCGGCCACCTTCATCGTCGCCGGGAGCAGTTCGACCACATCGGTGCGCCGGCGGCCCTCCTCGACGACGCGCAGCCCGTGCCAGTGCGCGGTGTGAAAATCCTGCTCCGAACCGAGTGCGAGCAGATACCAGCGGACGCGCTCGCCGGCATTCGCCTGCAGCGCCGGCAGGTTGCCAAAGACGAAGCCGTTGATCGCATAGCGCGAACCTTCCTCGATCAGTTGCCGGGTGGAGGCCCAATTCATCCCCGCCGCCGGACTGCCCGCGGGCACGGGATCCTCGTCCTCATCCGCGTTCTCCTCGGCCAGGCTCTCGTTGAAAATCATGAACAAGGTCGCGAATTCGCGATCGACATCGGCCGGCGTGCCGTCGGGCCGCGCCCGTTTGGGATCGGTCACGATGAGGCAGCCCACGAGTCCGAGATTCGTCTCCGCATCGGCCCGCACGTGGCTGTGATAGAGCCAGACCTTGGAACTCGGCTCGCCCGGCAGCGGACCGGAGTTTTCGTCGAGCTGCCAGACGTAGGTGAAACGCGCCCCGGGCGCCACCGCCGCGCCGCGGCCCGGACCCGGTTGATAGAAGGCGCCCTCGCTGTCCTTGTCGTAGTGCACGCCGTGCGGATGCATCGACAGCGGCTGCGAGGCGCGGTTGAGGAACGTGATCGCCAGATACTCGCCCACCACGCCGCGCAGCACGGGCCCGAGGATGCCCGGCGTCGGGTTCGCGGCCACGCGGGTGCGGAAAGTGTCGTCGGTATACTGCACGTAACGCACCTTTTCACCCGTGGCATTGAAGACGACGGCGGGCGGCAGCGGCAGGCCGCACACCTCGTCGCGGCGGGGCGGGGACGAAATCCCAAATCGCCGGTTCCGCGGCGATGAAGTAGCGGCGGGTTTTCCGCGGATCGGGTTTCTGGCCGAAAATCGTGCCGCCGAGGTCGCCGGTTTCCACCGTGCACGTCGGCTTCACGGGGGGCGGCGGCAGCTCGACCGCGCCGACGCGCGGCGCCGGCAGCAGCGTGGCGGCGAAGGCGAGCAGGAAGGCGAAGGAAAATTTCATGAAGGCGCTAGACGGTGGCGGCGAGCTGGCCGCACCCGGCGGCAATGTCGATGCCCCGACGCTGGCGCACCGTGCTGGGCAGGGCAAATTCGTCGGCGAGGATGCGCTGGAATTGCTTCGCCGCCTCGCCACGCGTCGGCGCGCCCGCGTAGCCGGCCGTGGGGTTGAGCGGGATCAGGTTCACCTGCGCCGGCATGCCGTGGAGCAGCCGGCCGACGGCGCGGGCGTGGTCGGGCGAGTCGTTTTTGCCCTCGATCAGCGTCCACTCGTAAAAGATGCGGCGGCCGGTCGTCGCGCTGTACGTGCGGCACGCCGCCATGAGCTCGTCGAGCGGCCATTTCTTCGCGGCGGGGACGAGCGCCGCACGCTCGGCCTGCGTCGCGGCATGCAGCGAAACCGCGAGGTGCATCGGACGCTTTTCCCGCGCCAGCCGCAGAATGCCGGGCACCACGCCGACCGTGCTCAAGGTGATCCGCTCCGCCCCCAGCGCGAGCCCCGCCTCGTCGCGCAGGATGTCGATCGCATGCATCACGGCATCGTAGTTGTGCAGCGGCTCGCCCATGCCCATCAGCACGACATTGCGCAGGCGTGCGGCCGGCCTCGCGGCCCGGTCAACGAAAGCCGGCCGCCATGGGTGCGTGGCGCCGGTCGCCGACGTCCGGAGCGCGCGGGCGACGTGGACGGCTTGGGCGACGATTTCGCCGGGCGTGAGGTGGCGCGTGTAACCCATCTGGCCGGTGGCGCAAAAGACGCAGCCCATCGCGCAACCGACCTGGCTGGAGACGCAGGCCGTCACGCGGCCGGTGAAATGCATCAGGACGGTCTCGATCTTCTCCGCGTCGTCGAGCGCGAGAAGGTATTTGCGAGTGAAGCCGTCGGTCGATTCGCTCTCCAGCGCGGTGGGCAGGACGCCGATGCGGGTGTCCGCGACCAGCCGCGCCCGCGCCTTCGGCGGCAATTCGGGCATCGCCTCGAACGTGGCGGCGAGTTCGAGGTAGAGATAGTTCCAGAGCCGCGCCGCGTGCACCGACGACAAATCCCAACGGCCGAACTGCGCCCGCAGTTCCTCGCGGGTCAGGTCGTAGAGATTGATCCGTGCGGCGGGCGATTTCATGGGCACGGCAAGTCAACCGCCCTTCGGCCAAAATGCGAGCGGCACGCAAAAACCACGCGTGAACCGCGCCGCCCCACTCCGACGGCAGCGCAGGGGGAAAATCGCCCAAAGCCCTCCTCTGTTCAAAAGAACGTGTAGTATTTCCCCTGTGCTAGCCGCGAGATCAGGAGCGCCAGCTCCACCGCGTGATAGTCGCCCCACATACACGCCTCGCCACACGGCACCTGGCGCCCCGGGGGGACGTAGTCCCAGCCGTTGGGCCGGTGATACACGCTGTGCAGCAGGAGGCCCTGATGCTTTTTGTCGGTGGACAGGTAGGGTTCGCCGAAGAGCGTCTCGGCGATGGTGAGGCCGGCTTGGAAATAGCGGCTGCCCGCCGCCGTCTTGCCGCGCGCGGTCAGATAGGTGCCGAGCCGCAGGAGTCCCTGCGCGGCGATCGCAGCGGCCGAGCTGTCCACCGGCTCGTGGGAATTGAACGGATCGGCCGCGCGTTTCGTGAAATCGCCGAGCCGGTGCGTGTTGGCGGCATTGCTGTCCCAATACGGCACGCCGTTCCGGGCGGAGTAGCCGTCGATGTAATAGTCGCTCGCGGCACACGCGGTTTCGAGAAAGAGATCGGTCACGGCGGCCCGGCCGCCCACGGCGTCGAGGTCCGGACCCTTCACGGTGTCGAGAAACTCGAGCTGCTCGGCATAACCGCAGATGATCCACGCAGCACCGCGCGTCCACGTCGTGAACGGCGAATATCCCTGCTGGGAGCTCGGGCAGCGGAACTGCCCGTCGTTGCGGTTGAAAATCGATTCGTGCGCCACGCGGCCGCGCATGTCGTAGCTGTCGCGGCCCTGCCCGAAGAACACGTTGAAGCGCGCAGTCGTCGCGGCGTGCTCGATCGCGCGGTGGAGGAGATTCACGGGCTTGTCGCCCTCGCCCATCAGCACGTGGCCGAGCTGGTGGCCGACCGACAGCGAGCGCAGCGAACGGATCGTGTCGGCGAAGAGAGAATGAGGGCCGTTGAAGGAGTAGATGTACCCGCCCGGGGCGACGCCGGTGCCCGCCAGCGCATCCGCCAGCGGCGACCAGGGCTGAGTGTACGCCGTCCGGACATGGCGCGCGGCCTGCACCGCACCGGACACCTTCAGGGCGACTTCCGTGTAATCGAGCTCGCGCTGGTCGGCGGGGATTTTCCCCTCGAGGATGAGCCGGCGCAGGTTGCCGTAGGTGGAGATATTATTGAACCCGTGGTCGTGCACGCCGACGTGCGAGACGTGCGAAGCCATCAGCTTCAGGGTCTTTTCGCGGCCGAGTTTCAGCATCGCCGTATCGCCCGTGGCGTCGAAGTGCAGGAACGCCATGCCGAACTGAAACCCCTGCGTCCACTCCGTCCAGCCGCGGGAGGTGTAACGCCCCTTGATGGTGAACACCGGCGTGCCTTTCGCGGGATCCCACGCAGCGTCGATCGCGCGGATCTTCTGGCCGGCGAGTTCGAACAGGCGGGCGGTTTTCTTCTGTAACTTCCGAGGCGTCAGGCTGGCGTTGATCTTCATGGCGGCGGGAAAAAGAAGGCTCGACGTTGCTCCCGGACAGGCGGCAAGCCAAGGGTGAAAGGCCGACGGAGCGGCCGGCTGCACCGCTCGACGCCCGGCGCTGGACGACCACCAAGGCAATCGGGAGGCCGCCAGCAAGCACTCATTCATATCGGAAAACTGAACCGCACCCACCAGCGACGAAACTGCGAACATCGCCTCGACGGGGTTTGCGCCGTCCCTCAGGGTGATCGCATGTGCGTAGCGATCGACCCCAGCGGGCGGGCGACGATTTCAAAGATCGTCTCCCCGTTGCTCGCCGCCGGTGCCGTGGTCCTGATCCGGCAAGGCGGGGCCCGCTGAGGGGCGAAAAGCCCCACTCAGCCCGGCCGAAACCCCCTTTTCCTCATGCTCATCCTCCACGATCCCCGCTGTGTGGACTACGGCTCGGCGGTCCGGCCCGAACAACCGGCGCGCATCACCCGCACCGTGGCTCATCTCAAGGCCAGTCAGCCCGGCTGGACCTGGCGGGTTCCCGAAACCGTGGGGGATGACGCCCTGCTCCGGCAGGCGCACACGATGGCCCACGTGCGTCGGTTGGAGCAACCGTACGACTTCGACCCCGACACCCCGTTTTTTGCGGGCATCGGTGACCACGCGCGGCGTTCCGTAGCGGGCGCGGTGGCCGCGGTCTATCATGCGATCACCCGTGGCACGCCGGTGTTTTCGCTCATGCGCCCGCCGGGGCATCATGCGAAGGCCGATACCGCGATGGGATTTTGCTACCTCAACCAGATCGCCCTCGCCGCCCTCACCGCCCAGGCGAGATTTGGCGCCAAGCGGGTCGCCATCTGGGATTTCGACGCGCACCACGGCAACGGCACCGAGGCAATCCTGCATGGGCGCGAAAACGTTTTCTTCGCCTCCGTCCACCAGCATCCGGGTTATCCCGGCAGCGGGACGCACGACCTCGGACCCCGGACGCGCAACTGGCCCGTCGCACCGGATGCCCCCCGGACCGTCCATATGGCGGCACTCCGGGCCTCGCTCGACGCCGTAGTTGCGTTCAAGCCGGACCTCATCCTAGTTTCGGCCGGTTTCGACGCCTACGCCCGGGATCCTATCACGATGATGACGCTGGAGCGGGAGGATTTTGCCACGCTGGGGACCTGGCTGCGCGAAACGCGGCTGCCCGCAGCGGCGATCCTCGAGGGCGGTTACAGCAACGAGCTTCCTTTGTTGATTGAAGCTTTCCTGGCGGCGTGGGAAACCCCCTTCCCGACCGTATGATTTCGCGTTTTATTCCGCCGCAGCTCCGCCGTTTGCTCGGCGTAAAAGTGACCACCCGACCGCCCTCCTTCCAGCTTCTCGACCAGCCCGGCTCGCTCGACCCGCTGTTGCATGCGCTGGAACGCGTGGAGGAAGTCGCTCTCGATACCGAGGCCGACAACATGTACCATTACGGGACGCGCGTCTGCCTCCTCCAGTTTCTGGTGAACGGCGATGTCTTCCTGGTCGACGTGCTCGCCTCCGGCCTGAAACTCGAACCGCTGTGGAAGGCGCTCGCGACGAAGCATCTGGTGATGCACGGCAGCGACTTCGACCTGCGGCTGTTGCACGACCACTGCCGGTTTCGCCCGAAGAGCCTCTTCGACACGATGCTCGCCGCCCAGCTCCTCGGCCGGTCGCGCGTCGGACTCGCGGGACTGCTGGCCGACCATTTCGGCGTGGCGCTCGACAAGGACGGCCAGAAGGCCAACTGGTCGAAGCGCCCGATCACGCCCAAGCTGCTCGACTACGCGGCGCTCGATGTCTGGCACCTGCCCGCGTTGCGCGACATCCTGATGCGCGAGCTGGTGAAGCTGAAGCGCGTCGACTGGCTCGAGCAGCAATGCCGCGCCCAGATCGAGTCCGGCTTTGGAGGCTTCGCCCCCGCGACGGACAACGACTGGCGCATCGGCCGGAGCGAACGTCTCCGCGGACCCGGGCTCGGCGTGTTGCATGCCATCTGGCACTGGCGCGAAGCGCAGGCCGAAAGGCTCGACACCCCGCCCTTCAAGGTCTGCGGCAACACCCTGCTACTCAAAATCGCCGAGGGCGCCGAAGCCGGCGAAGCCGAAGCGACCCTGCTCGCCACCGTGCATCTGGGCAAACGTCACGACCGGATCTTGCCGTCGCTCGCCGCCGCCGTGCGCGCGGGCTTCGCGCGCGATCCGAAAACGCTGCCCCGGCGACCCGGGCGGGATCCGAATCACGTTTCACTGACGCAGGCCGAGATCGAACTGCAGGACCGCGTGCGGGCGGATCGCGACCGCGTGGCCAAGAAGCTCAACATCGAGGCCACGTTGATCGCGAACCGGGCGCAGCTCGCCTTGATCGTGCGCTCGCCGCAAAAACTCGATGAGATCCTGCTGCCGTGGCAGGCGGAGTTGCTGCGCAACGAACCCTCGCTGAGGGGAACTTGACGGCATCGCGCCGGCGCGACGGCTGGACACGCCGCGCTTGCGAAACCCCGATGCCCGGCCCAGCTTTGCCACCCACCCCATGAGAACCGAAGCTGTCCCGCGCGAACGCGCCTACGGTAAGCGACGCCGGCGCGCCGTTTTACTTTTTTCCGCCGCGATCTTTTCGAGCCTGGGCGGTTGCGCCACGCACACCACGGCCAGCGGCGGCAAAGAGACCTCGGTGCTGGGCGGGGCGGTCGCGGTGGCAACCCAGTCGTTCCAACCGCCGCCGCCCACGACGCTGAACGTCGACACGTCGAAGATGATCGGCAACGGCACGCCGTCGGGCAACAGGGTCTCGCTCTTCTGGGGCTTGATCACGTTGCACGATTATTGAGCGGCGATCGGGCCCGTCGGCCCGCGGATCGTTGCCCGCGGAAGCGGGTTTTTCTTTGCGCCGGCCGGCGATTACACGCGAGGCTCGGGGCGACCCGTGCCAACGCCTCCCGCCAATGCCAATATCGCGCGCCATCTCTCGCTCATGGCCGCGGCGCAACCGACCGGCCTGGCGCTCAAGGTTCCCCGCGGCCGGACCCGTGGCGGGGAGATCGACTACCTCGCGCTGACCTTCGCCGAACTCGACGCGGAGGTCGCCGCGTGGAGCGCACGGCTGACGGCCGCCGGGATCAAGCGCGGCGATCGCGCGCTCGTCATGGTGCGCCAGGGGCTGCCGCTCATCGCCGCCGCCTTTGCGCTCTTCCGGATCGGGGCCGTGCCCGTGATCATCGATCCGGGCATGGGGCTGGGAAATTTTCTCCAATGCGTGCGCCGCTCTAGGCCGCGCGCGTTGGTGGGTATTCCGGTGGCGCGGCTCGTGAGCCGCCTGTTTCGCGGAGCGTTTCGCTCGGTCGATGTTCGCGTGCCGGCGAGCGCTTCCCTGACGGCCCGCCTGATCCGGGGCGGCATCGTTGCAGCGCCCGGCCTCGAAATCGCCGCGAACCGCGCGGACGATGCCGCCGCGGTACTTTTCACCTCCGGCTCCACCGGCGCACCCAAGGGCGTCTGCTACGAGCACGGCATGTTCGACGCGCAGGTGCGGCTCATCCGCGAGACCTACACGATCGAGCCGGGCGAGGTCGATCTGCCCTTGCTGCCGATTTTCGCGCTCTTCAATCCCGCCCTGGGGATGACCACGATCGTGCCCGAGATCGACCCGCGCCGGCCCGCCACGATCGATCCGGCGAAAGTCGTCCAGGCGATCCAGCAGGAACGCGTGACGAACTCGTTCGGTTCGCCCACTCTCTGGCGCAAGATCGGCGAACACTGCGTCGCCCACGGCCTGACGCTCCCCACCCTGCGCCGCGTGCTCTGCGCCGGTGCGCCCGTGCCGGCCTCGCTCTGGAAACAATCGCGGGTGTTTCTGCCCGGCGGCCGGCTGCACAGTCCTTACGGGGCCACCGAAGCGCTGCCCGTCGCGAGCGTGGCGGCGGACGAAATCGACGTCACGTCCACGCGGGGCGCGTGCGTCGGCCAACCGGTGAAGGAGATCGAAGTCCGAGTCGTGGCGATTCGCGACGAACCCATCCGCACGCTCGCCGAGACGCGCGAACTTCCGGCCGGCGAGATCGGCGAAATCATCGTGCGCGGGCCGGTCGTCACGAAAGTCTACGACGCCCAGACCGAGGCGACCGCGCTCGCCAAGATTTCCGATCCGTCACCCCTGCCCCCGGACCAGCCGGCCGGCGGCGCCCCGGCACCGGTCTGGCATCGGATGGGAGATTGCGGCTACCTCGACGCCGCCGGCCGGCTCTGGTTCTGCGGGCGCAAGGCCGAGCGCGTGGAAACGCCCGGCGGCGTGTTGCACACCGAGCCCTGCGAACAGGTATTTCGCCTGCATCCCCGCATCGGGCGCTGCGCCCTCATCGGCCTCGACGAACGTCCTGCCCAGCGGCCGGCGATCGTGGTCGAGGCGAAGGTGCGCGACTCCCGGGCCGCCCGCGCCTTCGCCCGTGAACTGCGCGAACTGGCAGTACGCCACCCGCACACGCAGGCGATCAAAATTTTCTACTTTCATCCCCGTTTCCCGGTAGACGTGCGTCACAACGCGAAAATCCACCGCCTCACCCTGGCGAAATGGGCGGCGACCGCGAAGGGTTTTCGGTCCGAACCGAAGCGCTGAGGCGCCCAGATTTTTTCGTTTGGAATGGCCTGCATGGAGACGCGGCGCCCTGCCGCGTTTCGACCCGCACCCCCGCGCCGAGGGCGGCGCGGCCCAATTTTGCCCAAGACAAAACCGTGGGGCAGAAATGAGGCCTGACACGCCGTAGGTGACACGAGCCGGAATTCCAGTTTTTCTGCCGTCCGCTTGGCTCAAACGAACAGTCTCACCTCGCCCTTGCCGGTCCTCGTGACGGGCGGCACCGGCTTTCTTGGCCGGCGCCTCGTCGAGCGGCTGCTCGCCGCCGGCCGCAGCGTCACGGCGCTCGGTCGGACGCCGGCGCCCGACCTGGAAGCACGCGGGGTGCGCTTCATCCGCGCCTCCCTCGATGACGCCACCGCGGTGCGGGCCGCGTGCGCCGGCGCCGCCACGGTCTTCCACGTCGCCGCGAAGGTCGGAGTCTGGGGCCACTACGACGATTTTTTCCGAATCAACGTCCTCGGCACACGGGCCGTGCTCGAAGGCTGCCGCACCCACGGAGTGAGCCGGCTGGTCTACACCAGCACGCCAAGTGTCGTCTACAACGGCCGCGATCTCGCCGGGGCCGACGAGTCGCGGCCGCTGACGAACGACTGCCCGAGCCCGTATCCGCTGACCAAGGCGATCGCCGAGCGGGAGGTACTCGCCGCCAACTCCCCCACCCTCCGCACCGTGGCCCTGCGTCCCCACCTGATCTGGGGCGCCGGGGACCCGCACCTCGTGCCCCGCATCCTCGCCCGGGCGCGCGCCGGCCGGCTGCGGATCGTCGGCGGCGGCCGCAACCGCGTCGACATGGTCCACGTGGCCAACGCTGTCGACGCCCACCTCCTCGCCGAAGCCGCATTGACGCGGGGTCAGCTCTCCGCTGACACCGCGGCCGGCGGCAATCGCCCCGACGGGCGGGCGTTTTTCATCACGAACGGCGAGCCCGTCGTGCTGTGGGACTGGATCAACGGCCTGCTGCGCGCGCTCGGCGAGCCGCCGGTGACGAAGCGGATTTCGCTCGGCGCCGCGTTCGCGATCGGGGCGTTCTGCGAGGCGGCGTGGCGCGTGCTACCGCTGCAAGTTGAGCCGCCAATGACGCGTTTTGTCGCCGCCGAACTCGCGAAGGACCACTGGTTCGACGTCAGCGCCGCCCGCCGCGACCTCGGCTACGCGCCGCGCGTGAGCATGGCGGAGGGCATGGTCGAACTGGTGGCGGCTCTGCGCGAAACGAACCCTGCCCGCGGACGCCAGAGCGGTTTAAGATAAAATTATAGCCGGTTTGGAACGCAGTACCCAGCCGCCCCGGCGACGCAGCCGGGCGTGTTTGTCACGAATCACGTGACAAACGGGATTGAATTTTCTGGCTACAGGAAAAATTAAACCGCGCTAGTGGCGCTGCCGCACGGCTTCGAACAGCGTGATGATCGTCGCCATGGCGACGTTGAGCGAATCGGCCTGGCCCGCCATCGGGATGCGCACGGTGGCGTCGGCATTCTTCAGCCAGAAATCGCTCAAGCCGTATTGTTCGCTGCCCATGACGATCGCGAGCGGGCCGCGCAGATCCGCCGCGGTGTAGAGCGTCGGCGCGGCCGGGGTCGTCGCCACCGCGCGGATCTTCCGCTCCTGCAGCCACGCCCGCACGCGGGCGCTCTCCTCGACGACGAGCGGCACGGAAAAAAGCACGCCGGTCGAGGCGCGCACGACGTTGGGATTGAAAATATCCGTCACGGGATCGCACACGATCACGGCGTCGCAGCCGGCCGCATCCGCGCTGCGCAGGATGGTGCCGAGATTGCCGGGCTTCTCGATGGCCTCGACCACGAGAAGCAAGGGCGCCGCCGGCAGCGTGAGATCGCCGAGCGCTTGTTTCCATTGGGGGGCGACGGCCAGCAGGCCATCGGGCCGTTCCCGGTAGGCGACTTTGGCAAAAGTCTCCTTGGAAAGCTCGAAGAGCTGCGCACCGGCGGTTCGGGCCGCCTCCAGCAACGCCGGTTCGTTTTCGCCCAGAAACCAATCGGGCGCAAAATACACCTCCTGCAGCGCCACCTGCTTTTCCAGCGCCCGACGGATTTCCCGGTAGCCTTCGACCAGAAACACGCCCGCTTCGTCGCGCGGACGCCGGTCGCGCAGCTTCACGAGTTGCTTCACGCGGGGGTTTTGGAGGCTGGAGATTTTTTCGGGGAGACCCACAGGCCACACGGAACACACGGAAAACGGCCAAAAGACAAAATCCTTTTCCTCGCCGCCGCCATTTCCGTGTATTCCGTGTGTGCCGTGGCCAAAAAGAAAACATTCAACGACCTGCCCTTCGCCTACCATCAGGAGATCGAGCTGGAGATCGCCACGCTCACGAATCTCGGCCTGGGGCTCGGCCGGGTCGCGCTGCCGGGAGAGAACGAGGCGGAGCCCGGCCTCCGCAGCCCCGGCGGAGGCGGCTGGGTCGTCATGGTGCCGTTCACGCTGCCCGGCGAGCGGGTGCGCGTCCGCGTGTATCGGAACCACAAAAATTTCTCCGAAGCCGATCTGGTGACCGTGCTGACGCCCTCGGCCGATCGGGTGAGCCCGACGTGCCCGTTGTTCGGCCGCTGCGGGGGCTGCCAATACCAGCATCTGACCTACGCCGGCCAGCTGGCCTGGAAACAACGCCAGGTCGCCGAGCTGCTAAAGCACATGGCCGGGATCGAATTCCCCGTGGCGCCGGTCATCCCCTCGCCCCGCGAACTCGGCTATCGCTCCAAGATCACGCCGCACTTCAACGCCCCGGCCCCGCGGTTTCGCCGATCCACGCCAACGCCCGCCGCGGGCGAGCCGGTTTCGACCGTCCCACCACCGGTCTCAGTTGAGACCGCCCCACCCCTCGCCATCGGGTTTTTGCGGCAGGGCACGCGCTTCGACATCGTGGACGTCCCCCGCTGTCCGATTGCCACGGATGCCATCAACGCCCGCCTCGGCGCGGTGCGCGACTCGGTCCAGGCGCGGGCCGAAACCTACACCCGCGGCGCCACGCTTCTCCTGCGGGAGGCGAGCGGCGAAGTGACGACCGACTTCGACGCCATCGTCACGGAGACGGTGGGCGACTTGAAGCTGCGCTTCCTCGCCCGCGATTTTTTTCAGAACAACCCGTTCATCCTGCCGGCGTTCACGCACCACGTGCGGGACCAGGCGGCCGCGAGCGGCGCGCGCTTCCTGGTAGACGCGTACTGCGGGAGCGGCCTGTTCGCGCTGACCGCCGCGCCCGCGTTCGAGCAGGTGGCGGGCGTCGAGATCAGCGAAAGCAGCGTTCGGTTCGCCCGCGAAAACGCCGTGGCCAACGGCCTGGCGAACGTTACGTTTCTCGCCGGCGACGCCAGCGCGATCTTTGCGGGGCTGACCTTTCCCGCGGCGGAGACCGCGGTGATCATCGATCCGCCGCGCAAGGGCTGCGACGAAAGTTTTCTCCAGCAGCTCTGCGCCTATGGCCCGCGCGCGGTGGTCTACGTGTCGTGCGATCCCGCAACGCAAATGCGCGACCTGAAATATTTCCTCGCCGCCGGCTACACGCTGACGGCTGCACAGCCGTTCGATCTTTTTCCGCAAACCCGCCACCTGGAGTGCGTGCTCACGCTGGTGAAAGCTCCAGCCAACGCGTAACGCCCGGCCACCTACCGGCCGGTACGGGTCGCGCATCGCCGCCAAAAGGATCTTTCGCCACGCCGCCGGAAACGCCAACGTCCCCCTGCATGCAGCTCAACCTCACCGGACAAACGGTCGCCGTCTTTGGTTCCTCGAACGGCATCGGGCGCGCCATCGCCGAGGGGTTTGTCGCCGAGGGCTGCCACGTGCGCGGGTTCGACCTCACCGCCCGGGAGGGACTCGACACCATGGCGGGCGACGTGACGTCGTTCGACCAGGTGAGGGCATTTGCCGCGACGTTCGAGGCCATCAATCACGTCGTGTTCTCGGTGGGCGCGGGCTCGGGAAAATTCGGCTTTCCGTTCTGGAATCTCGATCCGGGCGACTGGGCGCGCGTGCTGGAGATCAATCTCATCGGCGCGGTGAACGTCGCGCATGCATTCGCGCCCAAGCTGCTCGCCCGCGGGGGCGGCTCGGTCCTGGTGCTGACCTCCGTCGCGGGCCAGATCGGCTCGCAGTCCGATCCGCCCTACAGCGCGGCGAAGGCCGGCCTGATCAATTTCATGCAGTGCGCGGCGAAGGATTTCGCGCCCCACCGCGTGCGGGTGAATGCACTCTCGCCCGGCATGGTGCAGACCGCGCTCAACGAATCCGTCTGGGCCGCCGGCCAACGCCTGTTGCCGGAGGCGCAGCGGCAGAACTACGCGACGTGGGCGGAGGCGAAAATCCGCGCCATCTCGCCGCTCGGCCGGTGGCAAACGCCCGCGGAGTACGCGGCGATGGCGGTCTTCCTCGCGTCCGAGCACGCGAAGAACATCACCGGCCAGACGCTCAACATCGACGGCGGCCAGGTCATGCACGCCTGAGCCGGAACGACCGAGAAGGTGGAAATCAGGAAATCATGAACAAGCCGTGCAAGCGGGCTCTTGGGCGATCAGTTTCTTTTCCTGATTTCCACACTGGCTCATCCTGGTTCGCGGCCCTCTTTCTTCATCCCATGAAAGTCATCATCACCGGCGGCGGCGGCTTCCTCGGCTCGCAGCTCTGTCAGAAACTGCTGCAACGCGGCGACCTCACCGGACCCTCGGGCGCGCCCGAAAAGATCCGCGAGATCGTGCTGCTGGACGCGTTTTTCCACCGGCCGGCCGAAGACGCGCGGGTGCGGCAGGTCAAGGGCGACATCAGCGACCGTGCGACCGTCTTCGCCGCCATCGGCACCGACGCGGCCACGGCGATCTTTCACCTCGCCTCGATGGTCAGCGGCGAGTGCGAAGAGCGCTTCGACGACGCCCTGCGCGTGAATCTCGACGGCGGGCGCAACGTCTTCGAGGCGGCCCGCGCCGCCGCCGGCCGGCCCCGGGTCGTCTTCGCGAGCAGCATCGCCTGCTACGGCGGCGAGGCGATGGCGGATCCGAACACCGACCTGACCAAGCTCACGCCGCGCACCACGTACGGCATGACGAAGGCCATCTGCGAATTGCTGATCAACGATCACTCGCGCAAGGGCCACTTCGACGGCCGCTCGGCGCGCCTGCCCACGGTCATCGTGCGCCCCGGCAAGCCGAATACCGCCGCGTCGAGCTGGGCGAGCGGGATGTTTCGCGAACCGTTGGCCGGCGAAGCGTGCCTGCTGCCGGTGCATCGCGACCAATCCCACCCCATGACGGGCTACCGGACCGTAATCGATTCGTTCGTCGCGCTCCATGAGGTGCCGGCGAGCAGCCTCGGCGGGGATCGCGCCTATGTTTTGCCGGCCCATCGCGTGACGCCGAACCTCGCGGCCGCGGTCATCCGGCAGGTCGCCGACGAACGCGGCCTGAAAATCGGGGCGATCGTCGATGCCCCCGATGCACGCATCCAGGGCATCGTGAGCAACTGGCCGGTCAGCGTGGATGGCGCCCGCGCCGTGGCGCTGGGATTGCCGCAGCCGCCGGCGCTCAAGGTCATCGTCGAGCAGTACCTCGCCGATTTCGGGCCCGCGGTGCGCCGGTAGGCAACGGGCAACCGAGCCAGTCCGGTGGCCCGCGCGTTGTCCGGGCCAAAGATACGCCCACTCACACTTCTTTTATTTCGAAACCGTCCTAAGCTCCGAAGCGATGACTGGCAAAAATCCGCTCGCCGTGCTGCTCGCCACCCTGTGGCTGACCGGTGCCGGCTGCGCCACCAAACTCCCGGAACTCAAGGCCACCCGCACGATCCCGGTCGAGCTGGACACAGCAAAGAAATTCACGGCCGTAACGGCCCAAGTCGCCACGGAGTTGAAGCTGGAACTCCCGCCGGTGAAGGTCGCGGGTTTTCGCTGGCAGGTCTTCGCCCAGGACACCCACTTCCTCAAACAGACCAGCGAAGTCACCCCGACCCCTGGCGTGCCCGGAGGCTCATCGGTCAGTTTTCTCGTGATCAACCTCGCCCAGCGTCCGACGAAAATCCGTTTCCTGCTGATCAAAGAAGCGAACGCGAAGGAAAACAGTCCCGTCGAGGTCCACGACGTGATCGTGACCATCGATTAACGCTGGCGTTCGCCGCTGCACCCTCCTGAGCGGCGAGGAGTCAAATTAGACCGCGGCCCATCCCCCGACGCCGACGACCTCCTCCACCTCGGCCGTCTCGTCCGGCAACTCGTTCAACGGCGCGAAGCGTTCCGACGAAAAACCGAGTTCCTGCTCACCTTGGTGAAAAGGGTCGGGCGGGTTTTTCAGCTCGTTCAGCAACAGACCGACGGTCGCGGTGTCGCCGCCCTTCACGATTTTCTCCCGGCCGAGAAACACCTCCCGCACCGTGTAAACGGTGTCCTTCACCGGCAGCTGCTTGTAGAGCGCGCGGATCGTGAGCGTGAACGTATCGTTGATGCAGACGACTTTCTGACCTTTGAGCATGGCGAGGCGTAAAATGTGGAACCAGGAAGATCCGGAAGCAAACCCGGATCGAACGCCCGGAGGTCGCGCGCAGCTCTCAACCCTGGCGCGACGCTTTACTCAATTCTGCCCTCATCGAAATCCATCAGGTCGGGCACGCTCTTGATATCGTCGGCGCGATCGGCGCAGCCCATGGCGGTGAGCGCCTCCTTGATGAATTCGCGCCCCGCCGGGCTCATGCCCATCTGCACGTAGCGGCGATTCCACGCCCCGGCGCGAACCTCCGCCGGCAGGAGCTGCTTCAGCTTTACCTCGATTTCGTCGTCGGAGGCCGACTCGAATACGATTTTCTCCACGTCGGCCGGGTCGATGCCCAGGTGCTGCGACAAAAACCGGTCGCAGCCGCGCTTGTAATTCTTCGCGTAGCTCGGCGGCAATGCCCCATGGGCCTTCACATACTGGCACTTCGCGAGAAATCGCGGCAGGTGCAGAAGCCTGGTGCCCGGGTGCGGCACGTAGGCCGACGGCAGCGAGGTCAGCACGTCGCCACTGGAGCCGGGTATCGGTTTGGAGGGCATAAACGATCGCGATTTCGGCGGAATTTCCGCGGACGACAACCCTCAAACCAAAACCAAGCCGCCGCGCTTACGGCAGATCCGTGTACCCCATCAGGAGGCGGTTCCACCGTCGTCCCGCCGTGGCGGGACTATGGCGGACAAGCTGCACCCGGGCTTCGTCAGGGAAGATCGGTCGAACCCATGAGGTATCGATCACACTCTCTTGCCGCGCCTCTACCCTCGTTGATCGCCCACACCACAAGGCTCTGCCCGCGGCGGCAATCACCGGCGGCGAAGACGCCCGGGATGCTCGTCGTGTATTTCTCATGCTCGGCTTTGACGTTTGAGCGCGCGTCGGTCTCGACGTTGATTTCCTTGAGCAAGGCCTGCTCGGGCCCGAGGAAGCCCATGGCCAGCAAAACGAGCTGCGCGGACCGCGTCTGCTCCGTGCCGGGTTGCTCCTTTGGGATGAACTGACCCTTGTCGTTTTTCTCCCACTTGATCTCGACCGTCACGAGTTCCTTGAGGTTGCCCTGGGCGTCGCCGATGAACTTCTTCACCGTCGTGAGGTAGACGCGCGGGTCGGCGCCGAATTTCGCGGCGGCCTCCTCCTGGCCGTAATCCAGCTTGTAGGTCTTCGGCCATTCCGGCCAGGGATTGTCCCCGGCGCGGTCGAGCGGCGGCTTCGGGAGAATTTCAATCTGCACCAGGCTCTTGCAGCCGTGGCGCATCGAGGTGCCCACGCAGTCGGTCCCGGTGTCACCGCCGCCGATGACCACCACGTCCTTGCCCCGGGCGCTGATCGCCGCGAGCCCGGCGCCACCGTTGAGCACGGCCTTGGTGTTCTCCGTCAGAAACTCCATCGCGAAATGCACCCCCTTGAGATGGCGGCCCTCGATCGGGAGATCGCGCGGCTGCGTGGCGCCGGTGCAGATGACTGTGGCGTCGTATTCTTTCAGGAAAATCTGCGGCTCGACGTTCTCGCCCACGTTGGCGTTGCAAATGAATTTGATCCCCTCCTGCTCCAGCAACTTGATGCGGCGCAGCACGACCTCTTGCTTGTCGAGCTTCATGTTCGGGATGCCGTACATCAGCAGCCCGCCGGGGCGATCGGCGCGTTCGAAAACCGTGACGGCGTGGCTGGCGCGATTGAGCTGGGCCGCGGCGGAAAGGCCGGCCGGACCGGAGCCGATGACAGCCACCTTCTTGCCGGTGCGCACCGCGGGCGCCTCCGGGACGACCCAGCCTTCCTCCCAACCCTTGTCGATGATCGAGGCCTCGATGTTCTTGATCGTGACGGGCGGCGCATTGATGCCGAGCACGCACGAGCCCTCGCACGGCGCCGGACAGACGCGGCCGGTGAACTCGGGGAAATTGTTCGTCTTGTGCAGCCGGTCGAGCGCTTCCTTCCACAGGCCGCGATAGACGAGGTCGTTCCACTCCGGGATCAGGTTGTTGATCGGGCAGCCGCTCGCCATGCCGCTGATCAACTTGCCCGTGTGACAGAACGGAACGCCGCAATCCATGCAGCGCGCCCCCTGCTGGCGGAGTTTCTTCTCCTCCATGTGATGGTGAAACTCCTTCCAATCGCGCACCCGCTCGGACGGCGGACGGTCGACGGGCAGTTCGCGCAGGTATTCGATGAAGCCGGTTGGTTTACCCATGGAAAAGGGGTGATTTAAAATCTGAAATTTGAGATTTGAGATCGCGGGGCGACGCGCCGCCTAGTTCCCGCCGACGCGCGACAGGTCGCGGGCGTTTTCCTCGAAGGCGGCCATGATGGCTTCGTCCCCGGTGAGGCCCTGGGCCTGGGCGCGCTCGATGCAGGCAAGCATACGCTTGTAGTCCTTCGGCATCACCTTGACGAATTTCGGCACGAACGTTTTCCAGGCCGCGAGAATCGCCTGCGCTCGGGCGCTGCCGGTGTAGGCGAGATGCTTCTCGATCATCGTGCGCACCTCGGCGATCTCCCGGGCATCCTCGAGTTTCTCGATGCCCACCATCTGGGCGTTGACGCGCTGCGCAAAGGTGCCGGCCTCGTCGAGCACGTAGCCGACACCGCCGGACATGCCGGCGCCGAAATTGCGGCCCGCCGGCCCGAGCACGACGACGCGGCCGCCGGTCATGTACTCGCACCCGTTGTCGCCGATGGCCTCGACGACGGCGTTGACGCCGGAATTGCGCACGGCGAAGCGCTCGCCCGCCATCCCCCGCACGTAAATCTCGCCGGCCGTGGCGCCGTAGAGCGCGACGTTGCCGATGATCATGTTTTCCTCGGATTTGAACGTGGCGGCCGCCGGCGGATAGACGATGAGCTTGCCCCCGGAAAGCCCCTTGCCGAAGTAGTCGTTGGCGTCGCCCTCGATGGCGAGCGTCATGCCGTGGGTGACGAAAGCGCCGAAGCTCTGGCCGGCGGAACCGGTGAACTTGAGCTTGATGGTGTCCTCGGGCAGGCCCTTGGCGCCGTGCTTTTTCGTGATCTCACCGCTGGTGATCGTGCCGGTGACACGGTTGACGTTGCGAATGGGCAACTCGGCGACGACCTTCTCGCCGCGCTCGATGGCCGGCTGGCAGATCTCGAGCAGCGTCGTGATGTCGAGCGCGCGGTCGATGCCGTGATCCTGCTTCATCGAGCAGAACCGCCCGACCTCGGGGCCAACGTCGGGCGAATAAAGAATGTTCGAAAAATCGAGGCCCTTGGCCTTCCAGTGCGCCACCGCCTTCTTCGCCTCCAGCCGGTCGACGCGGCCGATCATTTCCTCGATGGTACGGAAGCCAAGCGAGGCCATGATCTCGCGCATGTCCTCAGCGATGAACTTCATGAAGTTCACGACGTGCTCGGGCTGGCCGGCAAAGCGCGCGCGGAGCTGCGGGTCCTGCGTCGCGACTCCGGCGGGACACGTGTTGAGATGGCACACGCGCATCATGATGCAGCCCGTGGCGACGAGCGGCGCGGTGGCGAAGCCGAACTCCTCGGCGCCGAGCAGCGCGGCGATGACCACATCGCGGCCAGTTTTGAGCTGGCCGTCGGTCTCGACCGCGATGCGCGAGCGGAGATTGTTGAGCACGAGCGTCTGGTGGGTCTCGGCGAGGCCGAGTTCCCACGGGAGGCCCGCGTGTTGCAACGACGTCTGCGGCGAGGCGCCGGTGCCGCCGTCGTAGCCGGAGATGAGGACCACGTCCGCATGCGCCTTCGCGACACCCGCGGCGACGGTGCCGACGCCGACTTCGGCGACGAGCTTCACGCTGATTCGCGCGTTCTTGTTGCCGTTCTTCAAGTCGTGGATCAGCTCGGCGAGATCCTCGATGGAATAGATGTCGTGGTGCGGCGGCGGCGAGATGAGGCCGACGCCGGCGGTGGTGCCGCGGGTCTTGGCCACCCACGGGTAAACCTTGGAGCCGGGCAACTGCCCGCCCTCGCCGGGCTTCGCACCCTGCGCCATCTTGATCTGGAGTTCGCGGGCGTTGACGAGGTATTCGCTCGTGACGCCGAAACGGCCGGACGCGACCTGCTTGATCGCGGAGTTCTTCGAGTCGCCTTTCTCGTTGGTCCACGTGAAGCGCGCTGGATCCTCGCCGCCCTCGCCGGTGTTGGATTTGCCGCCGATGCGGTTCATCGCGATGGCGAGCGTTTCGTGCGCCTCCTGCGAAATGGAGCCGTAGGACATCGCGCCCGTCTTGAAGCGCTTCATGATCGCCTCGGCGGACTCGACCTGGTCGAGCGGGACCGGGTCGTTGGCCTTGAAGTCGAGCAGGCTGCGCAGCGTGCAGAGATTCTTCGACTGGTCGTTGATCAGTTTCGCGTAGGCGGCGTAGGCGGACTTGCTGTTTTGGCGGACCGCTTTCTGCAACGCGTGGATCGACTCGGGCGTAAACAGGTGCGCCTCGCCGCTCGCGCGCCACTGGTAGATGCCCCCGACGGGGAGCACATGGCCGTTGACCTGACGCTCCGGATAGGCGGCGCGGTGGCGCATGAGGACTTCCTGCGCGATCACGTCGAGGCCGATGCCGCCGACGCGCGACGGCGTCCACGTGAAGTAGTGATCGATCACATCCTGGCGGAGGCCGAGGGCCTCGAACACTTGCGCGCCGCGGTAGGACTGGATCGCGGAGATGCCCATCTTGGACATGACCTTTACGACGCCCTTCGACCCGGCCTTCACGAAATTCTGGCAGGCCTTCTTGTGATCGATGCCCACGAGGATGCCCTCGCGGATCATGTCGTCGATGGTCTCGAACGCGACGTAGGGATTGATGGCGCTGCAGCCGTAGCCGATGAGCAGGGCGAAGTGGTGCACCTCGCGGGCGTCGCCGGTCTCGAGCACGAGCGAGACGCGCGTGCGCAGGCCTTCGCGGATCAGATAGTGGTGCAGGCCGGCCACCGCGAGGAGCGACGGGATCGGCGCGTAGTCCTTGGTCACGCCACGATCGCTGAGGATGATCACGTTGACCTCCTCCTCCTCGATCATGCGGCGGGCGATGATAGAGAGTTCCTCCATCGATTTGGCGAGGCCGCGCTCGCCCCGGGTGACGCGGAAAAGGATCGGGAGGACGCCCATGCGAAGGCCGGGCAGATTGGTGCGACGGATCTTGGCGAACTCCTCGTTGGTGAGGATGGGCCACTTCAACTCGACGCGGCGGCAGGCGGTCGGCTGCGGGTTGAGCAGGTTGCCCTCGGAGCCGAGGCGCGTCTCGGCCGAGATCACGATCTCCTCGCGAATGGAGTCGATCGGCGGGTTGGTAACCTGCGCGAAGAGCTGCTTGAAATAATCGTACAGCAGGCGCGGCTTGTTGGAGAGCACCGCGAGCGCGGCGTCGTTGCCCATCGAGCCGATCGCCTCCACGCCGTCCTTCGCCATCGGCGTGATGATGACGCGCTCGTCCTCGAACGTGTAACCGAAGGCAATCTGGCGCTGGAGCAGCGTGGCGTGGTCGGGTTGCTCGACCGTCGGCGCCTCGGGCAGATCGCTCAGGTGGACGAGGTGTTCCTTGATCCACTCGCGATACGGCCGCTCGGTGGCGAACTGCTGCTTGATCTCCTCGTCCTCGATGATGCGGCCCTGCTCGGTGTCGACGAGGAACATGCGGCCGGGCTGGAGCCGGCCCTTCTGGAGAATCTGATCGGGCGGAATGTCCAGCACCCCGGCCTCGGACGCCATGATGACGAGGCCGTCCTTGGTGACGTAGAAGCGCGAGGGGCGCAGGCCGTTGCGGTCGAGGATGGCGCCCATCTGCTTGCCGTCGGTGAACGCGATCGAGGCGGGGCCGTCCCACGGCTCCATCAGGCAGGAATGGTACTGATAGAACGCACGGCGGTCGGGATCCATCGACTCGTGATTGGACCACGGCTCGGGAATCATCATCATCATCGCGTGCGCGAGCGGGCGGCCGGCGAGGACGAGGAGTTCGAGCGTGTTGTCGAACATCGACGAGTCGGAGCCGTTTGGGTTGATGATCGGCAGGATCTTCTTGATGTCTTCGCCGAAGAGTTCGCTTTCGAAGAGCGCTTGGCGCGCGTGCATCCAGTTGATATTGCCGCGGAGCGTGTTGATTTCGCCGTTGTGCGCGAGATAGCGGTAAGGATGCGCGCGCTCCCAACTCGGAAAGGTGTTGGTGGAAAACCGCGAGTGCACCAGCGCGAGGGCGGTCTCCATCGCGGGGTGCTTGAGGTCAGGGAAATACTGGTCGACCTGCTCGGTGGTGAGCATGCCTTTGTAGACGAGCGTCTTCATCGACAGGCTCGCGACGTACCAGTACTCCGCGCCGGCCAGCGTGGACGTGCGGATGTCGGTGTAGGCGCGCTTGCGGATGACGTAGAGCTTGCGCTCGAACGCGAGATCGTCGGTCACGCCGGCGCCGCGGCCGATGAAGATCTGCCGCATGAACGGCTCGCACGAACGCGCGGTGTCGCCGAGCGGCGCGCTGTTGGTCGGGACCGTGCGCCAGCCGAGGACGACCTGGCCCTCGGATTGGATCAACTGCTCGAAACGCTCCTCAATTTTGCGGCGGAGGGTCGGGTTGCGCGGCAGGAAGACGAGGCCGCAGCCGTATTCGCCGGCGGCCGGGAGCGTGATGCGCGAGCTTTTGCAGGCCTCGACGAAAAATCCATGCGGCATCTGCAACAGCACGCCGGCACCGTCGCCGGTATTGACCTCGGCACCGCTGGCGCCGCGGTGGTCGAGGTTGCGCAGGACCTGGAGCGCGTCGGCGAGGATCTTGTGCGATTTGCGCCCGTGCATGTCGACCACGAAGCCCACGCCGCAGGCCTCGTGTTCGAACCAGGGATCGTACAACCCCTGCTTCGGCGGCAGGCCGGGCGAACGGACGGGAAGGGCGCTGGGCTGTTCGCGATCGCTACTGCTGTTCATTGGGTTCGAAGCGCGTGGTTGTGCAAAAGTGAAGGAAACGAAGGAGAAGCGGATTTCAGACCGAACGGAGGCGGCAAGGTGGCGAAGGGCGTCGAAAAAAAGGGCCGGTCTCGTTCTGTGCGAGAGCGGCCCGGGAGTGTTATTTGCGGAGAGCGCTCAGCGTGGTTTAGAAGAAGCGGATCGTTTTGGTGGCCATCTTGGCGTGCTCGTCGTCGGAGCAACCCGCATTGGTCGGCACATCCGGCGCGACCTCGTTCGGTTTCACGAGATCGTTGCTGAGCAGATAGTTTTCCACCTCTTCGCCCGAGATGTCCGCCAGCATCACGCCGTCGATTTCGACGCACGGCGAGAGGGGCTGGCCGGACTTTTGCACCATTTCCGCGTAATTTGCGCGGTTGTTGATGATGTCGATGTCCTCGAACGGCAGGTTATGCTTCCGCAAAACGGCGCGGACACCGTTGGACCAGCCGCATTGCGGCTTGAGATAGGCTTTGATCTTCATTCGGTGAGCGTATGCGGAGGCAAAAGTACCGCAAGGTAAAGGGCAGCGATTTCGGCAATCAAGCACAGTCTTCGCCCCGTTCTCACAATTTTCGGGATCGTCTTCCGCAGGCGGAACCGCGGTGCGCGCCACACCTGCCGCGATTCCGGCCTTTCCGGTCGGCCGGCGCAGTTTCCGCTAGCCGCCCCGCGCGCGTTACCCTATCACGCGCAAGATGAAAGTCCTCGTAACCGGCGCCGCCGGTTTCATCGGTTACCACGTCGCCCGGCGCCTGGCGGAAACGAAGCGCTGCGAGGTGCTGGGCGTGGACAACCTGAACGACTACTACGACGTGGCCCTGAAGCGAGCCCGGCTCGCGGAACTCACGTCGCGGGAGAATTTTCGCTTTTTGCAGGCCGATTTCGCCGACGCGGAGAAATTCGCCGGCCTCGTTGCGCATTTCAAACCCGACTATTTTGTCCATCTGGGCGCGCAACCCGGCGTCCGCTACAGCATGGAGCATCCCGCAGCCTACACCCGGTCCAACCTGGAAGGCTTTGCCAGCGTGCTCGAGGCCTGCCGGCGCACCCCGCCAAAGCACCTCGTGTTTGCCTCCAGCAGCAGCGTTTACGGCGCTGGCGCAAAGCCTCCGTTCCACGAGGACGACAACACTGACCAGCCCGTTTCGTACTATGGCGCGACCAAGAAAGCCAACGAGCTCATGGCGCACAGCTACGCGCTGAACCACGGGCTCAACGTCACCGGCCTGCGCTTTTTCACCGTCTACGGACCCTGGGGTCGGCCGGACATGGCCCCCACGCTCTTCGCCCGCGCCATTCTCGAGGGCCGACCACTCAAGCTCTTCAACCACGGCAAGAACCTCCGCGACTTCACTTACATCGACGACATCGTCGATGGCGTCGTAAAGGTGCTGCTTTACCCGCCACCTGCCGAAAGCACGTCGAGTCCGGCCGACTCCCCCACCCCGCTGGCCGTGAGCACGTCGAACCGGCCGCCGAGTATCTTCAACCTCGGCCATCACCGCCCGGTCGAAACCGTGCTGTTTGTCCGCATGCTCGAGGAACTCCTCGGCCGCAAGGCGCCGATCGAACTCCTGCCGCCGCAGCCGGGCGACATGTTCGAAACCTGCGCCGACCTGACGCGGGTCCAGGCGGCGATCAGTTTCACGCCGAAGATGCCGCTGGAGGAAGGCCTCCGGCGCTTTGTCGACTGGTTCCGCGGCTATTACCGCGTCTGAGCCGCCACGGGACGCGGGACGTGGATCCGGACGCGCGTGCCGACACCCACCTCCGTGGCAATCCAGAAGCGGCCGCCGAACTGTTTTGTGGCAAGAAACGCCTTGGTGAGGCCGAAGCCGCCGCCCATCGTGCGCACGTTGCCGACGTTGCTCGCACGCCGGCCGAATTCCACGACTGCCGCCCGTTCGTCCGCGGGGATGCCGCGGCCCGTGTTTTTACTCGTGGCCGATCCGGGGCCCGCTTGATTCGGCCGCGCAAGAGGCTTGACGTGTTCACCTGAACACGTCATGTCCGATTTCCGCAAGGTCGCCCTTGCCTCGCCTTTCCGCCGGCCCACGCTGGCTGCCGGGCCTCTTTATTAAAACACCCACCCACATCCTTATAACCGTCTCCGCCATGTCCAAAGCCGCCGCCGAAACCAAATCCGCCGCCCCCGCCCCCAAGGGCCGGTCCGAACCGCCCGCCGCCATCGCCCACGCCCGCGACAAAAACATCGAACTGGCGCTCTCCTCCATCACCAAGCAGTTCGGCGAGGGCTCGATCATGCGCCTCGGCAGCAATGCCAGGATGAAGGTCGAGACGATCTCGACCGGCTCGCTCGCCATCGATCTCGCGCTCGGCGTTGGCGGCCTGCCCAAGGGCCGCATCATCGAAGTCTACGGCCCAGAATCCTCGGGCAAAACCACCTTCTGCCTCAGTGTCATCGCCGAGGCCCAGAAAAAAGGCGGCCTCGCGGCCTTCATCGACGTGGAGCACGCCCTCGACCCGAAGTATGCCCGCATCGTCGGGGTCAACCTCGATGACCTGCTCGTTTCCCAGCCGGACAGCGGCGAGGACGCGCTCAACATCATGGAGACCCTCATCCGCTCGAACAGCATCGACGTGATCGTGCTCGATTCCGTCGCCGCCCTCACCACCCGCGCCGAACTCGACGGGCAGATGGGCGACATGACGATGGGCGCACAGGCGCGCCTGATGTCCCAAGCCATGCGCCGCCTCACCGCCGTCGTCAGCAAGACGAATTGCGTGTGCATTTTCACCAATCAGATCCGCGAAAAAATTGGCGTGATGTTCGGCAACCCGGAAACCACCTCCGGCGGCCGGGCGCTGAAATTCTTCTCGTCGATCCGCATCGACATCCGCCGCAAGGATCAGATCAAGACGCCCGAGGGCAAAGTCATCGGCAATCGCACGAAGATCAAAGTCGTGAAGAACAAGGTCGCCCCGCCCTTCACCGAGGTGGAGTTCGACATCATGTATGACGAGGGCATCTCGAAGATCGGGTCGCTCCTCGATCTCGGCCTCGAACACAAGATCCTCGAAAAGAAAGGCGCCTGGATCGCCTACGAAGGCAACCTCGTTGGCCAGGGCCGCGACGCGGCCAAGGCCGCGCTCAAGGAAAAGCCGGAGCTCGCCGAGAAAATCAAAACCGCGATCCTGGAGAAGGTGCACGTGACCGGCGGGGCCGTGATCACGGGCGAAGCGGAAGCGTAATTTCCACCGGTCATGGGCCGCGGCGGAAGCCGCCGGGCGCGGTGCTCGTCCGGTTCCATGAATTTTCGTCGTACATTTTGGCGGCGGGGTTGCACGATCGATCGCCGTCGGTTTTCTTGCCGCATGCCCTCGGGCCTGCATCGACTCGCCGCAAAGAACCGGCCGACTTGGATCGGCCGGTCCGCCGTTCGATGGATGACCCCGGTCGTTTGCCTGATACTGGCCTCAGCCGCCGTTGCCGCCGACCGCAAACCAGACAAAAAGGACAAGGAGCCGAAGGATGCTCCCCCTGTTCTGATGTCACGCACCGGCGGCGGCAACAGCTGGGCCGACGTCAAGGAACTCACGGCCGCCGCCGAAAAGGGTAACCCGAAGGCGAAGGCCCAACTCGGCGAGCTGCTGCTGCGCGGCGATCCCGAACACAAGGTGACGCAGGATCGGCCCAAGGCTCTCATTCTGCTGGAACAGGCCGCGCGCGCGGGTGAGGGCTCGGCCGCCTTTCGCATCGGGATGCTGCTGGACGACGGCGACGGCGTGAAGCAGGACCGCACACGGGCCCTCGCCTATTTCCGCGCCGCAGCCGCCGGCGGCGTGTCCGAGGCCTTTCACAACCTTGGCGCCGCCTATGCCAGCGCCCGCGGCGTGAAGCGCGATTACGCCGAGGCGCTCTGCTGGCTGGTCCTCGCGACCAAGCGCGGTGCCGACGCCCAGGCCGAAACCGCCCTGCGCCAGCATATCCAAACGATGAAACGCCCGGAGTGGACCGTCGCCGGCGAACGACGGGCGACGGAGATCGAGCAGGAGTTTGCCCGCGGCAAGGTCGCCGACTTTCTTCCGCCCCCGGAGCCATTGCTGTCCGTGCAGCCCCCGGCAGCCCCGAAGCGCTGATCGGCTGCGAATGGCGATACCAAACTTGAGGCGCTTCAGTTTAACCGGAAAGACGCGGAAGAACCAACCGCTAATCCACGCTAATAAAGGCTAATCAATTAAATGCGTTCGAACTTCCGCAACCAGCCGCTTCACCTGATCGGTGAAGCTGAAAGCTTCGATGAATTTATTGCATCAGCTTTTTTAGCACCGATTAGCGAAGATTAGCGGTTAACCAACTGCGGAATTTGAGTTCAAACCGCTTTACCGCCGGCGCCACCGCGAGGCGCTCTGAAGATCGTTCGATCTGGTGAAGGCGTTCGACCCGAAATGGTTTGTCGATTTCGGCCCTGCGGGGTTCAGTTTGCTTTCCGTTCTCCGCCATGTCCGCACCCGCTGAAATCCGCCCGTTGCCAACCGCGGCGGTTACGGTGCGCGAACCGGTGTTTCACGTCCGCGGACTGGCGCGCGTTTACGGCGAGGGCTCGGCCGCCGTCACCGCGCTCGCCGGGGTCGATCTCGACCTGTACGCCGGGGAATTGATCGTGCTCCTCGGGGCGTCGGGCAGCGGAAAATCCACCCTGCTCAACCAGCTCGGCGGCCTGGATTCGCCCACGGAGGGCACCCTGCTCTACCGCGGCGCCAACCTCGCGGCGTTCGACGAACCGGAGCTGACGGTCTTTCGCCGGGATGCCGTGGGCTTCGTGTTTCAGGCCTACAATCTGATTCCCAGCCTCACCGCGCGCGAAAATGTCGCACTGATCACCGAGATTTGCTGGGCGCCCATGGCGCCGGAGGAGGCGCTCGACCTCGTCGGGCTCGCCGATCGCATGGATCATTTTCCCGCCCAACTCTCCGGCGGCGAGCAACAGCGTGTCGCCATCGCCCGGGCCATCGCCAAGCGGCCGGACGTGTTGCTGTGCGACGAGCCCACCGGGGCCCTCGATTCGCGCACGGGGATCACGGTGCTCGAAGCCATCGAGCGCATCAATCGCGACATCGGCACCCTCGCGGTGATCATCACGCACAATGCCATCCTCGCGGACATGGCCGACCGGGTGTTCACGCTTTCGGACGGCCGGATCGTCAACCTGCGCACGAACCAACAGCGCGGTTCGGTGCGGGCGCTCGCGTGGTGAAGTCCCCATGAATCGCACCCGCGCCGGTCGAATTAACCGCGTTCGATGCCGTCCCGCGCATGGCGTCCGGCCCATGTCGATGCGGATGACCGCGCAGCGCATCCCGCGTGAAAAAATGCGCCGATGAGCCTGCTGGACCGCAAACTTCTGCGCGATCTGCGGGCGCTCAAATCGCAAGCCCTCGCGGTCGCGCTCGTAATGGCCTGCGGCCTCGCGATGATGGTGATGACGCGCTCGTTGATCCTCTCACTCGCGACAACGCGAGACACGTACTACGAGCACCATCGCTTCGCCGAGGTTTTTGCGCGCCTCAAACGCGCCCCCGAAGCGGTGCGGTATCAGCTCGCCGCGATTCCCGGCGTAGCCGCCGTGGAAACGGGCATCGCCGCGCAGGTCACCCTGGACGTGCCCGGGCTCGCGGAACCAGCCGTCGGGCTGATCAACTCGATTCCGGAGCGCGGTGCCGCCGTCCTGAACCGGCTCTACGTTCGCAGCGGCCGGCTGCCGCTGGGCGGCGCGGCGCGGCGCGAAATCGCCGTGAGCGAGGCGTTCGCCGACACGCACGGGCTCAAGCCGGGCGGCGTGGTCGCCGCCGTGCTCAACGGCCGCAAACAAACCTTTCACCTGTCCGGCATCGTGCTGTCCCCCGAGTTTGTCTTCGAGGCCCCGCCTGGAGCCGCGCTGCCGGACAACAAGACCTACGGCGTGTTCTGGATGCCTTACAAAGAACTCGCGGCGGCTTTCCAGCTCTACGGCGCCTTCAATTCGGTCGCCCTCACCCTCACCCCGGGGGCATCGGAACGGGAAGTGATCGCGGCGGTGAATCGCGTGCTCGCACCCTACGGCTGCCGCGGCGCGTACGGACGGATCGACCATCCCTCGAACCGCCGGGTCGACGACGAAATCCGTGTGTTGGAAGGACTCTCGATCGCGTTTCCGCTCGTGTTCCTGAGCGTCGCGGCGTTCATGACGAACTCGGTGATGAGCCGGCAGGTGGCGCTGCAGCGCGAGCAGATCGCGATGCTGAAAGCGTGCGGTTTCAGCAATGCGGAGGTTGGCGCGCACTATTTCAAATTTTCCCTCGCCATCGTTGGCGTCGGCGTCCTCGTCGGCGCGGTCGGCGGCACGGTGCTCGGGCGGAAACTCGTGGAGATGTACCATCTTTTTTTCCGGTTTCCCCAGCTGGATTTTCTACTGGATACGCGCGGGCTGGTCTCAGCCGCCATCGTGAGCGCACTCGCGGCCTTCGCCGGGGTTGCCGGGGCCGTGCGGCGCGCCGTCCGCCTGCCGCCGGCCGAGGCGATGCGCCCCGAGGCGCCGGCGAGCTACCGGCCGGTCTTTGTCGAGCGCCTCGGGATCGCCCGCTGGTTCAGCGCCTCGTTTCGCATGGCGCTCCGCAACATCCAGCGGCGGCCGGTACGCAGCGGACTCACCTGCCTTGCCCTTTCCCTCGCCACGGGAATCTTGATCGTGCCCAATTCGTTTCGCGACGGGATCGACTACGTGATCGATTTTCAATGGGACGTCGTGCAACGGCAGACCGTCACGCTCTCCCTGGTCGAACCGGAGGCCGCGCGTTCGCTCGCTGATTTCAAGCATCTGCCCGGAGTCGTGCACGCGGAGCCGTTTCGTTTTGTGCCGGTGGAACTACGCGCCGGCCCGATCACCCGCCGGCTGATGATCCAGGGCTTGCCGGAACGCGGCACACTCAGCCGCGTCATCGACGCGCAGCCCCGGCAACTGTCGCTTCCGCCGCGCGGCATCGTGATGTCCGCCAAACTCGCCGATGTACTACAGGTGCGACCCGGCGACCACGTCATCGCACGCGTGCTCGAAGGACGGGAACGCGAGCTGACCGTGCCCGTGGTCGGCCTCGCCGAGGATTTTGCGGGCACCGCCGCCTACATGGAACTGCACGCGCTCAACCGCCTGCTGCTCGAGGGCGACACGATCAGCGGCGCCCACGTCGTGGTGGAGGCGGGCCGTTGGAGCGAGTTCCTCAAGGCAGTCAAGAACACCCCGCGACTCGCGGGCTGCGTGATCAAGAATTCAATCCGCGAAGGCTTCCGCAAGACCACGGGTGAAAGCATCGGTCTGCTCCAAAAAATGTACATGATGTTCGCGACGATCGTGGCCTTTGGCATCATTTATAACAGCGCCCGCATCTCGCTTTCGGAGCGCGCCCGCGAACTCGCCACGCTCCGCGTACTTGGATTCAGCCGCGGCGAAGTGGGCGCCGTGCTCGTGGGCGAACTCGTATTGCTGACGCTGGCGGCCCTGCCGCTTGGTCTGGTGCTGGGCTCCGGGTTTGCGCGGGGCATTTTGCAGGCGGTGAACACGGAAACCGTGCGCCTGCCCCTCGTTCTCACGGTGTCCAACTATGCCTTTGCCGTGCTCGTCGTCGCGGTCGCGTCGGCGCTTTCGGCATTGTTTGCCGCGCGCAAGCTTGCCGATATCGAACTGGTCAGTGCGTTGAAGGCGCTCGATTGAAGCCGTTTCCGCCATCGCGAACCCTCGACGCAATCCGGCCTGATCCGCGATTCCTCCCTCCTTCATGAAACCCTTCCCCCCTGCCCCGCCCACCGCCAAAAAATCCGCTGCCTCCGGCTGGCGCCGGCGGTTGCCGTGGTTGGGCGGAGCGGTCCTCGTCGCCCTGATCGTCGCCGGGCTCTGGCCGCGCGCCGTGCCGGTGGAATCGGGCACGGTGAAACGCGGGCCGCTCGTGGTCACGGTCGATCAGGAGGGCATGACCCGGGTAAAAAATCGTTACGTGGTGTCGGCACCGGTGGCAGGCCAGCTGCGACGTATCGACTGGAAAGCGGGCGCGGAAGTCATCGCGGGAAAAACGGTTCTCGCCGTGCTCGAGCCCGGCAACGTGGATTTTCTCGACGCCCGCTCGCAAGCGCAGGCCGAGGCGCGGGTACGGGCCGCCGAGGCCGCCCGCGACGCCGCCACCGCACGTTCGGCCCGGGCCACCGCCACCGCCCGGATGTCGACCGCTGAATTCGATCGGACAAAACGACTCCGGGAGCAAAAGGTGCTTTCCGCGCAGGAATACGACGCCGCCGAGATGCGGGCCGAAACCGCCAGTCAGGATGTGCGGGCCGCCGAGTTTGCCCTCAAGGTCGCGGAGTTCGAACTCCAGCAAGCGCAAGCCCTGCTCATCCGGGGGCAGCCAGTTTCACCGGGATCGGACCAGCCGCGGAATTCGGGCGCGGAGCCATTGGTCCTGACGTCCCCCGTCAGCGGGCATATCCTCCGCGTGTTGCAGGAAAGCGCACGGGTCGTGCCAGCTGGTTTTCCCCTGCTGGAAGTGGGCGACGCCACGGATCTGGAATTACGCATCGAAGTCCTCTCGCGCGACGGCGTGGCGATCCGCCCGGGTGCGCGCGTGATGCTGGAGCAATGGGGCGGCCCGGAGCCGCTGGCGGCGCGGGTGCGGCTCGTGGAGCCGTCCGCCTTCACCAAGATTTCCGCGCTGGGCGTCGAGGAACAGCGCGTTTACGTGATCGCCGACTTCACCGATGCCATCGAGCGGCGCCCCACCCTCGGCGATGCCTATCGCGTCGAGGCGCGCGTCGTCACTTGGGAGAATCCGGCGGCCCTGCAAGCGCCGTCCGGCGCGCTGTTTCAACGCGGCGGAGCCTGGCAGGCCTTCGTGGCCGAAGGCGGCCGGGCCCGGTTGCGCACAGTTACGCCCGGTCGCGGCAACGGCATCGCCACCGAAATCCTCGACGGTCTGCGGGAGGGCGACCAGGTGGTGGTTTACCCCGGAGACAAGGTGGCCGATGGCACCCGGGTTTCCCCCCTGGTGATTGACGCCCGCTGAGACGCGCCGCACCCGCGGGGAGACGCGGCCCGCCGAAAGGGCACGGCGTGCGGGGGCATTTGACTTGCCCGCACGAGGCCGGAAGGGTTTCCGGTCCCCTCCATGCCGCACCATGCCGACACGATTGCCGCCCTCGCCACCCCGGTGGGCACGGCCGCGCTCGCCGTCCTGCGCATAAGCGGACCGGATACGAGTCGGATCACCGCGGAGATTTGTCCCTCGCTCCCACCCCGGCAGGTACGCCATGCGGATTATCGCGACCGGCACGACCGGCTGGTGGACGACGTGGTCGTCACGTTCTTCCAAGGACCACGATCGTACACCGGGGAGGACGCGCTGGAGATTTCCTGCCACGGCAACCCGTTCATCGCACAGCGAATCCTTGAGGACCTCTTTGCCCGCGGCTGCCGGCCGGCCGAGCCGGGGGAATTCACGCAGCGGGCCTTTCTCAACGGCCGGATGGATCTCAGCCAGGCCGAGGCGGTGATGGACTTGATCCATGCCCGCAGCGAGCGAGCTCTCACCGCCGCCCAGCAACAGTTGCGCGGCGCCCTCGGCCACCGCATGAATGCCCTGGTGGAGGCGCTGCTCGGCGTCCTGGCGCGGGTGGAGGCCTACATCGACTTTCCCGACGAGGATCTGCCCCCGGAAGACCAGGGCGCCGTAGCCGCCGAGATCAAGCGGATGGCTCGTGAATCCGAACGCCTGCTCGCGACGAGCCACTATGGGGAACTCCTGCGCGACGGCATCAAGACCGTGATCGTCGGCGCACCCAACGTGGGCAAAAGCAGCCTGCTCAACCGACTGGTGGGTCGCGAGCGGGCGCTGGTGAGCCCGGAGCCGGGCACCACGCGTGATTTCATCGAGGAGCGAATCATCGTGGGGCCGCACTGCCTCCGCATCATTGACACCGCCGGTCTGAACGCCTCCCCCGCCCCGCTCGAAAAACTCGGCATGGATAAAACGCTCGAACGGCTGGCGGAGGCTGACCTCTTTCTGGTGGTGGCCGACGCCACCCGGCCCGCCGACGCGCTGCCGGAGGAATTGCTTTCCTGGATACGACCGGATCGGACCCTGGGAGTTCTGAACAAAATCGATGCGGCACCGGCGGCCCGGCCGCCGGAAGCCCTGCCCAGGGCGACAGAATGGGTGCGTGTATCGGCGATGACCGGCACCGGGATCGAGGAGCTCATCCGCCGTATCGTCGCCCGGGCCGACGCGTTTCAGCCGCTCGTCGGAGATGAAGTCATCGCCATCAATGCCCGCCATGCCCATGCCTTGCGCGAGGCGCAGGAAGGGCTTCAACGCGCCCTCGCCAAAGTCGAATCCGACGGGCCGGTGGAGCTCCTCGCCAGCGATCTCCGGACTGTGCTCGCGGCTTATGAGGAAATTCTGGGAAAAGTGGACAATGAGCGGATGCTCGACCAACTCTTTGCCTCTTTTTGTATCGGGAAATAGGCGGAGAGCGATCGCTTCAGCCGCCCAGATAAAAATTTATAACATTGATTTACAACGATTTAAAGTTTGATGTCATCGTCTGTGGCGCGGGCCACGCCGGAGTTGAGGCCGCATTGGCAGCCGCACGGATGGGCGCCTCTACCCTACTCCTGACCGGCAATATCGATTCGATTGCCCAGATGAGCTGCAACCCGGCCATTGGTGGCCAAGCCAAGGGGCAAATGGTCCGCGAGATCGATGCGCTCGGGGGCGAGATGGCCATCAACACCGATGTCACGGCGATTCAATTCAGACTTCTCAATGAGTCCAAAGGCGCAGCCGTTCAATCGCCGCGCGCCCAATGCGACAAGAAGGCCTATCAGTTCCGGCTCAAACATACGCTGGAGCTGCAAGACGATCTTCAGGTATTCCAAGCCTTGGTCACGAGCCTCATTTTCGAACACAATCGGGTTGTTGGTTGCCGGACAAACCTCGACATCGAATTTCGGGCTCCGGCGGTGGTCGTAACCACCGGGACATTTCTACGCGGCCTGATGCACATTGGTCAGAATAAAAATGAAGGCGGACGTTTGGGCGATTTCAGCGCGAAGACCCTCTCAGCAAGCCTGCAGGAGGCCGGCATAGAACTTCGCCGATTGAAGACCGGAACTCCGCCGCGGTTGCTCGGGCGAAGCCTCAATTTCAGCAAGATGGAAGAACAACGCGGCGATCCGGACCCGACATTCTTTGCCTTCCACGATACCCGAGACCCCGAGAATCTGTTCCACGTGGAACATACCGGCGAACGGCGCTTGGGATGGAGCCCCGGATGTGAACAAGTTTCGTGCTGGATGACTTACACAACGCCCGAGACGGCTCAGATCGTCCGGGACAACCTTCATCTCTCGGCAATGTATAGCGGTGAGATTGAGGGCGTGGGGCCAAGGTATTGCCCAAGTATCGAGGATAAATTCGTTCGCTTTGCCGACAAGCCCCGGCACCTGCTTTTCCTCGAACCCGAGGGCCGGACGACCAACGAATTTTATGTGAATGGCTTGTCAACAAGTTTGCCGTTCGACGTTCAGCTCCGTATAGTCCACAGCATCCCGGGGCTTGAAAAGGCAGTCTTACTGCGGCCGGCCTATGCCGTCGAATACGACTTTGCGCCACCCACGCAGCTTTATCCCACGCTTGAGTCAAAGAAGGTCGAGGGGTTGTTTTTTGCCGGACAGATCAACGGCACGTCAGGCTACGAGGAAGCCGCCGTGCAGGGCTTGGTCGCGGGCGTAAATGCCGTAAATAAGGCGAGGGGAACGGCTCCGATGCTGATCCAGCGGCACGAAGGCTACACGGGCGTCCTCATCGACGACTTGGTCACTAAGGGCACAAATGAGCCCTATCGGATGTTTACCAGCCGGGCCGAACACCGGCTGCTCTTTAACCACGCTAGCGCCGAACTCCGTCTGGCTCACCATGCCGAGAAGCACGGGCTCGTTTCGAAGCGCCGGCTTGACCGTATCGCGTCCAAAAGAAAAGCGATCACCGATTGGATCAAACGGCTGGAAACCACCCGGGGCCCAAGTGGAACATGGGCAGAAATGATACGACGAGATCGAACCACCATCCTTCCACAAGATTTTACTGAACAGCCACGGGCCGTGCGCGACGAGGTGATCTATCGTGCGAGTTACCAAGGCTATCTGGCACGCGAGGAGCGGCAGATCGAGAAGCTTTCACGGATCGAAGGGATTCGAATACCGAAATCGCTTAATTTTCTATCTATAAGTGGCTTAAGAAAAGAAAGCGCCTTGAAACTCACTGATATGCAACCGATGACGCTCGGCCAGGCGAGTCGCATTAGCGGGGTAAATCCAGCCGACATCACGGTCCTGTTGATTACCATTGAAGCGGGCAGGGGAGGAAAGGCGACCTAACGTGGAAGAGGGCACCCCCAGTCGGGAATATCTCGGCATCTTGGCTGAGCGCCGAATGGCGTTGGCCCGCGAACTCGATGCCGCATTGGACGGGGCGACCGAGTTCGTCTGGGAACTCGGCAGCGGCCACGGCCACTTTCTCTCCGCCTATGCCGCCGCTCATCCGACCGTGTGTTGCATCGGAGTCGATATTGTCAGCGAACGGATCGAACGGGCGCGCCGCAAACGCGATCGCGCGCGGCTTACCAACCTTCATTTTCTGCGAACGGAAGGCCGGCTCTTCCTCGAAACCCTGCCGCCCACGACGCGAATCCGTGATACCTTCATTCTTTTCCCCGATCCATGGCCGAAATCACGGCACCACAAGCATAGAATAATACAACCGTCTTTTCTGCAGCAGCTTGCATCACACGCTACTTTTGATTGCCGCTTGATTTTCCGCACCGATTTCGCGCCGTATTTCGAGGCGGCCCGAGCGACCGTGACCGCGAATGATCAATGGAAATTGACCGACGAACCCTGGCCTTTCGAGGCGGAAACCGTGTTTCAGAACCGCGCCCCAACTCACCATTCTTTGGTCGCCCGCCGGAGGCCGTCATTTCCACCGGCCATTAGCCCTCCCGCCCAAAAAGACGTTGAACCTTAATTGATCAGGGGGCCAAAGCAGCCGGCTATTTCGAAGGTTGACGGGGGGGCGGGCGGTCGCCTTTCCTCCCCGTTCCTCTTCTTCTCACTTGCATCGCGCGCATGTCACGGGTCACCAAACTCGCCACTCTTTTTGTTTTTCCAGCATTCAGCGTTTCTGTGTTTGCAGCTGAGTCGCATGGGCTTTCCGCCGCCGCGCAGGCCTTGTTTTATATAGGCCCATTGCCGGTAACAAACAGCATGGTTACAAGTTGGATCGTAGCTCTCGCTTTGGTCGTCGTCATTCGTATCGCGATCAAGAAACCGAAACTCGTTCCAACCCGCGGCCAAGCGGTCGTTGAGAACCTCGTGGAAGGCATCCTCGAACTTACTGCGCCGATTGTCGGTTCCAAAGTCGCGAAGCACACCTTTCCGCTACTGGTCGCGCTCTTCACGTATATTTTGATTCAGAATTGGAGCGGCCTGTTTCCGGGCGTCGGCACGATCTACTTTCACGGACACGAACTCGTTCGGCCGGGGAACGCCGACCTCAATGGAACCATCGCCCTGGCGGTTGTTTCGATCGTTGCTTGGTTCTATTTTATCATGCGCTACGCGGGACCGACGCTGGTCCTGAAGGATATCTTCGGCAATAAGGCCGACAAGAGCGACGTGCCCGGCGTCATTTACTACCCGCTTTTCCTCGTATTTTTTGCCGTCGGGCTTATCGAGGTCATTTCGATCGCGTTCCGGCCAATTTCGCTTTCGTTTCGTCTTTTTGGCAACGTGTTTGGTGGTGAGAATCTCCTCCATTCCATGTCGGCGATCACGCCTTGGATTTTGCCGGTGCCGTTCTACTTTCTGGAACTCCTGATCGGCTTCGTACAGGCCCTTGTTTTCACCCTGCTAGTCAGCGTCTACATCGGGCTGATCTGCAATCACGGCGACGAGCCTCACGACTCCACCCACGGCCACGGCAAAGACGCGCATTGAACCTTTCCCGCCGGGAGCGTGCCACGCGTGCGCACGGCGGCAATCCAACCAACAACATAATAAAATCACATGATCACAGTCATCGCTGAAATAAGCGGCAGCATCCAAGGCGCTTTCGGTTGCCTCGCGGCGGCCATTGGTGTCGGTCTGGTCGGCGCCAAGGCCGTCGAAGGCGTCGGCCGCAATCCAGGTGCGTCGGGCAAGATCCTCGTCCAGTCCATCATCGGCATGGCGCTGGCTGAAGCGGTCGCGTTCTACGCGCTTTTCCTCGGCAAGTAATTCCTCGCGCCGCCGTACCCGGCGGCGCGACCCTTTTCCTTTCTCAACGTCCCGCCATGCTATCCTCCCTGCTTGTCCTCGCCGCGGCCGCGACCACGCACGCCGTTGAAGGCGCCCACGGTGAAGCCGCGTCCGGCATCACGAAGATCACGCAGGATTTCGGCATCAGCGTGCCCTTCATTCTGGCGCAGATTCTGAGCTTCTCGATCGTCGCTTTCATTCTGTGGAAATTCGCCTTCAAGCCGGTCCTTGCAACGCTCGACGAGCGGCAGCAGAAGATTGCCTCCGGCTTGAAGTACGCCGAGGAAATGCAGGCCAAGCTGGCCGCCACGCAGCAGGAAACCGCCGCCCTGATCAAAAAGGCCAACGTGGAAGCCTCCCGGATCGTCGACGACGCCCGCAAGACCGCGAAGGACTTTCTCGACAAGCAAACCCACGAAGCCACCGCCAAGGCCGGCGATCTTCTCGCCAAGGCGCAGCAGGCGATCGAGCTCGAGCACCGCAAGATGCTCGCCGACGCCCGCATCGAAATCGCCCGCCTCGTCGTAACGACCACCGAGCGCGTGCTGGCCAAGAAGCTCTCCGACGCCGATCGCGCCGCCTACAACGACGCCGCCTCCCGCGAACTCACGAGCGTCTGACCCGGTTCTGGTCCGCCGTCACTTTCCACCCGTCCCTCCGCGCCGCAATGGCCTCCGCCAAAAAACAAATTCAGCAGCTTGCCCGGCAGTTTTTCCAACTGAGTCTGGTCGAGGGACGCCTGTCCACCGATCGCGTGGCCGGCGTGCTCGAATATATCGAGAAGCACCGCCCCGCGAATACACTGGCCGTCCTCAAGGCCTATCGGCGTCTCGCGACCGCGGAATTCGCCCGGGGCCAGGCGGTGGTGGAGCACGCCGGCAGCATGACGGACGCGGCGCTCGCCTCCATCGGCGCCGCCATGACTCAAAAATATCGCCGTCCGGTCGCGCCGGTCGCCAAGCCCAACGCCGCGCTGCTCGCCGGTCTGCGCGTTCGCGTCGGCGACGACGTCTACGAATCCTCTGTCGCCGGCCAGCTCGCCACCCTGGCGTCCGCCGTCTGATCCCTTTTAGCCAACTGTATCCCCGTCCGAATATTTTCCGCGATGAGCACCGTCCTCGACCAGATTGAACAGCAGATCGCCAAGCTTTCGCGCAAGGCCGTCAAGAAGAACACCGGCACCATCCGCACCGTCGCTGACGGCGTCGCCAAAGTCGACGGCCTCTCCGAGGTGATGTACAACGAGATGGTCCAATTCCCCGGTGGCACCATCGGAATTGCGCTCAACCTCGAAGAGGACGAGGTCGGTTGCGTGGTGCTGGGCGACATTTCCCAGCTCAAGGAAGGCGACGAAGTCCGGACCACCGGCAAGCTCCTTTCCGTTCCCGTCGGCAAGGCGCTGCTCGGCCGCGCGGTCGATGCCCTGGGCAACCCGGTCGACGGCAAAGGCCCGATCGACGCGAAGGAAACCTACCCGGTTGAGAAAATCGCCCCCGGCATTATTGTCCGCAAATCCGTTTCCCAACCGCTCTTCACCGGCATCATGGCGATCGACTCCATGATTCCGATCGGCCGCGGCCAGCGCGAGCTGATCATCGGCGACCGCGGCACCGGCAAGACGAGCATCTGCATCGACACGATCATCAACCAGGCGAAGATCAACAAGGTCGGCCTCGCCAGCGGCGATCCAAAGTTCCGCCCGGTGTATTCGATCTATGTCGCGATCGGCCAGAAGAATTCCAACATCGTGCGCACGATGTCCGCGCTTGAGGCTGCGGGCGCGCTTGAGTTCACTGTGATCGTGGCGGCCCCCGCCGCGGACAACCCCGCCAATCAATACCTCGCGCCGTTCTCCGGTGCGGCGATGGGCGAGTGGTTCATGGAAAACGGCATGGATGCCCTGATCGTTTACGACGATCTTTCGAAGCACGCGGTGGCCTACCGCCAAATTTCGCTGATCCTGAAACGTCCCTCCGGCCGCGAAGCATATCCCGGCGACGTTTTCTACCTCCATTCCCGTCTCCTCGAGCGTTCCGCCCGGCTCGATGGCAAGGGCTCGCTGACGGCGCTGCCCATCATTGAAACGCAGGCCGGTGACGTTTCCGCCTACATTCCTACGAACGTCATCTCAATCACCGACGGCCAGATCTTCCTCGAGACCGATCTCTTCAACCAGGGCATCCGCCCGGCGGTCTCCGTCGGTCTCTCCGTTTCGCGCGTGGGCTCGGCCGCGCAGATCAAGGCGACCAAGCAGGTCGGCGGCAAACTCAAGGGCGAGCTCGCGCAATTCCGCGAACTCGCGGCCTTCGCCCAATTCGGCTCCGACCTCGATGCCAAGACGAAGGCCCAGCTCGAGCGTGGCGCCCGCATTGTCGAGTTGTTCAAGCAGCCCGCGTTCAGCCCGGTACCGATCGAGCTGCAAGTCGCGATTCTCTTCGCAATGCAGAAAAATTTCTTCGATTCGATCGACATCAAGAAGGCCGTCGCGGCCGCCTCGTCGATGAAGGAATTCTTCGCCACGCGGAAGGACGCGCTCCTGACCGAAATCCGCACGAAGGCCGCGCTCGACAAAGATCTCGAGGCCAAACTCCAGACCGCCTGTGAAGAATGGAAAGCGACATTCACCGCCTGATGGGCGGCGAACCAAGCATCCAGCATCTGAGAGATCCCGCACGACGAAAGCTCACCCATTTGCTTCCGCATTCTGGATTCTGAATTTCTAGAAGTTCTTCCGCATGGCTTCCACCCGCGATATCCGCCGACGCATCAAGTCGGTCAAAAACACCCGCCAGATCACCAAGGCGATGGAGTTGGTGGCCGCTTCGAAGATGAAGAAGGCCCAGCAGGCGACGCTGGCCGGCCGGCCTTACGCCGAGCTGCTCGCGACCATGCTGGCCGCCCTCGCGGAACGCGTGGAGGAATCCCAGCATCCCTTTCTCGCCCGCCGCGAAGTACGGACGCGCGGCATCATTCTCATCACCTCGGACAAAGGCCTCGCCGGGCCGCTCAACGCCAATGTCTTCAAGGCGGTGATCGACATCAAAACGCCGGCGAAGTACGCCGTGATCGGACGCAAGGGCACGCAGTTCATCGCCCGCACCCGGCGCGATTTGCTCGCGGATTTTCCGGCGAACGACCGCGTGGCGTTTGCAGATGTGAAGGTCGTGGCCGAGTTCATGACCAAGCAGTTTCTCGCCGGCGTGGTGGACACGGTGGAAGTCATCTGGCCCCGTTTTCGCAACACTCTCGTGCAGGTGCCAACGGTGCTGCAGCTCCTGCCGCTGTCCAGCGTGCGGGCCGCCATCAGCGGGCTGAACGAAGAAACCGGCCCCTCGCGGGCCGCCGGGCCGGCCAACAACCAGATGCTGTTCGAACCCGCGCCGAAAACCGTGCTCGAGGCCCTGCTGCCGCTGTACATCAACCGCGAAGTGTATCACGCGGCGTTGGACGCCAAGGCGTCCGAACACAGCGCGCGCATGGTGGCGATGAAAACCGCCAAGGACAACGCCACCAAGCTGCTCGGCGACCTCACCCTCGAATACAACAAGGCTCGGCAGGCCGGCATCACGCAGGAAATCCTCGAAATCGCCGCCGCCCAGTTTAGCGCCGCCTGATCACGCCGCTCCAACTTCCGCAGCCCCTTTCCATAAATGAACACCGGTAAAATCGTCCAAGTCATCGGCCCTGTCGTTGACGTGCAGTTCGCGGAAAGCGCGATTCCTCCCATCTACCAGGCGCTCACCATCGAGTTCACCACTTCCGGCAAGAAGGAAGTGCTCACCCTCGAAATCCAGCAGCACCTGGGCGCCGGCGTGGCCCGCGCGATCGCGATGTCCTCTTCCGAGGGTCTCGTTCGCGGCATGACCGTCGTCGACACCGGCGCACCGATCTCGGTGCCCGTCGGTAACGGGGTGCTCGGCCGCATTTTCGACGTCACCGGCACGCCGGTGGACGGCCGGGGTCCGGTTGTGTTCGAGAAGAAATACCCGATCCATCGTCCCGCGCCCACGCTCTCCGAGCAAAACACCAAGGCCGAGATCCTCGAAACCGGCATCAAGGTCATCGACCTGATCTGTCCCTTCATCAAGGGCGGCAAAGCCGGTGCCTTCGGTGGCGCCGGCGTCGGCAAGACCGTCGTCATTCTCGAACTCATCAACAACATCGCGAAGGCGCATGGTGGTTACTCGGTATTCGCCGGGGTGGGGGAGCGTTCGCGTGAAGGGAATGACCTCTATCACGAAATGTCCGAGGCGGGCGTCATCGATCAGAAGGATCTTTCAAAGTCCAAGGTCGCGCTCGTCTACGGCCAGATGAACGAGCCGCCGGGCGCCCGCATGCGCGTCGCGCTCTCCGCGCTCGCCATGACGGAATACTTCCGCGACGAGAAAAATCAGGACGTGCTCCTGTTCATCGACAATATTTTCCGTTTCTCGCAGGCCGGCTCCGAGGTATCCGCTTTGCTGGGTCGCTCGCCGTCCGCCGTCGGTTATCAGCCGACGCTGGCCAACGAGATGGGCCTCCTCCAAGAGCGAATCACTTCGACCAAGAAGGGTTCGATCACCTCGGTGCAGGCGGTCTACGTGCCCGCGGACGATCTCACCGACCCGGCGCCCGCCAACACGTTCGCCCACTTGGATTCCACCATCGTGCTGGAGCGCTCCATCGCCGAGCTCGGCATCTATCCCGCCGTCGATCCGCTCGCCTCCGTTTCCAAGGCGCTGCAATCCGACATCGTGGGTGAGGAGCACTACTACATCGCCCGCGAAGTACAGCGCGTCCTCCAGCGCTACAAGGATCTGCAGGACATCATCGCCATCCTCGGCCTCGACGAACTGTCGCCCGAGGACAAGCAGACCGTTTATCGCGCGCGCAAGATTCAGCGTTTCCTCTCCCAACCGTTTGCGGTCGCCGAAGTCTTCACCGGCACGCCGGGTAAATACGTCGCCGTCAAGGAGACCGTCCGTGGTTTCAAGATGATCCTCGATGGCCAGCTCGACGACGTACCAGAAGGCGACTTCTATATGCGCGGTGGCATCGACGAAGTGTTGGCCGCCGCCAAGAAGGCCTGAAAACTAAAAGCTGACAGCTGATCCCCTCGCACTCGCGAAACTTCCTCAGCTCTCAACCCTTTAGCCTTCGGTATTTCTCCCGCACCATGCCGCTCACTCTCGAAATCGTCACCCCTGAAGCCCGGGTCTATTCCGACACGATTGACACCGTCGTCATCCCGACGGCGGATGGCGAGATCGGCATCCTCCCAGGCCACATTCCCCTGCTCACCCAAGTGGAGCACGGGGAATTGCGGGTGACGAAAAATGGCCAGACCCTGTGGCTCGCGGTCAGCGGCGGGTTCGTTGAGATCGAAGGCGACCGGGTTCACGTTTTGGCCGAACGGGCAATCAGCGAAGAAAAGATCGACGAACATGCCATCGAGGACGCCCTGAAGCGGGCTGGAGAAGAACTGCGGGCGGCCAGCCACATGGATCCCCAGGCTTACGAACATTTGCAGAGCTTGGTGCGCTACGCGGGCGTTCAGCTCGCCGTCAAACGCCGCCGCCGTTAATCCAGCTACCCTCCATCGTTGATCTCCCCGATGGGGTTGTTAACGAACGCAATGCAATACGACCGCGCCCACTTTTTGGCGCTGAGGTCGCGACACTCCCCTTGGGAAAAGCGTTGGTCGTGTGAATTTCATCCAGCGCCGCCGTTTTGCTTGCGCCGCCGCTGAAACCGAGTCTCAATACGCTTCCACCGAGAGATGAGCCACCCTGTTTCCAATCCGGTTCTGACTTTATGCCAGCTGCCCGCTGGGGCCTTGGGTCGGGTCCGCGAACTGACCGGAGAAGCGGATTTTTGCCAGCGAGTGCGCGAAATGGGCTTCGGCGAATCTGCCTTCGTCACCAAAGTGGGAGGTTCGGGACCTTTCATTTGCCAGGTCAACGGGACCCGTATTGCCCTCAGCCACGGCGCGGCCCGGTGCATCATCGTCGAGCAACTCGGTCGGCGCTGACCACCGCCAGTCCGCGCCGATGAAACTTTCCGAACTCGCCGTCGGCGCGACCGCTGCCATCCGCAGCTTCCCTCCGAGCGGGTCGGCGTTTGTCCGCCTCCGGGAAATGGGGCTGATTGCGGGAACTCCCGTGACGCTTGTCCGGACCGCCCCGCTCGGCGACCCGCTGGAAATCAAACTCCGTGGTTACCACCTCACGCTGAGAAAATCCGAGGCAGAACACATCATCGTGGAACTCTTGAAAGCGGAGCCCTGAAAGCCGGACCCGCCGTCCCACGATGCGTGCACCCGCTCATGTCTTTCAACCTTCCGTCGTCCAATCGTCCTCCGCGGACCGCCGGACCCCGGTTTACGCGCTCGTCGGAAATCCGAACTGCGGCAAAAGCACGCTTTTTAACGCCCTTACCGGCCTGAAGCAAAAAGTCGGGAATTACCCCGGCGTCACGGTGGAGAAGAAGGTCGGCACCGCATACTCGCAACACGGCCAGCCGATCACCGTCATCGATTTGCCCGGGGCTTATTCGCTCGCCGCACGGTCGCCCGACGAAGCGGTCACCCGGGACGTGCTGCTCGGTCGCCGCGCCGATACGGAACAACCCGATCGCATCCTGTGCATCGTGGATGCGACGAACCTCGAGCGGAATCTTTATCTCGTTCATCAAATTCTCGATCTGGGCCGACCCGTCATCCTCGTCCTTAACATGATGGACCTGGCGGCGGAGGCCGGACTCGACATCCGCGTGGCCCGGCTCGAACACGAACTCGGCATTCCCGTCATCTCCTGCGAAGCCGTCCACGGCAAAGGCCTCATCGATCTGAAGCTCGCGATGAGCCGGACCGACCTGCCGCTTTCGCGCCATGCCTGGAACATCCCGGCGCCGATCGCGCCCGCGGTGGCCGAGCTACAAGCCTCTCTGACCGCCAGCGATGGCAAGTCGCCCCTCATCGCCCGCGCCGAGGCCCTGCTCCTGCTCACCGATCAGGACAGCGTGCGCGTCGCCGGCTCGACGCCGCTCAGCGCTCGCACCGGGGAGATTTTGCACGGCTGGCAGAAACGCTGGGCGGGCGAGGGGACCGACTGGGCCGGTTCGCTGGTCAGCTCCCGTTACGACGCCATCGGCCGCATCGCCGCCGAGGTGGTGCTACGCACCGGCAGCACCGGCCCAACCGTTTCGGACAAAATCGACGCCGTTGCCACCCATCCGCTCTGGGGCTGGCTCATGCTCGGCTCGGTGATGACGCTGCTGTTCGTGAGCATCTTCACGCTGGCCGAGATTCCGATGAACTGGATCGACGACCAGACCGCGGCGCTCGCCAACTGGGTCAAACACGCGATGACCGCGGGCGACCTGCGCGATCTCGTCACCGCCGGCGCGATCGGCGGCGTCGGCGGCGTGATCAAGTTTCTCCCGCAAATCCTGATTCTGTTTTTCTTCATCGGACTGCTCGAAAGCACCGGTTACATGGCCCGCGCCGCATTTATCATGGACCGGCTGATGAGCCGCGTCGGATTGAACGGAAAAAGTTTCATCCCGCTCCTCAGCTCCTACGCGTGTGCCATCCCCGGCATCATGGCTACGCGCACCATCGAGGATCCCAAGGACCGCCTCGTCACCATCCTCGTCGCCCCGTTGATGAGCTGCTCCGCCCGCCTGCCGGTCTATTTGCTGATGATCGCCGCGCTCCTGCCGGGTGACCGGGTGTCGCTCGGCGCGAAGGTCGGTCTTATGCTGCTAATGTACTCTCTCGGCACGCTCGGCGCGTTCGGTTTCGCCTGGCTGTTCAAGCGCACGCTGCTGAAGGGCGCGCCGCCGCTGATGATCATGGAGCTTCCGCCCTACCGGCTACCGCGGGTGAAGGATGTGGCCATCCATATGTTCGAACGCGCCTGGGTCTTCGTGCGCCGCGCCGGCACCGTCATCCTCGGCATCAGCATCGTGCTGTGGTTTCTCGCCGCCTACCCAAAGGCGCCCGCCGGCGCGACCCCGACCGCACAACTCGCGCAAAGCTTCGCCGGCCGCGCCGGCCACGCGCTCGAACCGGTGATCAAACCGCTCGGCTTCGACTGGCAGATTGGCATCGGTCTCATCACCTCGTTTGCCGCGCGCGAGGTGTTCGTCTCGACCATGGGCGTCGTCTTCAACGCCGAATCCTCCGACGAAAACATCGCCCCGCTGCGTCACGCGATGCTCGCCGCCAAATGGCCCGACGGCCGCGCGCTCTTCACGCCGCTGGTTTGTTTCACGCTGATGATCTTCTACGTCTTCGCGATGCAGTGCGTGAGCACGATCGCCGTCGTGAAACGCGAAACCAACGGCTGGAAGTGGCCGGTCTTCCAAACATTTTACATGACTGGCACCGCCTGGATTGTGTGCTTCATTGTCTTCCAAGCCGGCCGCGCGCTTGGCTTCTAAGATGAGTTCTCAAATCCAAACCTACGTTGCCCTCGCCGTCGTCGCTCTCGCGGCGACTTGGCTCGTACTCCGCGCGATCGCGAAGCGCAAGCATCCCGGCTGCGGCAGCGATTGCGGCGCCGTCAGCCCGGAAATCAAGAAGCTGCAGGCGCACCTCAGGCGCCAGCCGTAGCCGGCGTCAGGTTTTTCGTCCGCGCGATGGGCAGGACCGCCAGCGCGGCCATCACGCAAAGCGCCCCGGCCCCAATGAACGCCGGGGCATAGCTGCCCGCCTGGGTGCGAATCGCCCCCGCCGCGAACGCCGCAAACGCGGCGCCGACCTGATGCGCTGCCCCAATCCAACCGAAGACAATGCTCGCGCGTTCGCGACCAAACACCGTGCCGGTCAAGCGCACGGTGGGCGGAACCGTCGCGATCCAATCAAGCCCGTAAAACACGGCGAACACGCCGAGCCCGGCGGCGGGGCCGAGCAAGGCCTGCGGCAGAAACATCAGGGACAATCCCCGCAACCCGTAGTACCCGAAGAGCAGGTAACGACAATTGTAGCGGTCGCTGAGCCAGCCGGAAGCCGTGGTGCCGACGAGATCGAAAAGTCCCATCATCGCCAGCAAGCTGGCGGCCCGGACTTCCGGAATGCCGCAATCGAACGAGGCCGCCACGAGATGCGTGCCGACCAAACCGTTCGTGCTCGCGCCGCAGACAAAAAACGAACCGGCTAGCAGCCAGAAATCGCGCACGCGCGCCGCTTCCACCAATACCGCAACCGCGCGGGCGGCCGGATTTCCGGCCGGAACGGACGCTGTCTCCATCGGCTCGACCGGCCCCGTTTCTCCGTACGGACGCTGCCCGACGTCGCGCGGATCGTCGCGCATCAGAAACCAGATGACCGGCACCACGGCGAGCGTCGCCGCGGCCACGATCAGCGGCGCGGCCCGCCAGCCATCCGCGGTCACCGCGCGGGCCAGCGCCGGCAGAAAAACCAATTGTCCCGTCGCCGTGCTGGCCGTGAGCACCCCCATGACCAGCCCGCGGCGTTCCGTGAACCAGCGATTGGCCACCGCCGCACCGAGAACCGTCGCCGCCATACCCGATCCGACTCCGACCACCACGCCCCACAGGAGCACGAATTGCCAATAGGCGGTCACGAACGTCGAGCCGCCATAGCCCGTGCTCACCAGCAGCATCGCCGCCACCATGGTGCGCCTCAGTCCGAATCGTTGGTAAAGCGCCGCGGCAAAAGGGCCGACCAAGCCGTACAAAAAGATGTTGATCGAAATGACCGATGACACCTTCGCCCGGCTCCATTGAAACTCGTTGCCAAAAGGCAGGATGATCACGCCGGGTGTGGCGCGCGCACCCGCCGCGGCGAGCAACGTGACAAATGTTACTCCCGCCACGATCCATGCGTAGTGAAACTTCGGTTGCGTGGTTGCTGCCGCCGGGCTCATGGGTGCGGCCGAAAGGGTGCAGGCCGGCCCAGCCGCCGCAAGCACCGGCCCGCGGCGTTCCCGCAATTGCTGGAATCCCACTTCGCGGCGAGGCCGGGGGCCCCGGCGCCGGTTTCAAGACCCGTTGATCGCACTACGCAGCCAGTTCCAGGCATACTGCACGCCCTCCACCCCAAAGACGGCGATCGCGCCAAAAAACACCACGGTCACCAGCGTCGCGCCGTGCCCTGCGATGATGAACGCCCCATCGCGCTCCAACAGCCCGCCGGCGATCAGCATGATGGCCCAGGCGGGAACCACGTTACTGAAAGGAATCGGCAGCGGCAGCAACAACATCGCCGCGCAGATCACCACGGAAACTGCATGCAACTGCTCCAAACGTGACGAAGCCGTCACCCACAGGAAACGGGGCCGCAGCAACCGTTCGAACCAGATCAGAATCTTCTGCGTGACGGCAAAAACCTTTGCGAAGAATTCCGGCGGCAACCGGGTGTCGAGCAACCGGGCCGGCAGCCAGGGCTTCTCGCCGAGGGCCAGCCGGATGCCGATCAACGCAATCACGAGTCCGAACGGGGTCGACAACCCGGGCAACGGGACCGGGCCGCAGAACGGCAGCGCCAGCAGCATCATCAGCAGCACATAGCCCCGCCCGTGCAGCAAACCCAGCACCTCGCGCAGCGTCACGGTTTCCACTTCAAACTCGCGCAGGATCATCGCGAACTCCTCCGACAATTTGCGCGGCCGCAGCGGATCGGCCGGCACGATGACGGAGTGGCCGGGCACGGGAACCCGCGACGGATTCTCAGGTTCCGCGCCGGTTGCCATAAAGTTCGAGGTGCAGGCGGTGCGCGTAGCGATAGCCCCGCGCCTTGCACAGCTCTCCCAGCCACACCGCCCGCCCGCGGATTTTTTCCAGCGTCGTGCCCTCCGGCATCAGCAGCACCTTGTGCCGTGGAATGTCGCGCTTCAGCGCCGCGAGCATGGCCTCGAGTTCATCGACATCCTCCGGCTGTGCGACCACGAACTTGAATTGATAGGGATAGCGATCGATCCAGGCCCGCACCACGTCCGGCTGCCAGCGGGTGGCTTCGTGCTTTTTGCGCCACGCCGCGTGCTCGATTGGATCCGGCGCGGAGTTCAACAGCTTGGGCGAGAGCGACGCGAGATCGCAGGCGATGTCGCCCGGCGCAATCGTTGCCGCGGTTTCGATGGTGATATGGCGGCCGCTTTTCCTCAGCTCGGCCGCGAGATCGCGCAGCTCCTGGGCGAGCATCGGTTCACCCCCGGTCAGAACAACGTGGCGCGTCCGGGGATGCGCTTCCACCGCCGCGACGATCTGCGCCACGGTCCGGTGCTCCCCCTCGGGATTCCACGAGGCATAGGGCGTGTCGCACCACGTGCAGCGCAAATTGCAGCCGCTCGTGCGCACAAAAACCGACGGCATGCCAGTGAGCTCACCCTCACCCTGGAGCGAATGGAATATCTCGGCGATCAGCATCGAACAAAGAGAACGAGAACGATTACGAGCAGGAGAACGAGCTGCGATTTCCTCGTTCTCTTAATCGTTCTCTTTTTTCGGTTTGGCCGGCAGTAGCGCCAACGAGGCGTAAACCGTCGGATCCACCAGCCCCGCCGCGACAAAGGCCTCCCGCCGTTCGACGCAGGTGCCGCATTTGCCGCAATGCATCGGCCCGCCTTTGTAGCACGACCAGGTGCGCGCGAAATCCACCCCGAGCCGGGTACCCTCAACCGCAATTCCGGCTTTGTTCAGCGCGATGAAAGGACGGAGCAGCTGTTCTTCGACATAGGTGCCAAGCCGTATCGCCTCGCCCATCGCCCGCATGAAGTCCTCGCGGCAATCCGGATAGATCGCGTGGTCGCCGCCGTGCGCCGCGATCACGAGTCCCGCCGCACCCACGCTCTCCGCGAAACCGGCGGCAATCGAAAGCATGATGGCATTCCGAAACGGCACGACCGTCTGCTTCATGTTTTCCGCCTCGTAATGGCCCTCCGGAATCTCGCCACCGCTCTTCAGTAGGTCCGACGCAAACAGCCGGTTCACGAAATCGAGCACGATCACCTCGTGCCGCGCGCCGATCCGCGCGGCGTGCTCCGCGGCAAACGGGATCTCCCGATGGTTGTGCTTTGCGCCGTAGTCGAAGCTCACGACCGCGACCACCTCATGTCCGGACCGCGCCCAATGGAGCGCCGTCACGGAATCCATGCCGCCAGAGCAAAGCACTACGACTTTCATCGCCGCACCCTGTCGCGGGATTGTCCCGGTTGCAAAATTCTTCTCCGGCCGGCGGCTCCGCTGGAGCGCCCGCCGCCTTGCGGCCCGGCCTACTTCGAAAGCCGGTCGAGGATGTTCTTCGTGATTCGCTCGACGGCCTTGTCCCCGCCGCGCAAGCCATGCGCCCAATCCGTCGTGCCGGCCGTGAAAACCGTGCCGCCCTTGGTGTAGACGCCCAGGCTAGCGGCGCCCGTGCGGCCCTTTTCCCAGCGCTCATACCATTCGCTGTCGTCCGGATGCCAGCGCACCGGACAGGTGCCGAGCACCGTGAACGTCTCCGGCGTGCCGTCGCGATGCGTGGCAAACGGCAGCCCGTCCCGCCATTCGAGTTCGGCGCCGTCCGCTTCGTAACCGACGATGGTGTCCTTCGCGCCAAACACGTCGCCGCGCTTGAGGCCGCTGCCCTCGAAAACCCAGTGTTCGGGCCGGTGCACCGTGAACTCCGCCGGTTCATTCATGAACTGGCCGTGGCTCTTGCGGTATCCGCCCCAAAGGAAGCCGACGCCGGAAAGCTGGTTCTCCGGACGCTTCAAAAGGTGGTGACTCCAGAGCGTGGACAGGGTCTTGAAATCGCCGGTCTGGTAGACGGGGTCGGAATGATAGTTCTGCTTCCAGCAAACCAGCGCCCGGCCGTTGTCTTCGCTGCGCACCTGCCAGCAAATCGAATTGCCGCTGAAAAACGCGACGTTGCCGCCCTTGGCGATGAAAGCCTCCAAGTTGTCGCGCATCGGCGTGCTCCAGTACTCATCGTGGCCCACGCTGAGGACGAGACGGTAGTGGTTGAGCAGCTCGGGGCGGACCTCGAGATCGCTGTTCACCGCGTAGTCGAGCGTATAGCCATTGCTTTCCGCCCAAGCGACGAAGGGATGTTCCCACGTGTTGAACTGCGACTGCGGCGGACGGTCGAATGATACCCGGCTGCCCTGATTTTTTCCGAGGCCGTTGAAAGCGTAGAGACTGAAGCCGCCCCAATTATTGTAGGCGTTGTAAGTATTGGCCGAGAGTTGGATCAGAATCTTGGTTTTCGAACCCGGTTCGGCGGCCCGCACCACGAACCAAGCCTCGGCCTCGGCCTTGCGCCGGCCGCGCTGCGACCATTGCCCGCCACGATCCTCGATCCGGAAGGTCGCGAGATAGTAACCGCTGCGCCAGTCCTTCGGGATCGTCACGCGAAACGCCTCCGGCCAGGCGCAGCCGCGCGACGACGCGCTTTCCGGCACCGGGTGCGTGCGGCCTGGAATGTTTTCCTTCGACCAAACCACGTCGCTGGTGGCGCCCACGCGTTTGATTTCGACGGAGAACTTCTGCGCCCCGGTCGACACGTGAAACGTCACGTCCTCCCCGGGGGCCACGCTGAGCTGGCCGGTGTATCCTTCGATAAAGAAGGGCAGAGCTTCCGCGGCCGACCCGGCCGAATGAAAACCAGGCGAAATGAGCAGGAGGGCGAGGAGGAAGCGGGGCAGTTTCACGATCGGCGAGCCTGCGCCGCATGCGTTTTGCCGCAACCGCAAATGTCTGGAACTCGATTCTCCACCCCGCTACATCAGCCCCGATATGCGCGCGAAGTGAATGGGCCTGGCAGTGGTGTTCCCGGCGTTCGCCGTGCTGCTGGCCGCGAGGGTGGAAAAGCCCGCGCCCACCAACGTCCTTCCGCCCGGGATGGAGCTCGCCGCGCTCCCGCTGGCCGCCCCCGATCCCGCGGACAATCCGATCACACCCGCCAAGATCGCACTCGGCCGCCTGCTGTTCTTCGATCCGGTTCTTTCGGCCGCCAAAGACGTGGCGTGCGCCACCTGCCACCATCCCGCCTTTGGGTGGGCGGACGGACGCTCCACCCCGATCGGTGTCGACGGCGCGGGCCCCGGTCCGGCGCGGGTGTTTCGCACGACGAGCAACCGGCCGCTGCTCACCCGCAACACGCCTTCGATCGTCAACGCCGCGTTCAACGGCCTGCTCAGCGGCACGGCCCTGGATCCCGCCAAGTCGCCGATGTTTTGGGACGCACGGGTCGCCGGCCTGGAAACCCAGGCGTTCGTGCCGCTGCGATCGCACGAAGAAATGCGCGGCGATGTTTGTGCGGAGGCGGACGCCGTCGCCCGGGCCGTCGGGGCCGTCGGCTAGATCGCCGAATACCGCGAGCGATTCGCGGTGGCATTCGGCCGGCCGGCGGCCGGGGCCGTGACCGCCGAAACGCTCGCCAAGGCCATCGCGGCCTTCGAGCGGTCGCTGGTCGCGCCACACACCCCCTTCGACCGGTTTCAACGCGGCGAGACCGCCGCCCTGGACGCGGAGGCGCAGCGGGGCCTGAAGGTCTTTCGGGATGCCGGGTGCATCCTTTGCCACGGCGGACCTATGTTTTCGGATTTTAAACTGCATTTCATCGGCGTGATCGATGCGACGGCGGGTGGGGGAGGCGCCGTCCGCACGCGCACGTTGCGCCATCTTCCCCGAACGGCTCCCTACATGCATGACGGCAGCCTCGGTTCCCTTGGGGATGTCTTTAATTTCTACGAGCAGCTGGGCGACCGCGTCAGCGAATCCTTGGATGGCGGGGACAAAAGCGCCCCCATCCCGCTCGACCCGTTGCTGCAGCAGATCGACCTCGCGCCGGAGAACTTTCCCGCGCTCGAAGCCTTTCTTCGCGCACTGAACGATGACGGTTACGACCGGACCGTTCCCACCCAGGTGCCCAGCGGTCTGCCGGTGGCCGGGAATTAGAATTCCCCCCCGCCGGTCTAACCGGCGAAAGTCGTCATCAACTCGGCGTATATCTTCGCACTCGCGAGCAATTCGGACACTTTCGCGCGTTCGTTGACGCCATGGTAATCCACTCCGCCCGGTCCGTAGCCCAGCGTGGGAATTCGCCGATGGTAGGAGAAGAAATGCATGTCGTTGAACCCCGTCGAAACGTTGAAGGCCGCTTTCTCCCGCCGGACCCGGCCGACACAGTCCGCCATCGTCGCGAAAAGCGGACCGGTGGGCGGCGAAAAGCACGCAAAGTTTTCCGAGATCTTGCGCAGCGTGATTTTGCACCCCGGAATTTTCCGCGCGGCCGCCGCGAGGAAGGCCCGCAACTCGCGTTCGGCGGCGGCGTGGTCTTCGATGGGCAATACCCGGCGATCGATCGTGAACCGCGCCAGCGCCGGCACGGTGTTGATCTTGGCCCCGCTGCCACAGTCGAACTCACCCCCGACGTTGATCGTCGGCCGCATCGTCTTGCCTTCCGGCGTCCGCCAGCGGCGGCCGGCCAGCCTTCGCTGGTAGGTTTTGAGGGCCAGGACGAGCGCGGCCATTTTTTCGAGTGCGTTAACGCCGAGTTCCGGCTGCGAGCCGTGGGCCGCGCGGCCCTGCACCGTGACTTCGAGCCAGAGGCAGCCGTTGTGCCCGCAGCAAACGGTGCGGCCCTCGCCACCTTCCATCACCACGGCGTAATCCGGCCGGATGGGTGCATGCGCCACGAGCCAGCCGGACCCCAGGGCCGAATCGGTTTCCTCATCGGCCGTGAATGAGACCTCGATATTGAGCCGCGGCGACCGGCCGGTGGCGCGCAGGGCTCGCAACGCCATCAGGAGGCTCGCGATCGAACCCTTCATGTCCGCGGTGCCGCGCCCGTAAATCCAGCCGCGCGCGATCGCTCCGCTGAAGGCGCTGCCATGCTTCCACCGTCCGGAAACGGGCACCACGTCGTAATGCGCGTTGAAATGCAGGGTTTTCTTCGCACCGCGCACGGCCATCCGGCCCAGCAAATTGAACCGGGGAAACGCGTGCTGCTCCGGCGGGAGCGAGCGTTTCAAAACCGCCGCCGGGATCGTATAACGCTTCGCCCGGAGACCCACCGCTTCCAGTTCGGCGCGCAGCCAGGCGGTGATCGTGTCGTAGTTTTCCCCCGGCGGGTTGATCGTGGAGACGCCGACCAGCTGCTGCAGCCGACCCAACAACTCGTCGGGATTGCGTTCGATGAAATCGGCGGGAGTCACGAGACGGATAAGATCCACGGATCAACGCCAAACGCCAGCCGCCAGCACTTGGGCCCTTCGTGTCAGATGACTTTTGACAGTGCGGGACGGCCTGCCCACCTTGACTTTCGTGCCACTGGCCGAACTCAGAAAAGACTATTCCCTAGCCGGACTCGCCGAAAAGGATCTGGCGCGCGATCCCTTCCGCCAGTTCGAAAAATGGTTTCAGGAAGCGGAGGCGGCCAAGGTGGTCGAGCCCAACGCGATGACTCTGGCCACGGCCGGAAAGGACGGACGGCCTTCCGCGCGGACCGTTTTGCTGAAGGGCGTCGATGGGCGCGGCTTCGTTTTCTATTCGAACTACGAAAGCCGCAAGGGCCGGGAACTGGAAATCAATCCGCACGCGACCCTGGTGTTTCCGTGGCTCACTTTGGAACGCCAGGTCATCGTCGAGGGACCGGTGGTCAAAGTCGCGCGCGAGGAGAGCGAGGCTTATTTTCACTCGCGACCGCGCGCCAGCCAGCTCGGCGCCTGGGTGTCGCAGCAAAGCTCGATCATCGTCGGCCGGAAGGTGCTGGAAAGTGCGTTGAAAGAGCTGGAGACGAAGTACGCCGGCCAAGAGGTGCCGTTGCCGCCGCATTGGGGTGGATGGCGCCTGGCGCCGGAAACCGCGGAATTCTGGCAGGGAAGGCGCAGCCGCCTGCATGACCGGTTGCGGTACCGCCGCCACCAAGACGGCTGGTCGGTCGAACGCCTCGCTCCGTGAGCGCCAAAAAGACCTCTTCCTCAGCCGCCTTGCTGGCGGCGGGCCTCCGGGCCCAAAGCGAAGGCGTCTTCATCGCGGAACGCCGCCCGCGTTCGCGGGCGCTGAAGATCATTTTTGTCAACGACAGCTTCTGCGCGATGACCGGCTATACCGCGGCGCAGCCGGCCGGCCGGCCGCACCGTCTGCTGCACACCGACCGCACCGAGATGGACCGCCTCGTGCGGTCCATTGCCCAAGCTCCGACCGGGTCTCCGGTCAGCGGCGACGGCTTCGTCGTTCGCGCCGAAGGCAGCACCGTGAGCGCCGCCTGGAATTTCGATTCGATCTGCGATGCGCAGGGCCGGGTCACCCACGTAGTCGCGACCTATCGCGACCAGACCGAGAAGCGCCGGCTGCAGGAAGCCCTGGTGCATTCGCAACGCCTCGACGCGGTCGACCGGCTCGCCGGCGGCGTGGCGAACGATTTTAACAACCTCCTCTCCGTCATCAACGGATATTGCGAAATGCTCGCCGCGCACGTCTCCGCCAATCCGCAGGCGTTGCGCGAGGTCGCCGAAATTCACCATGCGGGCCGCAAGGCGGCGGCCCTCACCCAGCAGTTGCTCGCGTTCAGCCGGCGGCAGCCGCTCAATTCGCGCGTCATCAATCTGAACGATTTGATCCGCGACAACGCGGAAATCCTGCGCCGCCTGATCGGCGAAGCGGGCCGGATCGACTTCGAGCTGCGCGAGGGTCTTGCCAACGTGCGCACAGATCCCGCGCAGTTTCAGCAGGTCTTGTTGAATCTCGTCCTGAACGCCCGCGATGTCTTGCGCGATCGCGGTCGCATCGTGGTCACCACGGAAAACCGCGAAATACCCTCGGATAAAAACCGCCGCGTCACCGACACTCCGCCCGGCACCTACGTCGCCCTCACCGTCGAGGACAACGGCACCGGCATGGACGCCGACACGCAGGAGAATCTCTTCGAGCCTTTTTCCCCCACGAAGCCGGAAGGGAAGGACCCCGGGCTCGGCCTCGCCCTGATCTACGGCGTCGTCCAGCAAAGCGGAGGGTTCATCAAGGTGAAAAGCGTGCTGCTCGTCGGCTCCACCTTCGAGGTACTGCTGCCGGCGACCAGCGCTCCGGTCGAGAAGACGCCGACCCCGGTGGCGCCCCTGCCGTCGGTGCGCGGGAGCGAAAGCATTCTGCTGGTCGAGGAGGACGAGGTCGTGCGCAAGATGGTCGCCGGGATTCTCACCGCGGACGGTTACCGCGTCACGGCCGCCAAAACGTTTGCCGCGCTGGCGCGCGACGACGCGCCAGCTTCGCGCCCGGTCCAGCTGTTGATCACCAATCTCGTCGGGGAAGGGGAAAAATTCGCCAAGCGGCTGCACACTGTCCAGCCCGGCCTCCGTGTCCTGTGCACCGGCAACTACGATTTCAAGATGCCGGTCGACTGGCTCCCGGGCGATCGCCAAGTCTGCCTCAACAAACCCTACGCGTTGAGCGAACTCCTCCGGACCGTCCGCAAATTGCTGGACGCTTAAGGCCCGGTCGGAGAACCGAACGAAGCCCCACCTCCACGCGTCCCCGCTTCCGCCGGTCATTGTTTTTCCGTCAACCGCCTCTCTCCTGCGATGCTGCTTTATCTCATCCGCCATGGTCACGCCGTCGACCACGCAGACGACGCTGCGCGCCCCCTGAGCCGGCAAGGCCGGGACCAGGTGCGGGCGATGGCGGATTTTCTCCGGGCCTCCGGGGAATTTACGCCAGCTGAGATGTGGCACAGCTCGCTGGTGCGGGCCCGGGAAACCGCGGAGCTCTTTGCCGAGCGGATGAAAAAGCCGCCGCAGTTGATCGAAACGGCCGGCCTGCATCCGGAGGATTCTCCCGATCGGATTCTGACGCGGCTCGCGCACGCCAACGTCGAATCGCTTGCGCTTGTCGGCCACGAGCCCCACCTCGGCACGCTGGCCTCGCTGCTCGTCGCCCGGTCTCCGGAGCCCCGCTTTGTATTCAAGAAATGCACCGTGCTCGCGCTGGAAGGCACGCCGCCTTGGTGTCAGGTGCGCTGGCAAATCTCCCCGGAGCTCCTACCATGAATTCCCGCCCCGGCAGGCCTCGGTCCACGGTCCCACACCCGGTGCGCTCCCGCCCGAATCCATGACGATCTTCCTCGCCGGCGCATCCGGACTGGTCGGATCGGCGTTCGCCCACGCCGCCGCCCGACGCGGGCACCGCGTCGTCGGCACCGTCGGAAGTTTCACCGGCGAGATCGAAGGCGTGGAAAGAAAGCTTACGCTGGATCTCTCGCGCGAAGACGCGATCACCGCCGCGGTGCTCGAGGAACTTCCGGGCGCGATCGTCAACTGCGCCGCCGCGTCGGTGTCAGAGGCCTGCGACGCGGATCCGGTCCTGGCGCAGGCGTTGAACGTCGCCCTGCCGGCGATGCTGGCAAAGCTAGCGCACCACGTCAGTGCCCGCCTCGTGCACCTCTCCTCGGAGCAGGTTTTCGACGGGGCGCGTCCGGCGCCATACGCACGGGACGATGCGATTTCGCCCATCAACCTTTACGGTCGCCAGAAAGTTGCGAGCGAACGCGCCGTGCATGCCGCCGCGCCGGACTTCGCCGTGACGCTGCGCGCCCCGCTCCTCATGGGCAACAGCGCAGCCGGCCGACGCAGTCTGCACGAGCGGTTGTTTGCCGACTGGGTGGCCGGCCGCACACCCCGACTCTTCTCCGACGAATTCCGCCAGCCTTGCACCGCCGAGAACCTGGCCGACGTGATGGTGGAATTGTGCGAGCGGCCGGAAATCCGCGGGGTCTTTCATTGGGCCGGGGCGGAACTGCTTTCGCGCCACGATCTGGGCTGCCGGATCCGTGCCCACTTCAAACTCACGGATCGACCGGCGCCCCTCACGGCCGCGACGCGCGCCGAAGTGCCGGACGCCGCCGAAAAACGCCACGCCTGCCTGGCGCTGGATCTCACGCCGCTGGTGGGAAAGCTGAAAACGCGTCCGCAAACCATCGCCGAACAACTGCCGGGGTTGGTCGTGCCGGTGCCCTGCCGGGAGTGGTATCGATCGGCCTGAGGCGCCGGTCGGCACGCTCAGGAAGCGGGAGAAATTCTTTCCGAGGTTTGGCTTTTCTCCGTTCCATCGGTTTCCTCCCGAAAAATGGTCCTGCATCTTTTGCCCGAACGCACTGGCGGCGCCGCGGAAAACATGGCGCTCGATTTCCTGTTGCTACAGCGCTACCCGGCCGCGACGCAGCCCCGGTTCCGCCACTACGGTTGGCGCGGTCCGGCGTTCACCTTCGGGCTGAGTCAGAAGCTGGAGTTCGTCCAGACGCAGCTGCCGCCGGACGAAACCTTCGATCTCTGCCGGCGCCCCACCGGCGGCGGCGTGGTGGATCATCGCGCCGACTGGACGTATGCGCTCGTCATTCCCCGCGGACACCCGCTGGAGGAATTGCGTGCCACTCAGAGCTATCGGGTGGTCCACGAAGCGCTCGCGGCCGCGTTGCGCGCGCAAAATGTCGCCGCGGCGACGAAGGAACGGCCGGAACCCGATCTCCCGGCTCCGGCCCCCACCGCCGCCCCGGCGGCCGGCCCCGCGGGCGTTTGTTTTCAACGCGCGGAAATCTACGACGTCGTCAACGAGCCCACGGGTGAAAAAATCGCCGGCGCGGCGCAAAAGCGCAACAAGCACGGCCTGCTTTTCCAGGGTTCGATCTGGCGGCCGGCCGCCGGCGGCGACGCCGTCGATTGGGATAAATTCCAAGCAGACTTCACCGCGGGACTGGCGGCGGCACTTGGGATGGCGCGAGAACCCACGCCGTGGCCCGATTTCAACGAAGACGAAGTGTCGGGGCTCATCGAACAATACTCGTCGTCCGAGTGGAACGAGCATCGCTGAACTCCCGGCGAAACGGTTCGCCGCCGTCACGACGTCACTCCGGAATCAATTCGGGCACGACGGGCCGGCCGATGTGCCGGCGGATCGACTCCAGGTTTTCGCGGATGAGCGCGCCCATGGTTTCGCAGCGGAGGTAATCCTTGCGGCCGAAGTGGTCGGCGAGCGATTCGCGCAGCAGATGCACTTTTCCCACCGGCGCGATCGGATCGCGCGCCATGTCGTGCAGCAGCAGGCCGAGCCGCTCGGAGGCGAGCGCGGCGCGCTGCAGGATGAGGGTTTGCTCCTCGCGCTCGTACTGCCGGGCGGTTTCCGGGCGGAGATGCTTGATGCAGAAGCGCACCAACGAGGCGTTCTCCTTGAAGAATTGCGGCAGGTAGAACTTCTTCCGTCCATCGTAGCTTTGCTGGTCGAAGTCCATGGCACGGATGCGCAGCTGGGATTCCTCGAAATCGGGCGTGATCACGAAGACAAAATTGTAGGACCGCATGTCGCCGAGCAGCCGGATGAAGCAGCGCTCGTTGAACTTCACCAGTTCCTTGGCGACGCGAATCGGCTTCAGATCGGGCCGGCCCAGCCAGTGCTCGATAAACATGTCGCCGGGAATGCCCGCGACGTGCTCCTCGACGAGCGTGTTACCGTGCGTGATGAAGTTGAGACGGTTCGGCGACAACAGGTGCTCAAGTTCGAGTCCGTAAACCCGCGAGGCGTCGGCCTTCTTGACGTAAAAGTAGTCCTGGTTGTCGTTGTAGGCATTGACGATCCGGATGCGAAAGGGCGTCGAGTTGCCGAACGTGCAGAAATCCACGCGGTCGACGTAAAGATGGCCGACCACCGAGAGGTCGCCATCGACCTTGAGCCACGCGTAAACCTGTTTCAGCGCCTCGTTGAGCGCGGGCATCTCGTTCGCATCGTAGATGACCGTGTCCCAGAGCGTGGGCCGGCCATTGTCATCTGTGAGCGGGATCACTTCCTGAAAGGCCCGCAGCCGCTCATAGGTCACCGGCAGTTCGCGTTCCCGTTTGTAACGGCGCAGGTAACCGCGCAAATCCGGGGCAATCGGAAAACTCGGTTTGCGCTGCGTCGGCGCCAGCTGCGCCGTCACGTAATCGGCCATGGCGCCAAGGCTGGAAATACCGCGGATCGGACGCAACCCCCGGAGCGACCCTGCGCAATGCCCACCTTTCGCACCCAACTGCGCAGGCCTCGCCCACCCCAACCACGTTGTCAATTATTGGTTGACGCCATGATTTGAGTAGCGCTCGCGAGGGGGAGTACCGCACATAAATTCCCTCTGGGGCCTGGAGTTCGCTGATCGGAGTCCGTACGACGCCGGCCGACATCCCTGGCGCTCCAGCTCCCGGCGCCGATCCCCCGAGACTTGCCTCGGATCTCGCGAATAACGACCCTCGGACATGTCGTTCGAATCGCGACTGCGGAAGGAATCCCCGCGCTGGGTCGCGGCAGGAGTCATTTCGCCCGAGCAGGCGGAGCGTCTGCGCGCCCTGCATCCGGAGGCGGACGGAGCCGCGGCCTCGCGCTTCCTGACGATCATCAGCCTCCTCGGCGCGGTGCTCTGTGTCGTCGGCCTGGCGCTGATCATCAGCGCCAACTGGCAGGCCATTCATCGCTGGGTGAAAATCGGCGGGCTGGTCGTGCTGCTGGCCGGGGCCCACGCCGGCGGTTACTGGCTGAAATTCCAGCGCGCCGATTTCCCGAAACTGGGCGAGGCGTTCATCATGGCCGGCTGCGTCCTGTTCCTCCTGGGCATCGCGCTTGTGAGCCAGATCTTTCACCTCGGCGGCCGGGCGGGCAACGCCGTCCTCGTGTGGGCGGCAGGCATTGCCGCGATTCCCTTCCTCACCCGGGCCCGGGGGGGCGTTTTTCGTGCTGCTGGTCGCCGTCTACTCGTGGCTGGTGGTCGAGTCGACCGCCCGCGACGGCTGGCTGCGCCTCACCGCCAGCTCCGACTACTCCGGCGATTTCAGCCTGCCATTCGTCCTCCTGGGCGGATCGCTGATGCTCTATTGGGCGGCGTTTATCTGGACCGAAGCGTGGCAGGGTTTCGCCCGGATGCAGCAGGCCGGGCCGGTGGCGGTGGTCTGCGGAACCGTCTACGCCGCGGGGTTTGCGCACAAGTCGTGGTGGAATCACCACGAGACAACGCTGCGCGAACCCGCGCTGGTGCTCCTCGTGGCGGCGGTGCTGGCCGGTGCGGTCGCGGCGTGGCGCAAATGAGGGGAATGGCGGCTGCTTTCGCCGTGGCTCGTGAACCTTGCGATCGCGTGCATCGCCCTGAACCTGTTCACGCGCTACTTCGACATCTTCAGCTGGATGCTGAACCAGGGGCTGATGTTCCTCGTGAGCGGAGCCATCGTGCTCGGGCTCGGCTGGTGCCTCGAACGCAAACGCCGCGCCCTGCTCGGCGTCATCCACCGCGGAGGTGCGACATGAACCGCGCCCGCTGGCTTGCCCTCGTCGGCGGCCTGCAGGTGGCGTTGCTCGTGGGCTGGGTGGGCTACCACGAATGGAACCGCACCACCGCCCCGACGATCCTGCTCGAAACCGTGCCGGTGGATCCGCGCGATTTGTTGCGCGGCGACTACATGATTCTTTCCTACAAGATCAGCCGCGTGCCCGCACCACCCACCGGAGGAGACGCTGGCACCCGGGGACGCGAAATCTGAGTCACGTTGCGGCAAAGCGGGCGGTTCCACGAAGTCGCCGGCGCGTCCTGGACACCGCCGGACACCGGCGCGGCCGGGCGCAACCCAGCCAGAGCAACGGGTTCATCCGCGTCGACTATGAAATCGAGAAGTATTTTGTGCCAGAAGGCCGCTGCCAGCCACGGTTCAAGGAAATCGCGGTCGAGGCGACGGTCAGCAAAACCCAGCAGCTCGGAATCAAGCGGCTGCTGCTCGACGGGAACCCTTATCCGCAGACGTGAAGGCGGCGGCATGACCCCAGGCCGGGTGCCAACCTTTGCCGATTGTCAGGCGGTGGCCAGCAGCCGCTCGCAAAGCGCGATGAGGCGGGAACGCAACGGCTCTCCCCGGGCGGTGAACTCGCGCTGCCGCCGTTCATAGTCGGTCCGACCGGCCACCGTCTCGACCGTGATCGGTTCGAACCCCAGTGCGCGCAGGTCGTAGGGACTCGCGCGCATGTCCACCTCACGGATGTCGCGGGCCAGCTCGAAGCCATCCGCCACCAGCTCCGCGGGCGTGAAGGGCGCGAGTTTAAACGCCCATTTGTAGAGGTCCATGTTCGCGTGCAGGCAACCGCGCTGTTCGAGCTGGCCGGCATCCGTCCGCGCCGGCTGCAGGCGATTGAGCGGCCGGGCCGGCGCGGTGAAAAAGCGAAACGCATCGAAATGCGAGCAGCAGATCGCGCTGGATTCGACGATGGCGGCGAGTTCGTCCGCGGCGAAGCGCAGGGGATGGGCATTGTGCCGGGTTTCCGCGACGGTTTGCCGGTAAACCATCGCCCACTCGTGCCACCCGTAACACCCGAAAAAGGCGGGCCGATCCCGCATCGCCCCGAGCAGGCCGTGCAGCCACGCCACAAATTCTCGGCGGCGGGCCGGCAACGCGGCCGGGTCGAGCGCAATGCCGCCGGTTGTTTCCCGATAACCCGGCCACCGTAGAAATTCACGCGCCGCCTCGCCGCCGAGCACCACATCCGGCCCCGGATGCCAGCGGCGCAGCCAGGCCGGACGGAACGCGTAATAGGTGAAGAGAAAATCGTAGACCGGATGCTTCTCGCCGCGCGCCGCCCGCGCCTGGTGCGAGTCGGTCCACGCCCGCACGCGCTGCTCGTGCCCAAGCCGCCGGCCGGTCCAGTCCGTTTCGGACAAAATCGTCACCGGCGCGGTGGAAGCTGGAACGCTCGAGTGCAAACGCCCCAACGATGCAACGGACCGCGTCGCGGGCAAATCTTCTGCACCGGCTTCAGCGGGACGATCGCGGCGCGCCCCTCCTGGCGCGGAAAACGCCGGCGTTCAAAAAGTCCGCTCGATCGACCCACCCGGCACCACGGGCCGCCAGGCTGCGCCAAACTCCCGCAGCGCGCCACGCACCCGCTCGAGTTCGTCGGCCGTGATTTCCGGCGGAGGCACGCCGCGCCGGCGGCACATGACGATCAGGTTCTGCGCAAATGCGGCGGGATCAGCCGCACCTTCCCACTGGTTGGCCTGCAGGCATTCGACGAGCGACTCGCTTTGCTGCGCCTGCGTGTTTCTGGCCCATTCGCGATTCTGCGCATGAAGGCGGACGGAGACCTCGGCAAGCGCCCCTCCGGCCGACACCTGGCCTAAAAATGCATCGCGCCAGCCGAGGGTCGCCTCGACCACGAAATGAAAAGCGGCATGCGGCAAAATTCCCTGCCGCGGCATCACGTCGGTCGTCGTGCTGCCGTCGGGCCTTACGCACGTCAACGTATCGGCCGGGCTGGTGGGAAGGTTCTTGGTAAACCGGACGAGCATGCGCGGGAGTGAGGGTGTGAGGCTGGCCCGACGCGCACAAGCCGCGCAAGGTTACGAAAAAATCAAAGTGGCAGACGGGCCAACTTGGCGCCCCCGTTCAGGCTCGCCGCAACAACCGGCGGATGCCGTCGACGGGCGATCCTTCCACGGGAACCAGCGGCAGGTGTGAGGTGGCCGCGAACGCGCGGGTGACAACCGGGTGGGTGAGAATTGGCCCGCTCAACCCCGCTCGCAGGGCCTCGGGGCCAACGCCGGGGAATAATTTTCCCATGACCTGCGTCGCCAGCGTCAGCAGCCCGGCCGTGGATTCGATTACGATCTGATGGGCCACCGCTTCGCCCTCGCCGGCGAGGCGCAGGACTGCGGGGGAAAGGCCCGCGATTTCCCGGTTGGGCTCGGCATGCTGGTAAAAGTACCGCGTGATCGCTGCCGGATCCGCCGTCTCGCCCAGCGGAGTGGCGGCTCGCACCGCCGCAGTGAGTCGCGACACCGGCGCCCAGCCCTGCAACTCGAGCAGCGCGCAGGCGATCGCCCGGCGCCCCAGATCGTAACCACTGCCCGGATCCCCGAACCGCCAACCCAGTCCGCCGGCATAGTGCGTGCTGCCGTCGGGCGCGCGGGCGGCGACAAACGAACCCGTTCCCGCATGGAGCACGAGCCCGGGCTGGCCGTGCGTCGCCAGCTCGAGCACCGGCAAAGCGTCATGGAACACCGCGACCTCGCCGCAACCGGTGAGCAGGCGTGCCACGTCGAGCCAGAAGGAACGGCTGCCCGCCATGTAGAGATGGGTCAGCACGGGCGGCGGCGTTCCCGCCGGCGTCACGGCGCGCAAGGCTTCGAGCGCGGCCGTGACGATATGCCGGGCCTGCTCGGGACCGACCACGTTGGGGTTGGAGGCCGGCGCGAGGTGACGGGCCACGATCGCGCCGCTTGCATCAAGCAAGACGCACTCCGTCTTCGTGCCCCCACCATCAACGCCGATTTTGAAGCCGGAACTCATGGGGTCGTGACGAGGTGGCAATCAGGAGATCGAGGAACCGCATTATTTTGCCGGCCGCCTTTTCTAATTTTCACTCTTCGCCCGGTTTCGTTCTCACGCGAGCTGGCGGCTGAGGCGCGCTTTGTATTTCTGGCCGAGTTCGCGATTGTACTCGATCGCGCCGGGCAGGTTTTGACTGCGCAGGATGGGGAGCGGATGGCCGTGCGTTTTCAGCCATTCGATGGTGGCGAGGGTCAGCCAGTTGAGGACGGAGCAACCGATCAAGGTGGAGGTCGGCCCGGCCTTGATGCCGTCGGCCAGATCGACGATCGCATCGCCGGGCACCCCTCCGTTATCGAGCACGTAGTCGGCCACCTCGAAGAGCCGCCGGCCGCTCGCATGTTGCGAGGGCGTGACACGCGACATGGCCATGCACGTCAGCGCCACGACGGTCAGGCCCTTTTGCTTCGCGTAGAGCGCCACATCGATCGGCGAGCCGTTTTTGCCGGAATTGGAAATGACCACGATCACCTCACCGGCCAGAAGCTGATACTGACGGTCGTAGCGCTCGACGAGTTTCATGCCGTAGCCCGGCAGGTTTTCGATGAAGCCGCCGGTCGGATCGGTGATGCCGCTGATGCAAACGAGGCCACCCGCGCGACCGATGATCTCGCGGGAGACGAGTTCGCTGTGCCCGCTGCCGAAGGTTTGCACGACGCCGCCCCGGGCAATCGAGGCCCCGAGGAGGGGCGCCAGCTGTGCAATGGTCGGGGCGTTGGTCGTCCACGCCTGGGCGAGCAGGTCGTTGGCGCGGGCAAAATAGGCGTCGGCGAGCAAAGACATCGAGGGAGGTTACGCGAGAGGTTGAACGAGCAAAGCCCGAAAGGGATTCCCGCGGGCTTTTACGCCGCCCAAACCTACGCGACGAGACAGCGCACCGCGAGCTCGCGCAAAACTTCCTCCTGCTCGTTAGGCCGGCGGATGATTTCCTCGAAGGCTCCCATAAATTCCTGCTGGTTGTCGATCAAGCGGCGCAGGGTCGGCAGTTTCGCCCCGCCGGCGAGCTTGCCGACATACCAGGGATTTTGCGTGAACAGGTTGAAGGAACTCTTTTCCGAGGCCCCGACAAAACGCGCGCCGTAGACCGCCGCCGCGCGGGGCAGGCCGTCGAGCCCGCGCGGCCCGAGGCGCGCGTCGCCGGCCTCCAGCAGCGCCCGCACCTGCAACAGGATGCGGTTGCGATTCTGCAGCGCGCTGATGACGGGCCGGGCATCGCCTCCCGTGAAAAAATGCCGGTGCAGCGCGTGGAGCGTCCACTTGAGGTCGCCGCTGAAAAAAGCCTCGGCCGACTCGAAGAAATCCCCCTCGGCGACATTCGGGGTGAGTTCCGCGACATGCGCCTCCTCGATGAGCGCGCTCTCTCCCGCATACGTCGCCAGCTTGCGGGTTTCCTCCACCAGCAGGCGCGTATTGGCCCCGACCCGGGCGAGCAGCAACTCGACCGCCCCCGGGGCAAAGCCGGACCCCAGCGACTTCGCCTCGGCCAGCACAACGCCAGCGAGTGCCTCGCCGCCGCCGTCGCCCTCGCCGGCAACGAGCGTGAAATCGCCCTGCTTTTCGCACCACTTGGGGAACGAACGCCGCCGGTCGACCGGCGCGGCGGTGATCAGCACCGTGGTTTCGTCGGGTTTGACGCCCGCCAAAATCTGCTGGAGGTCCTCGACGAGCTTCAGCGTGCTTTCGGCCCGCCCGGTGACGGTGTCGGCCAGGAAATTCACGTCCTTCAACCACACCACGCGCCGGCCCCCGAACATCGAAACAGTGCTCACCGCGTCACGAAACCGGTTCACCGCGCTTTCCACCTCGCTGACGTTGGCGGCAAATCCGTTGATCGTCTCGCGCGAAAACTCATCGGCCACACCGGCGGCCAGCACCTCGAAGCGCTCCCGTCCCATCCGGCCGACCAGAAAGTCGTCGGAACCGCAGATGAACGTGAAATTCCTGGTCGCCGCCATGAGGGGGGCAATCTGGTGGCGAACGCGGGGCGGGTGCACGAAAAAAATCGCCACATCCGCCGGGCACCGTGACGCTCGCTCGCCCTTCCTCATGCTGCCTCCAGAAAACCCTGTGACGCCCCCCACGGTTTCGTGGCGGAAAGACCTCCTTTTGCTCGCGATGGTGTTCGGTGCCCTGAACTTCTTCGCTCTGGGCAACCACCCGCTCGCCAATCCCGATGAGGGCCGGTACGCCGAGATTCCGCGGGAGATGCTCGCGACGGGCGACTGGGTGACCCCACGGCTCAATGCCGTGCCTTATTTCGAGAAGCCGCCCTTCGTTTACTGGTGCGTGGCCGGGTGCCTGAAGTTTTTCGGCCCCGGCGAAGCGTCTGTCCGCCTGACCCCGGTGATCTTCGGCCTCGGCGGCGTGCTGCTGACGTACGCGGCCGCCAGGCGGCTGCACGGGCGCAACGCGGGCCTCGCCGCCGCCGCCGTGCTCGGCACCGGCCTGCTCTACTTTGCACTTTCACGCCTGCTGATCCTAGACATGGCCGTGTCGGTACTGATGTCAGCGACGCTCTATTGCTTTATTCTCGGTGTGCGCGAACCGGGGGGAAACCGGCGGCGCTGGCTCTTCTACGGGCTCTATGCCAGTTCCGCGCTGGCCACTCTTTCGAAGGGCCTCATCGGATTTCTGGTGACCGGCGCCGTGATGTTCCTGTGGCTGCTGATCTTCAACCAATGGAAGCGGCTGCGACCGCTTTATCTGCCGACGGGCGTCCTGCTGTTTCTGGCGATTACCCTGCCGTGGCACCTGCTGGTGGCGCAGCGCAATCCGGGCTGGGCGGAGTTTTATTTCGTCCACGAACATTGGAACCGGTTCACCACGACCGCCCACGGCCGCTACGAACCATGGTGGTATTTCATCCCCGTCGTGCTGCTCGGGCTGTTTCCGTGGGTGGGCTTCCTGTGGCAAGCGCTCCGTGACGGGCTGGCCGGGGGCTGGGCCCGGCGCAAGGAAAACGCCGACGCCTGGTTCCTCGTCACCTGGGCCGCTTTTATCTTTTTGTTTTTCTCCAAGTCGCAGTCGAAATTGATCCCGTATATTCTGCCGGTCTTTCCACCGCTGGCCGTGTTAACCGGCGTCTGGCTGGCGCAGCGTTGGGCGGAAGACGTGACTCCGCGACTGCGCATTGGATTGCGCGTATTCGCGTTTCTTTGCGGTTTGTTTGCGGTGGCATTTCTGGTCGTGGCGCTAAAGCCCGGCGTGTTGCGCGAACCGGGGCAGGCGGACGCCATCCGACCCTATGCGTTCGCCATGGCCACCATCCTCCTGATCGGTGGCGTGGTCGCTCCATGGGCCGCCAAAGCACGCGGAGCTCGCGCTGGACTCGGCACGGTGCTGGCCACCATGGTCGGATTCTCCCTCGTCTTGGTGGCCGGCGTCCCGGAAATCCGCAGCACCAAGGAACTTGCCCTGATCGCCCGCGCGCGGGTCCGGCCCGGAGACCGCGTCTATCACTACCACGCTTTCTTTCACGATTTTGTTTACTACCTGCAGTGCCCCGTCGGCCTCGTGCACTATCAGGACGAACTCGAGCTCCAGTTCCTCGACCCCGCGGAGCGCGCGACTCGGTTCATCGAGGACGACGAGTTTCGCCGCCAGTGGAACGGAGCCGGGCGGGTCTGGATCGTGGCCCGTAAGCACGAGGTGAAGGAACTCCTCGAGGACGCCACATTTCGTTATCATTTGATCGGCGAGAGCCAGACCCATTACCTCTGGAGCAATCAACCCTGACATGTCCGCTCCTGTCGCTCCCACCGCGCCCTTTCTTCCGCTGACGCGGCCCACGATCGATGAGGAAACGATCGCCGGTGTGGCGGAAGTGCTGCGCTCGGGCTGGATTACGTCGGGCCCGAAGGTGAAAGAGCTCGAGGCGAAGCTTTCCGAGTGCTGCGGCGGCCGCCCCGTGCGCCTGTTCAACTCGGGGACCTGCACGATGGAGATCGCCCTGCGGATCGCCGGCATCGGCCCGGGCGACGAGGTGATCACGACCCCGCTTTCCTGGGTCGCGACGAGCAATGTGATACTCGAAGTCGGCGCGCGGCCCGTCTTCGTCGATATCGACCCCGTGACGCGCAACCTCGATCCGGCGCGTGTCGAGGCGGCCATCACGCCCCGCACCCGGGCGATCCTGCCGGTCGATCTCGCGGGCCTGCCGGTCGATCGCGACCGGTTGTACGCCGTTGCCCGGCAGCACAACCTGCGCGTGGTGGAGGATGCCGCGCAGTCGTTCGGCAGCAACTGGCAGGGCCGCCGCATCGGCGCCACCGGCGATTTCGTTTCGATCAGTTTTCACCCGAACAAGAACATCACGACCATCGAGGGCGGCGCGCTGGTGATGAACGACGAACGCGAAGCGAAACTCGCCGAGCAATACCGCCTCCAGGGCGTGGTCCGCTCCGGTTTCGACGGCATGGAAGTCGAACTCGTCGGCGGCAAATTCAATCTCACGGATGTGGCCGCGCGGGTCGGGCTCGGTCAGTTGCCGCGGCTCGAGGAATTTAACGCGCGCCGGCGGGAACTGGCGCGGATCTATTTCGAACTGCTCGACACTGCGGCAGGTCAGGCCCTGGGCCTCGGTTTGCCGCCGCGGGACTTCGCGCAAAGCAACTGGCACATGTTTCAAGTCGTGCTGCCCGAGGAGCGGCTGACCATCCGCCGCGCCGGGGTGATGGCGAAGTTGCACGCGGCCGGAATCGGCACGGGCGTGCACTATCCTGCGATCCATTTGTTCGCCGTCTACCGGCGGCTCGGCTGGAAGGACGGCGATTTACCGATCGCGGAGAAAGTCTGCCGGAACATCCTCACGCTGCCGCTGTTTCCCGCGATGACGCGGGATGACGTCGCACGCGTCGTCCGCGAACTCACCGCCGTCCTCGAAGCCCACCGCCTGTCATGAGCACCGCGCCCGAACTCTCCATCGTCATTCCCGTCTACAACGAGGAGCTCAACCTGCCGATGCTCTTTGCCCGCCTGTACCCGGCGCTCGACGGGCTCGGCCGCAGTTACGAGATCATCTTCACCAACGATGGCAGTGCGGACCGCTCGATGGAGTTGCTCCGCGCGCAGTTTACCCGGCGCCCGGACGTGACGCGCGTGATCGATTTCAACACCAACTACGGCCAGCACATGGCCATCATGGCGGCGTTCGAGCGGGTGCAGGGCCAAATCGTGGTGACGCTCGACGCCGATCTGCAAAATCCGCCGGAGGAAATCGGCCAGCTCCTCATCCAGATGGACGCCGGGCACGACTACGTCGGCGGCTACCGGCTCAACCGGCAGGACTCGCTGTTCCGCACCTACGCTTCGAAGGTGATCAACTTCGTCCGGGAAAAAACGACGAACATCGAAATGACCGACCAGGGCTGTATGTTGCGCGCCTACTCCCGGCCGATCATCGACGCCATCGTGCGGAGCGGCGCCATCAACACCTTCATCCCCGCCCTGGCCTACAGCTTCTCGGGCAATCCCGCCGAGGTGGGGGTAAAGCACGAAGAACGGCACGCCGGCGTTTCGAACTACTCGTTCTACAAACTGATCCGGCTGAATTTCGATCTGATCACCGGCTTCTCGATCGCGCCGCTGCAATATTTTACGATGTTTGCCGGCGTGAGTGCCGCGGGCAGCTTCGCGCTTGTCGGTCTGCTGCTGGTGCGGCGCTTCGTGTTCAACCTCGACCGCGAGACCTTCGGGGTGTTCACCCTGCTGGCGATCGTGCTTTTCCTGCTCAGCTTAGCAATGATCGGTATTGGTCTGATCGGAGAATACGTAGGACGAACTTATCAGGTTGTGCGCGCGCGCCAGCGCTATTTTGTAAAAGAAGTGTTGGAAAACAAGTCCTAGCCGTTTTTCCGTTGCTCGCATTCAGCGTATGAGTCTTTCGAAACAAATTTGCCGGCGCGGAACGCCGCCTTCACCATCATCGAGATAATGGTGACCGTTAGCGTCCTGAGCATTTGCATGGCCGTGGTCGTGCCGCGGCTCACCAGCACGAAACGCCAGGCGATCGCCACGACCGTCGGCAACGACCTGATGAAGTTCGCCGCGGGGTTCGACGTCTAAGCCCAGGAGCGGGGCCAGTTTCCCGCGGAGACGGAGGCCGGCGTCTTCCCCCCTGAAATGGCAGAGCGAATCAACAGCCAAGCCTGGACCCGGATGACCCCGATGGGCGGCCAATACAACTGGGACAACAACCAGACCCACTACGGCACACGTGCCACGCCGCCGTCCTCGCTTCAACGCTCGCATTTTTCCACCGGTCTGCGCCACCCTTGGCGGGAAATGACGACGCCTCGCGTTCTCTTCTTCGGCTACAGTGAGGTCGGCTACGAATGCCTCTCTCTCCTGCTGGAGCGCGGTGCCAATGTGATCGCGCTCATCACGCACGAGGACAATCCGCACGAGAAAATCTGGTTCAAAACCCCCGCCGTGGCCGCCCGCGAGAAGGGCATTCCCGTTTTCACGCCGGAAAAAGTGAACACCCCCGAATGGATCGCCCGCATCGCGACGCTCCAGCCCGACCTGATCCTGTCCGTTTACTACCGCAACATGATCAGTTCGAAGATCCTCGAACTGCCGCGGCTGGGCGCGTTCAACCTGCATGGTTCGCTGCTGCCGAAATACCGGGGACGGGCGCCCATCAACTGGGCGGTGCTCCACGGTGAATCACGCATCGGCATGACACTGCACCGGATGGTAAAAAGCGCCGACGCCGGCGCGATCGTGGATCAGGAAGGAGTCGATCTCGACCCGCGCGACACCGCCGAACAGGCCTTTCGGAAAGTCCTGCCGTGTGGCCGTCGGGTACTCGCCCGCCAGATCGACGCGCTGCTTGCGGGCAGGGCGCCAGAAACACCCCAGGACGACACCCAGGCCACATATTTCGGCGGGCGCAAACCCGAGGACGGCCGGATCGACTGGCGGCAATCCGCCGGTCAAATCTTCAATCTCATCCGGGCGGTGACCGACCCCTATCCCGGCGCGTTCACCGACGTCGGCGACGCACGGCTGATGGTGTGGTGGGCGGAGCCGGCCCCGCGGCCGGCCATCGGCCAGGGTGGAACGCGCCCGACCCCAGGCACGGTCCTCTCCGTCACACCGGTTATGATCGCGACCGCCGACGGCTCGCTCGAACTCACCCGCACCGAGTGGCGGGGCGCGGCGATTCCGAAGTTGCGCGTAGGCCAGATCCTGTAGCCCGAACGCCCGACCCGGCTCAGATTCGTCCCCCTCTTTTCCATTTCCCAATCTTGGTATTTCCCGATTCTGTCCGCTCATGCCTCTTCGTGTTCTCATCCTCGGCGCCAACGGCTTCATCGGCAGCTCGCTCACGCGCGCTATCCTCACCAAAAAGGACTGGGAGGTCTACGGGATGGACATCGGGTCCCACAAACTGGACGACTCCATCGGCGATCCCCGTTTTCACTTTGTGGAGGGCGATATCACGATCAACCGCGAGTGGATCGAATATCATGTGAAGAAATGCGACGCGGTCATCCCGCTCGTCGCGATCGCAAACCCGATCCAATACGTGAAGGACCCGCTGCGGGTTTTCGAACTCGATTTCGAAGCCAATCTCGAAATCGTCCGCAAGTGCGCGAAGTACAAAAAGCGCATCATCTTCCCGTCGACGTCCGAGGTCTACGGCATGTGCCCGGATCGCGAGCTCGATGAAGCCACCAGTACGCTGGTCTACGGCCCGATCGAGCGCCAGCGCTGGATTTATGCCTGCTCGAAACAACTGCTCGACCGCGTGATCTACGCCTACGGGGTGCGCGATGGGGTCGATTACACGCTCTTCCGCCCGTTCAACTGGATCGGGCCGAAACTCGACGACATTCTGGAGCCAAAGGAGGGCAGCTCGCGGCTCTTCACCCAGTTCATCTCAAATGTGATTTTCAAGAAGCCGCTGCAACTGGTCGACGGCGGCAAACAGGGCCGCTCGTTCACCTTCATCGACGACGGCGTCGAGGCGCTGCTGCGCATCATCGAAAACAAGAATGGCTGCGCCTCGCGCCAGATCTTCAATCTCGGCAATCCCAAGAACGACGTGAGCGTCGCCCAGCTGGCCAAGCTGATCATCGCCGCCTTCAGGGAATTCCCCGAGTACCGCGAACACGCCGCGCAGGCCCGGACCGCCGTGGTCCCCTCCGGAAAATATTTCGGCAAATATTATCAAGATATCCAGCGCCGTGTCCCGTCGATCGCCAACGCAAAGAAGCGGCTCGGCTGGACCCCCAAGGTGGATTTGAAACAGGCCATCAAGCTCACGCTCGATTACCACCTCGCGCACAAAGACTATCGGTTGGAGTGAATGAGGCGGGAGGTTTTTGTGCCCCAAAATCCGCCCCCGCGCCGTAAGTCGCGCCGCTTGCCGCCCTGCGGGCCAGCGGGGCGACCAAGCCTCCCCGGTCGCCGCGCCGCGCCACCGTTGAACAACCCTTCGACCCGCCCGACCCCAACATGCCCATCCGCCTCGCGCTGAAAGTCGATGTGGACACCGATCGCGGCACGCGCGAAGGCGTGCCGAATCTCGTCCACGACTGCCAGGCGATGGATGCGCCGGCCTGCTTCCTTTTTTCCCTCGGACCCGACCAGACGGGCCGGGCGATCACGCGCGTATTACGGCCGGGATTTCTCAAGAAAGTCAGCCGTACCAGCGTCGTGCAGCTCTACGGGATTCGCACGCTGTTCAACGGCACGCTGCTGCCCGCGCCCCACATCGGCCGGCGCAACGGCCACATCATGCGCGCCGTGCACGACGCCGGCTTCGAGGTCGGCATCCATTGTTACAACCACTATCGCTGGCAGGATTACCTGTCGCGCATGACGCTCGGGGAGGTCGGCGCGGAGTTCGAAGCCGCGTTCCGCGAGTTTCTGCGGATCTTTGGGCGCCAGGCGGAAACGGCCGGTGCCGCCGGCTGGCAAAGCACCGCGTACAGTCGCGAGATCTACGACCGCGCCGGGCTGCTCTACTCGAGCGATACGCGGGGCACCGCCCCGTTTTTTCCGCGGATCGCGGGCCGGGTTTTTCGCACGCTCGAAATCCCCAGCACGCTCCCGACGTTCGACGAACTGCTCGGCCGGCCGGAGTTTCCCGACCACCAGATCGTGCCGCACTACCTTTCGCTGCTGCGGGCCGACCGGCCCAACGTCTTCACGCTCCACGCCGAGGTCGAAGGCATGGGCAGGCGCACGCTCTTTCGCGCGCTGCTTGACGCCTGCCGGAGCGCGGGCGTCGAATTCATCCGTCTCGACGATCTCGCCCGCGAGTTGCTCGCCCACCGCGCCGAAATTCCGGTGTGCGACCAGGTGATGGCGGAAATCGACGGGCGTTCCGGCCTGGTCGCGACGCAAGCCGCCTGATCACCCCTCGGCCCGCGCTCGGAACGGACGCGCTGTTGCGACGGTTACCGCTCCATCCGCCGGAACAGCCCCGCGCCCACCGCGATAAACAACAGGTTGGGCAGCCAGAGCAGCAGGTCGGGGCGGAACTCCGGCCGCCCGTCGAGCCACTTCACCATGACGGTCAGCAAATAGTACCCCATGACCAACAGCAGCGCGATGCCGAGATTCGCCGACGTTTCGCGGCGTGAGACCTTGATGCCCAGCGGCACGCCGACGAGCGCGAACGAAAACACCGCGAGGGAAAGGTTGAGTTTTTCGTGGAGGATGAGCGACAGCTTCATTTCCTCGCGCGCGCGTTCCTTCGCCTGGGCGGGTGGCCCGGGCGGCCTGGCCGCGAGTCGCGCCTGTTCCGCCCGCAACGGCCTATAGGTCATCCACTCCGGTTTGGCTTTGTTGATCGTCTGACCCAGATAGCGATCGAGGGAGAGGCGCAAAAGATCGTCCCCCGCTTTTTGCACCGCGGGCGCATAAGGTGACTTGGCGAAATCCTCGGGGTTCTCCGTATTCCGCTCCTCGGTCCGCGCGTTGAGCAAATGTGGCACGAGACTGTTGGTCGCCTCGTCGAAGTCGACCCGGCCGGACTCCGCGCGAATGAACCGGGTCACGCGCCGCTGGTCGTCGAGCTCCCATACCCAGATGTCGCGCAACAACCTTCCTTCCTGCTCGCCGACGTAAATCACGATGCCCTTGAAATCGCGGATGAACGTGCGCGGCACGATGAAGCTCAGGGGATTGGTGCGGACCGCGACCGCAAACTCACGGTGATATTGCGAACGCGCCCAAGGGGCCGATTCCAGATTGATATAAAGCGCGCCGATCATGCCGAGCGTCGCCAGGATGAAGACTGGCCGCGCCGCCCGCCCCAACCCGATGCCGGCGGCCCGCATCGCGGTCACTTCACTGTCGGCGGAAAGCCGGCCCAGCGTCAGCAACACCCCGGTAAGGATGCCCGCCGGAAGCGCAAACGAAACGGCGAACGGAAAAATCAGCAGGATCAGCCGCACGGCGGTTTCGGTCGTCAGTTGCCCGGCCAGCAGCGGCCCGACCAAATCCCGGATAACATTGGGCAGCACCACCACGAACGTGAACAGACCCACTGCCGCGACGCAGGTGAACAGCACGCTTTTGAAAATGTGGCGGTCGAGAAGATTCAAGCGGAAGAACCGGAAACGGCGGCAGGTTCATCGCAGACCCGCCGCGCACGCACAAGGTTTCATCGCCAGCGACCGGCGCCCCGGCTTCACAACCCCAGCGAAAATTGCGCGTCGCCCGCGCCGGGCGGCGGCACTTCGACGCGGTCGATACATTCGGGGCCGTCCACTCGCACCCCGTTGACCACGGGCGAAACCGGCCACGCCACCATCTGCTCCGCCGGGTAAGCACGCAGCAGGGGGGTCAACCGGGCTGGATCTTCGACGCGCCGGTCCAGCCACATGTCGATACCGGAACCATTGAGCAAAACGGGCATCCGATCGTGGACCGTTTGCACCACTTCGTTGGCGGTCGTGGTGATCAGCGCACAGGTCTCGATCGCCCCGCCATCGGGACCGCGCCAGCTTTCCCATAATCCGGCAAACACCGGACCCTCTCCGTCACGGAAGGAAAAATACCACGGTTGCTTCGCCCGACCGAGCGTCTGCCACTCGTAAAAACCGCTCAATGGCAGCACGCAGCGACGCCAGCGCAACGCGTCGCGAAATGCCGGCTTGTCCGCGATACTTTCCGCGCGGGCGTTCGCGTGCCGCGCCCCGGCCGTTGCGTCCTTCGCCCACGAGGGTACGAAGCCCCAGCCCAGGCCGACCGCTTCGCGCGCGGAGCCGGCCGCCGCGCGAATCGCCGGCACCTTCGACGTCGGCGGAATATTAAACCGGCTCTGAAACTCCGCGAGCCCACGCAGCCCCAATCGCGCCAGAATCGCCTCGAGGTCCTTTCGTTTCAGCACGTAACGGCCACACATGATCCAGCCACTACAGCGCGGCGCGTCGGTTCAGAAAAGCGCCAACTGCTCGCCCGGTTTCCGAAAGTGCGCGGCGGAAAGGGCCAGCGCCTCCCGGTTCAACCCCGCGCGCCGGGCCGACATCTCGAAAAGATCGCGCAACTGCTCCGCGAAAATGCCTTCGCCCCGCAGGCGGCTGCCCCACGCGCTGTCGCAGAGTTTCCCGCCCCGGAGTACTTTCGTGCGATCGAGCACCCGTGCCTTTTTTCCCGGCGCATGCGCATCGAGCCACTGGGTGAAAACCTCCTTCACGGCATGCGGCAGCCGCAGGAGCACGTAGCCCGCGCGTTTCGCCCCGGCTTCGGCGGCAGCCGCGAGGATGGCCGGCAGCTCGTGGTCGGTGAGACCGGGGATCACCGGCGCCACCATCACGCCCACCGGAATCCCGGCGGCGCTCAGTTCCCGGATGGCGCGCAACCGGGCCGGCGGCCGCGACGCGCGGGGCTCGAGCTTCCCCGCGAGATCCGCATCGAGCGTTGTCACCGAAATGTGCACGGCGATGCACTGATGGCGGTTCAGTTCCACCAGCAGGTCGAGGTCTCGCGTCACCAGCGCGTTCTTGGTGATGATGAAGATCGGGTGTCTCAGCTCGGCGCACACCGCCAGGCAGCCGCGCGTGAGCCGGAAGGTGCGTTCCGCCGGTTGATAACAATCCGTCGCGCCGCTCATCGCGATGGGCTGCGGCTGCCAGCGCCGCGCCGAAAGCTCGCGCCGCAGCAACTCGGGCCCGCGCAGTTTCACCATGATCTTTGTCTCGAAATCCAATCCGCTCGAGAAGCCGAGGTACTCATGGTACGGCCGGGCAAAACAATAAGCGCAGCCGTGCTCGCAGCCCCGGTAGCAGTTCAGGCCGGCGGTAAAACCGAGATCCGGGCTATCGTTTTTCGCCAGCAGGGACTCGGAGGCATCGGGGAAAAACTGCGTGCGGGGGTGCGGTCGTTCCTCCGGGTCGCAATCCGGATCCGGGTCGACCTGCAGGCGCTCGAAGCGATTGGGGGGATTCGACTGCGCCCCGCGCCCCGGGGGTGGCGCAGGCAACGCCGGCTTTTGCGTGTTCATGCGAACACGTTGGCAAAAAACGTGGCGATGCCACTCTCTTTTGTTTCATTGGAGCATGTCGTTCGCCAACGCCCTGCGCACCAAATCGATCAGCCGCATCGAAAACGGCGCGGCCGGAGCCACCCAGGAGGACGTGGTCGCCGCCGAGGAACCGCTGGAACTGCGGGTGGCGGGTCACAGCGTCGCCGTGGTGATGCGAACGCCGGGGCATGACCGGGAACTCGCCGCCGGATTTCTCGTCACCGAGGGCCTGATCCGCCACCGCGACGAGATCGTGGATTTGGTTTACTGCCGCGGCGGCGCGGCTGAACCCGAGGAGAACATTCTCGATGTGCTGCTTGCGCCCGGCGTGAGCGTCGATTTCGCGCGGTTGAGCCGGAATGTGTTCACGTCGTCGAGCTGCGGGATCTGCAGCAAGGCCACGATCGAGGCCGTGCGCCGGCAGTATGCGCCGCTGGCCCGTCCGCTGGCTCCGCGCCGCGAGGTGTTGTTTGGCCTGCCAGCGAAATTGGAGGCGGCCCAGGCGGCTTTTGCGGCCACCGGCGGCCTGCATGCCAGCGCGCTCTTCGACCCCGCCGGCCGGCTGGCGGTGGTGCGCGAGGACGTCGGCCGGCACAACGCACTCGACAAGGTGATCGGCCACGCGTTTTTCGCCGAGCGCCTGCCATTGACCGACACTCTCTTGCTCGTCAGCGGCCGCGTCTCTTTTGAAATCATGCAAAAGGCCCTGGCGGGCGGGATTCCCTGCGTGGCTGCGATTTCGGCCCCCACCAGCGCGGCCATCGAGCTCGCGCAGGAAAGCGGTCAGACCCTCGTGGGTTTTCTCCGCGGCGGGCGAATGAACGTTTACGCCGGCACCTTGTCCGGTTGAGGGTGTCGGACTGCACTCGCTCCCTTTTTAAACACCGCTTACACCCGATGGTAAGGATGAAAACCCAGAGAACAATGGCCGCTTGCTTCACGTGGGCGCCGACGACCTTCGCGCCTATCGTGGTTTCGCTGCTGTTGGGTTGCGCGCTGCCCCTGCGGGCCGCCGACAGCGAATCGATGGCTGACCGGTCGTTGCGGCGCATCGTCGATCGGCAGAAGGCCCTTTTGGCCGAAGCCTTGAAACAAGGGGATAAACTCGACGAAGCCACCTTGCGCGCCCAAGTGCAGGCGCTCACACACGAGTATGAGTTGCTGCTGCGCGACAACCCCAAGTTTGCCGCGGGTTACGCGGCCTACGGCTATCTCCTGGGCAAGGTCGACATGCGCAAGGAAGCCGCGGCGATGCTGCTCAAAGCCAACCAGTTCGATCCCGACATCCCGCTCGTCAAGAACCAGCTCGGCAACTTCATGGCCGAGGAGGGCAAGCCGCTGCAGGCGGCGCCCTACTACATCGCGGCCATCAAGCTCGCCCCGAACGAACCGCTTTACCACTACCAGCTCGGCACCTTGCTATCGGAAGCCCGGGACGAGTTCCTGAAAAGCGGCGAGTGGACCCGCGAAACGCTCGATGCGGCGATGTTCAACGCCTTCAAACGCGCCGCGGAGCTTTCGCCGGACCGCATCGAGTTTGCCTACCGGCACGCGGAGTCGTTCTACGATCTCGAGCAGCCGGACTGGAACGCCGCGCTCACGGCCTGGAGCGCATTGGAGGAAAAGGCGACGACCGCGATCGAGCGCCAGACCATGCGGCTGCACGCCGCCAACATCTGCGTGAAGCTGGGCAAACGCGACCACGCTCAGGCCCTGCTCAAGATGGTCGACGAGGAAAAGTTGCAGGGACAGAAGCAGAAGATCCTGCGCGAACTCGAGGCCGCCGACAAAAAGTAGGCCGCGTTTCGCCGGCCCGACCCCGCGTTGGTTCCCAGCCAAAGGGCGCCCGGGGCAGGCTCCGGCCGCCGCCGCCGCCACCTTCGCTTGCGCTCCGCCCGGCGTTCCCCGCAATGTTTTGTTTTTCGTAATGTCCCTCCTCGATAAACTGGAACGCGCCCTCGGTCGCTTCGCCGTTCCCAACCTCTCCCTCTACCTGGTCATCGGCCAGGTGTTCGTCCTGCTCGCGTGGATGCTGGGTCAGCTCGACCTCCGGCTGTTCGTGCTCGTGCCGGAGCTCGTGAAAGCAGGGGAATGGTGGCGGCTCTTCAGCTTTCTGCTCCTGCCGCCCCCACCGGGCATGTTCGGTTACCTCTTCGTCGCGTTCGCGTGGTATATGTTTTATCTCATGGGTGGCGCGCTGGAATCGTTCTGGGGCGCGTTTCGCTACAACCTGTTTCTGTTGGCGGGCCTCGGGCTGACGCTGATCGCGGCGTTCCTCACGCCCGGGCAGGCGGCCACGAACGCCTTCATCGCCGGTTCGGTGTTTCTGGCCTTCGCCTACCTGCACCCGGACTTCGAGCTCGCGCTGTTTTTGATCCTGCCGGTGAAGATCAAGTGGCTCGCGCTGCTCACGTGGGTGCTTTACGCGGTATCGTTCGTGCGCGGCGACTGGTCGACGCGCTTCCAGATCCTGGCGTCGGTCGGCAACATCCTCCTTTTCTTCGGCGCGGACATGATCCGCTCGGTGCGCTACCGCAGCCGCCGGGCGGCCACCGCCACCCAAAAAGCGGCCCGCGAAGAGGAGCCGCGCCATCGCTGCTACGTGTGCGGCAAGACCGATCGTTCGCATCCCCAGCTCGATTTCCGCTACTGCTCGAAATGCGCCGGCGACCAGTGCTACTGCCCCGAACACATCCAGAACCACGCCCACGTGGTGTCGGCCGATGAAGCGAAAGCGCGCTGATCCCTTCGCCGCGGCGGCGCGGCTGGCCACGCCGGGCGACTGGCTGGGTTTCGCGGAAAAGCTCTACGCCCGCGAAAAGCTTGCCCTCGGGCAGGTGGCCACGAACCCGCACGACGAGGCGCTTTATCTCCTGCTGCACGCCCTTCACCTCCCGCTCGACAGCGAGCCCACGGTGCTGACGAAAAAACTCGCCGCTGGCGAGCGCCGGGCCGTGGAAAAAATCCTGCGCCGGCGGGTGCTTGACCGCGTGCCGGCCGCCTACCTGACCCACGAAGCCTGGCTCGGACCGCATCGCTTTTACGTCGACGAGCGCGTCATCATCCCGCGCAGCTATTTCCTCGAAATCATCCCGGAGCAGCTCGACGCCTGGCTGCCCGCCGGCCGGAAGGTGCAACGCGTGGCTGACGTGTGCACCGGCTCGGGTTGCCTCGCCATTCTACTCGCGCACCAGTTTCCGTCCGCTCGCGTCGAAGCGTGCGATCTTTCCGCCGAGGCGCTGGAGGTAGCGAAAATCAACGTGCGGGCCCATCACCTTACCCACCGGGTGAAACTTCATGCCTCCGACGTTTTCGACAGCGTGCCGGCGGCGCGCTATGACGTGATCCTCAGCAACCCGCCGTACGAGCCCAGCGCCTTGGTGGATGCGCAGGCCCCGGAATTCGCCGCGGAACCGCGCCTGGCCCACGATGGCGGCCGCGACGGCCTCCAGATCATTCGCAAGCTCATGCGCCAGGCACCCGCCCGCCTGCAGCCGCACGGCCTCCTCGCAATCGAGGTGGGCGGCCTGCGCGCCGACATCGATCGTGAGTTCGCCGCGTTCGAGCCGCACTGGCTGCACACCGGGGACGGCACGGACTGCGTCGTCCTCTTCCAGGCCGCGCGGTTGCGAGGATAGGCCCGGGCGTTATCGCGAAAAGGCTCCGCTCCCCGCCAACGCAACGGGGCCAACCCGCGCTCAGCAGCTCAAGGCTTCTTTCCCGCCGGCTTTTCCACCTGGCGCACCGGCAACCCGGCGTCGGCCCATTCCTTCATCCCGCCCGCGTTCGCGGCCTTGACGCCCTTTTCCGCAAGCGCCGCCGCGATGATGCCGGAACGCCGGCCAGTGCGACAATACAGGATCACCTGCTTGTCCCCGTTCTTCGCGAGAAAATCCTTCCACTGCTTCTGTTCACCGTCGAAATCGCTCTTCGCCAGCAGCACCGCCGGCTTCGCAACGCCCGTCTCGGCCCACTCGGCCGGTTCGCGCACGTCGACGAGCACGGCCTTGCCCGCGGCCACGAGTTTGGCGGCATCGGCCGACGTGATTTTTTGCACCTCTGCGGCTAGGGCGAGCGACGCGGAGGCGAGGAGACTGGCGAGGACCGAATGAAGTTTCATGGGCAAATGCTGCTAAAGTTCGAAAAGTCTACGCTACCGGGCGAAAACTGCAATCCGTATGACTGCCGTGACGCCCTCCCGCCGGCCAACGGCCAAACCGTTACCCGCGGAGAGCCTCCTTTCACCGCTCAAAACAACCGGTCCGGATAAACCCCCGACCGCACCAACGCTGCGATCGCGGCCTGGACCCGTGGCCGGTCCTCGCGATACGTGACCCCGAACCAGGTGGCCGCGGTCGGCAGCACGCGCACGACCGCCTCCTTCGCCGCAATCATCGCCGAAACCGCCGCCGGCAGATAAAATTCCGCCTTCGCCTCGCCCGCGCGCGTCCCGAGAAACTCGCGCAACTGGGTATCGAGCCGGGGCAAAAGTGCCGGAGAAAAACCCCAGCAGTTCATCGAAACAATCTCGGCGCCGGCGAATTTTCGTCCGGCCCCGACATCGGCCGGCAGGATGTTCGTCTGCTCGACAATGGACTCCAACTCTCCGCCGGCATCGATCCCGCACACCCCCCGCGAGACCGCGCCGTGCTCCGAAAGGGTGTTCGCAAGGCGAAAACCCACGAGCGCGAATTCCGCCGGACTGGCGGAGGGCCGTCCCGCCGGCGCGGGCACGTCGCGACGCAGAAAATCCGCCAGCTGCCGGAAGGAATCGGCCCCGTAGAAATCGTCCGCGTTGATCACCGCAAAATTCCCGGTCACCGCCTCGCGGGCACACCAGACGGCGTGACCCGTGCCCCAGGGTTTTTCGCGGCCCACCGGCGGGTTGAGGCCCGGGGGCAGCGCATCGAGCGATTGAAACACATAATCGACTGCGATCCGCCCCGTGTAACGCGCCCCGATCTTCTCGCGAAACAACGCTTCGAAATTCCGGCGGATCACAAACACCACCCGGTCGAACCCGGCCCGGATCGCATCGAACACCGCGTAGTCGAGCACGGTCTCGCCCGACGGACCGACCGGATCGATCTGTTTGAGTCCACCGTAGCGCGAGCCGAGACCGGCAGCGAGAACGACGAGCGTGAGCGACATTCTCGCGAGAAGAAAGGAATGCCGACGCCGGTCAATCCGGGTCTTGCCACCCGGTTAACCCGGGGGCCGCGAGTCACCCAGACCGGTTCCGCCACCGGCCTAACGAAGCACGCCCTGCGCCTCCGCCACGAGCGGCGATGCCGCGAGGGCAACATCGGCGGGTCGGGCGAGACCCAGCCGGGCCATCCGGGCTTGCAGCGTCAGGTAAGCCAGCGACGCCATCTCGCTTCCCGCCGCCTGTTCGGCGGCTTGGGCCACCGCTTCGGCCGGAATTGTCGCCGGATCCACCGGCAGGAGCTTCTTCTCCGCCAGAAACAACCCGAGCGAAACATCCAGCGTATCCAGCCACGCGCGCGGCCGCGCAGATGGCGTAAAGACGAATTGCGCCGACGCCGGCGACCACTCCATGAACGTGCGCAGCTGGTTGTGCAGTTTGGCCAGCTCGGCATCCGCCGTGGCGGGCGTCCAGCGCACCTGAAACATCTTTCTTTCGCGGAATTTCCTCACCTCCCAGACCCGGAGCACCAGCTCGTAGTCGCCCGACTGCTGGCGCAGGGCGCCCGTGAAAGCATAGTCGACGCCGCCTTCGACCGAATCAACGAGCTGGCGGAGGTTCTCGGTGGTCAACTCCGCCTCGAAAATCGCCGGGGCGCTCGGCCCGTCCGGACGGTTCATCAGGCCGACCGCGGTGACGGCGGCATACTGCGCCGCAAAGGAAAACGTTTCCGTCAACCACAGCGGGATCGCGAGCGCCAACCGGTTGAGTTCGGCGCCTGGGCTTTTTTCGCCGCCGCCGGGAGAGCCGGGCACCGCCAGGTGGCAAAAGGCCAGCGTCCGGCTCCGCCCGGATTTCGTCGGTAGAATCCGTTCCGCTAGCGGCTCCAGGCCGTAGAACCAGATCGGCTTGCTGATGCTGATCATCGAGAGTTTTGGTGCTTCCGACTGCGCGCCGCCGTCGGGCACGCCCAGCGCCGCCGGACTCACGTCGAGCATCATATCGGCGATGACATTCGAAAAGCCGTGGAGCCGTTCCTCGAGTTCCGGCCGGTTCAGCGCAAACAGAAGGTCGAGCACATGCTGCGCGGCGTCCGCGTTACGGACCGCGATATACGCCTGCAGCAGATTCAATCCCGTCGCCGGCCCGTGCCGGTCGGCGTCGTAACGCGGCGCGATGAGCTCGATGATCTGCGTGACATGCCCCTGCGAACCGAGGTCCCCGGAGATCGTCACCAACACGTCGGCCCGCTCGCCCGCCGTAGCGAGCATCTCCTCGTAGATGGCCAAGGCGCCTGCGAGATCCTTCGCCTCAAGTTTTTCCCGCGCCACCATCAGGTTGGATTTCACTCCGCCACTGGTTGGCGGCGGCGGGACCGAGGCCTCGGGAACAGTTCGCGGCGAGGGGTCCGGCCCCTGCTTCTTCGAGGAAAAATGGTCGAAAAATCCCATGCTGGCAGCAAATGCGACCTCGCCGGGCTGGCGACCACGAAATCGTTTCCGGCCCGGGCGCGCCGTCAGGGACTCTCGCCCCGCCGCCGCCACGGGCACGGCAGCAGGAATACGACTGCAGCGCAAAGCACTCCCGCCACATGGGCGAGCGGCACGGGCTGCGCCTCGGCATAATCGAACTCGGCCAGCATCGACCGCCGCGCGTAGGCTTCGGCCGCGATCTTGAGCGCGATGAGCACCAGCACGGAGTGCCAGAACCAGCGCCCACCGGGCGGCAGCTTCCGAAGCCGCGCCCACGCCAGCAGGGCGAGCACCCCCGCGGCCACGCCCGACAATCCGCGGTAGTTTGCCATCTCCCGGTCAAAGGCGAGCAACACCAGGCCGATGAACGGCGGTCCGACCAGGTAGAAAAACCGCGTCCGCCACGGCACCAGCCGCTCCGCCCAAATGCCGGCGGGCAAAAAGATGGCCAGATTCCAGAAAAGGTGGCTCCCGCCGAAATGCACGATGTGGGCCGTCCACAGCCGCGACCAGACGCGGGAGAAGGCCCGGTTGATTTCCAGCGCGTCCTCCGCCCCCGGCCGAGCTTGGACCGCAAGCGCGAGCACGGCCACGGTGAACGTGGCCCAAGGCAGCCGGCTTTGCGTGACTCGCCAGCCCGGTTTCATGTCAACGCCTCCGCCTCCACTCGCGCACACCGACGAGCAACGCAAGGATCAGCACGAATCCGGCGTCGAAGGATCCGCCTCCCCGGTAGCCGGGCTTGTGCTCGATCCTCGCCACGGCCCCGGGTGCCTGTTTCACCCGGGTGCGAAAATCCTCGAGCTGCGTTTTCAGATTCTTGATGAGATCGTCCGTCGCCAGATCGAAGCCCTTGGCACTGTCCTGGCGCAAACGGGCCTGCACGTAGACCCCGGCGGCACCGGGGCTGTGACCTGGCTGCCACCCGGCGCCCGAAACAACAGGTGCCGGCTCGGGATGTCGTAAACGGCGGCCTCGAGCAGCGTCTATGTATCGTTCTTGTTCCCCTGGAAAATGTAGGCGCCCACGATCGTCCAATACGCCAGGGAAAGGAAATTCGCATCCGTGAACTGGACCTGATCGTAGGCCACCAACGCCACGATGTCGAAATTCAACAACCGACGGACCTGGTCGAGGTTCTCGAACCCGCCCGCAGCGTGCAGATAAGTCGCGGGCACGACCTCGATGGACTCGATATACTCGATGCCCTTGAATTGCGCGGCCACCCGCTCCAACAAAGCGTTTTTCTGCAACGGAGAGATTTCGCCCGCGCCGCCGCTGGGGACAAACGCGATGCCGACGCGCAGGGGCAGGCGCAGCACGGGAATATCGGTGGGCGGAAGGGGATTCGCCCGTTTCGGGTAAAGGAACGCGACGACGCTACTTGAGCGCTGCGCCCTCTGCCGGCCGGACCCATGGAAACAGCCAACGGCGCCCAAGAAGATGCCCCCCGCCACCGCGAGCACGAGGGCGAGTCGAACACGCGCACACCCAATAGCCATGACGTGATCCAGTCGCGGAAATTGCACCGCTTCAACGCGAAAGAATGGCCGAATGCAGGCTCCGCGCGGTCATCGCCGGCGCCAGCTCGACGGCCACCTCATTTCGGCCAGATCGGCGGAAGGGCGAACTCCAGACGTCGTTCCGGTAGCCACTGTCCTCGCCGAAGTAATATTTATCCGCGCCGCCCGTTATACCAGCCCCCCAGCAGCCACATGTGGCCCTTGAAAACCATTTCTCCAGACGAGTCCCGGGGGTCGAATTCGGTGTTGCGCGTCACCAGTTTCCAATCCGGCGCCTGCGCGCGAGCTGGGGCGTGAAATGCGAACGCCCCCGCGAGAATCGCTGCGCCGAAAAGTGTCCGGATAATGGATGACGATATCATGGTGCGGATAATTACACCTCGGACGTGAACCGCGTTGATCACTGGATCACCGCGAAAGGTTTGGGCGGGAAAACCCGGCCGGCAAGCGGCATGTTTTTCCCCGCCCCTGCGTCAGGGTTTTCGCGGCGCGACAATTTTTTCGGGCGACACTCCGGCCCGCAGCGCCACCAAGGCGTACACCTTGGGCACATACATCCGCGTCTCCGCCGGCAGCGCGTCGGCGACGCCGGCGAAATCCTTCACGCCTTTTTTTGTCAGCGCCCGGCTCACGCGGCCCTCGCCGGCGTTGTAGGCGGCGAGCGCCAGCGGCCAGTCGCCAAACCGTGCATGCAGCGTCCGCAAGTATCGCGCCGCCGCGTGACCGGATTTCTCCGGGTTGGTGCGCTCATCCGGCAGGAACGTGCTCAGGCCTAGGGACTGCGCCGTTTCCGGCATGAACTGAAAAAGTCCCTTCGCCCCCGACGGACTGCGGGCCGCCGGGTTGAGCGAACTCTCCGCCTCGGCCAGCCAGGCAAGTTCCGCCGGGACGCCTTCCGCCACAAACGCCGCCCGCAACCCCGGCATCAACGCCGCGGCCCGCTCCGGGAGCGCGCGCCCGCTAACGCGGGTAACCCAGAGATCGTAGTGAGGCACGCGCGCAGACACCGCCGTGGACGGCCGCGGGACTGGACCGGCCTTGGGCGGGGGCGTCGGAGCGGATGGTCGCGGCCCCGGTGGAGCCGGAACGGGCGGCGGGGTTGATTTCGTAATTTCTTCCGCGGCCTCAATCTCATCGATCCGTTGCTCCAGCCATTCGGCGTAGTCCTCATACCCGGGCACCGCGCGCAATGCGGTGAGGGTGAGGCGCGCCTCCGGTAAATAAACGGCGAGGTCCGCGAGCGAATCGCTCTCGAGCGCGCGCTGCAGCCGCAGGCCAAACGCATCCCACTTTTCCTTCGTCGGAAATTCGAACTGCGCCTTGATCTCCGGCGAGGCGTAGGCGTCGAACAATTGCCTGCCAAGTTGGAAAAGATCGTCGGCCCCGGCGGGCTCCGGGGAGGCGGCCGGCGCCGCTGGCGAAGGCGCAGCCGTCTGGGCGGGCGCCGCAATCACCGCGGCCAGCACCGCCAAAACCATGCTAATGTCGCGCCCGGGTTTCATATCCATCAATTTGCCGGCGCCAGGGCGGCGAGAACGGCCGCTTTCAATTTCAGCGTCGGGTGCTCACGCCACGCGATGGCCGGCGGGCCGAAGTAGCGGTCGGAATTCTTCGCGCCCCAATCCGTCGTGGCGATGCGGTAGGATCCTGCCGGATCGATTCCGGCCAGCCGGCCGGCCGCGAAACTGAATTCGCCGCTGCGCTGCGCGAAAGGCGTTTCGGGGCCTTCGTTCGCGAGCGCGGCGAGCTTTTGCAATCGCGTCCCGTCGACTTCGGCGGTGAAGACCGGGCCGTCGAACCGCACGCAGGCGTCGAAGTCCACGCGGTGCACAAAACGAAGATGGTCGTGCGCTCCCGCAAACAGGGTGCCCGCGGGCACGAGCGGGAGCACGGTCGAGGCGGGCGCCAGCGGTTGGCCCGTGTTCCGGTCGCGGGCGTTGCCACTGATGACCACGACCCCGACGGCCCGCAGTTTCGCGACGGTTTCCACCGGGTCTTGGAAATCGGGTTCGTGGTTGCCCAGGTTCAGGACCACGGGCGCGCGTTTTACCAACGCCGCAAACAAGGCAAAGTCGATCCGGGCCGCGCTCCGGCGGGCGACCACGTTGCCGTATTCGAACGAGTCGCCGTTGATCAGGACGGCGAGGGGCACGCCCGGATTCTCTCCCTTCAAGCGATCGACGTGGGCGACGAGTTGCGCCGCCTTCTCGTAAGCGGAATGCTGGTCGCCAAGCACGACCAACAGCGCCTCGGGCGCGGTCGCCGACGCCACTGGCAATGCGACGAAGGCGCATAGCCACCCGACACCGGAGCTGATAATGCGGCGCATAGAGAAAAAGCGATCTCCAGACAGTGCGACCGCCACGGAAACCGGTCAACTCGACCACCGGCTTTCCCGTTTGACCCTCCCGGGGCGCCGGCTACCTCTGACCCTCCACTAATTTGAACAGGGTCCACATCAAAACCTACGGCTGTCAGATGAACGAGCGCGACAGCGAGGCGGTCGCGGCAATGCTGCGTGCGCGGGGTTATCGGATCGTGGGCGATGAAAACGACTGCGACATCCTGCTGCTCAACACCTGCAGCGTGCGCGATGCCGCCGAGCAAAAGGCCATCGGCAAGGCCGGCTACCTCCAGCAGCGCAAGAAGAAGCAGCCGGACTTCGTCCTCGGGATCCTCGGCTGCATGGCGCAGAACCGCGGGGCCTCGCTCCTCGAACAGTTGCCCGACCTCGACCTGATCATCGGCACCCAGAAGTTTCACCAAGTGCCCGGCTATCTCGACAACCTGCGCGCCGCGCGGGAGGCCGGGGTGCCAATCGGTGAGACCATTGTCGACATCGGCGAGGAGGCGGGTTCGCAGAACACGATCAAGGATCACCTGATTTCCGGGCCGGAAAGCGACGGAACGGCCGAAACAGTCGAACGGCAGGTGACCGCCTTCGTTTCGATCCAGCAGGGCTGCAACATGGATTGCGCGTTCTGCATCGTCCCTAAAACCCGTGGCGACGAACGCTCGCGGCCGATGGATGAAATCGTGGCCGAATGCCGTGCCTTGGCCGAGCGGGGCGTGCGCGAAATCACCCTGTTGGGCCAGATCGTCACCAGTTACGGCCGCCGCGATTACGAACACACGGGCGGCATCTCGCCCTTCGTGCAGCTGCTCGAGCGCGTGCATGGCATCGAGGGCATCGAGCGGATCCGGTTCACGTCGCCGCACCCGCGCGGCTTCAAGGACGACCTCGTGGCCGCCTACGCCCGCCTGCCGAAACTCTGCGGCTACGTGCACCTGCCGATGCAGTCCGGGAGCAACCGGATCCTGCGCGCGATGAACCGGCCCTACACGCGCGAACGCTACCGCGAGATCGTCGACGCGCTGCGCGCCGCGCAACCGGACATGGTTTTCTCGACCGACGTCATCGTGGGCTTCCCCGGCGAGACCGACGAGGATTTCGACCAGACGCGCGAGCTGTTCGAGGCGTGCAACTACGACATGGCGTACGTCTTCAAGTATTCGATCCGCACCGGCACGCCCGCGGCGGAGCTGGCCGACCAGGCACCGGAAGAGGTGAAGGAACACCGCAACCAAGTGTTGCTCGATATTCTCCAGAAAAATTCGCTGCGCCGGACCGCGGCGCAGATCGGCACGATCGAGGAGGTGCTGGTGGACGGCCGCGACAAGAGCGGCACCCGCTTCACCGGCCGGACCCGCGGCAACCGCGTGTGCGTATTCGACGCCGACGCGCGGCTGATCGGCTCGCTCGTGCCGTTGAAAATCGAACGCGCGAGCGTAAGCACGCTGTATGGGGAGTTGGTGCTGAGCGGGGTGGGGAATGCTGCATCCGCTTGCCCGTGATCATGATCGTAATCCTCGGATTCGTGCTCATGTCCAAAACCTACTTCGATCACGAGAAGCTCCGTGTGTATCAGCGTGCGCTGCAGTTTGTAGCTTTCGCGCATCCCATCGTTGCGGAACTCCCGGCTAAACTTTCCGCACGCGACCAGCTTGAGCGGGCACCCACCAGCATCCTCCTGAACCTAGCGCAGGGAAACGGGAAGTGCTCGAAAGTTGATCGCTGCCGCTATTTGGGCATCGCCCGTGGATCGGCCCTCGAGTGTGCCGCTTGCCTGGACATTTTGGTGCTGAAGCAACACCTCGATCCGACCAAAGCCGCCGAAGGAAAAGACCTGCTCGTGGCGATCGTTTCCATGCTAATGGGGCTTCTAGATGTGTTTGGAGCGCAGTTGCACGAAGAGCCTGCACCCTATGGGGCACGGGCGGATTCGAACATTCCGGCCGAGCAAGATCACGATTAAGATCACGACCACGATTTCCCACCCATGTCCCTCCTCACCGCCACGCTTGTTCCCGCCGCCCTGCTCCTCGCGCTGGGATTCCCGCTGCTGCTCAACCATTCGGGTTTCATCGCGACCCTGAAGGCGCTGCCGCGGTCGACGACAGCCGCCTACCTTTTTTTCGGCACGGGGGCGGCGTGGTTTCTTTACGCGATCTGGCACCTCTCGCCCGCCGACTTCGGCGAATACCGCGGCTGGCTCCTGCTGGGTTTTGGTGCGGTCGCGGGGCTGTCGTTCCGGAGCGTGCCTGACTTTCTGGCGGTGCGGGGCCTCTGCGCGCTGGTGCTCCTGGGCGCGATGCCTCTCCTTGATGCGGCCTACATGCAATTCGACCAGCCCCAGCGGCTGTTCATGGCCACCTTGGTCTACGTCGCGCTGGCCCTGGCCATCTGGCTCGGAGCCCAACCGTGGCGGTTGCGGGATTTCCTGGGCTGGCTCTTCGCACGCCCGGGCCGGGCCCGTGGTTTTGGCGGCGTGATCGCGGCCTACGGCCTGCTGCTCGGCGTCGTGGCTTTCACCTACTAACGATCGTCGCATGGCCCAGCCCACCGCGCCTGTTCTGCTCGTGATCGCCGGTCCCGCGGGATCCGGCAAAAGCACGCTCTGCGACCGCCTCGTGACGGCGCGCCCGGAGTTCGCCCGCGTGGTGACCACGACGACGCGAGCCCCGCGGGTCGGAGAAATCGACGGCTTGCATTATCATTTCCTGACGCCCGCGCAGTTCGATGTGCGGGTGGCCGCGGGCGAATTTCTCGAATGGGCCTGGGTCCACGGCGACCGCCGCTACGGCACGCTCAAGTCGAGCGTCCTCGACCCGCTGGCCCACGGTCAGCCCCTCGTGATGAGCATCGACGTCCAGGGCGTCGACACCCTGCGGCGCGTGGCCCAGACCGACGCTCGCCTGCGCCGCGCGATGACCACGGTGTTCATCGTGGTCGACCACGAGCGTCTGGTGGCCCGCATGCGGGCCCGGGCGCAGGATCACGAGGAGGAAATCGAGCGCCGGATCGCGACGGCGGAAGCCGAGCTGCGCGAGGCGGCAAAGTTCGACTTCATCATCGAAAGCGGATCGCGCGACGAGGACTTTGAGGCGCTGCTCCGAGTCCTCGCGCACGCCCGGGCCAAAAGCGCCCAAGCCTGAGCCGCAATGCCGGGCGGGCCTGGGGACTGACGTTCACTCAAAGCTTCTTGTGCGTGCCGTCGCAGAACGTTCCGTTCTGCGTGTGTTTGCAGCCGCACCAAGCCACCCTGCCCTCGGTGGCAATCTCCACTTTTTTCGGCGAAAACTCGGTGCCCTTGTGCGTCCCATCGCAAAAGGGCTGGTTCTTCGAACCACCGCACGCACACCACCAATAAGTGCCGGGTTTCATGTCGAGGACGTACGGCGACTTCTGGGCGATGATGGGTTCGGGCATGAGGCGGACGCTGCGCTCCGCGTACCGGCGGAGCAACCACCAATCGGAAGGGCTCCAGGTCAGGACTCCTCGGTCACGTAATGACAGCCCCGGCTGCGCGGGTTGAGTGACGCGGCGTGAACGACCAGCAGCGCGGTCTGAATCGCGTTGCGCAACTCGATCAAGTCCCGCGTCAGGCGGCAGCCCCGATAGAAACTTTGGATCTCCTCGCGCAGCTCCAGCAGGATCCGCCGCGCCCGCGTCAGCCGCTTCGGCGAACGCACGATGCCGGCGTAGTTCCACATCGTATGCTGGATCTGCAGCATGTCCTGGCGGACCAGTACGGGATCGGCCTCGCGCGTCGGGCTCTCCCAGTCGCGCGGCTCGGGCAGCCGGAACGTCTCGCGCCCGATGTCGGCGCCATCGGCGATGGCCGCGAACTTCGCACTGACCAAGCACTCCAGGAGCGACGTGCTCGCCAGCCGGTTCGCCCCGTGCAGGCCGGTGCAACCCGTCTCGCCGATCGCGTTGAGATGCCGGATGCTGGTACGGCCATGCAGGTCGGCGTGCACGCCGCCGCAGGCGAAGTGCGCCGCGGGCACGACCGGAATCGCCTCCCGCGTGATGTCGAGGCCGTGTTCGAGGCAGCGCTGGTAGATGCTGGGAAACCGCTCCCGCACTAATTCCGGCTTCATTGCCGACAGATCGAGCAACACATTGGGTTCCCCGCTCGCCGCCAGTTCCTGCTTGATCGCCCGCGCCACAATATCGCGTGAGGCCAGCGAGCCGCGCGCGTCGATTGCATCCATGAAGCGTCCGCCCTGCGCGTTCAGCAGCACCGCGCCCTCACCCCGCAGCGCTTCCGTGATCAGAAACCGCGGGGCGTGCTTCTTCGCAAACACCGTGGGATGGAACTGGACGTATTCGAGATCGATGAGCCGCGCACCCACCCGATAGGCCATCGCCACCCCGTGGCCGACACTGCCGGGTGCATTGGTCGTGTGCAGGAAAATCTGTCCGAGCCCCCCCGTGGCCAGGATGGTCTTCTTCGCGACGATCGCGCCGGTCGCACCTGCACCCGTGTCGAGCACGTAGGCACCGAAGCACGTGAGCGGTTCGTACTTGTCCGTCGCGTCGACGGAGTTGTGCGAAAGCGTGAGCAGGTCGATGGCGACCCAGCCCGCGCGGCGGGTGATGCGTGGCGTGGTGTCGACGCGTCGCGCCACGGCGGCGAGAATGGCGTGACCGGTTGCATCCTTGGCGTGAATGATCCGCCGTTCGCTGTGGCCGCCTTCGCGTGTGAAATCGAGACCGCCGCCGGCGTCCCGGTCGAAACCGACGTTCAGCTCCTCGAGCAGCAGTTCCTCGACGGCCTTCGGTCCCTCGCGCACGAGATGTTGCACCGCCTTGGGATTCGCGGTGCGGTCGCTGGCCTCGAAAATATCCCGCGCCAGCGCCGCCGGGTCCTTCGCCACGTCGTAGATGATGCCACCCTGCGCCCAATCGCTGTTGGCGGCCAGCGGCTCCGCCAGCGACAGCAGCTCAACGGAGAGCCCCTGCCTGGCCGCGCGCAGCGCGTACGCCGAGCCCGCGAGGCCGGCGCCGATCACCAGACAGTCGGTGTGAAGAACCTGCATTTCGAGTTACAGCGGACACGGCGCGGGCCGGGAGGTCACGCCGGAAAAACAAAGGCGGCCTTCAGCCGCCGCGCCGCCCGCCCGCCTATTTCTGTTTCCGCCCGACGATCGTCAGGCTCAAGTCCACCGCCGGCGCCGAATGGGTCAGCGCGCCGATGCTGATCACGTCGACCCCCGGCAACGCAAAATCGCGCAGCGTTTCGAAGCGCACGCCGCCAGAAACCTCGATGCTGGCGCCACCAGCGATCAGTGCGACGGCGCGCTGGATCATCGCCGGCGCCATGTTGTCGAGGAGGATGACATCCGCGCCGGCGCGCAGCGCCTCCTTCACCTCGGCCAGCGTCTTGGCCTCGATCTCGACCTTCGCCAGGTGGGGAGCGGCCTCCCGGCAGCGCTGCACCGCCTGCGCAATCGAGCCCGCGGCCGCGATGTGGTTGTCCTTGATCAGCACATGCTCGCCGAGGGACGAGCGGTGGTTGAAGCAGCCGCCGCAACGCACCGCATATTTTTCGAGCGCGCGCCAGCCCGGCGTGGTCTTGCGCGTGTCCACGATCCGCACTCCCGTGCCGGCTACCGCGTCGGCGAACTTCCGCGCCAAGGTGGCGATGCCGGAAAGCCGTTGCGCGAAATTCAGCGCGGTGCGCTCCGCGGTCAGCATCGACGCCGTCGGCCCGGTGACGTCGAGCACGCGGGCGCCGGCCTTCACTCTCTGCCCATCGGGCACCCGCACGGTCACCTTGAGCGCGGGATCGACGCGTTGAAAAACCCGGGCGGCGATGTCCAGCCCGCACAGCACGAGGTCCTGCTTCGCGTCGAAGTATCCCCGCGAACGGTCCTTCGCCGAAAAAATCGCGCGGCTGGTGACGTCGCCGAGGCCGGCGTCTTCCTCGAGGGCGAGGTCGATGAGGTGATCGGTGCGGGGAGTGATCATGCAGGGTGGGCGCGTGGGAGAAAGCCGCGAACGCCGGCTTCCCGAGTTCCTGAGTTCCAGATTCAGTCGGTTGGCGCCAGCTCAAACATCCGCTCAATGCAGGTCGCCGCCCGGCGGCGCACATCTTCATCGAGGGTGACGATCTGATCGGGGCGGGGATGCTTCAAAGCGTCGCGGATCTTTTCGAGCGAGTTGAGCTTCATGTACGGACAGAGCCGGCAGCCGCCGATAAAGTTCTTCTCCGGCACCTCGACTTCCAGCCGGCCGACCAGTCCGCACTCGGTCAGCATGAGATAGTAGGGTGCGCCTGTCGTCTTCACATACTTCATCATCGCCCCCGTGCTGCCGACGAAGTCCGCCGCGGCCGCGACGTCGGCGGTGCATTCCGGATGGGCCACGACCTTCAAACCCGGGAAACGCTCCCGGGCCGCGGCGATGTCGGCCGGCGTGAACTGGTCGTGCACCATGCAGGTGCCGTCGGATGTGATGATTTCCTTGTCCACGCCCCGCCGCTTCAGTTCGTCCCGCAGATTGTCCCCCATCAGCCGGTCCGGCACGAAGAGGATCCGCTTCGCCGGCAGGTTCGCTACGATGTGGTAAACGTTGCCCGACGTGACGCACACGTCCGACTCGGCCTTCACCTCGGCGGTGCTGTTGATGTAGCACACCACGGCCGCGTCGGGATAAAGCGACTTGAGGCGGCGCAGTTGTTCGCCGTTGAGCGAGTCGGCCAGGGAACAACCGGAACCGCGGTCCGGCACCAGGACCCGAGCGGCCGGAGAGAGGATCTTCGCCGTCTCGGCCATGAAGACGACGCCGGCAAACACGATGGTCTTCGCCCGCGCTTCCTTAGCCTTCATGCTCAGGAAATAGGAATCGCCGCGAAAATCGGCGACCCCGTAGATGATCTCCGGCTCGACGTACGAGTGGGCGAGCAGGACCGCATCCTGCTCCTTTTTCAGCCGGTTGATCTCGAGGGTCAGCGGCGCGATCTCCCGGCAGGTATCGAGATTCCACGTCCGCCCGCGGGGATCGCACTCGACGTGCATCAGGGACCCGAGCAGGCGCTCGGCTTCGGCTTCGATCGGGTTGGTGGGGACGGGAGCAATCATGTGGGACTTGGACGGCCCGCAGCGTCGGCGAGCCCGGCGGCTTTTTCAAGCCGCCCGGCGGCATGGCGCGCGATGCACTTGCCGCCGGGAAAGCCTCTTGCTAACAAAAATCCGTGACCGCCCTCCTCGCGCCGATCGTCGCCGCCGAAACCGCCATCTCGAACAAATTTCCCTACCTGCCGAAGCAGGTGTGGATCAATATTGCGATCGGCGTGATCGCCTTGGTGATCGTCGTCCGTCTGTGGCGGGCGCTGCGCGCCGTCAACGACTACGCACCGTGGTTCGTGGCGGTGCTGGCAGGCAGCATGATTTTTTTCTACTGGGTCTACGAGCGGGCGGAGCCGCGGTTTCTCACGCCCGTCGTGGACCAGCTGGTCAATTTCCTGCCCACCAAATCAAAGCACGAGCGGGACGTCGAAAAGCTCCGGCGCAGCCGCGACTAGCGAGAGAACGGGTGTTCCGGGCCTTCCTTTCTTCTTTCGGCTTCGCCCTTTCACCTCGTCCCTCGTAAGGAAGCGGCCAATGACTCCCCCGCTCGACCTTACCCGCACCCCGCAAACCGATCCGCTCGAAATCTATCGCTACCGCGACGGCCTCTACGCGGCGGATCTCCTGACCGCAGCGGTCTGCGAGTTCGATTTCTTCACCTGGCTCGCCGCCCACCCGGCGGACAAAGCCACGATCTGCCGCGACCTTGGCCTGCAGGAACGGCCGGTCGACGTGATGCTCACCCTGTTCGCGGCGGACGGTTTCGTGCGGTGCGAGAGTGGGGTGTTTAGCCCGACTCTGCTCGCGCGGGAGCATCTCGTGAGCTCCTCGCCGTTCTTTCTCGGGCCGTATTACGCGTCGCTCAAGGACCGGCCGGTGGCGAAAGACTTCGCGATCATCCTCCGGACGGGCCGGCCGGCAAACTGGGGCAGTTTCAAGCACGAGAAGGCCTGGAGCCACGCGATGCTAGGCGAGGAGTTCGCCACGACCTTCACGGCCGCGATGGATTGCCGTGGCTTCTACCTCGGGCCCGCGATGGCCAGGGCGATCGATGCGCGCGGGCACACGCGGCTGCTCGACATCGCGGGTGGCTCCGGCATCTACGCGTGTGCGATGGTCGCGCAGCATCCCGCGCTCGTGGCGACGGTGTTCGAACGTCCGCCGGTGGACGAGATTGCGCGCACCATGATCCGGAAACGCGGCTACACCGACCGGGTGACCGTCGTGGCGGGCGACATGTTCGCCCATCCGCTGCCCACCGGCTTTGACCTGCATCTTTACTCCAACGTCCTGCACGACTGGGATGCCGACAAAGTGCGCCCGTTGCTGGCGGCGTCGTTTCGCGCGCTCGAGTCCGGCGGCATGCTCGCGGTGCACGATGCGCACGTGAACGCCGCCAAGACGGGCCCTTTGCCGGTGGCAAAATACTCGGCGCTCCTGATGGCGGTGACCGAGGGCAAATGCTACTCGACCGCCGAAATGGCCGCGTTGCTGGCCGAGGCCGGCTTCCGGGACATCCGATTCGCCTCCACCCTGGCGGACCGCAGCGTGATGACGGCTAGAAAGCCGTAGCCGGTCGGCCGGCGGCCAGGACCAAAAATAAAAAACTCCCTCGTCGGGGCTTCGGAGGGAGTCTTTCGCGTGCTGGTCAACATTCCAAAGTATAACTGAGCCCCCTCGCGACCCTTTGTCGCTTGGACGATAAAATTTTAGATAGCCCCTTTTCCAGAAAATCGAAAAGAGGCCATTAAATTATCCGACCCAACCCTCGAAGTTACATTATGGATTGTTGAGGAACATCCGCAGGCCTGCCTTACTTGATTTCCAACTGCGGACGCTTGGCCTCGGGCCAGTCGATGTGGTAGAACTTGCCGCGGGGCTTGTCGGTGCGCTCGTAGGTGTGCGCACCGAAGTAGTCGCGCTGGCCCTGGAGCAGGTTGGCCGGCAGGCGGGCCGAACGGTAGCTGTCGTAGTAGGCGAGGGCGGAACTGAACGTCGGGGCCGGCACGCCGCACTCGGCCGCGAGCGCCACGACCTTGCGCCAGTTCTCCTGCGCCTTCTTCACCGTCTTGTTGAAATACGGATCGAGCAGGAGATTCGCGAGCTTCGGGTCGCGCCGGTAGGCTTCGGTGATCTTCTGGAGGAAGACCGCGCGGATGATGCAACCGCCGCGCCAGATCTGGGCGATCTCGCCGAAGTTGAGCGTCCACTTGTATTCCTTCTGCGCCTCGCGCATGAGCTGAAAGCCTTGGGCGTAGGAGCAGATCTTGGAACAGTAGAGCGCGTCGTGGATGGCGGCGATGAGCGCCTTCTTGGAGCCTTTGTATTTCTTCGAGGGGCCCTTGAGGATCTTCGAGGCGGCGACGCGTTCTTCCTTCACGGCGCTGATGCAGCGGGCGAAGACCGACTCGGCGATCGTCGGGGCGGGCACGCCCATGTCGAGGGCGTTGACCGAGGTCCATTTGCCGGTGCCTTTCTGGCCGGCGGTGTCGAGGACGATGTCGACGAAGGGTTTCTTCGTCATCGGGTCCTTCTGCTTCAAAATATCGGCCGTAATCTCGATGAGGAAGGAGCCGAGCATGCCCTGATTCCACCCGGTGAAGATGGCGCCCATTTCGGGGGCCTTCAGCTTGAGGAGGCCCTGCATCAAGGCGTAGGCCTCACAGATCATCTGCATGTCGCCATACTCGATGCCGTTGTGGACCATCTTCACGTAGTGGCCGGCGCCGTTTTCGCCGATGTAGGTGGCGCAGGGCACACCGCCGACGATGGGCTTGCCGGGCGCCGCGCCCGTGAGCGGCACGCCGGTGGCGGCGTCGACCTTGGCGGCAACGGCATTCCAAATCGGTTCGAGTTCCTTGTAGGCCGCAGGATCGCCGCCGGGCATAAGAGCCGGGCCGAAACGCGCGCCTTCCTCGCCGCCGGACACTCCGGAGCCGATGAAGCGGAGGCCCTTCCCCTTCAATGCTTTCTCGCGGCGGATGGTGTCGGTCCAGAGCGCGTTGCCGCCGTCAATGACGATGTCTTCCTTTTCGAGCAGCGGGACAAGGCCGTCGATCACCGAGTCGGTGGCCTTGCCGGACTGCACGAGGATAATCATCTTGCGCGGCTTCGCGAGCGACTGGACAAATTCCTGGAGCGTCTTGGTGCCCACCACGCCGCCCGGGGTGTTGGGATTCTCGGCGACGAAGGCGTCGGTCTTCTCCGTCGTGCGGTTGTAAACCGAGATCTGGAAGCCGTGGTCGGCGATATTGAGGGCGAGGTTCTGACCCATGACGGCGAGGCCGATGAGTCCGATGTCGGAATGGGTTTTTACCATGGGGAGAAGGGAGTGATGACCGCTAACTTAACCCCTGCGAAAACCAACCCGATTTTGGCAGCACGCGACAAAAACCGCGCCGCTAATGCGGGTCAGAGCCCGGATTTCTTGGCTTCGATCGCGGCCTTGCTCGGAAAATACCCGCTCAGAAAGCGAACCGTCGGCGTCGCCCAAGTCGGTTCGTTGCGCTCGTAAATCCAATTGAAGCCGACGAACACAAAGAAGAGGCCAACGATCGCCGAAAGCACAACCTTGTTCACCTGAGCCAGTTTGCGCAAGACGAACACGCCGACCACCAAGAGGAGGACAGCGATCCCAAGTGCCTGCCAAAATTGCATGGGAATCTGGTGGAGCCGATCGAGGGCGGAGGTCGAGGGAAGGGCAGCGATCACGTAGTTCATGCTCCCCGATTAGACCCGTACTTCATCGAAACGAGTCGAACCCCGAATCCGGCCGTTATTAGCAACTTTTTAGACCTGCCGGGGGGCCTTGCGCCCCGGCGTGGTCGCCGCGGCTGGCGCAATTGATCCAGACCGTCGCGCCGTCGGCATAATACTCTTTTTTCCAGATCGGTACCCGCGCCTTCGCCTCGTCGATGATGTAACGGCAGGCGTCGAATGCCGCTCCCCGGTGCTCCGCGGTGACGCTTACCCAAACGGCCAGTTCTCCAAGCTTTAGGTGGCCAACGCGATGCACCGCAGCGACAGCCACCAACGCGAATTTCCCGCGGGCCTCGTTCAGGATGCGCGTGCCTTCCTTCACCGCCAGGGGCGCATAGGCCTCGTATTCGAGCGAAAGCACCGGATGCCCGTCATTGCGGTTGCGCACCCAGCCCTCAAACGCGACGCACGCCCCCGCCTGCACGTCGGCAAGCTCGCGTTGCAGTGCGACGGGGTCGATCGGCTCGGTCAAGATGCGGAACATGGGGTTCAACCGCCGGCGACCGGCGGGATGAAAACGATGCGGTCGCCGTCGCGCAACGGAGCGTCGGCCGCGACGAACTCGTCGTTGACCGCTGCACGCACCCGATCCGCCGGGAGGGTGAAGCCGTGGCGGGCGCGCAATTCGTCGTAAAGTGCCGTCGGCGTGGTCGCGGCAGTCGCCAGCTTCTCCTCCGAAAGGCCGCGCTGCTCCCGCAGGATCGCAAAATACTGGACGGCGAGGTGAATCATGGCGGGCGAGTGGGGTGCTGAACCGGGCGCGGTCACGGCGCTAGGAAGCGCGGTAGTCGCTCTTGCCACCGGTCTTTTCGAGCAGCCGGATTTCCTTGATCACGATGCCGTGCGTCACGGCCTTGGCCATGTCGTAGACGGTCAACGCCGCCACCGTCACGCCGGTGAGCGCTTCCATTTCGACGCCGGTCTTCGCGCTGGTTTGCACCCGGCAGTGAATCACGATCTCACCGCGATCCACGTCGGTCTTGATCTCGATCTGACAGTCCTCCAGCGGCAACGGATGGCAGAGCGGAATGAGCTCGCTGGTCTTCTTCGCCCCCATCACGCCCGCGAGTACGGCCGCATGAAAAATCGGACCCTTCTTGGTCGCAATGTCGCCGTCGCGCACCAGCGCGGCCAGCTCCCCCGGCAGGGTGACGATCGCGACGGCATGCGCGGTGCGCCGGGTGACGGGCTTGTCGCCAACATTCACCATCGCGGGTCGGTTCTGGGCATCGACGTGGGAAAACATGGAGAAAAACGAACGCAGGTTTACCTCACGGAGGCCGCTGCGTAAAGCCGGGCCGAAAGAAAATCACCCCCATGGGAAAAAAGGCGCGATTGTCCCGGCGGGAAAATCCGTCTGGCCGGCGGTCAACTCGACGAATCCATCCGTGTCCACCAAGCCCGCGAAATCGCCCGAGGTGTTGCCGGGATCGGGCGTGGCGAGGAGTTCGGCCCGTGGTCCGCTGCCCAGCTTGACCGGCAGCAGATACGCGAGCTTCGGCTTGAAGGTCACGGGGGCGGCTAGCGCCGCCATCCGCGGGGCGAGGGCTAGGCGCTGGCTCGCGCACGCGAGCGCTGGAAGCACGTAACGATGGAGGCACGTGTAGGCCGATACCGGATTGCCGGGGAGCGCAAAGACCGGCGTCTGGCGCGAACTCACGCCGAACCAGAACGGTTTGCCGGGGCGCTGGGCCACACCGTGAAAAATCTTCCGCACGTTCTGCCGGTCGAGTTCCGCCGGCAGAAAATCGAATTTCCCCTTGGAAACGCCACCCGTCAGGATAACCACGTCGAACTCCGCCAACACGTGCCAGAGCATGTGCTCGATCTCGTGGCGCACGTCGCGAAAATGAAACCGCGCCGCGTTCGGGTAGCCGGCGCCGGCCAAGGCGGCGCGCAAGGCATGGTCATTGCTGCGCCGGATCTGATGCGGCGCCACAGGTGAATCGATTTCCACCAGTTCGTCGCCGGAGGAAACCACCGCGATTTTGGGCAGGTGGCTCACGGTCACCGCCGCATAGCCGCACGCCGCCGCAACGGCGATTTCCCGACCGGTAAGCCGGGCGCCAGCCGGTACGATCACGGCGCCCTGCCGGTGATCGCTGCCGCGGCGATGCACCGCGTGGCCCGTGTCGAAGTGCGCAGCGGGCTCGGAGACGGTCATCGTGGTGCCGCTGCGCGTCGTTTCTTCGTAGGGCACAATGCAATCGGCCCCGTCGGGCAGCACGGCACCGGTCATGATCTCGAGGCAGGCATCCGGCGCGGCGCCCAGCTTGAACGCCCGCATGCCCGCCGCTTGCACCCCTTCCACGCGAAACACGCGCGTGCCCGCCGCCAGGGCCGCCGCGCGCACCGCGAAACCGTCCATGGTCACCCGGTCGAACGGCGGCAGGTCCCGGTCCGCCCGCAGATCCGCCCGCAGCACCCGGCCCGGCGCCTGCAGCAAGGGACAATCTTCACGGGGTAGCGGCACGACGTTTTCGAAAATAAGCTTTTCGGCCTCGGCGGGGGTAAGCATGGCGGGTCACAGAGAGAACCCGGCGCGGCACCGTCGCAAGCCGTGAGCGGAGTCGCCGCCGTTCACGGCATCTGAAGCGATCAGCCCGCCCCAACCAGCGAAACCGGAGAAACTGGCAAAATCCCGGGCATTGTATCCTCTGTTTGCCGCCGTGACCTCCGCGCCCCACTCCTCTCCGCCTCCGGTCACCGACCAATTCCGCCGGCCGCTGCGCGATCTGCGCATTTCCGTGACCGACCGCTGCAATTTTCGCTGCCCCTATTGCATGCCCGCGGACGTTTTTGGGCCGGAACACGCGTTTCTGCGCAGTCCGCAGCTGATGACGCTCGATGAGCTGACCCGCATCGTCCGGGCCTTTCGGGCGCTCGGTGTGGAGAAGGTGCGGTTGACCGGCGGCGAACCGCTGTTGCGCGCCGACGTGCCGGACCTGATCCGCACGCTCAAAAACGATCTTGGCATCAAGGACGTGGCCCTGACCACCAATGGCTGGCTGCTGGAAAAACTCGCGCCGGCGCTGCGGACGGCCGGTCTCGACCGGCTCAATGTGTCCGTCGATTCGCTCGATGACGTCACGGCGGGAAAACTCAACGGCCTCGGTTTCAAGGTCGCCCGCGTCCTGCGCGGCATCGACGTGGCGGCGGCACTCGGCCTCCCGATCAAGATCAATTGCGTCGTGCAGCGCGGGGTGAACGACGGCGAGCTGCTGGAGTTGTGCGCCTATTTTCGGGCGCGCGGCCATGCGCTGCGGTTCATCGAGTTCATGGACGTGGGCAACACGAACCATTGGACGGCGGAACGCGTCGTGCCGGCCCGCGAACTGGTCGAGCGCATCGGCGCGCGCTGGCCGCTGGAGCCGGTCGGACCCGCCTACCGGGGCGAAGTCGCCGCGCGCTACCGCTATCGCGACGGGGCCGGCGAGATCGGATTGATCAGCTCGGTGACGGAACCGTTCTGCCGGGACTGCCATCGGGCGCGCCTTTCAGCCGACGGCCGGCTCTTCACCTGCCTCTTCGCGTCGCTCGGCTGGGATGTGCTGGGGGCGCTGCGCGCCGGGGCGGACGCGGCCGAACTCGAAAAATTTCTCGCCCGCATCTGGGGCGGACGCGTGGATCGCTACAGCGACGAACGCGCCGGGCTGCTGGCCACCGGCGAGTCCCGGGCGAAGATCGAGATGAGTTACATCGGCGGCTAGCGGCTCGGTCCCTCACCGATAGACGGCCAGAAACCAGCAGGCGCCCAACAGCAGCAGCCAGAGCGTCGCTCCGATCCGCAATGCGACCATCGCCAGGCGCGGCCACGGGAAGTGGAAAGCCCAGGGATGCCGGCCCAGCTAGGCGACATGCCCGACCAACAACCCGGCGCACAACGCCAGAAATCCCAGCCGCACCAACGGAGAAACGGACTTCGGCGAAGACGTGAGAAAGGTGGGCGGATCCATCACGGGTATCCTCTCAACGTTCGAGCCCGCTTTTTCTTGGATCCAATCCGGTAAAACCGCTCGCGCGCCGGTCCACCTTCGTCATCTCCCGAACCCCACACCCGGCACCGACGCGGTCCACGACGTCAACACGAGTTGACACCGTGGACGCGGAGATCCGTTGCCCCGCAGTTCAGTTCCCGACCGCGACCGGAAGGAGAGGACGAACTTTTTCCGGCGTCCCCGTCACTGGTAGCGGGCGGGGCGGCCGAGATAGTTGAGCAGCCAGATTTCCTTCCACACCCGATAGCGCCCCTCGGCGGTGAACTTGCCGAGGTCTTCGCGTTTCGCGTGCGGATGAAGAAAGCCGAGTTCGGTGTTAAGCTGATCGAGCTCTTGCTGGGCGGCATTGAGGTCAACCAGCGGATCATCCGAGAAGGGGACGAGTTCGATCCCCGCGACGGTGACGCGCTCCCGATGATGAGCCAGCAAACTGCGCAGGGAACGGCGCCAGGGTTTGCGCTCAACGAACCAGTTTTCCGGGAAAAAACCCCCGAAGGGAATGTAGAGATTGTCGGTCAGATACAGGCTGCCATCGGCGCCGACGGAACTGACCGCATAGCAGACCGAAATCGCCCCGTTGGCCTGCGGAATGAAAGTCACCTGCACCCGCACCTTGGCCGGCGCATCCTGATAAATCGAAACCCGCAAAAAGATCCCTCCGCCAATCTCCGCCTTCAGCGCCTGCACCTGGCGAAAGCCCTGCCCGCGGAGCCACTCGCGAATCTTCAGCAACCGCGGTTGCACGGGCCACTCGTCGCCGCCGGCGTTCACGACGAAACGCGGAAAAAGCGGCAACGAACTCAGGCTGTGCGCCGTGATTGCCAGCCAATTGTAAAGCGTTTCACCCAGAAACCAGATCAGAAAAAAAACGGCTGCGAGTGCCCAGAACGGCCGGTGGATCAAATCGAAATCGCGGCACAGCTGTGCCGCGCCAAACGCGAAAACCAGCCACCACAGCCAGCGATCCAGGATCGACAGCACAGGGGAGGCCATCCGGTGGTTGAGTTGCATCAACACCAAAGAAACGAGAATCCCGGCGAGAATGAAATATGGAGGTTCCACGGCTGGAGCGACGGTCCTGCGACCGGTTTACCCTACGCATCCCCGGTAAACGGAAAAGGCGGGCCGATGCAAAAAATCGCCTAGCTCAATCGCACTGGCATGATCACGCAGACAAAGCTTTCGAGGGTCTTGAAAACGCCCGGACTCACTTCGTCCTTCACTTCGAAAAACACCTCGTCCTTCGCGAGCGCGCGAAGCGGATCCATAATAAATGCCGGATTGAAGGCGACCTGCAGATCCGGGCCACTGTAACCGATCGCCATCGACTCGTGAGCTTCGCCGAAATCCGGACTCTGCGCCGTGATCTCAAGCAAATTGCTGGTCAGCTTGATTTTTACTGAATTGGCCTTTTCCGAACAAACCAGTGCCGCGCGATGCACGCACTGGAGAAACAGCTCGCGCTCCAACTTGATCCGCTGGTGCGTCTCTTTCGGAATAACCTGCTGATAATTAGGATAGTTACCCTCCACGACTTTCGAGTAGAGGTAAACGTGATCGATAAGACCGCTCGTGTCCTTGTCCGTGGCGATTTGAAATGCCGCCCGGCGGTCGTTGAAGTTGATCTTCACCTTCTCGCCCTTGTCGAGCAGCCGCGTGAGTTCGCCCACCGTCTTGGCCGGAAGGATGATCGCTCCAGCGCTCTCGGCCGGCACGTCCATTTCCTTCGCCACTAGCGCCAGCCGCCGGCCGTCGGTGGCTACGAGCGCAAGTTTGCCGGCCTTGAAATTGAAATAGACGCCGTTGAGGATGTAGCGCGTCTCATCCGTCGATTGGGCGTAGGCGACGCTCTTGAGCATCGTGATCAGTTCCGCCTGCTCCAAGCTGTAAGCCTTTTCTTCGCCAAATTCGGGCAGGGGAGGGAATTCGTCCTTGCCGATGCCCATGATCCGGAAGGTCGAGCCACCGGATGTCAGCTTGACCTGATGATTCGGAGAACCGTCGAATGTCACATCGACATTGGGCAATTCCCGGACGATGCCCGCCAGCCGCTTGACCGGCAGGGTCACTGCGCCGGTTTCCTTCACCTCGGCCTTGATCTTGCAGCGAATGCCCAAGTCAAGGTTGGTGGTCGTCAACGAGATTTGGTCCTTCTCCGCCTCAATGAGCACGTTGCTCAGGATGGGCATCGTGGCTTTGGAACCGACCACGTTCAGCACTTGGGCGAGGCCGTTGGCGAAATGATCGCGGTTGATTTTAAATTTCATGCGGGCGACTGGACCTTAACTAGAGAAGCTAACAAAGGCTAAAATGATATGTGTTCAATAAGGAATTATATCAGTATTCATATAAGCTGCGAACAAGACCAGTAACTTGGTTTTCTCCCTCAAAAAACCGTTCTTTTCAGGCGGTGAGAAACTTCCCGCCCGCTGCCAGTAACCGGCCGGTTGTTCGCAGGCGCCGACTTGTTGGGAAAATGTCCCCGCCCGCCGCGCAACTTGTTCACATGCGTGCTAGGGCACGGAACCTTTCACCCCAGCGCCCACCCGTGCGCGTCGCAAATGGTGGAAAAGACCAAAGAAAATGTAGCCCAGACACGTCGCGACAAATGCGACCTCTTTGTAAAGGATCACCAATCCGATGAAGAGCAGAACGAAAATGAACGTCCGCAACCGCGTCTTGGTCTGAAGATCCACAGTCTTGCCGCTTGGATAGCGAATCGTGCTCACCATGAGCGTCGCCACCAGCAACATCAGAAACGGGAGTGAAAGCGCCCAATTCTTCAACGACCGATCCGTTTCCGAAAGCTTTAGCAAGAAAAGCACGACCGAGGCCACTGTACCGGCCGCCGCCGGCACCGGCAAGCCGACGAAGTCCTTGCTGGTCTCTTTTTTCCCGGGGTGGAGCAATGGGTTCGTGATGACATTGAACCGGGCTAGCCGCATGGCGGCGCACAGCAGGTAGACGAAACCGACGAACCAGCCGATCTCGCGAAACCAGAGATATCCCTGGGTCGGCGACAGAATCAGGTAGAACATCAGCAGGGAGGGTGCGATGCCGAACGACACGACGTCCGCGAGCGAGTCGAATTCCGCACCGAACAGGGACTCGCGCCCACCCATGCGGGCGAGCCGGCCGTCGAGCGAATCGAACACCGCCGCCCCGAGAATCAGATAAACGGCGTAGCGATAGTGCTCGGCTGCGGACCAGCCCAGATACTCGCCGCTGGCCGCGGACTCCGCGAGGCGGGCCTGGATGCAGTTGATCACGGCCAAGAACCCGCAGAACAGGTTGCCCGCCGTCATCAAGTTGGGCCAGAAATAGATCCGGCTCGCCTGGGTGACGTTGTACGGATCCTCGCGCTTCGCGAGCTCCTCCTCTTCTTGTTTTCGGCCGGAATTCATTTCGTCAGGCTTTCGAGGTATTTCCAAAACTTGGAGTCCTGTTCGACGAGTTGTTGCTCGGAAACCGGCAGCTTGTTGCGCAGAAGAAAATCCTCGAGCGAGTTTCGGTGCAAAATGTAGTCCACATGCAACGAATCACTCCGGGACTGGAAGTAGAACCGAAACTCGCCGGAGCGAAGGCGGTAATACGCCTTGGAGCCCCGCCGAAAGAAGCCGAGGGGTTCCCGGGGATGCGCCAGATCCGCCGGCCTCAAGCTGCTGATCGGATCGATCGCGTCGAGCTGGGCCAGTTTGTCGAGGCGATTGAGTTCCGCCATGGCCTGGTCGGAAAAATTCACCTGATACATGCCGCCTTCCACCGCCAGGTGCGGACAAGGGTCGTCGCCCGGGGCATGGCGGCGGACCGGCCGCGTCGGAAAAATGCACACATTCCGTCCATGAAACGCCAAGCTCTAACCCCGCACTTTCGCGCAGCAACGCTATTCCTCGGTTCCACCCGGGCCTTCGCCGCACCCTTATGCCGCGGGCCCGCCGCGTTTATTTCTTGTCGCTTCCGTGACGGTTTATCCTGAAACCCGTTCATCCTGCATGCACTCACGTCATTCCCGGTTGGCGCGATTCGAAACCGGTGCCTTCTGAAACCTCCCGGCATGGTTTGGTCGCGGAGATCCACCCCAAGATGATGACCCCGGCCGGAATTCGACGGGCCCTGGACAGGGCGGTGGGGATTCACCGCTCCAAACTGGTTCGCGCCGCAGGCCTGTGGCTGCTGCTGGCTTTCAGCGGTAGATTAACCGCCGCCGAGCTCGACATTCCCGTTTTCTCCGGCGGTTTCGGCACCGCGTTTTACGAGGAAACCGCGCGCGAATTCGAAAAGCAGCGTCCGGCGGTTCGCATCCATCTCTACGGCGACCCGCGGATCCAGGACAAACTCCGGGTCCGGATGATCGACGGCCACCTGCCGGATGCGGCGCTCCCCCGTGAGCTGCTCATCCCCGTGCTGGTGCGCGCCGGGAAAATCCGCGACCTCACGCCCTATCTCGACGGTCCGAACTGGGAGGGTGACGCCCGCTGGCGCGACACGTTCCTGCCGGGTGCGCTGGATACGTGGCGCTTCGACGGCCGCATCTACGGCGTGCCGCTGAGCTACTCTTGCTGGACGATTTTCTACAACGCGGCGCTGTTCCGGGACCACGGCTGGTCCGTGCCGCGGACATGGGACGAGTTTTTCGCGCTGTGCGATCGTATCAAGACGACCGGCGTCGCGCCGGTCAGCCTCACCGGGATTTACGGAAATTATCCCGACGCAATCGTCCGCTCCGCCTTCTACAACCTCGCCGGAGCCGGGGCGTGGCGGGCTTTGAACGACGTGGCGCCCGGCGCTCGCACCGATCCCCGCTACATCCGCGCGGCCGGCGTGCTCCAGCGCATCACGCAAAACTACACGGTGCGCGGGTGGGAGGGCGCCACGCACACCGCCGCGCAGCTCGCGTTCGTCGAGGGCCGGGCCGCGATGGTGGTCTCCGGTTCGTGGATGCTCTACGAGATGGGCGCGAAGATTTCGGACGGCTTCGAGCTTGGGGCCATGAATTTCCCGGTTTTCCCCGAAGGGGTGGCCGATCCGGGCACGATCCAGGCGAGCGCGGAAAGCTTTTTTGCGTTCGCCACGGGCGATGCCGCCCGGGAGCGGCTGACCGTTGATTTTCTACGCTTCATGACCTCCCGCGCGCGGGCCGAGGCGTTCGTGCGCCGCACGGATGCGCCGGCGGCTGTGCGTGTGCCGCTGGCCGCTTTTTCTCCCCGCATGCAATCGACCGCGGCCCTGATCGACCAGGCGCGGGAGGCGTTCAACATGCCCCAGGTCATGCTGCAGCCACCCGCCATCCGGCAGGCGGTGGTCGATGCGCGGATCAGTCTCATGAACGGCCGGAGCACGCCGCGCGAATACGCCGAGCGGATCGAGGCGGCGGCGGAAATCGACCGGGCCCGCGCCGCCGCGCCCGAGGCCGTCGAGTATCGGCATGCGACCGCTGGGGTGCTGCTGTTGATCGGCTTGGCGGCGGTGCCGGTCTGGCTGGTGGTTTGGAAATGGCGGTCGCGTCGCGCCGACCGGGGTTCGGCCGCGCCACCGCCGACCGGGCACGGAGGCGCCTTCGCCCGGCTCCGGGCGCGCGTCGGGTTCGGCTTTGTCGGGCCGGCCTTCCTCCTTTACGCGGCGCTCGTGCTCGTGCCGGGCGCGATGGCGCTGGCCTGGGCGTTCACGCACTGGGACGGCCTCAGCGCGCAGCGGTGGGCCGGCTGGTTCAATTTCAAATGGCTGCTTTTCGAAAGCGACCTGTTCTGGGCGGCGCTCAGGAACAACCTCTTCCTGATGCTGGTGCCCGCGAGCGTCGTGTTGCCGCTGGCGCTGACGCTCGCGTGCCTGCTGCATCGCGGCGTTTGGGGCGCGAAGTTCTTTCGCGCGGTTTTCCTCTTTCCGAATCTCCTCGGTGGCATCGCGGCGACGCTCCTGTGGATGAGCGCTTACCAGCCCCACGGCGGTCTCGCGAACGCGGCGCTGGTGAAGCTCGGGGAGTGGTTGCACCTCGCGGCTCTACGGGGCTTCGACGGTTACCCGTGGCTCGCGCAGGCCAACCTCTACTGGTCGCTCGTGCCGATCTACATCTGGATGGCCTGCGGATTTAATCTCATTCTCTTCCTCGCCGCCATGGAGGGCATCGATCCGCAGCTTTACGAGGCGGCCGAACTCGACGGAGCGTCCCCGGCCCGGCAATTCTTCAGCATCACGCTGCCGCTGATCTGGGAGGTCGTGGTCATCGCGGCGGTGTTCATCGTCATCGCCGGGTTGAACGCCTTCGAAATGATCTGGCTGCTCACCGATCAGGATCCGAACACCTCCACGCACACGCTCGGCACGTTCATGGTGACTTCGATGTTCAAGGATTTTCAGATCGGTCGCGCCACGGCGATTGCGGTCATGCTCTTCCTGCTGGTGGCGGCGGGCAGTGCGCTGCTGTTGTGCGGACTCCGGCGGGAACCGGTGGAGCATTGACCGGGAATTCCGCGGCGCACCTGAAAATCGCCCCACCCAAATGGAAAACCCGCCCCCACCCGGCACTCGCGGAGGACCGGCATCGCTCTCGTCGGGCCTGATCCTCACGGCGCTGCTGGGCTACGCCGGCTGGGTGATTTTTCCGATGCTCTGGGTGGCCTACTCGTCGCTCAAGGCCGACACCGCGATCTTTCGAGATGCGTTTGCGCTGCCGGCTCCGGGCGAGTTGCACCCGGAGAACTACACCCGGGCTTGGAACGAGGCGCGGTTTGGCGAATATTTTTTCAACAGTGTGCTCGTCACCACGACATCGGTGACGCTGATCGTCGCGCTCGGGGCGATGGCCGCGTATGCGCTCGCCCGCTTTCATCACCCGGCGGGGCGTTTCGTCTTCGGGCTGTTTCTGGCGGGACTGATGATCCCGGCGCAGCTCGCGATCGTGCCGTTGTTTTTCGAGCTGCGCCTGCTCGGCCTGCTCAATTCACGGTGGGGCCTCATCCTCGTCTACACCGCCAACGGCCTGCCGTTCGCGATCTTCATCCTCGCCGGTTTTTTCCGGTCGCTGCCCCGCACGCTTTACGAAGCCGCGGTGATCGACGGCTGCGGGGAATTCGCGGCCTTCTGGCGGGTGATGCTGCCGCTCGCCCGGCCGGGGCTCGTGACGGTGGCCATCTTCCAGTTCATCGGCGTGTGGAAGGAGTACTTTTTTGCGTTCATGCTCGCGAGCGGCGATGTCGGGGGTGGGTCGCGCACCCTGCCGCTCGGACTCGCGAACCTCTCGATCACGGCGCAGTACCGCAGCGACTACGGTTCGCTTTTCGCGGGGATCGTGCTCGTGACCCTGCCGATTCTGCTGATCTACCTTTTATTGCAGCGGCAGATCGTGAAGGGCATCGCCGCGGGTGCGCTGAAGGGCTGAGGGCCCGTCGCCACCGGCGGACGCGCGGCGGTCCGGCTGAGGGGCGCGGGCGCTGCGTGCCCCGACGTCACTTGACGGTTTGCGCCGCCGGGGGCGGGTTGACGGAATTGTGGGCCGGGCTCGATTCCGGGGTCGGGTCCACGAAGGCGAGAATCACCCCAGCGAGGATGACGAACGAGAGGATCGTGAATGAGATGGGATCGGTTTTCATGTGGTTGATTTGGATTCGAGCGGAAAGACGCCCCGGCGCAGGGGAGCAGTTGCCCCGTCCGGTGGGATATTTCCGGATAAAAGTTGCCGCTGCGCGTAACCCAGCCGGACGCGCGGCGTCGCGCGCCCGGACTCCAACGGAACGGAAAATCCCGTACGGCGACCGGCTACGTCGCGACGGGTAGATCGTTGCGCGCGAGGATCGCCCGCGCCGTCTCCGCGTCCTCGTCGTTCACCTGCACGCGAATGCTGTTCATGCTGCCGAAAAAATCACCGGGTCGGTTTGCGCCGCGAGTTCGTCGGGCACGAACGCCTTGACGCCGCAGCCGTCGAGCAACGACCGAATGAACAGGGCCTGATCGATCGTGAGGCAGCGGGCGATGGTGGTCATCGCCGGCAGCATGGCCCACTTTCCCGCCATTGGCCAGCTGCCGCGGGTGGGTTACCGCGGGGCAGGCGCTGAAGCGAAGGCCCCCTGGGGGAAAACCTGGCGGGCGAAAACGCTACGTTGCGCGACGTGGCCCGCGACGCTACCGCACCTTGGCGCAGACGATGCAGTCGCGCGGTTCCGGGCCGAGGGTGGGGCACACGTGCCAGCGGCGCAGCACGCCCTCGCGCACCATGCCGGCTTTTTCCATCACGCGCACCGAGCCGGGGTTCTCCACGTCACAAAACGCCCAGGCCCGCCAGATCGTGGACTGCGCCAGGGCCCACTCCACGAGGAAGGTTAGGGCCTCGGCGGCGAAGCCGTACCCCAGAATTTTTTTCCCAGCACGTAGCCGAACATCGCCCTGCCACCAGCCTCGAACGTCACTCCGATCGAGCCGATGGGCGTATCGGTGCCCTTGAGACAGAGCAGCCAGGCGAGGTGGCCGTCACCCCGTTCCCAGTGCGCCGCGCAATCGCCGAGAAACGCCGACAGTGGTTCGACGCGATCGTAAGCCCGCCAGCTGAGATAGCGGGTAACTTCGGCATCGCCGGCATAGGCGGCGAAAACCGCCGGACCATCGTCGGCGCGCGGCCGACCAGCCGGGCCGTGCCAAACGAGGCGGGTGGGCGGGGCAGGTAACCGGCGATCGACACGGCTCGGGGAAGGCCCGCTCACGGGCGGGCGGGCTCGTACCATTCGCCGCGGATCCAGTCGGCCACGAGGCCGATCTCCTGGGGGCTGAGCATCTTTTTCGCGCCGAAGGCCGGCATGCGGTCGTTGCGCTCGCCGAAGAAACGCTCGTGGCCGGGATCGGAAATCAAGGCCGTCAGCCATTCGCGCGAACCGAAGCCCGTCAGGTCCGGCCCGGTCGCGTCCTCGCCCGCGTCGTGAAATTTGTGGCATTCGGTGCAGTTCATCACGTCACCCGCCAGTAACTTTTTACCTTCGATGATGACCGCGGCCTCCCGGGCATCGGCGTCGCGCTGCGCCTTCAATTGCGCTGCGGCGGAGAGCGCGACGACGGTTTTTTGCAGCTGCGCCTGCTCCTCCGCGGAATAGTCGGCGACATCCTCCTGCACAAATTTCACCATCTTGCCGTCGCGGAACTTGGTCCCGCCAAGGTAGTGCGACGTGGCCACCCGTTTCGGGTCGAGCAAACCGGTGAGCCATTCGCGGCTGGCGAAGCCCTTGAGGTCGGAGGCGGAGACCGGATCCTTCGGCTGGCCGCCCAGTCCGTCGTGGCCGTCGAAGCGATGGCAGCTCGCGCAGTTTTTGGCGAAGAGCTTCGGGCCCTGCGTCAACGCGTCGCCGCGCAGCAGCGTCACCGCGCCGGTCGGCGGAATGCCGTCCGCCGATTGCGCCAGGACGATCACGCGCTCGGCGTCGCGCTGGGCGGACCGGACGGCGGTGGCGTAGTCGGGATTGCGCTGGTCTTCCCGCCACGCGCGGAAGGACAGGAGCGCCACGCCGGCGAGCATCGCCCAGAGAAAACCGACGTTGAAGCGATGGCCGAGTTTCCAGTTGCCCACGAAGGGCATGGCGGCGAGCGCCAGCAGCAGCACCGTGGGCAGCACGATCGCACCCCAGATCTCGGTGCCGCCGGAGAAATATTTCAGGAGTTCGAAGAGAAAGAGGAAATACCACTCGGGCCGCGCGGCGGAGAACAGCTCGGATGGATCCGCGGGCGCCCCCAGTTCGGCACCGTGGGTCCGCACCACGAGGAAGAGGACGACGAGCAGCACCGCCAGGCACGCCACCGCGTCGCGCAGCACCTGGTCGGGCCAGAACGCCGCGTCGGATTTTTTCCGCGGCTCCTTGGGCGTGAGGCCGTGGCGGCGGAAGAGGTAAACATGGGCGACGATGAAGGCGATGATCGCGCCCGGGATGATGCCGGCGTGCAGCGCAAAGAAACGCGTCAGCGTGTGGTGGCCGTAGTCGCTGCCGCCCACGATCACCCGCTGCAACGCCGGGCCGATCAGCGGCGTGATCGCCGCGATGTTGGTGGCGACCTTGGTGGCCCAGAACCCCTTCTGGTCCCAGGGCAACAGATAGCCGGTGAGCGACAGCGCCAGCACCAGCAGCAGCAGCAGCACACCCGTCCAGAAATTGACCTCGCGGGGCGCCTTGTAGGCGCCGTCGATGACCACCTGCATCAGGTGGATCACCAGCAGCACGGTCATCGCCTGGGCGGTGTAATGGTGCAGGCCGCGCAGAAACCAGCCGCCCCACATTTCGTGCTGGATGAAATAGACGCTTTCCCACGCTGTCTGCGAACTCGGGCTGTAGGCGAGCCAGAGGAAGAGGCCGGTCACCACCTGGATCGCGAAGCAGAACACGAGGGTGCTGCCCCAGACGTACCGCCAGCGCGCACCGCCGGGCACGTTTTCGAACAGCGTCTCGTGCAGCAGCTTTTTGTAGCCGGTCCGCTGATCCAGCCAGTCGAGCGAGGCCTTCATCAAACGGGAATCTTCTCCTGCACGCCGGCGCGGAAGTTCTGAAACGTCACCCAGACTTCGCCGTCGTTGCGAATCTCCACCGGCAGATCATCCAGCCCGCGCGGGCTCGGACTCTTAGGATCGCGCACCTTCCCATCCAGGGCGAAGCTGCTGTTGTGGCACGGGCAGTGATAGTAGTTTTCCGTTGGCCGGTAATCGACGAAACAACCGGCGTGCGGGCAGACGACGTTAAAGGCACGCACGCCGCCTTTCGCGAGTCGCTGCAAATAAACCGCGCCCACCGGCACATTGGGCGAGCGGTTCCACGCGTCGACCCGCGTCGCGAGCACGGGAAACTTTCGCGGCGACCCGTCCTCGGGCAGCGAATCGAGCGCCGCGACGAGCACCGCGCCGCCGCCGGTGGATTTGCGGCGCAGCGGATCGAACAGGACCAGCAGGCCCGCCAGCGGCGGCACCACCGCGATCACGCCGCCGACGGCCACCGCACAGGCCTTGACGATGAAATTGCGGCGGTCGGGGGTCGGCTGATTGTGAGGTGTGTCCATTGCCAGGGCGAAAATGCGACCGGAGCCGGCCGCGGGGGTAAGACGACGGATAAGCCGGGATTGGTTTCGGAAGTAAACTCCAAATGGACTGCCGCCGCCGCCCTTTCAGGCGGGCCGGACGGCCTCCGCGACGAGTCCGGCGATGCCGGGGGGCAACGCCAGCCCGCCGGCGAGCGCCTGGCCGGGTGGACTCATCTTGCGCCAGGTTTTGCGCAGGATATCCACGAATTTCTCCCGGGGGTATTCCGCGTGTTGCGCCGCAAAAGCGCCGATTTCGTTTTCCAGAAAAACAAGGCAGGCGGCGTCCTCGAGGGCCTGCGTGCCGGGGTTCGTCTTGAGTCCGGTCTTCGAAACCCACGTTGCGACCTCGGCGGCATCCGCGGGCGGCACACCCGCTTCGAGCAGCAACGCGCGGGCCCGCTCCGCCTGTTTCGTGTAAAGCGAGCGGCGCCACGCGTGGTAGCCGGGCTTGTCGAGGGGAAAGCTCGCCCGCGGCACGAGCCAGCGCTCCTGGTGCTGGCTGCGCGCGGCGAGGCGCAGCAACGGTGTCGCGCCGGGGACGAGGCGCAACACCCACGCCTCCATGCGGTCGGCGTAGATGAGTTCCGCCGCGCGGCCGTCGGGCCCGCGGCTGGGATCGGCGGCGTGGGCGGCGTCGATGAGGGTTCGGGCTCGGGCGTGGACGTCCATGGGCTGCCAGTGGAAACCGTTGCGTCTGGGCCGGCAAGCGGCAGATTACCCCCGTCACCATGAGGTCCCCCGCCCTCGGGTCGTCGCGCTCCGCGCGAACCACCCTCCCTGGAGAAACAGGCCGCGAAACAGGCCGAGACCGGTGGCGTGAAGACGCCCGCCGATTGCCGGGTTTGCAGCGTGTGCGGTCATTCGCACACTCGCCACCTTTGTGCGCGTGACGGGCAAAGACTGGACGCCGACTCGGCCCAGACGCCGACTGGCTCGCGCACTTTGTGGGGAATCGGGGCCTACATGCAGATGCAGGAGGGACACGGCGCTGCGCTCGTCGTCGGCCGAAGCCCCGGCGGAGCTACGGACTTCTTCTGTTCCATCTACGAACGCCGGCCGCAGATCTGCCGCGACTTGGAGCGCGGCTCGGCGCAATGCCTCGGTGAACGCGACGCGAAATCGGCCCGGGTGGCAAAGCCTTCACCCGCTCGCGGTGAAGGCGTGGAATAAAACTTGGTCTGGTTAGAGCCGCGGCTCCATTAAAACCCTCAAAACGCCGTCAGCCGGCCTTCAGCCTTTGCCGCCGCGGAGCACCACGAGGTGATCGACGCCGCTCTTCTCGAATTCCCGCCAGTAACCGTCCTCGATCGTTTCGAGCCGCTGCTCTTCTTCCTCGTTCAATTCCTCGCTCAGCTTGGTCGCGCTGAACTCGTTGCGCAGGTCCCGCCCGGAGAGACGGCTGACGAGTTCGCCCCAGAAAGCATCCTCGGAGAACTGCTCCAGTTTTTCCTGCGAGGCGCCCCCGGTGAGTTTCTCGTTGGGAAAATACTGCCCGTTCACGTCGGTCTCGACCAGGTCGGCGCAGCCGAAGACTTCGGCGAGCGAGAACGTCTTTTGGGCGATTTCGCCGTAGCGATCCGGCATGGTGGCAGGGTCATCGGGCCGCGACCCCGCGACCCAGAGCCCCAGGTGCACAAGTTCCAGGAGCCGCGCGTATTCCTTCGTGGTGAACGATACCTTCATGCGGCAACAGAGCATGATTTCCCATCGGGCCTGCAAGGGTGGAATGCCCCCGGCTTCCGGCGGGCATCCGGCCGGAAAGAGGGTGCGGGCAGGGTGCGGATGCCCGCCTGGCCATTGACCGGCAGCGGCCGGAGTCGCAGCGTCGCGGCATCCCGCTTCGCCCCATGGTTTCTTTGTCTTCTCCCCAACCCGCCCCGGCTTCGCGACTCGTGTCGCTCGATGCCCTGCGCGGTTTCGACATGATCTGGATCCTCGGGGCCGACGCGCTGGTGCGCGGCGTGGCGAAACTGTGGGACATCGCGCCGCTGCGGATCGTCGGCGAACAACTCCATCACAAGGAGTGGGCGGGCCTCGCCTTCTACGACCTGATTTTCCCGCTGTTTGTCTTCATCGTCGGCACGTCGCTCGTGTTTTCGCTGACGCGGCTCGTCGAGCAGCACGGGCGGGCCGAGGCGGTGAAACGCGTTCTGCGCCGAGCGGCGATCCTGTTCCTGCTGGGTATTTTCTACAGCGGCGGTCTGAGCAACGCGTGGCCGGGCATCCGCCTGCTCGGCGTGTTGCAACGCATCGCGCTGGCCTACGCCGCGACGGGGCTACTCTTTTGCTTTTTCAAGCCGCGGACGCTGGCCATCGTCGGTCTCCTCGTCCTGAGCGGTTACTGGGCGGTGATGACGTTTGTGCCGATCCGCGATGTGACGCTGAGCCGGGTGGCGATGGCCAGACAGTTCGACGCGTCGGACCCGGCGGCCGCCCGGGTGCAGGCACTCTACGACACCATCACGGCGCGGGTGACCGGGCGTTTCGAGCCCGGGCTGAACGTGTCGAATCACTTCGATTTCGAACACCTGTCCGGAAAAAAATACGACCTCTACTGGGACCCCGAAGGGATCCTGAGCACGCTGCCTGCGATCGCGACGTGCCTGCTCGGCGTCTTCGCGGGCCTGTTGCTGCAGCGCACCGACCGCAGCGAGATGCAGAAGGTCGTCTGGCTCGCGGCCGGTGGTCTGCTCGCGCTGGCGGTGGGCTGGCTGTGGCACCTGCAGTTTCCGGTGGTGAAGAAGATCTGGACGTCGTCCTTCGTGCTTGTGGCGGGCGGGTGGAGCAGTCTCCTGCTGGCGGCGTTTTATTACCTCGTCGACGTCCGCCGTTGGCGCGCGTGGTGCGTGCCGTTCGTCTGGGTCGGAATGAACCCGATCACGCTCTACCTCGGCAGCAACATCCTGGGGTTCCCCCGGATCGCGCAGCGGCTCGCGGGCGGGGAGGTTAAGCTGTTTTTCGACACTCGGATCGCGCCGGGCGCCGGCGACGTCGTGCTGGCGCTCACGGCCTTGCTCCTGATGCTCGCCGTCGCCCGCTTCCTCTATCAGCGGAAGATCTTCCTGCGGCTCTGAGCGGCGTTGACCCCCGGGCGACGGCCGGCTGATTTTGCTTCGATTCACGGAAAATGCGCCCGAAAAAAACCGCCGACCAATGGTTCGCCGAATACGCGGAGAGCCATCAGAACCACGTCAACGAACTCATCCACTGGGTGTGCGTCCCGCTGATTTTCTGGTGCGTGCTGGGTTTCGTGTGGTCGATTCCCGTGCCGGAAGCGTGGGTCGAAGCGGCGCCGTGGTTTAACTGGGCGCTGGTGGCGATGGCGCTCGCGACGCTGTTCTACACGCGGCTCTCGCCCCCGCTGGCGGCCGGCCTGCTCTTCTTCATGACGATGGGCTACACGGCGCTGGTCGTGCTCGACCTGTCCTCACCGTGGCCGGTTTGGAAAATCTGCTGCGTGGTTTTCCTGCTCGCCTGGACCGGCCAGTTTATCGGCCACGTGTTGGAGCGCCGGAAACCGTCCTTCTTCAAGGACCTGCTTTTCCTCCTGATCGGCCCGGCGTGGCTGATGAGTTTTATCTACAAGAAAATCGGCCAGCGCTATTGATCCACCGCGGCCGGACCGTAGCCGACTCCTGCCGGCGCCACGAGCGGTGGCACGTTGACGACTTGGGCGCCTCCGCGCCAGTCGGCGCGGAAGAGCTCGGACACCCAACCGGCAACGCGATTACTTCTTCGACTCGTCGACCACGAGGAACCGCGCGCGCCCGGCCCGCCAGAAGCGTACCATGACTTTCGGCCCCTTGATCTCCTCGCTCAATTTCACCGCTTCGCTCGAGCTGGTCACGGGCCGCCGGTCGAGCTCGAGAATCACATCGCCCTCCTTCAACCCTTGCCGGGCCGAGGGGCTCTCGGGGTCGATTTCCGTGATGATCGCGCCCTTGATACCCGCCGGGATGTTCAGCTGTTCGCGCATCTCCGCCGAAATATCGTCCACGGCGACGCCGTTGAGCACACCTTCGTCCTTGGGCTTCGTGCTCCCCACGTCATCGCCCGCCGCCCGGTCTTGGGTGCGCCGGACCAGCGTGGCACTGGCCGTGCCGGGTTTCCGATCGCGCAGATAGCCGACGGTGATCGGCGTGTCGGGCGCCAGCTGGCTGACCGTCAACAGGAGATGCCTCGCGTCGCGAATTTCGGTGTTGTTGATCTTCGTAATCACGTCGCCCGCCTTGAGGCCGGCTTTCTCGGCCGGCGAATCGGCGGTGACTTCGGTGATGAGGGCACCCTTGTCGGCGCCGAATTGTTCGGTGAGCTCCTCCGTCAGGTCCTGCGGCCCGACGCCAAGGAAGCCGCGCTCCACCCGGCCATGGTTGACAATTTGCTCCGCCACGGACCGCACAAGATTGATCGGGATCGCGAAACCAAGGCCGGCGAATCCGCCGCTGCGGCTGAGAATCGCGGAATTGACGCCGACCACGCGGCCGTCCGTGTCGAGCAGCGCTCCGCCGGAATTGCCGGGATTGATCGCCGCATCGGTCTGGATGAAATCCTCAAACGGCCCGAAACCGACACCGCGGCTCAGCGCGCTGACGATCCCGCGGCTGACCGACTGGCCGACGCCGAAGGGATTGCCGATCGCCAGCACCACGTCGCCAACCTGGAGTTGGTCGCTGTCGCCAAACGTGGCGGGCGAAAGGCCGGTGGCCTCGATCTTGAGGACCGCGAGGTCGGAAAGCGCGTCGCGGCCGACCACCTTGGCTTCGTAGCGCTTGTTCGATTCGCCGATGGAAACGCGCACATCATCCGCGCCCTCGACCACGTGGTTGTTGGTGAGAACGTAGCCGTCGGTGGTGACGACGATGCCGGAGCCGAGACCTTCCTGCGTCTGCTCGGGCGCCCGGCCGCGTGATCCGTCACGGGGAGTGGGTGTCCGGGGGAGGGGCGTCGTCCGGCCGCCGCCGTCACCCCGGCGGTTCCCGCGGCCCCCCTTGGGTTCGTTGCCGGTGTTATCCTCGGGAATATTGAAGAACCGGCGCAACGCGGGATCGTTGAGAAAGGGCGTGAGATCGGGTGCGACCACCTTCTTCGTCGAGTAAACGTAGACCACGCTGGCGGCGGTGCGCTTGACGATGGCCGCGTAACTCACGCGCTCCGCGGCGTCGCGGTTGATGGGTTTGCGGTCTACGAGGAGTTTGAGCGGCGCGCGCGGACCTTCCTCGGCCTTGGCCTCCGTCTTCTCGGCTTTCTTGGGCGCGGTGGATTTGTTGCGCGTGGCGGGAGCCTTGGCGTCGACGGCGCGCACAGTCAGACCGGCACCGATGGTCACGGCCAGGACGGCCGACACGACGAGAAAGCGGAGAGAGAGGGTCATCTTCATGAAAGGGCTGGGGGAACAGAGCGTGTGCCGCTGCGGTGGAGGACGACGGCGGCGGGAATAAGTTGGGCGGGCGGTTCGAGGGTCTGACGTATTCCCATGAGGGACGTTCCCTTTTTCGTTATGCGGCATCCGCATAAACGCAAACCGTTGCGAGCGCCGGCCCAGCGCCAGCGCCGCCGCTTTGCCGGAAGATGGGGCGCTTTTAGCGCGATCCGGAACCGGGCCGGGCGGCGCGGAGGCGCTCGCGCATCTTGTCGAGCTTAGCCTGCTGGTCCGTCGTGAGCAGGGACCGCATCTGGGTGCGGGCTGACTGGGCCACCTCGCGGGCCTTCGCCTTTTTTTCTTCCCGTGTGAGGCTCTGGTCTGCGCGGATCGCTTTCAGGGTGCCGGCCGTGGCGTCACGTTGCGCCTTGAGCTGGGTCTTCTGCTCGGCGGTCAAATCGAGGCGCTTGAGGACCCGGGCCTGCACGGCCCGGCGGGCCGCCAGCGCGCGCAGGGGAGGGCGCTCGGGCCGGGGAGCGGCCGGGGTGGTGTCGCTATCGGCGCTGAACGCCGGCAGGGCGGCGGTTGCCAACCCGAGGACGATAAAGGAGATTTTGGAGAACGTGTTCATGGCAGGAAGCAGGTTAAGCATTGGAGGTTCACGGCCATGACGTCACGCCGGGAATTGGGTTAGAGGGGCTTTGCCTCGGCCGGCCCGCTCCGGCCGGTGCCAAACCCCGGATTGACCGGGTGCGGCGCGGCGGGCTAACTCTCGCGCTTATGTCCGCCGAATCCACCGCTTCCGCCGTCTCCATGGAGAACATTGTCGCGCTCGCGAAACGCCGCGGCTTCATCTTCCAGTCGTCCGAGATCTACGGCGGACTCAACGGCTTCTTCGACTACGGCCCGCTGGGTTCCGAGTTGAAGAAGAACATCCGCGACTGCTGGTGGAACGACATGGTGCGGCACCGCGACGATATCGTCGGCATCGAGACCTCGATCATCATGCATCCCAAGGTCTGGGAGGCGTCGGGTCACGTGGCTGGCTTCAGCGATCCGCTGGTGGACTGCAAAGCGAGCAAGCAGCGCTACCGCGCGGACCAGTTGTTTTTTGCGGCGGTGATCGTCGACGGCAAGACCGTGGGCTACGTCTCCGCGCTCGAAAGCGAAAACACCGCCGGCCAGCTCCAGACGGCGGCGGAAAGCTTCAAGCGCAAGAAGGCGATCCAGGGCACGCTGGCGCCCGTGCAGCCGAAGGACATGACTGAGGCGCAGCCCGACGAGATCGCGTTGATCCCGTCCCCCGCGACCGGCGAACCCGGCAGCCTCACGGCGCCGCGTTCGTTCAACATGATGTTCCAGACGAATGTCGGCGCGATGACCGACGCGTCCTCGGTCGCCTACCTCCGGCCGGAGACGGCGCAGGGCATGTTCGTGGATTTCAAAAACGTCGTCGACACGGGTCGCGTGAAGCTGCCCTTCGGCATTGCGCAAATCGGCAAGTCGTTCCGCAACGAGATCACGCCGCGCAACTTCATCTTCCGCTCCCGCGAGTTCGAGCAGATGGAGATGGAATACTTCATCCACGAGGACGCCGACTGGGCCAAGTGCCACGAGGAATGGATCGCCTGGTGCGAAGCCTGGCTGAAGAGCATCGGCCTGCCGGACAGCCACCTCTCGCGCTACGCCCACCCGAAGGAGAAGCTCGCGTTCTACTCCAAGGGAACGGTCGACATCATGTTCAAGTATCCCTTCGGCGTGCAGGAGCTGTGGGGCATCGCGGCGCGGGGCAACTACGACCTCGGCCAGCACGCCGCCGCCAGCGGCAAGCCGCAGGATATTTTCGACGAGGCCACGAAGAAGAAATTCGTCCCGCATGTCATCGAGCCGGCGGTCGGCGTCGACCGCATCCTGCTCGCCGTGCTCTGCGCCGGCTATGCGGAGGAGGACGTGAAGGACGAGAAGGGCAACGTCGAGAAACGCACAGTGCTCCGGCTTTCGCCGCGCATCGCGCCGGTGAAGGTCGCGGTGCTGCCGTTGTTGAAGAACAAGGAGGCGCTCGTGGGCCGCGCCCGCGAACTCCACGCGAAGTTGCAGCGGAAGTACGCCGTGTTCTACGACGACGGCGGCGCCATCGGCCGCCGCTACCGCCGCCAGGACGAAATCGGCACGCCGTGGTGCGTGACCATCGATTTCGAGACCATCGAGAAAGACGGCAGCTTCACGCTGCGCGAGCGCGACTCGATGACCCAGCGTCGCATCCACGAGGCGGAGCTCTTCGCCTTGCTCGACGAGCAGGTTTATTGACCGGACCGATCCCGGACCCCGGCCTGTGGTTGCGCGCTCCGCGGAGCGGACGACCCACGTCTCCTCCGCTCGCGACGTCTGAACGCATGCCTGTTCCCCCCACCGTCGACTCACCCGACGCGTTCGCCACGTTGCGCACGCATCTGGCCGGATTCGATTCCGGCGCGCGCCATCGCGGGCAGGAGTACCACCGCCAGGGCCGGGGGCTGAGTGTCACCCGCTTCGACGACCGGACGCTGCTCGGTGAGGCACGTGGCACAAAGCTCTACACCGTCGAACTTCTCCGCGCGGGTCGCGGTTGGCGGAACACGTGTTCGTGCCCGCTCACGGGCGATTGCAAACACGTCGTCGCGGTGGCCGTGCAGTGGCTCCATCAGCTGGGGGCCGCGCCCGGGGAGCAACCGGCCGCGCCCGAACTACCGCGGATCGTTTCCCGCCAGCAATTGGAAGCAATCCTGGTGGAGAAGCTTGGTCATCCGCTGTCGGCGCAGGAGGGCGCGTTTCTCGGCAAGCTCGCGCAGATCTTCCACAACTTCCGGCAGTCCGGCCGCGTGGCGGCGCCCGATCTGAAGCGCCTGGGCTTCGCCACGGCGGAGGCCGGCCGCACGGAATTTCAACCCACGTTCCAAGGGTGGTGGACGGAGCCGCCGCGGGATGCGCTTGAGCTCTGGCAATACCTCGCGCACGACATCGAATCGTCGGGCTTCGCCGTGCCGGAGTTCCTGCGGCCGGTGACCGCTACGGCGCCGTTGCGTGCCCGCCTAGGTGACCAGCAACACCGCGAGGCGGTGCTGCGCTGGACCGACCGGTTCGAGCGGCTGCGTTCCGCGGCGGCGCCTTGGCCGAACGTGGCTTCCGCGCCGCCGGAGCGCCTCGACGTACGCCTCGATGTCGGCGCCGGCAAATGGGCGCTCGAGACGCGCGCCCACCCGGAGGCCCCGTGGAAGGCCGCGCCGCGCGCCTTCATCGAGCGGTTCACGCGCGCGAGCGCCGGGCTCTCGGCCGTCGATGCAAGCCCGGCCGTCTTCGCTTTTCTCGCCCTTTGCCAGGACCAGTGGCGTCAGGGCTTCGCGCTGCAACTGGCGTCCGAGAATGCCGGCGCCCGGCGGTTTTTGCACCGCGTGCTCTCCCATCCGCTGGCCCGCACGGTCGTGACCGGCGCCGGCGGCCGGCCGCTGGTCTCCGCCGCGGAACCATTGCACTGGGCCGTCGCGCGCGCCGATGGCGGCGGCCCTTTACCTGCCCGGCCAGCCCGCGCTCTACCTGCACGCAGGCATCGTTTATCGCGGCCCGCCCGCGCTCGACGGCAACTCGGTCGCCGCCGCGCTTGTGCCGGCCGAGGTCATCGAGCATCCCGAAGTCCTGCAAACGCTGCACAGCCTCGGGGCGCGGCTGCCGGCCGAGATCGCGGCGCGTTTTGCCCCGGTCACCCTGCGCGCGCGCTTCGAATGCCATCTGGCGAAGGATTTCACCGGACAGGAAAATCTGCACGTCGACCTCGTGGCGGTCGCCGATCATCCGCCCGCACGCCGGACTTGGTCGCCGGCGGGTTGGAGCCAATTGCCGGCGATCGTCGCGGCGCCCGCGGACGGCAAAATCCTGTCCCTCGACCTCGGCCGGGTCACGCCGGCCATCGCGCAGCTCGACGCGCTCGGTCTCGCCTTCAGCCGGCTCGAGGGAAAATGGATGCGGCGTGTCACGCGGACGTTCGCCGAGGATTTCATCGCGTGGCGCGAGGCGCTCCCGCCGGATGTCGAGGTGGCGGCCACGGGTGAACTCGCCTCGCTGCTCAGCGGGCCGGTGCGCGCGCGGGTGGAGTTCGAGTTGAGCGAAACCAAGGCGCACCGCGACTGGTTCGACCTCGCGCTCGCGCTGCGCCCGGAGGATTCCACGCTGACGCCCGCGGAAGTCGCCTTGCTCCTCAAGGCGCGCGGCAAGCTCGTGCGGCTCGACGGCAAGGGATGGCGCCGCCTGAGCGTTGATCTCGAGGGCGCGCCGCTGGCGGCGCTGGAGGCGGCCGGGTTCGACACCGCCACGCTGGCCGAGGCCGCGATCGCGGGCGAGCGGCACCGGTTTCACGCGCTCCAGCTCGCGCAGACCGGCGTGGGCGAGCTGCTGTCCGACCGGCAGGCGCAGGCCCTGCGCGCGCGCCAGCGAGCTGGTGCATCCGGCGCAGGCGCCCGCATTGCCGGCGGGCCTGTGCGCCGAGCTGCGGCCGTACCAGCGCGAGGGCTTCGAGTTTCTCGTCTTTCTCTCGCTCAACCGGCTCGGGGGCGTGCTCGCCGACGACATGGGTCTCGGCAAGACCCTGCAGGCGCTGGCCTGGCTGCTCTGGCTCGCGCAACGCCAGCCGGCCGGCGAACCGTTGCGCGCCCTCGTCGTGTGCCCGAAATCGGTGATCGGCAACTGGGAGGCCGAGACGAGGCGGTTCACGCCGGCGCTGGATGTCGTGCGCTTCGTGCCGGGCGGGATGAAGCCCGTGCTCGCCGCCCATGCGGGCCGGCCGTTGATCGTCGTCGCGAACTACACCCAGCTCCGCCTGCAGGCGAAATTCTTTCACGATCAGGCCTGGCACGCGGTGATCCTCGACGAGGCGCAGTTCATCAAGAATCCCTCCTCGAACGTGGCGGTCGTCGCGCGCGAACTGCCGGGCGAACGCCGGCTGGTGCTGACGGGCACGCCGGTGGAAAACCGCCTGCTCGACCTCTGGAGCCTGTTTGCGTTTGCCCTGCCCGGGCTGCTCGGGACGCAGGCCGCGTTCAAGCGCCACTACGCGCAGGACAATCCGCTCGCGCTGGCGCGGCTGCGGGCGCGCGTGCGGCATTTCCTGTTACGGCGGACGAAGGCGCAGGTGGCGGCCGACCTGCCGGCGCGCACCGAGGAAGACGTCGTGCTGGAACTCGAGGGCGAGCAGGAGCGGCTGTATCAAGCGGAGCTCAAGCGCGCGCGGGCGCAGTTGCTCCGCGTGGAATCGCCGCGGCAGCTCGACAAGGCGCGCTTCAGTATTCTCGCGAGCCTGATGAAGCTGCGCCAGATCTGCTGCCACCCGGCACTGCTCGGCCCGGCGCACCGCGACGCGCCCTCGGCCAAGCTCGAGGAATTGCTCGAGCGCGTGGAGGAGCTGCGCGACGAGGGCCACCAGGTCCTCGTCTTCAGCCAGTTCGTGACGATGCTCGAAATCATCCGGGAGCGGCTCGCCGCTGCCGGAATCGGGCACCTGATGCTCACCGGCCAGACGGAGGATCGCGAGACGCTGGTCGCGCAGTTCCAGACGGAGCGCCGTCACACGGTGTTTCTGCTGTCGCTGAAGGCGGCCGGCTTCGGGCTGAACCTCACGGCCGCGTCGTATGTGATTCTCTACGACCCGTGGTGGAACCCGGCGGTCGAGGCGCAGGCGATCGATCGCACGCATCGCATCGGCCAGGTGTCGCCGGTGAACGCGTATCGCTTCATCGCGCGCGGCACGGTGGAGGAAAAAATCCGCACGCTGCAGCGCGAGAAGGCGGCCCTGGCGGGCGCGGTAGTGCAGGAGGAGTCGCTCGCGAGTGTGCTCGATCTGGACAGCCTGCGGCAGATCCTGAGTTGAGGCGGCCCGCCCGCGGATAGCTTTACTTTGGATCGGCATCGAACGGCTTCAAGCCAACCCGGCAAAGCCGGAACTAGGACTTTCCGCGGATAACGCGGATCGTCGCGGATAAATGCTTGGTTCAATCCGCGTCCATCCGCGGGGAAAGCATAGGAGCGCTCCACGAAAGATCGTCGCAAACCTGTACGTTGTTCGCGAGCGCAGGCTCTAACTTCCGTCAATCGGGGCTGGCCGCGCGGACCGCATCGCCCTTAATCGTCAGCCGAAAAGCCATTCCCGCTTATCCCCATGAAGTACTCATCCTGGTTTCTGCGCGTCTCAATGTTTCTGGTCGCGGCCGGTTTCGCCCGCGCGGCCAGCGTGAAGGATTTCGGAGCCAAGGGCGACGGCGTCGCCGACGACACCGCGGCCATCCAGCGTGCCGTGACGGAAACCACGGACGGCGTGGTCGATTTCCCGCGGGGCGCCTACCGGCTCACGGCCACCGTGCGCGTGCCGCTCGACGGCGTCGGGCGCCTCAGCCTGCAGGGCGGGGGAGTGGGCCGCGTGGTGATGGCCAGCCGTGGTCCGGCTTTTTATTTCGCGGGCACGCACCGCGGCACGGCCGGCCCGCAGAGCTTCAAGCCGGGCATCATGGACCAGGAGCGCATGCCGCAGGTGGACGGACTGGAGATCGTGGGCGCGCATCCCGAGGCCGACGGCCTCGAATTCAGCTTCGTGATGCAGCCCACCGTCCGCGGCTGCTTCCTCCGCGAGCTGCGCCACGGCATCCGGTTCTCCGCGGGTTCGCCGCCGCCCGAGCGCATTACCACCAGCAACCGCAACCCGATCATCATCGGCAACCACATCTACAATTGCCTGCAGACCGGCATTATTTTCGAGGGCGTCGACCTGCACCAGATCATCATCAGCAGTAATCACATCAGCTACTGCAAGCGCGGCGGCATCCGGATCACCAACGCCGCGATTCGCAACCTGGAGATCGTGGAGAACTGCATCGAATACAACTACGACGCCAACGCGTCCGAGTCGGCGGACATCTGGATGGATGTCGGCAAGGGCAGCATCCGCGAAGGCGTCATCACCGGGAACAACATCCAGGCGGTCAAGACGCCGGGCGGGGCGAACATCCGGCTGGTGGGCACGCCGGGGACGCCGAACAAACTCGGCCTGTTCGCGATCTCCGGCAACCACATCAGCAGCCAGAACGTGAACATCCACCTGCGGAACGTCCGCGGGATCACGGTGAACGGCAACAGCCTCCTTCGGGGTGGCGAACAGGCGCTGCTGATCGAGGGCAGCCGCAACGTCGTCGTCGGCACCAACGCGGTGGACAACAATCCGGACTACATCGAGAAGGGCCAGCAATGGCTCAACGGCGTCGTGGTGCGCGACAGCGAGGGCATCATCCTGAACGGGCTGCAGGTCGACGGGTCCGCGGCGGGCTCGAGCGGCCGGGGCGGCGCGGTGGAGATCACCGGCAGCCGGCAGGTCTCGGTGAGCGGTGGGCAGATCCTCGCGCCGAAGTTTCGCGGGCTTTATATCGAAAACTCCCAGCAGGTGCAGGTGACGGGCATGATGATCACCGCGGCCACGGACGCGAAGGACCTTGTGGCCGGCATCGAGATCAGCGGCGGCAGCAGTGCCGTGACGCTCGGCGAAAACAGCGTCGCGCGCGGCAGCGCGGGCGACGTGGTGCGCAAGTAGCCGCGGTCTTGCATCGCCTTCGCGGAGGACCGGATGTTTTCCTGGAGACGCGGCGCCCCCGCCGAGTTTTTCTCCGGTGGCCAAGTATGGCGCTGAACAATTTAAGCCGAGAGGGCAGAAAAAGAGAGGGCAGAAAAAGAGGTCATGTCGTGACTCTTGACAGAAGGAATGGGGACGCGCTTGGGTGAACAGCATGGCGCGCAAGCTGCGCCTGGAATATGCCGGGGCCTGTTACCACGTGTTGAACCGGGGGAACTACCGGCGGGAGTTGTTCACGGGCAAGGGAGCGGCGGAGTCGTTCCAAGCCTGCCTGTTGAAGACGGCGGCCCGGTGTGGGTGGCGGTTGTGGTGATGTCCAACGACTATCATCTGGCCGTGGAGACGCCCGAGCCGAACCTGAGCGAGGGCATGAAGTGGCTGCAGGGCACCTGGGCGACGCGATTCAACCGGTTCCGCGGCGAGAGCGGCCGGCCGTTTCAAGGGCGTTACAAGGCGCTGCACGTGGAGCCCGGCCACGCTCTGGGGCAGGTGGCGCATTACATTCATCTCAATCCGGTGCGGGCGAAGGTCGTGTCGGCGGCACGGCTGCTGGATCACCGCTGGGGCAGCCTGCCGCTGTTGGCCGGCAAGGGCCGGCCGGCTTCCCTGGAGGGCGCGACCGTGCTGGCGGAGGCGGGCGGGCTCGCGGACACGCCGGGCGGCTGGCGGCGCTATCTGGCGTATCTCGAAGTGCTGGCCGAGGAGGAGGCGAAGTTGCGGGACAAGAAATTCGGGCGGCTGAGCCGGGGCTGGGTGGTGGGATCGGCCGACTTCAAGTCGGCCCTGCGGAAGGATCTCACCGCACGGAGTTCGCGTTTGGAGAGGTTGGAACTAGCGGGGGCCGATCGCGCGGGGCAAAGGGAATTGCGCGCGGAATTGTGGGAAGAGACGTTGCAGGCCGGGGCAAAAAGTCTGGGCCTCGCGCTGGGGAAATTGCCGGCGCAACGGTCGGCCGCGGAAAAGGTGCTCCTGGCCGCGCTGATGAAAACGGCGACGTCGGTTTCGAACGGCTGGCTGGCGGAACGGCTGGCGATGGGAAAGACGGCGAGCGTGAGCCAGAACGTGCGCCGGTTCCGGCTGGCGGGCGGGCCGGCTCGGCGGGATTTCAAGCGCGCCTTGTCAAGAGTCACGACATGACCCCGTTTTCTCGGCCCCGCGACAATGGCTGGTGGCTCGAGAGCGAGCGGGCCGGAATGAAGTTCGAGTCGCGCGCGCCATGGAACGAAAAGAAATAGAGGTCACCCGGGTGACGGGCCGACGGTCCAGACGCCTGGTCCGGGCACCGGCCTCGGGAAATCGGGACGCACCCGCGCAGAGGTATTATCAAGTCCCATTTGTCATTGAATAGTCGACAACGTGAACTTGAGGCGGGGTCGCGGGTAAACCCCACTGAGGAGGAAAGCGGCTGGCGCCGGGTGGTTTCAAGCAACTCAGGGAACGACGGGTTCCATTTGGGTCCGAAACCAAAATGGCCCGCCGCCCTGCCGGGACGAGAATCGCGCTGGCTAAGTCACGGTGGCTCCGCGCAGGATTCCGGCGACGATTCGGTTTCGCCGTCTTCCCCTCAACCCCTCCTTCCCCGATGTTCGGTCTCCATCCCTACGACTTTGCCGTCATTGTCGCCTACCTCGGCCTGATGGCCGCGATCGGCCTCTACGCCGCCCGCCGCGTCCGCAGCACCAGCGAGTATTTCATGGGCAACCGCAAGTTCGGTAAACTGCTCATGATCGGCCAGTCGCTCGGCGTCGGTACGCACGCGGACCAGCCGGTGGGCACGGCGGGCAAGTCCTACGAGTGGGGCTTCTCGGGCATCTGGTTCGGCTGGAAATTCATCTTCTGCACGCCGTTTTACTGGCTCATCGCGCCGATTTTTCGGCGGCTGCGCTACATCACCAGCGCGGAGTACATGGAGGCCCGTTTCGGCCGGGGCTTGGGCATCCTCTACGGTTTGTATGCGGTGCTGTACCTGATGTTGAACATGACGGCCATGCAGAATGGCGCGGCCAAGGTCGTGAGCCAGGCGACGGCTGGCGGGATCAGCCACTCCGTCGTCATCTGGTCCATGTCCATCATCTTTGTCGGCTACAGTTTTCTCGGCGGCCGCGTGTCCTCGGTGATGACGGATTTTTTCCAGAGCCTCCTCATTATCGTGCTTTCGGTCATCATCCTCCCGTTTGGCTTTTCCCAGTTGGGCGGCTTTCATGCCGTCAAATCGGCGCTGTCGGACGCGCAGCTTTCCCTCGCGATTCCGGGCGGACTAACGCTGGGACTGATCGCGGTCCTGAGTCTCCAGAGCCTGTGCTCGATTTTTTCGCAGCCGCACGTGATGGGATCGGTCGGCACCGGCAAGACGGAGACCAACTGCCGCGTGGGCTTCACCTACGGCAATCTCGTGAAGCGTTTTTGCACTATCGGCTGGACCCTGGTGGGACTGATCGTGATCGCCCTGGTGGCGCGCGGGAAGATTCCGGCGCTGCACGACCCCGAGGCCGCGTTTGGCGTCGCGTGCCATTACCTGCTCGGACCGGGTTTCCTCGGCCTGATGGTGGCGAGCATTCTGGCCACGAACATGTCCACGTGCTCCGCCTTCATGGTCGATATGGGCGCCCTTTTCGTGCAGAATCTCTACCGGCCGTATTTTCGCGCGACCGCTCCGGATACACACTATCTCAACATGGGGCGCATGGCCGGTGCCGTGATGACGCTCAGCTCGATGGGCTTGGTTTACGTGATGCCAAACGTCCTCGATACCCTCCTGCAGGGGGACAGCCTCGCGGCCTTCATGGGCGTGCCGTTCCTCGCGGGATTGATCTGGCCACGGGCCAATCGCGTCGGCGCCGCTCTTTCGTTTCTCGCCGGCACGGGCGTCAACATCGGCCTGAACCTCGCGTGGCACGGCAACGTCACAGCGTGGCACGCGAACATCTTCATCTACTCCCTCATCGCCAGCCTGGTCGGGCTCGTGGCCGGCAGCCTGCTGACCAAGCCGGAACCGGCCGCGGCGTGGGAGGCCCTGCAGGAACGTCTGCACACGCCGGCGTCGGTCGATGGATTCCCGGCGTCGGAGGTGAAAGCCCGGGCGCAGGAGGCCGAGGCCAACGGCGAGGGACTGCTCCTCATCGATGTCCTCCGTCTCCGGCAGACCTTTTCCTTCCGCCGCTATCGCGCCGACCTGGTGGGACTGGCCGGTGCCCTGGGTGTGGTCGTCGTGCTGATCGCGTGCGCGTTTGCGATCGCTCACGCATGAAGTGCCCGGCGGAAATCGAGGCGCATGGTGCCGGTCTCCGCCGCTCGATCTGATGCAATATTTCCTTCGATGGGCTCGATTTTTTCGCCGGATTCTGGTGCTCGGCGCACTCGCCGGGTGGATCGGGACCAGCCCGGCATCAGCCCAAAACAATCTGCTGTGGAACGGCGGGTTTCATTTTCAGGCGTTCGAGACCTCGCGCGATGCCGGGTCGCCGGCCGCCCGCACCGGCGCGGTGCCCTTTTGGGATCAGGCGGCCTATGGCGATGTGGAAGCGTGCCGCGCCCCGGCCAATGCGGTGTTTCGCCCGCAGTTCGCGGTCGATGGCGTTGTGGTGATCCATCCGGGAAAATCGTTGAAACAGCTGGTGCTGCTGCACGAGGCCCAGTTGGATCATGGCGACATCGTTTCGCTTTCCGTTTTTGGCCATCAGGCGAAGCCGGGCGCACTCCGCGCCGCGCTCTGTCAGATGCAGCTGGACGATGCGCCGGGGGAATGGGCGCCCCGCGAGTTTGGGCAGAAGGACGCGCGCAGCTTTCCCCGGCATGCGCGCGGCGAATTGGTGCGCGTGGAACTCGGCGGCAGCGGGTCGGGTGATGGCACCGATTTCGAATTGAAAATCGAAAACGCCCGCATCACCGGGGCGCTGATCGACGATCCGGCCCAACCGGGCGAGCGGGCGAACACCCTCGGCATCCAGGTCGAATTCACCAACACCTCCGAGACCGACGTCTGGATCTATTCCCCGTGCCTGACACGCGGGCCGGTCGCACAAAACCGCCGGCCGGACCAGCGGCCGTTGCCGGACTATTACCGGCACCTGCCTCGAACTCTCGCAAAACTGCGGCGCGGGGAACCGCTCCACCTCATCGTGATGGGCTCGAGTATCGATCGCGCCAGCGCCAATCCGCCGCTTTATCTCTACAACGAGGATCCGCGTGCGGCGCATTTCAAGGAACCGCTTTCCAGCGGCGATCTGCTTTTCGACGGGGCGCGGGTCGGGCATCCGGAATGGACGCCTTACATTGGCCAGTGGCGCCACTATTTCAGCTTCGCGGGCCGCCTGCGGCAGAGCCTGATGCGGCGTTTCAATTACCCGATCGACCGGCTCCTGCTCAACTTCATGGCGTGCGACGGCTCTTCGATCGGCGAGTCGCATTCAGCGCTGGAACCGTGGGCCGCGCTCGCGCTGCCGCCGAATCCGGAGACGAACGGCCAAACGGCCGGCCCCGCGTGGGCCCAGCTGCACCCGGCGGTTTTTTCCCGGCCGGAGGGCCCGCGCCCCAATCTGGTGATCTTTGGCAGCGGAGCGAACGAAAAAGTCGACGGGGCGGAGGAGGTCGCCGTATTCGAGGGATCGATTCGCTGGTTCCAGCGGCACTACCCGGGGATCGAGTTTGTTTTTTGCCTGTGGCAGAATCAGGAAAAAGCCTCCGTATCCGGGGCGATCCGGGATCTCGCGCTGGCCTACGGAATTCCGTTTCTCGATTTGGGCCGGGAGCTGCACCTCGCCACCCGTTACGTCAACCGCCTGGGGTTCACGCCGGGCGACGGGCATCCGCAGGCGGCCGCACACTACCTTTGGGGGCGGATGCTCGAGCGCGCGTTTCAACCCGTGGACCCGCTCCAGACCGGCGTGGCGCAAAACCATCTGCCGGCCCGCGTCAGTCCCTACACGATCGGGTGGGAGGGAGAAATGCGCACGTATCCGGCCGCTTCGCCCCGGATTCATGAAAATGCGTTCCTCCTCGACGACACGGTGGTAAATCTTTGGGCCGACAGTGCCGCGCCCACGATCGGCGTCCTGCTTGACGGCGAGTCCGGAGAAAGTCCGGGATTCTACAACGGCAGCCGGCTCAAGCCGGCCAAGGCCCGCAATCCGCGCAACAGTTCCTTTGCCATCGGCCGCCTCAGCCTGGGCGACCGGCACGTGGTCGAAGTCAAAGGCGCGGACACGCGGATTGTGGCGGTGGATGCCAAGACCGCCCTGAATCGCGCCTGGCATGGAGTGGAGAGCAAAAGCTGGCAGCTGCACGGTCTTCCGACGGCGCCGTTCGCGTCAGCCTGGGGCGCTCCATATGGCGCCGTGCAGGCGAAGCTGCCGCCGGGTCGCGCGGTGCAGCTGCGCTGGATTGGAACGGATTGTTCCATCGCCTGGGTGACGCAAGCCGGCGCGGGGACGCTCGTGGCCAGGGTCGACGGCGTGGAACGGCTGCGCGAAACAACGGATGCGCCGTTCACTCTGGCTTCGGGCAAGAAAGTTCATCTGGAAAACCGCAAGGGTGTGCGCGGGCTGCCCTATGGGGTGCACGAGCTCGTGCTCGAAGCGGCCGGCGGGCCGGTGGCGATACTCGGCGCCTTCAGTTACGACACCCGCGCCAATCACGATGGTCAGCGCACGCAGGAAGGGTTGGCCGCTCCCGGCGATCGCCTGGTGTTTTCAGCTCCTTTCGCAGCGGAACCGATCGTCGTCTGCCACGGTGGTTTGCAGGTGCGGGAGGTCTCGCGGGAAGGGATTACTTTCGGCGGCCAGCAAGCGGGTTTTTATCAAGTGACGGGGGAGAGATAGTAGCCCAACCCACCACAGGCAATCGCAAGCAGTGGAGGGATCTCAAAATTCCGCCGCCCCGAAAGATTCCCGCCATGGTCCTCGGGCATACGCACGCGGACTTTCAGGCGCCTTGCTGTGCCAGCTGCTGCTCTTCGCACGCGCGTTCGAAGCCCCGGTGCACGGTCGTCAGCCAAGCGCCGAAATCACGTACGTCGATTCCCGCGGTCTGCAACCAGCCGGGCGACGGCAATTCCGGAATCAGTTCCTCGGGCACGCAAAGAAATGAGCGTGACCACCGGGCCGTGGCCAGGATGGCGCACAGTTGCCGGTGGCTTGGGGCCTCCTCCGGTGCCAGTTGATGGCGCACGGCCGTGGTCACCGCGGGCGGGAATCCCCAGCGCTCGATCAGGGTCCCTCCCGCTTCGGCGTGGGAAAACCCCAGCCATTCGCGTTCCGCGGGAGCGAAATCCAAGGGATAACCGGAGGACTCGATCGCGGCTGTCCGGCCGGATCGGGTGGCATGGCGGTCGATCACCACTAGGCCCAGCCCGTGCAACAATCCGGCAGTGTAGGCATCGTGGGCGTCCGCGGCGCCGCTGTGTTCGGCGAGACTGCCGGCCGCCAGCGCGCAGGCGATGGCGCGGTGCCAGACGATCGGCGCCGTGAGTCGGTACGCCGCCAGCGGATGACCGACCAGCTCGGCCGCCACCGCGAACATCACGAGCTTCCGCACGCCGTTGAGGCCCACGCGCTGAATCGCCTCCATCAACGAGTCCACCCGGGCACCGTGCCCGAAGTAGGCGCTGCTCGCCATCCGCACCGTGCGGGCCGCGCGCGCGGGTTTGCGCCGGATCAAATCGGCGATGCGATCGAGCATCGTGTTGTCCCGGGCGAGCAGTTCCTCCAAGGTGCGCAGCACCCTTGGTTCCGAGGGCAGATCCCGGACCTGATGCACGAGGGCTTCGGGCGTGATTTTGGATTCGACGCCGACGGGCACACTGCGCGATCGGCACAACGCCGGCGCAATTAACCAAATTTTACGGGGTCCCCGGTGGCGGGTGCGGAGGACGAACCCGGCCGCGAGTGCCCACTACTTCAGCATCTCGGTCAGCAACGGCTTCATCGCGTCGGCCCAGAGCTGATAGCCGGCGGCGTTCGGGTGAAGCTGGTCGGGCATGATCGCGAACGGAATCTTGCCGTCCTGCCCGACGAAGACCGCGTTGATGTCGAGGGAGCGCACGTTGCGGCCGTCGTCGAGTTTCGCCAGGTCGGCGTTCACGGCATTGATCACGTCCGTGCGTTTGATGGCATCGGCGATGGCGGCCTCGGTGATCCGGCCGGCCTGGTCCTTGCGGGCGCCGCGGGGGAAGATCGCGAGCACGAGCACCTTGGTGCCGGGGATCTTCTGGCGGATCAGTTCCACGATCTTGCGGTCGGCCGCGGCGATCTCGGCGGCGGTATGGCCGGCCGAGTTGTTGGTGCCCAGCATCAGGACGGTGACTTTCGGGGAGATGCCGTCGAGCTCGCCGTTCGCGATGCGCCAGATGACATGCTGGGTCTGGTCGCCGCCGATGCCGAAGTTAGCGGGCTGGTTTTTGCCGTAGTAGTGCTCCCAGATGTGCGGAACCCTGGTCCAGCCGGCGGTGATCGAGTCGCCGATGAAGAGGACATCGATGGGACCGGACTTGCCGCGGGCGAGAAAGGATTCGTGGGCTTTGCGGAAAGCACCGGTGGTGTCCTTCTTTTCGATGGGGGCCGAGGCATCGACTTTGGCCGTAGCGGGCGCTTGGGCGACGGCGAAAGGCAGCAACGCGACCAGGGCGAGGTTGGAAAACAGTTTTTTCATGGGGAAAAGAGATAGTGGGGGAATCGGCGGCGGGGAGGCGAGCCTGCGGTGGGCGTGGCGGCTGGTGCGGTATCGGTGGAAAAGGGGTGCAGTCCCGGTGTGGCCGGGCGATTTGACGTTGGCGTGATCGCCCACTTTGGCCTTTGCTGCGGCCGTCATGATCCGCCCCTACCCCAAGTTTATCCCTGTGCTTTTTTTGGCGATCGCGGCAACGGCCGCGCTGACCGCGATCCACGGCGCCCAGACCGCCGCGCCCGCCGCCCGGGTTTTCCGGGCGGGTGCCGCGACCAGCAACATCACGCCGCCGCTCGGCGCCGGCATCGTGGGTAATTTTGTCATTCCGCCGGCGACGCAGATTCATGACGAACTCCACGCGCGCTGTCTGGCGCTCGACGACGGCACGAGCCGGCTGGTGTTTGTCGTGGTGGACAACGTTGGGATCAACCGCGAGGTGTTCGACGAGGCGAAGCGGCGCGTCGAGGCGGCGACCGGCGTGCCGGCCGCCAACATGATGATGTCGGCGACGCACACGCATTCCGCCACGAGCGCCCGCGGCTCGAATGCGATGGTCATGCGGGCTTCGAATGCGGAGACGCTTGATCCCGCGGCGATCCTACCGCTCGACGACTACCAGGCTTTCCTCGCGCGGCGGATCGCCGACGGCGTGCAACGGGCGCTCAACAACCTTGAGCCGGCGCAGATCGGCTGGGGCACGGGCCAGGTGCCGCAGCACCTGTTCAACCGGCGGTGGCTGATCCAGGACGGGAAGACGGTCGTGAATCCGTTCGGCGGGCAGGACCGGGCGTTGATGAATCCGGGCTCGACCCGAAAAGATCTGGCCGGGCCCGCCGGCCCGACCAACCCCGAGGTCTATTTCGTTTCCCTGCAGTCCACCGCCGGCCGTCCCATCGCGTTGCTGACGAATTACTGGCTGCACTACGTGGGCGGGGTGCCGACCGGCCACATCTCGGCGGATTACTTCGGGGCGTTTTGCGATCGCCTGCAGGAACTGCTCGGAGCCGACCGCCAGGATCCGCCCTTCGTCGGCCTGCTCGCCAACGGCCCGTGCGGCGACGTCAACAACGTCGACATCAAGGCAGCGCCAAGGAAATACGCGCCGTACGAAAAAATCCGGCTGGTGGCCAATGACGTCGCGCAGGAGGTGCTGCGGGTGCGCAAGACGATCCAGCATCGCGACTGGGTGGAATTAAAGGCGACGCAGACGGAGCTGGTGTTGAAAACCCGCCGACCTGGGCCCGGGTTGGTGGAGCGGGCGCAACAGTTGCTGGCGCGGCCGGCCACGGTCTCGCCGGTGCACAGCCTGGAAAAGGCCTATGCCGAGCGGACGATCTCCGCGCGCGACTGGCCGGAAACGGTGAGCGTGCTGCTGCAGGCTTTCCGCATCGGCGAACTCGGCGTGGCCGCCATTCCCTTCGAGACGTTCACCGCCACGGGCCTGGCGATCAAGGCCGCCAGTCCGTTCAAGGACACCTTTACGATCGAGCTCGCGAACGGCAGCAACGGCTACCTGCCGACGCCGGAACAGCACGAGTTGGGCGGCTACGAGACATGGCTGGGCACCAACCGCGTGGAGGTGGAGGCGTCGCGCAAGATCGAGGCCACCATCGGCGCCCTGTTCACGCGGCTCAAGTAATGCGCGGTGCCGGTGCGGCTGAAAACCGGATGCTGACAAACCCGTTTTCTTCCCAACGCTCCCGTCCGAGCCTGCCCCCGGCCCCGCCGTTGCGCGGGGAAATCGTGGCCCGGGCCAGGCAATCCGACTTTCCCGCAAAAATGAAAAAACACCGATGGCTGGAGACAGGAATAATCATGGCTGGTGCGTTGCTGACCACAGGCGCGACGGTGGACCGCGGCCGGCTGGACCGCGAAAATCTGCTGGAATTTCGCGATGACAAGGGCGCGATCGCGCCGGTCCGTTCCATCGGCGACTGGCAGAACCGGCGCGCGGAAATCCTCGCCGGGGCGCAGAAGGTCATGGGTCCGCTGCCCGGGCCGGTGAAGCGGGTGCCGCTGGACGTGAAGGTGGAGGAGGAGGTCGACTGCGGTTCCTACGTGCGCCGCTACATTACGTATCTGGCGGAGCCGGATTCACGGGTGCCGGCGTATCTTCTGATTCCCAAGGCCGTGCTCGACGGCTCGGCGGGCGAGGCCCGGCCGGGCGTGCTTTGCCTGATGGGAACCAACCGCGACATCGGCAGCAAAGTCGTGGTCGGCCTCGGCGGACCCAAGGGCCTGCCGAACCGCAACTATGGCCAGGAACTGGCCGAGCGGGGCTACGTGACGATCGCGCCCTTTTATCCGCAGATGGGGCACTACAAGCCCGACTTGAAGAAGCTCGGTTACCAAAGCGGCACGATGAAGGCGATTTGGGACAACATCCGGGCGATCGATCTCCTCGCGTCCATCCCCGGCGTGAAGCAGGGCGGTTTTGGTGCGATCGGCCATTCGCTGGGCGGGCACAACGCGATTTACACCGCGGTGTTCGAGGACCGCATCAAGGTGATCGTGTCGAGCTGCGGCTTCGATTCCTACCTCGACTACAAGGATGCGTCCGCCTGGCAGCCGGGCCGGGGCTGGGCGCAGGAACTCTACATGCCGAAGATCCTCGATACGCCACTGGCCGGAATCCCGTTCGATTTCCACGAACTGATCGGCGCGCTGGCGCCCCGGCCGTTTTTTGCGAACGCGCCGCTCCGGGACAGCAATTACAAGTGGCGTAGTGTCGACCGGGTGGTGGCGGCGGCCGCCCAGATCTACCAGCTCTACAACGTGCCCGGCCTGATCCAGGCCGAGCACCCCGACTCCATCCACGATTTCCCGACGCCTGCCCGGCACCTGTCCTACACCTGGATTGAGCGGGCGTTGAAGTGAGCGTGGCCCGGTCCTAACGCGCCGGCTTTTGAGCGGCGCGGAGTGCCGCCAGCGCCTTGGCGGTCTTGATGGCGTATTGGACCGAGCGTTCGAACGTATCGGGGTTCAGGTCCCGCTTGTTGATGAAATCGGCCGCGCCGCCTTCTATCGCGGCGAGGTCCGTTTCTTCGCGGCTGTCGCCCGTGAGCAGGATGACGGGCGTGAGGCAGTTTTGCGACTTGGCCTCACGGAGCAGTTACAGGCCGTCGCCCGCGCCGAGATGATAGTCCAGCAGGCAGAGGGCGTGGGTCCCGCTCAACAGCCGTTTCAGGCCGTTGTCGTAGTCCAGCACATGCTCCACCGTGAAGGGGTCACCGCGGAACACCGGCACCAACATGCCAACCAGTTGGGCGATGAGCGGATCGTCGTCGACCAGGAGAATTTTTTGAGGAGTGTCCATGGTGGCGACGCGGCGGTAAGAAAACCCGCCAGCTTGATTTTCGGGCCGAGATTACGGTGGGCGAGGGGTTGCGCAAGGCCGCGCGCGGGCATCACACGCGGAGAAAAATCCGCTTCCGATGCAGGAACCAGCAGAACAGAACCGCCAGCCCGAGCCCGGTGAGCGCCACCACGAGCCCGCCGAAGCCGCGGGTCACGTGCGTGTCCAGAAATACCCGGACGTCGCCGCCGACGAAACGCTCGGCGAGCCGCGAAAAACCCACGATGGACGCCGTGAGATAAATCGTGATCGGGTTCATCCCGATCCAGACGAACGGCTGGCACCACTTTCGGAGTCCGCGCACATCGATCAGGTGGTAGAACAACGCAAGCAGCAGCGCGGAACAGCCGCTGGTCACCAGGCAGAACGACGACGTCCAGATGCGTTTGATCAGCGGAAACCAAGGGCTCCAGGCGAGACCCAAGGCCACGAGCGCGGCGCCCGCGGCCACCAGCCACGCCACCTTGCGCGGCGGCGGCACCCGCTCGTCCTTCAGCAGGCGCCCCGCGAAGGCGCCGAACAAGCAAATCGCGATCGCCGGCAGCGTGCTGAGGATGCCCTCGTTGATATAGTAGAGCGGCGTCTTCCGGCCGGGCACATAGTAGAGGAGAAAATCGACGTAGTTGGTCAGGTTGTGTCCCTCTTCAAAGAGCCCGTTGACCCGGCCTTGCACTGCGCTTGCGATCGCGAACGGCGATTCCGAGCCCGCCTGCCAGGCAAGGGCCGTCACGGTTTCCTGGTCAATCTTGAAATCCGGAAACGGCACAAACCGCAGCAGGGCCCAATATCCCGCGAGCAGCAGCGCGGCGATGGCGGCCATGGTCTTCAGCCGCGTCCGGCAAACGGCGTAGATGACTGCGGCGAGGAAATAGCACGCGGCGATCCGCTGCAGCACGCCGCCGAGCCCGATGTCGGGCCACGGGTTGGTCAGGCCGCCCGAATAGAAAACCCCGAAAAGATAGAGCAGCAGGCTGCGCCGGGCGATCCGGCCGGCGGTCGCGGCCGGGCCCTCCTGCGCGAGGGTCTTGTCGAGCGAGAAGACGAGCGAAACGCCGACGAGAAACAGGAAGAGTGGGAAAATCAGATCGTAGAAACGAAATCCCTCCCACTGCACGTGGCGCAACTGCGTCGAGAGCATGCCCGTGAAGGCATTGGCGTTCATCCGGTCCAGCGCGTGCACCAGCGCGCCCGCGCCCACGATCCAGAACATGTCGAAACCGCGCAGCGCGTCGACCGACAGCACGCGATCGGTACCGGTCTTCCCGGCGGGGGGCGCTTCCGGGGCGAAAGCTGGGGGCGTCTGGAGCATGAAGCCGCGAGGGGTCTAGCCCCGGGCATTTGCGGGTCAACCGGGAAAGCCGGCGCGACATAAGCCGGCGTGCCCCGCGGGTGCATGCTTTGAAATAATTGGGTGGAGACCCTGGCGGGGGCTCGAAGCCCGTCGCGCATTGCGCCAGCTTGCCGGGCTCAGCTCGCCGCCATGCTTGAAGCCTTCGCCGTCATCGCCGTGTTTTTCGTGACCGTGGTGGTGTACGTTGCGGTCTGGCTCCAGGCGCGGGATCCGGCGCAGAATACCCCGCAGCACGAACTCGCGCGTTTGCAGACGCGCGAGGCCTGGCTGTGGCAGAGACTGGAAATCGCCCGGCGGGAAAATTGGGGCGGGGAAATGAGGACGGCGATTGCCAACGAGTTGGGGGCGACCTCCCACCGCCTCGTCCGGGCAGGTGGGCGGGTTGCCCAAGGCTGAATTCCTAGGTCGGCGAAGCGCCGGCCGGCGGGGTGCCGGGCGCGGTTTTGGGCGGCGCGGCGTCGCTGCGGAACATGTGTTCGAACGCCTCGATGTGCAGTCGCGCGTTGGCAAAGTACGCATCGTCGTCGTCCCAGTATTGCGCGAGTTCGCGGACGGAGCGTTCGTCATGCTCCTTGAACAGGAGCGCGGCGCGGCGGGCCTGCTCGGTCTCCATGCCGAGGGCGCGCATGACGTCGACTCCGAGATCGAGCGAGCTGCCGAGCGTCTCGCGATAGAAGGTCTGTACGCCGCGTTTCTGGAACTCGTAGGCATGGACGCGCCCGACGGCCCGGGCGAAGATTTTGAGCTGCGGGAAGTGTTGTTGCACGGTTTCAACCAGCTCGACGGCCTTCGCCTCGTGGTCGATGGCGATGACGATGAGCTTGGCGCGCAGGAGCCGGCCGACGACGTGGCCGAAACGGCCGAAACCGGCGATGATGGCGGGATTATCCTGTGACGCCGGGGATTACGGCGATGGCCTGAAAGAGCAGCATGGCGAACGAGGCCTCACCGGCGGGCGTTTTCAACTGCCCGCGTTCCTGCAGGGTTTGCAGGACGATGGCGGTGGATGACATCGCGAGGATGAGCCCGACGGCCGCGATGATCGCGGCCGTGCCGCCCACCTGGAGCCCGCCGAGGCCGAAGAGCCGGGTGCGCATCTCCCAGAGCACACCGGGCTGCAACTCGAGTCCGACGAGAAAGAGCATCATCACCACTCCGAACTCCGCGAAGTGCATCACGTGGTCCGAACGATCGCCGACCAGGTTCAAGCGGTGCGGTCCGATGAGCACGCCGGCGAGCAGGTAGCCGAGGACAGAGCCGAGACCAAGCCGGCGCGCAATCGGGACGGAAACGACCGCGGCGACGAGATAGATAAAGGCATCGAAGAGAAAGGAATCCGTGGGTGGGCGTCGGGAGCGGTGGGCTGGAAGCGCGGAAGAGGGTCGACCGCCGGGCGAGTCAGCGATCCGCGGGGTCAACCCCGGAACAAGCTCGCCCGGTTGGCGCGCAAACCCTTACGCACGGCGGCGCGCGGGACGAGCATCTCCGCGTCCCGTTCCCAGCCGGCCGGCATCAGCGTGCGAGATCGTAGAGCGCGTAGCCGGCGAACAGGTTCGGCAGCGTGTGGCAGGGGGTGTGCCAGTCGCCGGCCAGATGCGCGCGGCGGGCGATGCGGATGCCCTTGGCCGCGCAAAAATATTCGAAATCGGCGATGGTGACGGGATTCGCCGGCCGGCTTTCGAACCACTCGGTGGTGTACACCTCGTTGCGGATCTTGCGGCCCCGCAGGAGCAGGTTGAGACGGTTTTTCCAGAACGCGTGGTTGACGAAACCGACCGTCATCGTCCGTCCGACCCGCAGGGCTTCGAGGATGACGGTGGTCGGATGGTCGAGTTCGTGCACGGTGCGCGAACAGATCACGCGGTCGAAATGCTTGTCGGGAAATGCGCGCATGAACTCCGTCATGTCGCCCTGGTAGGCCGCCAGGCTGCGCCGGACGCAGGCGGTGATTTTGGCGAAATCGAGATCCACGCCGACGGCGGAGACTTTTTTAGTCTGCACCAGATAATCGAGCAACACGCCCGGGCCGCAGCCCAGGTCGAGCACCCGGGTGTTGGGTTCGACCCAGTCCCCGATGATCTGCATGTCCACCGTGCGCTTTTCGACGAGTTTGGTCATGAGCGGAACGAAAGGCGGCTGGGGCGGAATCTAGGAAGCAGACGGGATCGAGGGACGGGTTCCGGTTTTCCTGATTTCAACATGACCCGGTCTTTGCCTGCGGTTTCAGATCGAGTAATCGAACACATACGGCTGGTCGCGTTCGAGGAAGCCGCGAACGAGCGCGTAGAGCTCTTCCGACTCGAGCAGAAACGAATCATGGCCGAGATCAGTGGAAAGCTCGGCGTAGCTCGCGCGTTTGCCGGCGCGCAGCAAGGCCAGCGCCAGCAAACGATTCTGTTCCGGTGGGAACAGCCAGTCGCTGGTGAAGCCGACGACGAGCGTCTCGGCCTCGACCGGGGCCAGGGCGGATTCAAGCGAACCGCCGGTCTGCACGAGGTCAAACTGGTCGAGCGCGCGGGTGATGTAGAGATAGGTGTTGGCGTCGAAACGATTGATGAACGTCTGGCCCTGATAGCGCAGGTACCCCTCCACCTCGAACTGTTGCTCGAAGGTGTAAGCATCGTTGGGCGCGCTCTCCTTTTTGCGGCGGCCGAATTTGCGGTCCATGCTGGCGTCCGAGACGTAGGTGATGTGCGCCATCATCCGGGCGATCGCCAGTCCGACGCGCGGGCCGCCGTCCCGCGGATAATCGCCGTGGTTCCACGCCGGATCCTGCATGATGGCCTGCCGGCCGACCTCGTTGAACGCGATCGCCTGCGCGCTCTCGCGGCCCGTGGTCGCCATCGCGAGCACGCGGCGAGCGAAGCGGGGATATTCGATGGCGAATTGCAGGGCCAGCATCCCGCCCATCGAGCCGCCGATGACCCCCTGCAATTCCGCCACGCCGAGGTGGTCGAGCAAGAGCTTTTGCGACCGCACCATGTCGCGGATGGTGACAAACGGAAACAGGATGCCGTAGGGCCGGCCGGTTTCGGGATTGACCGAGGACGGCCCGGTCGAGCCCTGGCAGCCGCCGAGCACGTTGGCGCAGACGACGAAGAAGCGCTGGGTATCGACGGCCTTGCCGGGTCCGATGAGATTGTTCCACCAGCCGGGTTTGCGGTCGGTGAGCGAATGCCAGCCAGCACAGTGGTGGTCGCCGCTGAGGGCGTGGCAGACGACCACGGCGTTGTCGCGCGTGGCGTTGAGCGTCCCGTAGGTCTCGTAGCGCAGAGTGAAACCGGGAATGATCTGCCCGCTCTTGAACGTGAAAGGCTGCGCGTGGACGAAGTCGCGGGGCGTGACGAGCCCCACGTCGCCGGGTGCAAGATAGCGCGGCGCGGAGTCGGCAGCGGGGGCGATTTCCACTTCGTCGGTCATCGGACGAGCGAGCCAACCAGTGCCGGGGGTTCTAGGCAAGGGCGGGGCCGGGTTATGACGCGAGGGTGAAACCGGACGGGGCGGGGAGACCCGGCCCCCATTTGATCCATGGTGGCCAGCGGCAACAATGGATCAGACCTGCGCCGCGATCGCGTCTTCCATCTCTTCGTTCGAGAAGACGACCTGCACGTCGTCGAGCTCCTCCAGCGCATCGTGCAGCTTCGCGAGGTTCCTGGCCACGGCGACGTCGGTCACGGGCACGGTGGTGACGGGAATATAGGCGATTTCGGCGCCGTCGGGCTTGATGCCCTTTTGCTCCAACGCGTGCGAAACCCGGTCGAAGGCGTGGACGTTGCAGCGGATCTCGAACCCATGCTCGCTCACGAGCACGTCGTCCGCGCCGGCTTCCAGGGCGATTTCCATCAGCGCGTCCTCGGTGGTGCGCTCCCGGCCGACGAGAAACTGGCCGGCGTAGAGAAACTGGAACGCCACGGACCCGCTGCTGCCGAGATTGCCGCCGTGGCGGGCCAGCACGGCCCGCACGTCCTTCGCGGCGCGCTGCTTGTTGTCGGTCGTGGCCTTCACGACGAACGCGACCCCGCCGGGGCCGTAACCCTCGTAGGTGATTTCCTCGAACACGACCCCGGGCAGCTCGCCCGTGCCCTTCTTGATGGCGCGCTCGACGTTTTCCGCCGGCATGTTGGCGTCGCGCGCCTTGAGCATCAGCGTGCGCAGGCGGGCATTGCCCTCGGGATCGCCGCCCCCGGCTTTCGCGGCGAGCGTCAGATCGCGCGAGAGGCGTGAGAAAACTTTTCCCCGGCGCGAATCCGTGACGGCTTTCGCGCGCTTTACCTTGGACCACTTGTTATGGCCGGCCATGCTCGTAAGTGGCGTAAGCTGTCAGAGGCGTCAGCGGTGCAAGCCGATCGTAAGAGGGAGGCGGGATTGGGCTTACGCCTCTTAGAGCTTACTTCTTCTTCCCCGGCGTCACGTTCTTCAGGGCTTTGCCGCCCGGGGCGGCGGCCGGCGCCTCGACCGGGTCCTTCATCCGGTTGATCACGAGCTGCTGCCCGATGGTGAAGAGGCCGTTGATAAACGAATACAGCGAAAGCGCGCAGGAGAAGCGGTAGCAGAACAGGGTGAAGATGAAGGGCATGAACTGCATCATCTTGGCCTGCATCTTGTCCGTCGACGGCGACGGCGTGAGCCGCATCTGGATCACCATCGTGGCGCCCATGAGCAGCGGCATGATGTTCAGGGGATAGCCGAGGATCATCGCGATCGTGTCCTCGGAAGCGAGGTCCCGCGCCCACAGGAACGGCGCGAACCGGAGCTCGGCGGTGCTTTGCAGCATCGTGAAGAAGCCCATGAAGAACGGGATTGTGATCAGGATCGGGATACAGCCGCCGACCGGATTCACCTTGTGCTTCTTGAACAGCTCCATCGTCGCGGCCTGCTGCTTCTGCGGGTTGTCTTTGAATTTTTCCCGCAGCGCCTGCATCTCGGGCTGAAGCTTCGCCATGCGCTTGGCCGAGCGCGATGCCGCCAGCGTGAAGGGGATGAAGAGCGTCTTCAGCGTCAGGGTGGTGAGGATGATTGCGACGCCCCAATTGCCGACGAACCCATGGATCCAGGTCATCAGGGTCAGCAGAATCTGGCTGAAATATTTGAAGAAGCCGAACTGCATGACCTTGTCCTGGTCGGCCTTGAACACGTCCGAATTGGCCAGCCGCCGGTATTCCTTCGGTCCGACATAGAGGTTGCCCGCGAGCCGGAACTCGCCCTTCACCGGGATGGCCTTCACGTCAAACTGGGCGGCGCCCGCTATGCCGTAGGCGTGGAGGTTGTCGTCGGGCAGGGCGCTCAGGAGCTTTACCCGCCGTGTCATAAGCCCGCCGGCGGGCTCGTCGCTGGTGAGAATGCTCGTGAAGAACTGGTTCTTCACCGCGGTCCAGACCAGCGGGCCCGGACTGGTGACCGATGACTTGGAGTCATGGGCGCCGAGACCGAAGAAGCCGCCGCTCGCCTCGAGATTCGACCGGAGGATGAAGTCCTGATCGCTGCCCGTCGAGAAACCGGTTGTGAGTTGCTCACCCATGTTGTTGGCGCCCGTCGGGGCGGCGGTGCCGACCGCGAGTGCGACCCGCATCGGTGGCAGGGGATCCGACGAAAGATTGCGGAAGATCGTCTCGTAGTGGACTTGGTAGGGATCGGTGACCTTGCCGGCGCTGGCGGCCAGCGAGAAGCGCCGGAGGACTTCGATGCGGCCGTCCAGAACGGCGCGGTAGGTCACCTCGGTGTCCGTGGCGGCAACGCGTTCGAAGCGAACGGTGCGGTCCAGGCCCGGCAGCGTTTCCGGCAGCTGCACGAAGGCGAGCATCGGATCGGCGTGGAGGGCGTTGTAAACAAAGGGCGCGGGATTGCCGAGTTCCGCCGGGTATTTGCGCAGGGCGACATCGCGGAGCGCCCCGCCTGAATCGGTAAAGCGGGCCTCGATGAAATCGTTGCGGAGCGTCGTGACGGTGGCGGTGGCGTCGTCCTTGCTGGCGGCCGCAAACTGGCTGGACGCGCCGTGATCGTGGACGGGCTGGGTCTCGGCCGGCGTGGTGGCGGCGGAAGGAGCGACGGAACGGTGCGGTGGTGGTGGCGGGGCGGAGCGCGGCGCGAGATAGAGTGCCGCCAGTGCCGAAAGCAGCAGCACCACGCCGATAGAGAAGTTCTTTTTATCCATGAAAAAGTTAAAGCGAAGGTGTCGTTACCCGCGCGCATCGCGGGACGGGACGGGCTGGCAAGGGATCGAAGCCGCCCGGGTGCAGCGGCGTGCATTTCAGCAGTCGAACGACCGCCAACCCGATGCCAGCCGCCAGACCGCGCCCGCGGATCGCCTCGACGGCGTAGTGCGAGCAGGTCGGGAAAAAACGGCACCCGCAGCGACCGAGGGTGATGACGGGCAGCACGGGCGAAAGGGTGTGCTGGTAGACCTTGATCAGCGCGATGAGGGCGAGGGCCGGCAGCCGTGCGAGCCAGCGCAGACCCGCCGCGATCGGCGGCATCGCCGGCGAGCCGGATTGGCGCTCGAACGAAGGGGATGAAAAGGCTCCGGCCGGCATCATGAGGTTTTGGGCGCCACGGCGGGGGCGATGTGCCCGCAGGCTTCGGTGAATTTGGTTTCGAGATCGCGCATCGGGCATTTCGTTGCAGCGGCGCGGGCGATGAGCAGAAGGTCACAACCCGGGGGGACGTGGTGTTGCTGATGGCGGAAGACCTCCCGAAGCCGGCGCTTGGCCCGGTTGCGCTCGGTGGCCGCACCGACGGCCGCGGTCGAAGCGATCACACAGACCCGCGGACCATCCCCGGGGACTGCGGCATCGTCCCGGCGTTTCCACCAAATCGTAAAGACCCGGCAATCAACGCGCCGGCCCTGCTGGCGGACGGCGCGGATGTCACCCTGCCGGCACAAGTGTTGCTCAGCGCGGAATCGCATGTGAACCGCGTGCTGGAGCCCACTCGCGGACGCAGGATGACGACAGTCGGTCAGACGACGGTCAGACGCTTGCGGCCCTTGAGGCGGCGAGCCCTGATGACCTTGCGGCCGCCCTTCGTCGCCATCCGGGCGCGGTAACCAATCTTGCGAGCACGTTTCTTGCGGTGCGGGCGGAATGTCGGCTTCATGATGTTTTTAGAAAAAGAGGGTCAGAAGTGCCTGAGCGAACAGGGGGTGTCAAGGGCCTGATTTGGCGGGCGGCGACCCCGATTTCGACCCGAGATCGGTCCCCTGCGACCCTGCTGCCTACGAAAAACGACTTCAACCGGGTGGCCCGCCCTGTTGCTTGGGCCGGGAAGGTTGACCTCCGCTGCCGCTTGGACTTTCACGTTCCGCATGCACCCCCTTCGTTGGCTGGCCTTTTTGGCGGCCTTGGCCCCTGTCGCGTCACCGCTGCGTGGCGCCAACCCGACCGCCAACCCCGATCCGGCCATCGGGAAAATCGTCCACGAGGTCGCGCCGGCGAACATCGAGGCGACCATCCGCAAGCTCGTTTCGTTCCAGACCCGGCACACGCTTTCGACCACGACGAGCCTGGATACCGGTATCGGCGCGGCGCGCAACTGGATCAAGGGCGAGTTCGAGCGCTACAGCCGAGAATCGGGCGGGCGGCTGGTCGTGGCGTTCGATTCCTTTCGCCAACCCCCGCGCCCGCCCTCGCTCCCTCAGGGCGCGCAGATCGTCAACGTCGTCGCAACCCTGCCCGGCAGGCAACCCGGCGCCCGGGATCGGGTGTATGTCGTGAGCGGGCACTACGACTCGCGGTCGTTGGCCGCTGGAGATCCCGCGACCTTCGCGCCCGGCGCCAACGACGATGCGTCGGGCACGGCCGCGGTGATGGAACTGGCGCGGGTGATGGCGAAGTACGAATTTGATGCGACCCTGGTCTTCATGACGGTCGCGGCCGAGGAGCAGGGTCTGCTGGGCGCCGTGCACTGGGCGAAGACCGCGAAGGCGAACGGCGTCAACGTGGCCGCCATGCTGACGAACGACATCATTGGGAATACACTGCACGAAGACGGAACCCATGACCGTTCGCATATCCGGCTTTTCGCCGAAGGGGTGCCGCTCCCGGTGGCGCCGGGGCGGGAATTTCCGGCCGAGACGATCGCGCAGCTGACGACGGGCGGCGAAAACGATTTCCCCACGCGCCAGCTGGCGCGGCTCATTCAGTCGGTGGGAGCCCGCTATGTGCCGCAGCTTCCGGTCAGGATCATCTATCGGCGCGATCGCTACCGGCGCGGCGGCGACCATTCAGCCTTCCTCGATGCGGGGTATCCGGCGGTTCGTTTCACGGAGCCGTATGAAGTCTTCGCGCGCCAGCATCAGGACGTGCGCGTTGAGAACGGCATCCAGTACGGCGATTTGCCCGACTTCGTCGATTTTGGCTATGTGGCCGACGTGGCGCGGGTCAACGCCGCGGCCCTGGCCGAACTCGCGAATGCACCTGCGGCACCGCGCGCGGTGGAGTTGGTGACGCTGAAAGTGGAAAACGACACCACGATGCGGTGGGAACCGAACACTGAGCCCGACCTGGCCGGCTATCGCATCGTCTGGCGCGACACCACGGCCCTGCAGTGGGAACACGCGGTCGAGGTGCCGAAGGAGACCACGATCCACACGATCCGCGCGGTCTCGAAAGATAACGTGATTTTTGGCCTGCAGGCGTTCGATGCCGCGGGTCACGCCAGTCCCACCACTTATCCGAAGCCGCGGCGCACGCCGTAGGTTGGGGGGCCTGCTAGTTGGAAGGCGTCCGGAGGTAGGCCAGCAGATCGAAGAATTCCTGCTCGGTCAGCAGGGATTCGAACGCGGCGGGCATCGGCGACAGGAGCGAAGCTTGCATGTCCTTCACGTCGGACGATCGGAACGACTGGACCGTGCCCTTGGCGGGATCGGTGAGCAGCAGCTGTCCGTCCTGCTGGCGGGGATTCATGCCGGACTTAACGTCGCCGTTCCTGAGCGTGACGCTGGCGAGACGAAAGGTCGGGTCGACGTTTCGGTTGGGGTCGAGGATGTCCTCGACGAGCCGCGGGGTTGTGCGCGAGCCGATGCCGTCGAGACTCGGCCCGAGGTTGCCGCCTTGATTTCGGAAGCGGTGGCACGCGGCACAATGCGTCGCGAAAAGGGTGGCGCCGCGGGTGGCGTCGACCTGGTAGCGCGCGGCGCCGCCGAGGCGTTGCGCGATGACCGCGTCGAGCCGCGCATCCTCCAGCGGCAAGTTGCGTGTTAGGGCCTCGGCGCGGGCGCGCAGTTCGGCCGGACGCTTTTCGAATGCGAGCACGAGATAGCGGTGACGCAGCAAGTTCGGCCGGACGCGACCGGCCTCGGCCAGATCGAGCAACTCGGCGGCCCCCGCGTCGCTCTTCGCGAGGCTGGTCGCGAGCACGAGGGTGAGATCTGCCGGAGCGGTGCGTACGGCCGCCGCGAGCGCGACACGGGCGGCGGGACTCGCACCCGCGGTGCCCAGCAATTCGGCGGCGACGCGGCGGAGCCCCTGCGGGGCGTTGCTTCCGAGGATGTCGATCAACGTCTGCTCGGTTCCCTCCGCGTCGGGAGTGAGGGCCCGTACGGCGGCGGTGCGGGTGCCGTCGTTGTAGGAGGAGGTCAGGGCAATGTGCCGGAGCGGGCCGGACTTTTCCGCGAGGGCGAGCGGTTTCACTGCGTTAATGGCCCGGAAGGCGGGCCCCGGATCGGCATCGCCGAGTGCGGCGATGAGTTCGCGTCGCATCCAGGCGTCGATTTCCCCGGGCAGGGTGCGACCCGGCTGGGCGGCGACGCTGGCAAGCCCCTCCGCCAGCGCGACGCGTTGCGCGAGGGGTGCGGCGGCGAGCGAGCGGAGCAGCGGGAGCACCGCGGCGAAACGATCGGGCGGCAACTGCGCGACGGCATGGCGGGCAAAATCGCCGGCGCGTGGGCCGGCGAACGTGCTGCGTTCCAGATGGCCGAGGAGAAACTCCGCCGCCGCGGGTGTGGGCACGGCGAGACATACTTCCGCGAGGTGACCTGCGGCGGTCGGGCCGGCCGCCGCCCAATCACGCAGGGTCGCGACGTCGGCACTCAACGCGTGGGTCTTCAGGGCGAGCCGCAGCGCGTAGATGAGTTCGAAGTCCTGCGTGGGTGCGCCGGCGAGCACCGCGAGAAGGAGGGCCGGCTGCCACGGTTGCGGGTGTTGGCGGAAAACGTCGGCGGCAAGGCGTGCACCCAATTCGGGTGCCGGCGCGGCGAGGAAATCCTTGAAAACGGTCGCGACATCCGGGGCTAGGGCGGCGCGGTCCGCCAGCACGCGCAGCGCGGCGAGGGCGACACCGCTTTCGCGGCGGGAGAGCGCGCGCCGGAGCAGGGCGTCATCGGGACGGCCGAGGCGCTCAAGGGCGAAGAAGAACGGAAGCGCGGCCGATTCGTCGGCCGCTGGGTCGGTGCCGGCGACGAGGCGCGCGGCGGCGGCCTGGAGAGCGGGTAGAGCGGCGGCTGCGTCGGGCCGCGCGAGAAATTCGGCCGTGGCGAGCGAGCGCACGACGAGATTCGTGTCGGTGAGGCGCGCGACGAGGTCGGTGGTTTTGAGCCGCGAGAGATCGGGCAGCGACGGCACCGGGACGCTCCCATCGAGTCCACGCCAGACGATCCGCCAGATGCGGCCGTGGCCGTGATCCCGTCTGGGATGCGTGAGCGGCACTTCGTAATGGCCGATGATCGGATTGTAGAAATCGGCGATCCAAAGCGCGCCATCGGGGCCGAGCTTCACTTGCACGGGACGGAAGGACGGATCGTCGCTCGTGAGGAAATCAGGCTGGCGCACGGCGGTGGGAGAGGAGCCGCGCCAGTCGAGGCGGTCGCGGTTGATCCGGCGCGTGACGGGATTGCCGTTGAAGAGATTGCCGCGGAACTCCGGCGGGAACTGTGCGGCGGAGTAGTGCGCAATGCCGGCGATGGCGCTCGAGCCATGGTCGTCGAGCGTAATGGAAGGCGCGAAGCCGAGGCCGTCGTGCTCCTTGCCGATGCCCTCGTAGTAGCCGTCGGGAACGAGGAGGTAGACGGGCTTCGAGTGCGAGTCGGCGGTGAAAAGGTCGCCGCGCGCATCGAAGGCGAGGCCGAACGGATTGGTCTGGCCGTGGACGAATACTTCGAAGTGCGAACCGTCGGGACGGAAGCGATAGGTGTTGCCGCTTTGGAGCGTGACGGTCCGGCCCGTGCGGTCGCGCACTTCGCTGACGTTGGCAAAGCCGTGCGTGCCGTAGACCCAGCCGTCCAGCCAGAGCCAGTAGCTCGAGGACATGCCGTGCGTGTCCTTGAAGCCGAAGCCATCATACAGTTTTTCGCGTATATCGGCCCGGCCGTCGCCATCGGTATCGGTGAGGCGCCAGATCGCGGGAATCGAGAAAACGAGCGCAGTGTCGCCCTTGTCGCCCCGAGCCCGGGGCAGGGGGAGAATCCCGACGGGAATGTTGAGACCATCGGCAAAGACGGTGGTTTTGCGCGCCCGTCCGTCCGGTCCGAAATCGGAGAGGATGCGCACGGTGTCGAGGCCCTGGTCGGCGGGGTCGGGCGGAGTTGAGGCCGCGCGAAACGCCAGCTGATTGGCATCCCAGTTTTTCTCAAACGTCGGGATGACTTCGCCTTTGGCGTCACGCCGGGCGGGCCAGGGATAGAGTGTCGAACCGGTCACCCACACGCGCCCGGTCGCGTCGAACGCGAGGTTCAGCGGTTTCTGAATATCGGGTTCGGCGGCGACGAGTTGGATCTCGAAACCGGGAGGCAGATGGAAAAGTCCACGCGACTCGGCGGGCGAACGGAGCGGGGCGTCCGGGGCGTCTCCGCGCTGGGCGGGAGCCGGTCGGGCAACGATCAGGATAACCGTGACGAACAGGGCGAAACGGGAAGCGCGCATGGGGTGGGATCCCGCCGAGGGAAAACCGCGGTCCGGCCCGACGCCAGATGCGATTTTCGCGCCGGGTTGGACGAGTGGTATCCGCGTCAGGGGGCGGTCGTCGTGCGCAGGTACGCGATGAGGTCGGCGGTGTCGGATTCCGACAGCGTGGAAAGCAGGCCCGGCGGCATGAGCGAGACGTCGAGCCGCTCGAGCTTCCGGATCCGGTCGCGGGCGAGGGTGATCGTCTCGGTCTGGTTGACGAAGGTGAGTGCGGTCGGGGTCTCGCGCTGCACGATGCCGGCGACAACGCGGCCGTCGGTCGTTTCCGCCGTCGTCAGCTGGTAGTCTTTGCCGATCGTGCTGTTGGGATCGACGATGTTGCGGAGCAGATAATCGAGATCGCCGCGATTCGCGCCGGTGAGTTCGGGCCCGACGGCCCGGCCGTCGCCGTAAAGGACGTGGCAGAGGGAGCACAGGCGGACGAATTGGGCGTGGCCACGCACAATGTTGGCGGCGGCGAGTTTTGCGGGTGTGAGCACGGTCTTCCAGCGCTCGATCTCGGCGTTGGCGTCGGCCGCGGAATCGTGCGTGACGCCCCAGACCTCGGTCAGCAGGCCGGCGAGATTCGCGTCGCGGTGGAGCCGGATCTGGCGGGCGAGCGAAGCGTCGAGATCGGTACGGGTAACCGTGCCGGCCTTCACGGCGGCGAGGAGTTCGCGCGCATAGGCGGGACGGGCGGCGAGGAGCGAGACGGCGAAATGTTTTTCCGGCACATCGAATGAGCCGTAGGCTTCGAGAATCGCGGGCGGCGTGGCCGGAACATCGTAGGGGGCGAGGGCGCGCAGCGCGCCGAGACGGAGGCCGGGCTCGGCGAGCAACCGGTGATAGAGCGGCGCGAGCTGGAAATTGTTTTGCTCCGCGACCACCGCGAGCGCGGCTTGCCGCGCGGCAAGCGGGGCGAACGAGTCGGTCAGGATCCGGCGCTTGGCGGCGAAGACGTTTTTGTCGCCGAAGCGGGCGGCGAGGGCATCGGCTTGGGCGATGATGTCCGCCTCGGGGCTTACGCTGAGCTTCGCATAGGCGGCGGACCAGCCGGCGGGCGCCGTGACGCCGGTGCGACCCTCCGTCGATTGCGTCAGGCTCACCAGCATCTCGCGCTGAAACGCGGGGTCGCTGGATTCGGCGAGGGCGGCGGCGAGCGTGTCCAACCCGGTCTTCGGCGTGCGGTTTGATTTCGCCGCCGGGGTCTCGTCGGCGAGGGCGGCGGCCCGGCGGGTGAACCACGGGCGCAGGGCGGCGAGCGGCGTTTGTTTCGCGAGGGCATCGGCGCGCGCGGGATCGGCGGGGACGAGCGGTTCGGCGGCAAACCAGTAGAGGAACGGGAGATTTTGGTCGGTGGCGTCCTCGCCGTGGGCGAGGAGGGCGGGGACGATGTCCCAGCGTTTCGCAACGGCGATGCGCTGCGCGGCCGAGGCGAGAAACCGGCGCACGATCGGCGACGGATCGTTGCGCGCGAGGTCGGCAAAAGCGGCGAGGAGCGCCGGTGTCGGGCTCTTGTCCTCGCACGTGAGCTGGACCGTCCAGCCGCGCACGTGGGGCGAAGGGAGTTTAAGCGTTTCGAGCGCCACGGCCTCGGTGAGACCGCGCATGACATGCAAGGCCCACAGCGCCCGCAGCTGGCGCGTGGCGTCGGGGTTCTCGCGGATGATCTTGAGCAGCGCGGCGTGGACGGCCGGGTCGGGCCGGACTTGGGCTCGCTCCTGCAGGAGCAGCCGGGCGCGGCGGACATGCCACTCGTTGCGGTGGAGTTGAAGCGCGACGAGTTCGAGGTTCGAGGCCTGGCTCAGGTCGATCAGGACCGGCTTCGGTTCGCCGTAGCTGTATTTGTAGATGCGGCCGTTGGTGCGGTCGTGCGGCTGCTGCTGGTGACAGGCGCGGGCGTCGTACCAATCGCTGCCGAAGAGCGAGCCATCGGGGCCCGTTTCGAGACGGAGGCCGCGAAACCAGGCGTCGTTGGCCTTCATGAAATCGGGCGCGTGGTGGCCGACGTAGCCGGAGCCGGACGGCTCCAGCGTGTCGCGATTGATCCGGCTGCCGAGGACGTTGTGCGAAAGCAGCATCCCGCGATACTCGGCGGGAAAATTGTCGCCGAGATAAATGAGCGTGCCGGCGTGCGCATGGCCGCCACCGGCGGCGTCGGTACCGCCGGCCTGAAAGCGCGCGTCGGACCATTTCACGCCGCGGTCGTAGTGAAAGTGGTCGGCGATGGTCTTGATATCGTCGTAGACGTACGGGTTGAAATGGGGTCCGGACTGGCGCTGGTAGTTGCCGCCCTGAATCACATGCCAGAGGTGCGGGATGACGCACGCGGTGACGAACGAGTCGCCGACATCGTTGAAGTCGAGGCCCCACTGGTTGCTCATGCCCTCGCTGAAAATCTCGAAGGTTTTTTTCGTCGGGTGGTAGCGCCACACGCAGGCGTTAAGCGGCGTACGCTCGGCATCGCGTGCGCCAGGCCGGCCAACATTGGAGTGCGTAAAGACGCCCTGGTTGCCGTAGAGCCAGCCGTCGGGGCCCCAGACAAAGCTGTTCAGGGTCTCGTGCGTGTCGTCGTGGCCCCAGCCGTCGAGGATGACCTGCGGCGGGCCGTCGGGCACGTCGTCGCGGTTCTTGTCGGGGATGAATAGCAGGTAGGGCGGGCTGCCGACCCACACGCCGCCGTGGCCGACGGCGATACCGCTGGCGAAGTTGAGCCGGTCGTAGAACACCTTCTGCCGGTCAAATTTTCCGTCGCCGTCGGTATCCTCGAGAATCACGATGCGATCGCGGCCGAAGGGCGACCAGTCGGGATAGGCGTAATTTTCCACCACCCACAGCCGGCCGCGCTCATCGATCGTGAAGGTGATGGGCTGGTGCACGTCGGGCTCGGCGGCAAAAGGTGTCGCGCGGAACCCCGGCGGAAGCGTCATCGCCCGGGCGGCGGCGGCGGGCGTGAGGCCGGTGCCGGCCGCGACCGGAAATTCGCCCTGAGCCCAAGCCGCGGCGCAACCCGCGAGAAACCACGCCGCGCGCAGGGGCGAGCGGTTCATTTGGCGGCGGACGATTTTTCGGAGAGAAGCACGGCGGTGCCGCGCTTGTTGCCGACCACGATGTCGGGCCGGCCGTCGCCATTGATATCGGCGGCGAAGACCTGCGTGCCGACGCCGGTGTTGTCATTCAGCACGTGCGGCACGTAGGTCGCCGTGTGGTTGGGGCCGCGGCGCAGCACGAGCGCGCACACGACTGGTGCGGCATTGGCATCGACGTCGCCCTTCGGCCCGTGCGCCCACCAGCGCTTGCCGGTGAGGATGTCGGGCAGGCCGTCGCCGTCGAAGTCGGCGAGCTCGATGGCGTGGAGCTGGGCGAATTGCACGCCGTTGAGCGTTTCCGTGCCCTTTTCTGAGAGGATGACGTGTTCCTTAAACGAGATTCCGCCATCGGTCGCGCGCGTCTGTTCAAACCAGGAAAGACCGTAGCCGTGGGCTTTCTTGCCCGTGATGACGTCGGGCCGGCCGTCGCCGTTGACGTCCATCACGTGCATCTGTGCGCCACCCTCGGGGCAGAAGGGAAATTTGTGCTGCTTCCACACCGGATCGCCGGCGAGCGAAGCGGGCTGCTCCCACCAACCGTCCTTCTCCAGGATGTCGTTGAGGCCGTCGCCGTTGACGTCGCCGAAACCGAGACCGTGCGTGAAGCGCTGCCAGTTCATCTGGGGCGAGACGGCATGAAAGGTCCACGGGCGCACGGGGTCCTTGGGGTTCATCACGGCGTAACCCAAAAATCCGCCGCTCATGTAGACGAGGGCGGGCGGACCCTTGGCGAAGAGCGGCCCGAACGTTGGCGATTCGTTGTCGACGGGGAGCGCGACGACGTGGCGCCGCCACGCCCCGCCCTTGGCGCCGGGGTTTTCGAACCACGAGGCGTCGACGCCGGGAAAGCCGATGACGAAGATGTCGCTCCAGCTGTCGACGTTGAAGTCGTGTACGAACGCGAGGAAGTTGTCGGAGTATTTGAGGGGATCGAACGGCGCCGCCGGATAGAATTCGTGGCGGCGCTTGAAGTCGGGCCCCTCGTACCAAAACGGGCCGGAAACGACATCCATCTTGCCGTCGTTGTTGAAGTCGCCGAAGGCGGCGCCCTCGGAGAAGAACTGGTCGCTCAACTGAATCTTGCGGTAGGTGGCGACGGACGTTTCCGCCGCGAGGGCGGCGCCGAGAACGAGAGGCAGGAAGCCAAGGGCACGGAAAAGGCGGGGCATGGAAGGGTTGGTTGGGGGCAGGGCGCGACACCGCGACCGGGGTGACATCGGTTCTGGACCGGCGCAGGCAACCAGTCTGGGTGGTGTGAGGCAATAATCATGAGCGGGCACTCCGCGGTCCCGATCATGGCCGGGGCCGCGAAAAGCCGTTGTCCATCCGGGGTGGGGCCGCCAGTGTCGCCGACATGCGCATCGCCGTACTCTCCGACACGCACGACCGCTATCCGGCGACCCTGCCGGATCGATTGCGGGGCGCCGACGAAATCTGGCACCTCGGGGATGTGTGCGCACCGGAAACGCTCGTGGAATTCGAGCAGCTCAGCCCGCCCCTGCGGGTGGTGCAGGGTAACTGCGACGCGGATGCGGGCTGGCCGTTGGCCCTCGACTTGGAGCGCGCCGGGATTCGTTTCCACCTGACCCATATTCCACCGCGCCGGACCCCGGCGAATGCACAGGTGATCCTGCATGGCCACACTCACGTGCCGCGGGATGAAACCGATCCGCTCGGCGTGCGGTGGCTGAATCCGGGATGCATCACGCGGCCGAATCAGGGCAAGCCCGCGAGTTTCGCCTGGCTCACCGTGCGGGGAAAGTCGATCGGGTGGGAACTCGTGCGGGTCTGATCTTTTGGTCGTGAACCCGAAGCTGTGGCCCAACCTGCTCAGCGGCATCCGCGTGGCATTGATGCCGGTCGTGTTGACCACGGCGATCGCGGGGTCGCGGCAATGGTTTGTGGTGCTCTTGGTGGCGGCGCTGACGACCGACGCGCTGGACGGATTTGTCGCGCGGCGGCTCAACGCGTATTCGGATCTCGGCCGCAAACTCGACAGTGTGGCGGACTACCTGACGATGATCACGGGCACCGCGGGCATCGCCCTGTTGTGGCCGGAGGTCATGCGGCGAGAGCTGCCGTGGGTGTGCATCGGATTCGCCGCTTTTTTCGCCGTGGTGGTCCACGGTCTCGTGCGATTCGGCCGGGCGCCCTGTTATCACACCTGGGCGTCGAAGGCCGGCGCTGTGGCCACGGCGGGTTCCCTCATTCCGTTGCTCGCCGGCTGGTCCGCCGGGCCGTTCCGCGTGATGATCGGGCTGCAGGTTCTCGTCGGGCTGGAGGAGCTGGCGATCGCATTGCTGGTGCCGGCGCACGCGGGCGCAATGCCGTCCGTCTGGCACGCGTGGCGGTTGCGCCGTGAAAATGCAGTGCGGGGCGCACTCCCACGGACAGAAGCGGACGGGGAATCGTGAGTCGGCGCGATCACCGGAGTCGTGCGGCGCCGATTTTCCACAAGACGCTCGCGCCGGCCGCGTGAATTCGTTCACTCGGGCCTGACGTGAGCGACGAGCAGCAACAGGCCCTGTTCGACCTTTTCACCCCGCAGCCCGGGGTGCACCGGGAACCGCCGGCGCGTCCGGCCCATCCCGGGCCACGGCCGACGGCGGAAGGCGACGTCGTTTTCGAACGGAGCCCGCGCGCGCGCAATTACCGGCTGACCCTGCGGCGCGATGGCACGGCCGTGGCGACCATTCCCGCCCGCGGCTCGGAGCGGGAGGCGCAGCGTTTCGTCGCGCAGCACCGCGAGTGGCTGGAGCGGGCGCGCGAGCGCCAGCGGAAGCGTCCGCGCGGGGCCGAGATCTGGACGCCGGGCACGCATGTGCTGTGGCGGGGCGAATTGACGGAGGTGCGGATAGCCGCCGTCGGAGAGCGGCCGCAGGTGTGCCTCGCGGCCGATGTTTTTCGCGTGGCGCGGCTCGACGGCGATTTGCGCCCGACCTTGGAGGCGCATTTTGCGCGGCGGGCGAAGATCGAGCTGCCGGCACGGGCTTGGGAACTGGCCGCCGTGACCGGGGTGGACGTGAAACACGTGACGGTGCGCAACCAGCGGTCGCGCTGGGGCTCGTGCTCGGCCAACGGCACGATTTCGTTGAACTGGCGGCTGGTGCAGACGCCGGATTTTGTGCGCGACTACATCATCTACCACGAACTGATGCACCTGCGGGAAATGAATCACTCGGAGCGGTTCTGGGCCCGGGTGGAGGAAGTCTGCCCCCACTGGCGCGACGCCGAGCGCTGGATCAAACGCAACGGGGCTTTGGTCGGATTGTAGAATTTTTTCGCAAAACGACCGGCGGTTGGTCGGGCCCGGTTTGGTACGAGCGGGGCCGTCGTTGGGCGGCCCGAAATCAAACGCGATTATCCCGGCCCGCGATCGCCGCGGCTGAGCCAATAGGCGGGTTGCCAAATGGTAATGACTTCCATCAGGTGCGTTACGCCACACGCCACGATGAAGGCGCCAAACATGAGAAAAATGGCGGGGAAGGGCAGATCGCGGCGGCGGCGGACGAAGTCTAAGATAACCACCGGGATCGAAAAATAGGACAACGCCGATGAGGGCGTCGGCCACGGCGTGCAGCCCGACGAGCTCCGGCTGCCAGAGGTAGCACTGGCCGTGGGGCATGAACGCCGTGCTGCACATTTCGTTGAGCCAGTTTTTCATCGGGCCGAAGGATCGAACCTCTGGAGCGTGCCGGGTTCGATCGGACGGCGCAAATTTCCGGCGGTAAACTTCCGGTGAGATTTCGCCGCTGGCCGCCCGACGGGGATCACGCCGGACGCGGTCGCACGGCCCGCTCTACGTTTGCACTGCGCGCAAAAAATTCCGCCGCCGACGTTCCGTCTACCTCCAGTCGATCAACTCCACCTCAAAGACCAAGGTGGCTTTGGGCGGAATGGTCGGTGGCCGACCCTTTTCGCCATACGCGAGCCAGTGCGGCACGACCAGCGTGCGCTTTTCTCCCTTGTGCATCTTGAGAAAGGCCTCGTCCCAGCCGCTGATCACGGAGCCGGTACCGAGACGGAAGGTGAACGGTACGCCGCGGCGATACGAGCTGTCGAAACTCGTGCCGTCGAGCAGCCGGCCGGCATAGTGACAAATCACCTCATCGCCGATGCGCGGCGTGGCTTCGCCGGTTCCGGGTGCCCGGACAAGATAACGCAGGCCGGAGGGCAGCCGGTGGGCCGTGCCAAAGGTTTTCGCGATGAGCATCGCGTCGTCGCCCGAGAGCTGTGGTTGCTCGGCGTTGAGCGCCTCGCGCATCGCACTGTTGATCGGGCGGCCGGGATTTTTCCTGGCCAGGATGCCGGAACGCGTGATCAAAGCCGCCGTGAGCAGCAAGGTTCCGAGCAAGAGCAGGTAGAAAGCGTTGCGCATAGAAGAACCCGTCGAGGTTACGCCGAGCCGGTGGCGGTTTGCAAATCCACAGGCACGATGCCAGAAAAGCCGGCGGACAGGACGAGAATGAATTCGCCCGGTCGCGAGCGGTCGCCTGCGATCTGCCGGACACGGGGGCCGAACGCCTGTTACAGGCCTTACGTGACCGTGCGAATTCCGGCTATCCCCGTCACGGTAATCGTCACGCCCTGCGTAAAGTTCGCCGGGTAGGTTTCGTTGACGACGGTGTTGATTTCCTTCACGTAATTCGCGGGGCCCACCAGGTTGGTCAAACCGGCAAAGCTCACACCGTATTCCATCATGTATTGATCCGCCGCGCCGGCGAGCTGACGGGCGTTGTTGAGTACCGCCTTGTCCGGCGAAGCGGCGCGCACCTTCTGCAAACCGGGCACGGCAAGGGCGGCGAGTACGCCGATGATCACCACGACCACCATGATTTCCACGGGCGTAAAAGCGCGGGCCGGTGACTTCGCGCCCAACGGCGGGAGATCGGGGACGCGCAGCGCGAGGCGGGCGAGTCAGCGCTTCGCGAGTAGGTCGAGCGCGGCGCCGGTCATGGCGGCGACCCCGGTCTTGATGGTCGGTTCGGGCAGCGGCGCAAACTTGCTGGAATGGAGCGAGGGCAACGCGGCGCCGGTACGGGCGCTTGCCTCGACTTTGGCCGGGTCAACCGCGCCAAGCCGAAACATGCAGATCGGCACTTTTTCCTCGGTGCGTCCGTAGCGGGAAAAATCTTCTCCGCCCATTTCGGGATCGATGGATTTTACGTTGTCCGCTCCGAGCCAGGTGGTCAGTGCGCTCCGCACCCGGCGGGTGAGCGCGGGATCGTTGTAGGTGGCGGGGGTGAATTCGGCCTCGGTGATGGAGATCACCGGCATGCGATCCTCGGGGATCCCGGCGGCAATCGCCTCACCGCGGCAGACGCGCTTCAGCGCCTCGATGGTGTGGTGGCGCACCGCGTCGGTGTAGGAGCGGAGCGTGAGCTGGAGTTTCACCTCGTCCGGGATGATGTTGTGTTTCGTGCCACCGTGGATGGAGCCGACAGTGATTACCACGGGGTCGACGGGCCGCGTTTCGCGGCTGACGATGGTCTGCAGCGAAAGTACGATGCGCGCAGCGAGGACGATCGGGTCCTTGGTGGTATGCGGGTAGGCACCGTGGCCGCCGATGCCGCGGACGGTGATGTCGACGCTGTCGACGTTCGCCATCGCGTAGCCTTCGATCGTGCCGACCGTACCGGCGGGCAGGGTCGCGCTGTCGTGCAGGGCGATGGCGTAATCAGGCTTGGGAAACTTCCGGTAAAGACCCTCGGCCAGCATGACGCGAGCGCCGATCCCGCGCTCCTCGGCGGGCTGGCCAATCAACACCACGGTGCCGGCCCAGCGGTCTTTGAGCGAGGACAGCAGGCGGGCGGTGCCGGTAAACACCGTCATGTGAATATCGTGACCGCAGGCCTGCATCGTTGCGACCTCGCGGCCGGTGAGATCTTTCATGCGGGCTTTGCTCGCATAAGGCACTCCGGTCTCCTCTTCCACAGGGAGCCCGTCGAGATCCGTCCGGATCAGTAGGGTCGGCCCGTGGCCGTTCTTCAACACGCCGACCACGCCAAAGCCGCCAAATCTTTCCACGACTTCAAAGCCCGCGTCCCGCAATTCCCGGGCCACGATGCCGGCAGTGCGCTCCTCCATCAACGAAAGCTCGGGGTGCGCGTGAAGATCTTTGTAGAGCGCGTCGAGCGAGGGGTACTCCGCGGCGATTTTTTGCGTGACCAGGGCGCGAAGGGCATCGTCCGCCGCGGTCACGCCGGGCACGGGCAGAAAGACGAGGGACAAAATGGGTAGCAGGGCGCGATAACGCATGGGAGGAAAAGCAGGGCAGACTTCAGGGCTGGTCTGGCCGAACTCGGGTGGGATCGTTGATCGGGTTGCCCGTCGGCTAAACTGGTTCGAACGCTGCGCCGCCACACCGCCTGCATCGAAATGCAGGCGGGCGGAAAAGGATTTGATCGGTCCAGAGCGCCACGGCGAAATTCGAGTGACCGGCCGCGGTCACCGAGGCGGCTGGGGGGTAGTTCATTGGCGCCAAGCTAGGTGATTCAAACAGGGGTCACAAACAAAACTTTGGCCTCATGGGTGTCGGGCTGCCAGCCTTGCAGTCGACACCCGACGGATTGGTCTTACGCGGGCAGGAAAGAGCAGATGTATTCGCAAAGCCCCGCCGGGACGGTGATCGTAAAGCCGCTTTTGCCCGGCACGTCAAAATAGCTCCCGGCCACGTAGTCGCGGACTTCGGTGCTGCCGTCGACCGTCACCCGGGAGGTTCCGGCGATGATTTCCATCCGTTCGGGCGCTCCCGTGCTGAAGTGGTAAGATCCGGGCCGGATCAGGCCGATGGTCTTCTTGGAGCCGTCCTGGAAAAGAACCGTGTGGCTGACGACGTTGCCGTCGAAGTACACATTGGCTTTCGCCACGACCGTGACGCCGACAAATTGGGCGGGAAGCGTGGACATGATCGAGGCGTGATACCGTCGCCGGCGGACGAGGCAAGCGCGGCGTGGGAGCAAGTCCGGGTTGGCCGAGCGGCCGCGAAAGGCGATGTTTTGCGCCATGAATCTTCGCCGTCCCGCGATCCTCGCTGTAGTCCTCGCGGTTGGTGCGTCCGCCTTGCTGATGGTTTCGGCCGCGGCGGACCGGCCCGCGGAGAATGTCATGGCTCCGAAGGCGCCGGTTGCCGCCGCGGTCTTTGTAGTTCCGACGGCGTTCGCTTTCGAAAAAATCCTGCCGCCGCCTCCCGCTCCCGGATCGGGTGCGGCGCTAGCCGATCAGGAATCGGTGCTGCAGGCCCAGGGGTGGCGCACGCCGGAGCAGGTGGCTTGGGCGAAGGCGGTCGAGCGGGACAGTGGCCGGCGACGAGCGTCGCATTTACTCCCGAGCTGGTTTTGCGGGGAGCGGCACTGGCGGCACCAGACGGGTTGACCGGGGCGGCGGCTTCCGCGTGAACGGGCTCGGCACTGGAGGCGTTGGCGGTTCGGGCGCGCTCGGGATTGCGCGGATCGGACGTTAACCCGATCCGGAGCGGTTCGGAAATTCCGCTGCGGCCCGGCGCGAGCCGGGGGTTTTCCTCGGTGAGGGCGGTGGCTTGGGCCTGGGCATCGCGCAACTGGTCGCGCAATGTCTGCACCTGGGCGCCGGAGGATCCGTCTTTCAACCGCGCAAGCTGCGCTTCCAGTTCCGTTTTGGTGGCGGCGAGCTGGAGACCCTGGCGGTCTTCAACTGGTCGTTCTCATCCCGCCGGGCCGAGTTCGAAAGCAGCGCCGTGGACAGTTTGGCCTCGATGTCCGCGAGCAGCGGGGCGGGCGCGGCGCCGGAGACGGCGGGCTGTTGTTTGAGTTGCGCTCGTTCGGGTTCGAGGCTCTCGAGCTTGCCGCGGAAGGTGTCGAGCTGCTGCTTGAGAGCGGCGATTTCCGCCGCATGCTCGGCGGCGAGCGACTGCGCTTCCGCCGCGGCGCCGGTGCGTTGTTGGGCCAGGAGCGAGGCATTCGGCGTGACGGAATTGAGCTGGGTGCGGAGGGTCTCGGCATCCTGCTCCGCCCGGGTGCGGGCTTCCTTCTGGGCAAGCAACTGGGTGTTCAGCTGGGCCAGCGCGGCCTGGGCCTGATCGTTCTTCGCCGTGACGGATTTTACCTGCTCGCTGAGGACAACATTCTCGGTGCGGGCACGATCCACTTCGGTGCGCAGGCGGGTGATTTCCTCCTGCAGCTCGGTGTAGGAGCGAAGCGAGGTCGCCAGCTTTTCCTCGGTCGCTCCGAGGCGGGCATGGAGCGCGGCGACATCCGTCGAAGGAGTCCGCTCCGTCTGAAGTTTGGCGTAGTTGGAGCGCAGCGTGGCGAGTTCGCGGCTCGCTTCGTTGAGCTTTTCGACGAGCCGTTTTGAAGTGTCGCCGGCGGCGGCGCGGTTCTCAATGGCCATGCGCAGGGCGTCGCCCTGGGACCGAGTGAGCGCGAGTTCCTGCTGCAGCATCTTCTTCTCCAGCCGGAGATCCGAGTTCTCGCGCATGAGTTTTTCGTCGCCGATCACCGTGGCCGGCGGCGCGAGAGGCACCCTCAGGGTGAGCGGGATCTTTGAGATCGGAGGCAAACAACATCTGGTGATCAACTCCCGACCCTACAAGGAAGGGGACGTCATCCAGACGCAGGTGCAGGGTAACACCGTTTGTCTCCGCGTCCGCCAGATTGCCCGCAACAGCATGGTGCTGGTCCTCAACCAGGCCAAGTTGACGGTTAAGTTTTAAGTCCGCTGGCCGCGTGCGGCGGTGGGCGCTCACCCCTCGTCCGTGTTCCGCCGACCGGCCGTTTGGTCCGCGCTTGATGGATGCGATCGGCCGTTCACGATCTCCGGGCATGCCCTCGCCCGAACGGAAAAACGCGAAAAGCAACGATTCTGTCCCGGCGCGCCCGGTGGTTGCTCCGCCCGCAAAGCCGGCCGGCGGTCCCGGTGGTTCGGAAATCGGCTGGTTGCCGGACTGCGTCTACACCGGCGAGAAATTCGAGTCCGGCCTGGCTTTTTTCGCCGATGGGTTGGGTCGGATCACGCGTTTTTCACGGGAGCCGGCGAATCTCGCCGCGGCCCGGCGCCTGGCGGGCCAGGTCGCGCTGCCCGGGCTCGTGAACGCCCACTCCCATGCGTTCCAGCGGGCCTTGCGCGGCCGGGGCGAACAGCGCGGCCGGTCGGACCGCGAGCCATTGGCGCCGTGGCGCGAAGCGCAGGATCGCCTGGTCGCGCGCATCTCGGGAGAGGGGTTTTTCGACACGGCGCGAATGGCTTTTCTGGAGATGATGCTTTCGGGAATCACCTGCGTGGGCGAATTTCACTGCCTGCACCAGGCGGCCGACGGCTTGGCGTGGCCGGATCCGAATTTTCTCAGTCAGGAACTTTTGCGCGCGGCCCACGATGTCGGGATTCGCATCGCGCTGCTCAAGGTCGCCCAGACCCGGGCGGACCCCGCGGAGCCGGCCCACGCCCGTTTATTCACGCCCACCGCGGATCAATTCATCCGCGAGCTCGAGGCCTTGCGGGTCTTGGCCGAAAAAAACCATCCCGCCGACGAAGCCTGGATTGGCGTCGGAATCAACAGCCTGGGCGGCCTACCGGCCGGAGAATTTCGAGCGATTGCAACCCATGCGCATGCCCAACGGATGCGTTTGCATGTCCGCCTGCCGACGGGCCGCGAGGCTGTTCAGGCCTGCGTGCGGGAGCACGGCCGGACCCCCGTGGCACTCCTAGCGGAGTTGGGCATCGTCGACAAACGCTTCACCGCCGTTCACGCCGCGCATCTTGCCGACGACGAAATCAAGCTGCTGGGCTCGGCCCGGGCGATCGTTTGCGCGTGCCCGACAACGGCGCGAAATCACGGAGTCGGATTGCCGCCGGTGGAAAAGTTACTGGCCGCCGGGGCGGGGATCGCGCTCGGCAGCGACCGCCAGGTGCAGATCGATTTGCTCGAGGACGCCCGGTTGCTCGAGTACCCGTTGCGAGTCGCGCGGGAGCAACGCGCCGTGCTTGCGCCGGATCCCGCGCCGTTGCTTTTCCACGCGGCGACCGTCACGGGTGCCCGCAGCCTCGGTGCTACGGGCGGCGCGCTCGAAATCGGCCGCCCGGCCGATTTTTTTACGGTGAACCTCTACGATCCATCGATTGTGGGAGCCGACGCGGGCACTTTGTTGAACAACATTGTGTTTTCGCTTGAGCGGCGCGCCATCCGGGATGTGTGGGTCGGGGCGCGATTGCGGATTGCCAACGGACGGCACCCCGACCACGGGGCCATCGTCGGGCGTTTTTCCGATTCGCAGCAACGGCTGTGGAGTGATTGATTTCCGGCCCGCGGTGCGCATTCTCCGCGGGCATGGGCAGGCGTTTTCGTTGAGTGTCCGGTTGGGCCGGGCCCGCTTGTTCCACTCGTTGCGAAAACCAGTCGTTTCCCTCAACCGTTCACGACCTCGTTTGGTTGCAGTTTTTTCCGTCTCGGATGGTGGGTTGGACTTTTATGCGGTGCGCTCGCCAGAACAGCGGCGGAATTGCCGCGGGGAAAAGTGCTCGAAAAGGTCGAGTGCGCGGCGGATCCAAAGCAGAGCTACGCGTTGTACGTTCCGACAAGATTCGATCCGAAGGTGCGCTCGCCGGTGTTGTTTTGTTTCGATCCGGGGGCCCGGGGCCGGGGGCCCGTCGAGCGGTTCGCGGCGGCGGCGGAGAAATTTGGATACATCGTCGCCGGCTCAAATAATTCCCGCAACGGTCCATGGCCGGCGAATGTCGCGGCCATCGACGCCATGATCCGCGACGTGGATGGCTTTTTCCCGCTCGACCAGAAACGGGTGTACGTGGCCGGTCTTTCCGGCGGGGCGCGGGTTGCGTGCCAGGTGGCGATGAACGGGCTGGCCCAAGGCGTCGTGGCCTGCAGCGCCGCGTTTCCGGACGGGACGACGCCGGACAAGGTCGCCTTCGCGTTTTTTGGCACGGCCGGAGTGACTGATTTCAATTATCAGGAACTGCGCCGGGTCGACCGCGAACTCGAGGAAAGACGCACAACGCACCGGGTGGTGATCCATCAGGGCGGGCATGAGTGGCTCTCGTCCGATCTCGCCATGCAGGCCCTCGGCTGGCTCGACTTGCAGGCGATGCGCACTGGCACGCTGGCGAAGGACCCGGTGCGACTGCAGGCGGAATTCGGGCTGCGGCGGGACGCTGCGCCAGCCGCCCCGGGTTGGGCACGGTTCACGGCGCTCAAAGCGCTCGCGACCGATTTCAAGGGTCTTGAAGACACGGCCGCGTTGGAAAAGGAGGTGGCGCAGCTCGCCGCGTCCCGTGACGTGCGCAACGCGATCAAGGCCGACCGGGCGGCCGAGCGGCGGGAGGAATCCCTGGTGACCGATTTGTTGACGGCAGTGCGGGATGGCTTCGCCAGCGACGTGAAAAAAACAGCGGCCCAGTTGCGGGCCAGGGCCGAGGGGCCGTCCCCCGAACGCGAAATGGCGGGGCGCGTTTTGCAGGCGGTCTACACGAACTGTTCGGAGAGCGTGCGCGACATGTTGCAGAGTGGCGAATTTGCGCCGGCGGAACCGGTGTTGGAGATGATGATCCTGATGCGACCGGAGCGACCCCAGGCTTATTTCGATCTCGCGCGCTGCCGCGCCAGGCGAGGGGACAAGAAGCGTGCACTTGTCGCGCTGGAGCAGGCGGTGGCGGCGGGGTTCAGCGACCGCGCGCGTGTTCAACAGGAAGTCGCGTGCGAGTCGCTCCGGACGGACCCGGCTTTTCTCAGGCTCGTGGACGCCATCAAGGACAGCCCCGGCCGGGGCGTCAGGCGGTAGGCTGAAGTTTGCCGCAATCCGCCGGCCGCAGCCGGGATCAACGTTTCGCAAGGGGCCGATTTGGCCGGGTGAAACCCGTTCCACGGCCTTGTGCCGATAGGCTCAAGGCTCGTCGCCCTGCGTCTCACGGGTGATAATCGACCGCGATCACCTCAAGTTCCTTCCGGCCCGAGGGGGCGTTGAGCACGACGCGCTGTCCCGGCCGCGCGTTCATGAGCGCTCGGGCCAGGGGAGAAAGCCAGCTCACCCAACCGCGTTCCGTGTCGGTTTCGTCCACACCGACAATCCGGTATCGGGTTTCGCCATGGCCATCGCGAACAAGCACCGTCGCACCAAATCGCACGATATCCGGTTCGTCCTTTGGCGCCGTTACCATGACGGCGGAACGCAGGCTTTCCTGCAAGTAGCGCAGCCGTTGGTCGAGGACTTGCAGGCGTTGTTTCGCGTCTTCGTCTTCAGCCCGGGCCGCGACGAGTTTCGGACGTTCCGCATCGACGAGTCGTGCCACCTCGGACCGGAGCCGGTCGGCGCCGTCGGGCGTAAGGTAGTTTTTCGCGCCTGGGGGCAGCGGCGAGACCAATGGCGGCAATTCGGGCAGTGCCGGGGAATCGGATTCGCGGAGAAACGCCTTGCTCATGGGGAAAGGTTGAGGGGATGGCGCGAACACTCAAATGCCGACTCAAGTTGCCGCTCGTCTCTTGGCGGGCACATTGACTCACTCGCCGCCCTCATGATTCCGACCCACTCGGGCTCGATCCGCCTTTTTCGCTTCGCCGGTATCCAAGTGTGTTTGCACTGGTCTTGGTTTGTGGTCGCGATCTTTCAAATCTCCTCACGACTGGGCAACTATTCGTCGCCGCTGTGGAACGTCGCGGAGTATCTCGTGTTGTTCGCGATTGTATTGCTCCACGAGTTTGGTCATGCGCTCGCCTGCCGTCAGACGGGCGGCCGGGCGGAGGAAATCGTGCTCTGGCCATTGGGCGGCATCGCTTTTGTTTCGCCACCGATGCGGCCGGGAGCCGTGCTTTGGAGCATCGCTGCCGGACCGCTGGTCAACGTTGTGCTCGTGCCGGTGTTTTTCGGGCTCTTGGCACTGGGGGCAACGCTCGGCTGGTCCGAGACGCAGCCCGATTTGGCGCGATTCCTCGTTTCCGTCGGTTTCATCAACGGCATCTTGCTGATTTTCAACCTGCTGCCCGTTTATCCGCTCGATGGCGGCCAGATTCTTCAGTCGCTCCTTTGGTTCTGGCTGGGTCGTGCCCGGAGCCTATATGTTTCGGCTGTTATCGGGCTCGTGGGCGTGGCCGCTTTCGTGGGTTATGCCATCTGGCGGCAATCGCTATGGATGGGTATCCTGGCACTTTTTCTTGGCCAGCGATGTTTGGAGAGCCTGCGTCACGCACGGGGACTTGCCGCTTTGGGGCGCGTGCCCCGACACGTGGGCTTTAAGTGCCCATCCTGCGGCGAACCGCCCCCGGGTGGTCCGATGTGGCGGTGCGGCCACTGCGGAAACGCGTTCAATCCCTTCGCAACCGACGCCGTTTGTCCGCATTGTACGGCACGTCAGAATTTGACGCCTTGTGCCTATTGTGGCAGCGAAGCCCCCATCGAACGGTGGCAAAATCGACCCGGTCGGGCCGTTAATTCACCGATAATCGACGTTTGAGGGGGGTGTAGCCGTTAATCCGGCGGGGCACTGGTTTTCGCGGAACCCGCTTGAGCCCAAGCGCTCTCAGCTTCCTTCCGATGGGTTCCGATTTCAGCCATAAATTTGCCGCTATTCTTGTGACGCCTTTCTTGCCTTGCGGCGTGCCGAAGCCCAGCCTCTGACTTCCGTGCCTTGGTCTGCTACCTTGGTCCATCTCTTTACGTCCAACCCATCCATGTTAAACGCTTCGCTTTCCCGGTCATTGGTGCGCCGTTTCCTGACGTTTTTTGCCATGCTGGCGGCCACCACCGCTGCGCTCTTTGGCCAGACTCCTTCCGCCGCCGACGGTTTCGATCCGAATGTGGATGGCAATGTTTTCGCTGTGGCGGTCCAAGCCGATGGCAAGACGGTCATCGCCGGCCAGTTTACCTCCCTGCGGCCGAACGGCAGCGTGAGTGGGGTGTCGAGAAACAACCTCGCGCGGCTGAACGCCGACGGTTCGGTCGACTCGACCTTTGATCCCAATCCTAACGGTCCGGTCCGCGCGCTGGTCATCCAAGCCGACGGCCGCATCCTCATCGGTGGCGATTTTACCTCCCTTCAGCCGGGTGGCGGAGCCACGGCCACCACGCGAAATCGCGTCGCGCGGCTTAACGCCGACGGCACGTTGGACACCGGGTTCAATCCCAACATCAACGGCCCGTTGCAACCGCAGGTTTTCACGATCGCGCTGCAGGCCGACGGGCAGATCCTGATCGGAGGAAATTTTGCGACCGTCCAGCCCGCCGGCGCCGCGGCCGCCACCGCCCGGAGAAATCTCGTTCGGATTTCGGGGGCCGGCGCAGTCGACGCCACGTACAACCCAAATCCCAATGGCATGGTGCTTGTCCTGGCAGCCCATATCCATGGCAAGGCCATCGTCAGCGGCGGGTTCACGACGTTCCAGGAAAACGGCAAACCCGAGACCACCACGCGGAATCACGTCGCGCGCCTCAATGCCGACGGCACGGTGGACAGCGAGTTTGACCCGAACGCGAACTTTGCGGTCTCGGCCCTGGCCATTCAGCGCGACGGCAAGGTTATCCTCGGCGGTGCTTTTACGACGCTGCAGCCGCGCGGCGAGCAAAACCTTGCCGTCCGCAACCATCTCGCCCGCCTCAATCCGGACGGCAGCTTCGACTCGGAATTCTTTTCGAGCGCCTCCGGCAACGTCGCCGCGATTGCCTTGCAACCCGACGGAGGTTTTTTGGTGGGCGGTAATTTCTCCGCCGTGTGGGGACGGGGCGCCGCGACGGTCTCGCGCAGTTATCTGGCCCGGTTCATGCCGGACGGTTCGGTCGATGCCGCGTTCAATTCCGGCCTGAATTCGCAGGTGGAGGCGATTGGGGTGCAGCCGGACGGGAAGATTATTGTTGGGGGATACTTTACACGGGCCCAACCGCCTGGCGTGGTCAGTGCCACGATCCGCAACCGCGTCGCGCGGCTCAACGCCAACGGCAGCCTCGACACGAGTTTCGAGCTGGATGCGGGCGGGCGGCCGCTCGTTTCCGTGGTTCAGGCTGATGGCAAGATCATCATCGCCGGTTCGTTCACGAACGTGGGTGGCGCGGCGCATAATTATATTGCCCGCCTTGGTTCGGATGGGTTGGCCGAAAGCAGCTACACGACGAATCTCGACGGCCGGGTGTTGGCGATGGTGCTGCAACCCGACGGCAAACTTTTGATCGGTGGCGTCTTCACGTCCATCGGCGGGGAACCACGCAACCATATCGCGCGGCTCAATCCGTCTGGCACGATCGATTCGGAGTTCAATCCCAACATCGACGGCCAGGTGGGTGCGCTGGCCCTGCAGGCCGACGGCAAGATCATCGTCGGCGGTAATTTTTCGGCGGTGAAACCGATCGGAGTCACCGATCCGATTCTGCGTCACAACGTCCTGCGCCTCACGGCCACCGGCCAGCTCGACACGCCTTTCGATCCCAGCCCCAGTTCTGCGGTCACCTCGATCCTCGTGCAGGGGGACGGCAAAGTAATACTGGGAGGTAATTTTACCTCGCTGGCCCCCAATGGCACGACCGGATCGACGATTCGCAACCGGATCGTTCGCGTGAACAGTGATGGCACGCTTGATACGGCGTTTAATCCCGACTTGAGCGATAACGTGACGGCGCTCGCGCTCCAGAGCGACGGCAAGATCATTGCCGGCGGTTCGTTTACCAGCTTGGCGCCCAACGGCGCGACGACGACCACCACGCGCAACCGGATCATGCGCATCAATACCGATGGTACGGTCGATGCGGGCTTCGATCCGAATGCGAACAATAACATTCTCGCGCTGGCCCTGCAGGCCGACGGTAAGATTTTGATCGGCGGCCCGTTCACGACGCTGCAACCCAACGGCGCGGCGGATTGGACGCTGCGAAAATATGCCGCCCGGCTGAACGCCGACGGCACTGTCGATTCCACATTCAATCTCGATATCGACGAGCAGGGCGGCAACCGCGTCGATTCGCTCCGGATCATGAGCGACGGGCGAATTCTCCTCGGCGGTAATTTTTCTTCACTCGCGCCAGTTGGCACGGGGGTTCGGACCGTCCGCAAGAATTTTGCCCGCATCAACGCCAACGGTACACTGGATGGCTCCTTCGACCTGGGTAGCGGCGGCGCCACCGGCGCGGTTGTCAAGGCCCTCGCTTTGCAGGCTGACGGCAAGGTGATCGCGGTGGGTTCATTCGGCGATCTGGGCGGTGCGCGCACCGTGAATCTCGCCCGGTTTACGGCCGAGGGAGCGCCGGATGCCACTTTCAGCACCGCCGTCGGCGTCGATGGGCCGGTCAACTCCGTCGTCGTTCGGCCCAATGGGCTGCCGGTGGCTTCACAGCTCACGGGGTTCGCCTGGCTCAATCGTGACGGTTCCCTGCGTTCCGCCTTTGCGCCCGGTTCCGATGCGCGCCTGAGTGGTCGCGTCAGCGTGGTTATCCGCCAGACCGACGGCAAGATTTTGATCGGCGGCGCTTTCTCGAATCTCAGCAATACCACCAACGGCAATCTCGCGCGGTTCAGTCCCGACGGCACGCTCGACCTCGGTTTTAATCCCAGCATTAACGGTGAGGTCACCGGACTCGCCCAGCAGTCGGATGGCCAGCTGATTGTCGTCGGCTCCTTCACCCTGGTGAACGGCGTCGTGCGCAATCGCGTTGTGCGGCTCAAGGCGGACGGCAGCGTCGATTCGGCTTACGATCCGAACGTCGAGGGCAAGGTCAGTGCGGTCGTCATTCAGTCCGACAACAAGGTGGTGATTGCGGGCGGTTTTTCCAAGTTGACCCCGTCCGGTACGACCACAGCGGTTTCACGGCCCTATCTCGCGCGGCTGAATGCTGACTCCTCCTTGGACACGGCCTACAACCCCACGCCGGGTGCCCCGGTCACCACGCTTGCGATTCAGGGCGACGGCAAAGTGATCGCCGGCGGTCAGTTTGTGGGCTTTCAGCCCAACGGCGCCGCCCTTCCGACGGAGCGAAACTACGTGGCCCGGATCAATACCGATGGGACGCTGGATAATTTCAATCCCTTGCCCAACGGGCCCGTCAACGCCGTGGTGGTTCAACCCAATGGATCGATCCTTCTGGGTGGCTCGTTTACCGCGCTCCAGCCGAATGCCGGTACCGTTGTTACCCGCAACAACGTGGCGCGTGTGGCGAGCAACGGCACCGTGGATACGGCTTTCAATCCCAACCCCAATGCCGCGGTCAACAGCCTGAGCTTGCAGGCCGATGGCGCGCTCCTGCTCGCCGGTATCTTCACCGCCTTGCAACCCACGGGTTCGGATATCGGGGTCGCGCGCAATCAGCTCGCTCGCGTGAACAGCGACGGGACGCTCGATCTCGCTTTTAATCCGGACGTCGCCGGCACGGTCGCCTCGGTCGCGTCGTTGACCGACGGCAGTGTGTTGGTGAGCGGCTCCTTTGCCGGGGTGCAGCCGAACGGGCTCGTGCTGATCGGTGGCACCTTCGCCAATGTCGGCGGGCTCCCTTTGCGCAATCTCGCGCTCCTCAACAACGATGGCTCCGTCAACGGTTCGTTCACGCCGAACCCGAACGCGGCAGTGAACGTCGTCGTCACCCTGCCCGATGGCCGGTTCGTCGTAGGTGGTCTCTTCACCTCCGCGGGTGGTGCGACACGCAACCGGCTCGCGCGCTTCAATGCGAACGGCACGCTCGATCTCGCTTTTAATCCGAACGCCGGCGGCGAAGTGTATGCCCTCGCATTGCAGCCCGATGGAAAACTCCTAGTCGGGGGCGCGTTCAGCACCGTGGGCGGTCAGGGCCGCGCCGGCTTCGCGCGACTCAATCCCGACGGTTCCGTCGACACCGCGTTTGGCACTGCGGGCGCGACCGGCCTCGCCGGACTGGGTGTTCGCGCCATCGCGGTACAATCCGATGGTCGCATTCTGGTGGTGCGAGAGGGAAGCGGAGTCCGGCAGACCCTCTTACGCCTCAACGCGGACGGCACCGCGGACAACACGTTTGCCGCCCAGTCCGACCCGTCGGGAACGTTCAGCGCGATCGCGGTGCAGGCCGACGGGCGAATTGTCGCCGCCGGCTCGTTCCAAGGCACGGTTGTCGTTCTGCCGGTGCCCGGTCCGACCGCCCGGCCCGCCTGGCTCGCCCGTTTTAATCCCGACGGCAGCGTTGACGGTACCTTCAACCCGGGGCCCAACGGGGCGGTGACGGCACTTGCCCTGCAATCGGACGGCCGCTTGATGATCGGCGGCTCGTTTACGCGGGTCGGCGTACTTACCCGGGTGGCGCTGGCGCGCCTGGCCTCCACCGGATCGGCCATCCAGACCGTCGGCGTAACGGCGGATCGCCGCAACGCGGTGTGGACCCGTTCCGGCACGAGTGGCGACGTGGCCGCCGCCATTTTCGAATTTTCCACGGACAACCGGACCTGGTCTCTGCTCGGAACGGGAACGCGAATCGTGAGCAGCAGCAATTGGCAGATCACGGGGCTGCAATTGCCCGCCAGCGGCCTGTTCTACGTTCGGGCACGAGGCGTCGTTTCGACCTCGGGCGGCACGGCGGCGAGTCTCTACGAGACGGTGCGTGAATTTAATTTCACCAATCCGCTGCCGCAGATTTTATCGACCGCGCCGATCGTTACGATTGCGGATGCGACCACCGTGTCGATCGATGGCAGCACGGGCCTCGCCACGATTTCCTCGGCCAAGCCCGCGGGGAATCCCTCGCAAGGCGGCACTCCGCCGGTGCAGGGGGCGCCCGGGTCCGAGGTTCCGGCCGGTGGCGGCGTCGATGCCGCGCGGCTCGCCGACATTTCCGCCCGTGGCGTGGTCGGCGCGAACACGCCGCTCATCGTCGGTTTCACCATCGGCGGCACCACGACGCGCACGGTGCTCGTGCGCGCGGTTGGCCCGAGCTTGGCGCACTACGACGTTTCGGGTTACATCACCGCGCCGAAACTGCGACTTTACGATGCCAACCGCATGCTCATCGCGGAAAACAGCGGCTGGACCATGGTGCCCGGTCTCACGACGGCGGCCGCGCAGTCCGGGGCTTTTCCATTCGAGCTGGGCAGCGAAGATGCGGCGACCGTGGCAACGTTGAGCCCTGGTTCCTATACGATGGAAGTGCTGGATCGGAGCGGCGTCGGCGGGGTGGCGCTGGCTGAGGTCTATGATGCGGGGACGGCGGCCCAGTCCGCCGCGACGCGGCTGGTGAATCTTTCTGGTCGCGGCACGACGGGGATTGGCGGCAACGCGTTCATGGGCGGATTCATCATTACCGGCAACGTTTCGAAAAACCTGCTCGTGCGCGGCATCGGTCCGACGTTGGCGAATTACGGCGTGCTCAATCCGATCGCGGATCCGAGTGTCAGCGTCTACGACGCGACCGGCCGCTTGCTGGCTTCGAACGACAACTGGAGCAATGGAGGTTCCGACGGCCTGATCAGCGCGAACACGGGCGCCGTGCAGGCGGCCGCGCTCCAGACGGGTGCGTTTGCCTTGCCCGTGGGCAGCAAGGACGCGGCCCTGACCATCACGCTGCCGCCGGGGGCTTACACGGTACAGGTCGGTGGCGCCGCTGGCACCACGGGCCCGGCGCTCATCGAACTCTACGAGCTGCCGTAAAGCGGCCGGGCGTTTCTTCAAAAGCAGCGCGTCGTTTCCGGCGCGCTGCTTTTTTGCGGGTGGCGTTCGCGTCGTTGCGGTTCACGCCGGCTAGTTTACCAATTGTCCGAGCGGAACGGCACCGCGGGCAGTCCGGACCCGCTGAACAAATTGGCCTCGGGCGCATTTTGCCAGGCGTAGCGCACGGCCACCGGGTCTTTCACCGCCGGAGACCGGACGACGAGGGTGCCGCGCTCGATCTGGCCGGTGGCGGGGTGAAATACTTTGTCCGCGCCGGCCAGCTCAAGCGAGCGCGGCGGCGTGTCATGGGCGACCAATCCGCCACCGGCGTTTTCAAAACTCACGCGCAGGATCGCACCTTCGCGCGTGATCCCGGCAAAGGTCGGACCGGTGTCGTCACAGACCATCCCATACACCCGGTTTTTCGCGAGCAGCGCGAGCCGGCGGCCGACGTCCAGTTTGTTTTTTGGATGAATGTCCTTCGCTTCGCCAATGTCGATCGCGAGCGCCTGTCCGGTGTGGGGGAGCGCCAGCGTCTGGGTCTGAGCCTCGCGCAGGAACGCGTAGTTTCTTCCCGTCGTGTCCGCCGGGGCCTGAAAACTCGCGAGATTGACCCAGAAGAAGGGCGCGTCGCCCTGACCGAATTGCGCCCGCCAGTCGGTGATCATGGCGCCGAACAAGGCGCGATACTCCGCCGCCCGCTCCGTGTTGTTCTCGCCCTGATACCACAGGAAGCCGCGCAAGGCGTAGGGTGCCAGCGGATGGATCATGCCGTTGAAAAGTCCCATCGGTGTCCATGGATCGCCCGGGCCGCGCGGCAGTGGCGGGCGCGGCTGCACTTTGAGAAAGGCCTGATGGGCGGGCTTGCCGCGGATTTTGGCCGCCGCCTCGTCTCGCGTCCACTGCTCGTACGTCGCCTTGTTGGCCGCATAGCCGGCGAGATTCTGCTGCCAGCGCCCACCCACGATCTTGAACGCGTCGTGGGTGGCCAGTGCGGTGGCGCTCATCCAGGACTCCACGGGCGTGCCGCCCCAGGAACTGTGCACGATCCCGATCGGCACCCCGAGTTTTTGCTGAAGATCGCGGGCAAAGAAATATCCCACGGCTGTGAATCCGCCGACGTTTTCCAGCGTGGCGGGTTTCCAGCCGCTCGTTTTTACCCCGTCGGCCGGCGACTCCGTCACCGCGTGTTCGATTTTCACGTGGCGGAGCAACGGAAAATGGGCGGCGGCGATTTCCCTGTCGGCCTGGTGGGCGCGGCTTACGGCGAATTCCATGTTGGACTGGCCGGAACACAGCCAGACTTCACCGACGACGACATCGCGCACCGTCAGCGTCGTCTTCCCGGCAATGGTGAGTTCGGTGCCGGTGGTGGATGCAGGGAGGGCATCGAGCAGCACACGCCAGCGACCGTTCATGCCGGTGATCGTTTCCTGTTTTTGTCCGGCAAACGTCACGACGATTTTCTCGCCTGCGTCAGCCTTCCCCCAGATTGGTACCGGTTTGTCGCGTTGCAGCACGGCGCCGTCGGTGAACAGCGACGCAGGGGACGGATCGGCCCATGCCAGGTGGCCAACGAGTAGTGAAGCGATCGAGAGGAATGGGGCGGAGCGAAAAGCGATTTTCATGCGAGGGCGGAGTCTGTCGGGAAAAAAGGCGCCGCAGACCGGTGCCTTTACGTGAACGATTCGGCCCGGCGTTTCGAGGGAAATGGCGTGCCGTGGGAACGGCGTCACTCCGGGCGCAGTCGTTTGCCACGGCGAACGGATTTACGACGCCGGCGGTGTCTCTGGTGCGGGTGGCGCCCGGTGGAGGAAGCGGTACAGTTCAGCGGCGAGTTTCGGTCCGAATCCCGCGACTTCTCCGATCTCCTCCACACTTGCCGCGCGCAATCGATCGATATCTCCAAAGTGCCGCAGGAGGGTCGCGCGCCGCACGTCGCCCAGGCCAACGACATCATCCAGCACGCTCTCGCGAATTTTTTTCGAGCGCAGCAGCGCATTGTAGGTGTTCGCAAACCGGTGCGCTTCATCGCGCAACCGCTGCAGCAGATTCAGCCCGGGATGGTTGAGCGGCAGATTGAGCGGCGGCCGCGCGTCGGGAAAAATGATGGTCTCGTGTTGCTTCGCGAGCCCGATGATCGCCGGCGGAGTCAGATCCAGCGCGACAAAGGCTTTCAGGGCCGCGCCGATCTGTCCACGCCCGCCATCGATTACCACAAGGTCGGGGAGGGGCTTGTTTTCCCCGGCGAGCCGGCGATAGCGGCGGCCGACGACCTCTTCCATCGCGCGAAAGTCGTCGTTGCCGATGAAGCTTTTGATCTGGAAACGGCGGTAGTTGTTCTTGTCGGGCCGGCCATCGACAAACTGGACCATGGAAGCCACGACGAAGGTGCCCGAGATGTGCGAAATATCGAAGCATTCCATCGTGTGCGGCGGCGCCGGCAGTTGCAGCGCGCGTTGCAACTCCAATACCGCGGCGCCGTCGGTCTCCAACCGGGTCGGGTCGTGCCGTTCGAACCGGCGCGTCTTGCGCAGCGTCTGCTCGAGCGCGAAGACCACGTCGCGCAGCTCGGCGGCTTTTTCGAATTCATGCTTCGCCGCCGCGTTCGTCATTTCTCCGCGCAGGGTTTCCAGCCACTCGCGCGATTTGCCTTCGAGAAAGGCGCAGGCCTCGTCGACGCGCCCGCGGTAGGCCTCGCTTGAGACGATGTTTTCTGCGCCATAGAGTTCCTCGCGCACGTCGTCATAGAGCCGCCACGTGCCGTCGGGCAGTTGCTGCGGCAGGGCGTCGCTGAGCAGAATGCCGAACTGCCGGCGCATTTGCGCGAGGGTTTTGCGCAACAATCCGCTGTGGGCAAAGGGTCCGAAGTAACGCGAGCGATCTTCCTTCTTCAGCCGTGTAAGCCGGAACCGGGGGAGATCCTCCCCGAGATCGATGCGCACGAGCAGGAAGCGCTTGTCGTCCGTGAAATCGGTGTTGTAGCGCGGCCGCCACTGTTTGATCAGCTTGCCCTCCAGCAACAGCGCCTCGGGCTCGGACTTCACCTCGATGGTGTCGACGTCCGCGATGAGGTCAATCAACGCGCGGATTTTCGGCTGTTCGACGGTTCGCGCCCGGCCGCGTTGAAAGTAGGACGAGACGCGTTTCTTCAGGCTGCGCGCCTTGCCGACGTAGATGATGCGGCCGAGCCGGTCCTTCATCAGGTAGACGCCCGGTTTGTCGGGCAGATGACGGACCTTTTCCTTCAGGTTGATGGCAGCCGCGTCGCTCATGGCCGAAGGCAGGCCGGCGGGCACGGCCGGGCTGTTGGGTCGCACTTGCGGCGGGCATCGGGATGGAAAAGCATGAAACGTCGGGCGAGCGTCGCATCTCGGTCCCGAGATCGCCGCTGGCAATTTCGCAGAATCCGCCTAATTTCCTTCCCCGCAAGTATGGTTTCAGCTCACAACGCCGCCGGCGCGGCTCCCCGCCGTCCGATTTCCCAGCTTCGCTACGAGCTGCTCACGCTCGGCGATGAATTGCTGCTCGGGCTGACGGCCAACGGCCACTTGACGTTCATCGGTGCGCAACTCGGCCGCCGTGGAGTGATGCTGCAGCGCAACGTTACGATCACCGACGAACTCGATGCGATCGTGGCCCAGTTCAGAGAAAGCTGGGCACGGGCCGACGTGGTGATCACCACCGGCGGGCTGGGGCCGACCTGTGACGACCGGACCCGCGATGGCATCGCGGACGTCCTAGGGCAGAAGCTCGTGTTCGATCCGGCGATCGAGCAGGCGATCGTGGATCGCTTTGCGCGCTTCGGCCGCAAGATGACGGCGAACAATTTGAAGCAGGCCTATGTGTTCGAGCGTGGCAAGGTGCTGCCGAATGCGAATGGCACCGCGCCGGGGCTTTGGGTCGAGCAGGACGGCAAGGTGCTCGTAATGCTGCCCGGGCCGCCCAATGAATTGCAGCCGATGTTCATCGATCAAGTGCTGCCGAAGCTGGCGGCCCTTGGTTTCGTGCACGATGGGGAGGCTTACGTGCAGGTGCGTAGTGCGGGGGTGGGCGAGTCCGCGCTCGAGATGAAACTTCAGCCGGTTTTCGACCGGGCCGGCCCGGGCCTGAGTGTGGCCTATTGCGCGCATCAGGGGGCGGTCGATTTCCGGGTCAGTTCGCCGACCGGAACGCTGACGCGGGTCGAACTCGAGGCGATCGCCGCGGAGTGTGTCGGCCTGCTGGGGGACGATTTTGTGTGTTACGGCCACGACTCGCTGGCACGGGTGGGCGCCGAGCTTATGCGCGCGCAGGAGAAAAAACTCGCGGTCGTCGAGACGGCCACGGGCGGATTGCTGGCCAACGCGTTCACGGAAGTCTGCGGAGCGTGCAAATTTTTCGCGGGAGGAGTCGTGTGCTGCTCGAACGATGCGCGGATGCAGTTGCTGGACGTGCCCGAGTGCCTGCTGCTCCAGCACGGTGCCGTGAGCGACGAGGCTGCGGTGGCGATGGCCACGGGCGCGGCGGAAAGTTTGGGCGCCGACTATGCGCTCGCCGTGACTGGATTCGCCGGCGAGGCGACCGGAGCGAACGGCAACCCGGTGGGAACGATTTTCATCGCGCTGTTTTCACCGGCGGGCGTCTGGTCGAAGAAACTCAGTTATCCGGGTCCGCGTGGCACGGTGAAGGTGCGGGCGGTCAACGCTGCGCTCGACTGGCTGCGGCGCGAGCTTTTGCGCGCGCAACGCGGCGAGGCCACGCCGGTGCGCCGGGTGAACGTGATGCAGTGAACGCCGCGGCCCGTGGGTCCGTTGGGCTTTGGGGGTGCTTCGTTCGCGCCGATTACGTGCCCAAGAGATTTTTTAGGGCCGCCAGGTATTTTTCCTGAGTGCGGGCGATGACGTCCGCGGGCAGCCTGGGTGCCGGCGGATTCTGGTCCCACTTGATCGCGAGCAGGTGGTCGCGAACGAACTGCTTGTCATAGCTCGGCGGTGACTGGTTGGGCGCATAGCTCTCGGCCGGCCAGTAGCGCGAGGAATCGGGGGTCAGCAATTCGTCGATGAGCCAGAGATTTCCCGTGGCGTCGGTGCCGAACTCGAATTTGGTGTCGGCGAGGATCATGCCGGCTTGCTTGGCGCGGTCATGGCCGAAGCGATAAAGGGCCAGACTGAGGGCCTTCAGCCTTTCGTACAAAGCGGCACCGACCGTCGCGGCGCCTTGGGCATCGTTGATCGGCTCGTCGCGCTGGCCCTTGGGCGCCTTGGTCGTGGGCGTGAAAATGGGTTCGGGGAGTCGGTCGGCCTGGCGCAAGCCGGCAGGCAGACGGATACCGCACACTTCTCCGGTCTTTTGATAGGAGCTCCAACCGCTGCCCACGAGATAGCCACGGACCACGCATTCGATGGGCACGGTTTTCAAATTCCGCACGACCATGCTCCGCAGTTGCAGGTCGCGATCCTTGATCCCGCGGCGTAGAAACTCGCCTGTTTGGTCGGGGAAAAGATGATTTTGGACGATCCCGCTGGTCTGCGCGAACCACCAGTTGCTGATCTGCGTGAGAATGGCGCCCTTGCCGGGAATGCCGTCGGGCAGGATCACATCGAACGCGGAGAGCCGGTCGCTGGCGGTCAGAAGCAAGGCGTCACCGAGGTCGAAGATTTCGCGGACTTTGCCCGAGGCGATATGGGGAAAGGGCAGGCCATCGATGGCCGTGACAGCGGACTTGGGCAGCGCGGAGGCGATTTCGGAAGAAGTCATGGGCAAATTTTCTTGAACGGATGGAAGGGGAAGTCGCGAAGAAAGTGAGGTCGGAGGAGTGGAAACACCCGGTTTTTTGCTGGAAATTTGGCCTTGCGCGCCGGGGGTCGCGTCGTAGGGTGCCCGGCTCCGCGCTAGTCCCCATCGTCTAGCCTGGTCTAGGACACTACCCTTTCACGGTAAGAACCGGGGTTCGAATCCCCGTGGGGACGCCAGTGCGAAGGGGAGAATCATCTTTCTCCTGATAAGTGCCGTAGCCGGCGCCAAAATGGCCGGGTCATTTCCGGCGCCGCGACCATATGGTCGGGTCAATCAGGGTCGCGGGCACTTCGTCGCGCAAGACGGCGAGCACCAGATTGGCGGCGGCAACGTGGCTCCGGCGGCGGCCTTCTTCGGTATAGGCCGCCAGGTGGGGAGCGGCCACCACGAGCGGGTGGCAAAACAGCGGATTGTCCGAAGCCACGGGTTCGCGTTCCCAAACGTCCAAGCCGGCGCCGGCGAGGTGGCCGCTTTCCAGTGCCGCCAGGACGGCGGCTTCGTCCACCAATGGACCCCGCGCTGCGTTGATCAGGATCGCACCCTTGGGCAGCAAAGCGAGTTCGTCGCGGCCGATGAGGTGCCGCGTTTCTGGTGTAGAGGGTGCGTGGAGCGAAAGCACCTGCGCGGACGGCAACAATTCGCGCAGGTTGGCGCACGGCGTCACCCCTGCGGCCGTCATCGCCGTCGCTGGTACGAAGGGATCGAGGGCGCACACGCGCATGCGAATCGCACGGGCGATCTCGGTTACGCGGCGGCCAATGCGGCCGAAGCCCACGAGCCCGAGGGTCTTGTCGGCCAAGTCGAAGCCGAGCACGCTGGCATCGAGTTTCCAGATTCCGGCCTTCGCATTGCGATCGGCCGTGGCGATGCGCCGGGCGACGGCAAACATCAAACCAATGGTAAACTCCGAGGTCGACTCGGTGGGAGCGTCCGGCGTGTTGATCGCACAGACGCCGGCGGCTGACGCGGCCGCAACATCGATGTTGTCGTAGCCGATGCCGGTGCGCGCGATGACCTGCAGTTTCGGGGCGCGGGCGAAAGCCGCGGCATCACCGGCAAACTGGGATCCGACGATCGCGGCGTCCGCGTCCTCATATCTGGCCGTGATCGCCAGATGGGCGGGAACGGTCGGACCGGTTAGGCGAACGTGGATTCTTAACGCTTCAAAGGCGTCGGCGTGGAGCGGCACATCGGTCCAAAGAAGGGGCAGCGGGGTGGGCATGGGGTGAGTTGCGGAGGAAATTTCCAGCTTCGGCCAGTTACGAAGGAGAGCCGAATTGGGGCGAGCGGCATTGGCGATACTGAGAGCGGCGACCGGCCCGGCATTTACGCCGCTTCCGTGGATTGGGGTTCACGGGGCTTGATCATCAGGATCAGTCCGATGGAGACGATGCAGGCGCTGGCGAAAACGCCGAAGATGATGTTCAGCGGCACGTGGTGGTCGCGGAGGGCGCCGAAGCCCCAGTCGGCGAAGCCGCCGCAGCTGATGCTCACGAGGTTCATGAAACCGTAACCGGTGGCGCGCAGCCCGGGCCGGACAATCTGGCAAAGGATCGGCATGTGGTTGCAGTCGTAGAAACCCCAGCCGAGTCCGAACAGCATCAGGAAAGCCACTGCAACGCCGAGGGAGCCGGCGTTGCCCACACCGAAAAGCGCGGGCACGAGGCAGCACACCCCGAGCGCGCTCACGTTGATCCGGCCCCTTTCGGAGCGGCGCATCCATCGGTCCGCCAGCCATCCGCCTGTCAAAGTGCCGATCAGCGAAGCGACGTTGACGAAGAGCGTGGCGGACACCCCCGCCTTGCCCTGGCCGATGGCGAATTGTTGTTTGAGGATCGCTGGCATCCAGTCTTTCACGATCCACCCGGCGAGGGCGGGCAATGTGAAATAAAGGACCATGAGGATGAAGTAGCGGTTGGAAAACAGCTCGCCGACGGATGCGACCACCGATGATCGCGCGACGGCGATGGCCGGACGCGGCGGATCCCGCAGGAGAAAGAAAAGCGGGATCGCGTAGAGCACACCCACCGCACCCGCGGTCTCGAAGGCGAACCGCCAGCCGAGGTTAGGTTGGTCGGCAACGTAGCCGCTGAAGCCACCGATGAGAATACCGGTGTAAATCGCCATCTGGTGAATGCCGATGGCCCGAGAGCGGGTCGGCCCCGGATGAAAGTCGACGATGAGCGCGAGTGCCGCCGGAATGTAGCAGGCTTCACTGATCCCCATCAGCGCGCGGGTGACAATCATCTGATCGAACGTGTGCACGTGGCCCGTGGCCCATGTCACGGCCGACCACACGAATAAACTCATTCCGATCACCTTGCGGCGACCAAACCGGTCGGCGAGAAAGCCGCCCACGGGACTCAGGAAGGCATACACCCATTTGAACGCGGCCGGCAGAAATCCCCAGTTGGCCTCCGACCCGATGTCCGGGATGGCGGCCATCACGGAAAACTTCATCGCGGCCAGCATTTGCCGATCGAGATAGTTCAGCAGCGCGACGGGCAGCAGCAGTGCCACCACGGTCCAAGCGTAGCGTGAAGGGTAGGCGGGGTTCATGCAGCGGACCGAAGCACGATGCACAAAGACTCAAAACTTCGGCCAAACTCCAAGCCCCAAGCGACGGTTTGCCGTGTAGACTGCCGGACGGGGAATCGCCGCGAACTATTTCCGTCGTCGCCGGATTTTGTAAGCGCGGCGGAGCAGCGTGAGTGAGATCCAACCGAGAAGCGCCACGGCCGGGTAGGCGAGGACCTTGGGAAAAAATGCGAACAGCGAGCCCAACAGCAGCAGCGTTACGCCCGCGATCGCCATCAGGCGTGCTTCCACCGGTTCCATCGTCCGGCGATTGGAGAAGGATGCGCTGATGGCGTTGCCGACGCGGAGCGCGCCAGCGGCCGCCCGGCCCGCGCTTCCCGTGCCCCGTCGGGGCAGGCGCTTCGATGTTGGCGAGAGCTGCTGCGGGGCGCGAATTTTGCGCTTCGCGTTGAGCACGATCTCGGTCGCGTTGGTGAGGTCCTCCAGATACGCGGCTTCCATTTCGCGTGCGAACGCCTCGTCCTCGATCACGGCGTCCAGTTCGCAGTTGCCCAGCCAGCTTACCAGATTGAGGTTCGTCGAACCGACCCGCGCCCAGCGTCCGTCCGCCACCGCGGTCTTGGCGTGCAGCATCGTCCCGTTCCACTCGAAGACGCGCACCCCGGCCTCCAGCAGCGAACGATACCCGGCCCGCGACATCGCCCGGAGCACCGGGATGTCGGTGGCACCGGGCACCAGCAGCCGCACGTCGACTCCGTCCCGGGCGGCCGCGTTCAACGCCAGCACATAGGTGCTGGTGCCGGCGAAATATGCGTCGGTGAGCCACACCCGCGCGCGCGCGAGCCCGGCCACCAGTTGGTCGACGCGGAACATTCCGGCCGTGGCCGGAACCGTGGCCACAATGCGCAGGCTGACGCCGCCGTCCGGCTCCGCGATTATCGGATTTGGAGAAAAATGCGGAATCGGCTTTCCCATCATCGCCCAGACTTGGGCAAAGGCCCGCTCGATTTCCGCCACGGCCGGCCCTCGCACCTCAATCCCGGTATCGCGCCACGGTTCGATATTTTTCTCCGGCTGGCCCGACCACATCTGGGCGATGCACAAGCCGGCGACAAAGCCTACTTCCCCGTCGACGACGAGCAGTTTGCGGTGATCGCGCGACAACCAGCCGAACGGCGCGTCCAGGCTCGGCGGATTGTAGCAACGCACCTCGACGCCCGCGGCCCGCAAGCGCGTCCAGAACGACCGTGAAGTGCGGCCCACACCGCCAAGCCAGTCGTAAATCACCCGCACGCTCACTCCGGAACGGGCGCAGGACATCAACGCCTCGGCAAATATATCCCCGGTCGCGTCCTCCCGAAAGATGTAATTCTCGAAATGCACGTGGTGGCGTGCGGCCGCGATCGCTTCGAGCCAAGCGGGGTAGTTTTCCCGTGCGTCCCGGAGCAGGCGGACGCGGTTGCCGGAGATCAGCGGCGCGCCGGCCGCCCGCGAGAATGCCTGGTCCGCCAGCGTCCGCGTCGGCGACGTCATCGGGCTGTCGCTTGGGATCGGGGCGCTCATCGGGCGCGAGGTTAGGCGCTTTCGAGCCAGTCGGGCAACGGCTTCTTCCGGCTCGCACGTGGAACCGGTCGCGGCCTTCGAAAACTGAGCGGTTGTTCGCTCATCCGGCGTGAGCCGCGCTTAACGTGGCCGCACACGCACTCTCGTTCGCGGGGCGTTCCGTCAAAAGCGGGCTCGAACGGGCAAGCGCGGCGAAGGCGGCGGTACCGCCGGCTAGCCGGTAGTGGCGGCGGGGGTATTCGAACCGCTGGCTTACGATGGCGCCGGCATCGACCAACAGGGACACGGGATTTTTTCTGAAGAGGTCGAGCCCGACGCCGAGCCGGATTTCGCGGTAGTCGAGCTTTGTGGCGCCGAGGGCGGGCGCGCTGCTCCCGGTCGGCCGGGGATCGCCCCCGACTTGGAAGCTGCCGCCTTGAAGCGAAGCGCCGGCCCGGAGGGTGGCCGCGTCGTGGAATTGCCATGACACTCCGGTGCGGGGCATGCCGACGGAGAGTTCCCATCGGGGGGCAAATTTCCAGTTTACTCCGGCGAAAGGCAGCAAGGTGTGGCGCGACCAAGCGTCGTAACGCAATCCCATCGTCCAGGAAAGGTCCGCACTCTGGCGGAATGACACCAGGGCCAGCACGGGGACGTTCACGCTGCCGCTGGAGAAAGCCAGCGACGTGGCATAGAGCCCGGGCCGGAGCATGAGCCGGCCGGTCCAGTCCTGGGCCAGCTTTCCAGCCAGACCCAAGGGCAGCGAAATTTCCTGCAGTTTGCCGGGCAACGGAACACCCGGACTCCGATCGAGGCGAAAATGTCCGTAGTCCAAGCCATATGAAAAACGATAGCCCGGCCCGGTCGTGGTCCCCGAACCGAAGCTGGCTTGGAGTGAAGTGACCGATACTTCACCGACCCGCAGGCCGCCACTCTCCAGTCGGTTGGTATCCGAATAGGAAGTGGTGGCCGAAAGCGTTTCGTTCGCGGAGGGACCGCCGAGGCCGGCCGGAGGCTGGGCCGTGGCCGGCAGCGCCAGCAGCCAGCCGGCGAAAAGTGTGGCGCACGAGCATCGGGAAAGGGAGAGCGGCAGGGTCATGAGAGGAGATAAATCGAAGAGATATTGGCGCTGGAGTGGTGATGGCCGTGGGCTGGAATGAGCCCAACCAGTGGGCAAATTGGCGGATCTTCGAATTTAGCAAGTTGTAAAACAAGAATGCAGCGCACCCACCGTGGCCCAACTTTCCGAAGAGGTCGCGCCGGACAACCCACCCGCTGGCATCGGGGCACCTCCGGTCACGCGCTACTCAATTGAATCGGGTCACGGTCCAGCCGTTCTCCTCGTAAATGGAGATCGGGCATCGTGGCGCGGTCGGAATCTCGACCGGCCGCGCACCGCGGCGGGTGCCTTCGGGAGGTGCAGGTGCGATGCCGGTGTCGGCCTTTGCCGGCGTGGCTCCGTTACCGCTTCAGGGGATGCAGCTCGATCTTGCGAAAGAAGATCTCGGCGCCTTCGGATTGAAAGAGGAGCCGGCCGTCTTTGTAGGAGCCGTTGGTTCCTTCCATCACTTTCGCTCCATTGACGAAATAAGTGATGTTGCCCCCGTCGCAGATCGCCTCGAGCGCGTTCCATTCTCCAACGGGTTTCTCCACGTCCTGCTTGCCCCGAAAACCGAGCTCGTCCTTCCAGCCCGGATCGCGCCCCCACCAGTCGATGCGGCCGTTCGAGAACTCCGTGGGGGTGCCCTTCGGGTCCCAGACTCGCTTTCCCGGTTGGACGGTGAATGTGAGCTTTGGCACCAACTTCTCGCTTTTGCCCGGCACGAATCCGTTGACCAGGATGACATCGCCCGTTCCTCCCTCAATAATCTGAAACTCGACCGAGCTTGTCCACGGCGAGCGGAACAGGGCGCTGGCGTTGCCGTCCTCGCCTTGGCAGTGCAGCAGGATGCCGCTGTCGCGGGTCTTGTTCGCCCGCTTGCCCCACGTGAGGGTGCCCCAGCGGAATTCGACGAGAAGCCGGTAGTTGGCGTAGCGCTCGTTGGTGATGATGCCGCCGTAGTTTTGTCCGCTGGAGCGGATCGCGGGGGCCCCGTCGACTTGATCCACCACGGTGAAGACGTGATTCGGATCGAGCCGGCCGTACTCGGTCGTCCAACTGTAGAAGCCGGTGAGATCCTTCCCGTTGAACAGGATGATCGGTTTGTCGGGAACGATCACCTTCGATTTTGGCTCGGCGGCCTG
>SIBR01000047.1 GCA_009695065.1 Opitutus sp. | reverse complement strand
CGGACTGTCGGCTTCGATTCGAACGCTCCCTTGCGCGGTCCGAGAATGCGCTTCCTTTCGGTGCCAAATCCAGCTTCTTTTCGATTCCCCGCCGCGCGCGCCGGCCCAGCCCGGCGTTCCGCGGAACCGGCTGTCCTTCCGGCCCGACCCCAAAATACCATGAAAGCTGCCAGCACCAGACCCAACGTCCATGCGGTTCACCGCGACTGGCATCGCGATTTTCCCGTGATCGTCCGGGCGGAGGGCATCTACGTTTACGACGAATCGGGGCGGCGCTACATCGACGGTTCGGGGGGATCGTCCGTGGTCACGAGCATCGGCCACGGCGTCGAGGAAGTGCCGCGCGCCATGCAGGAGCAGGCGAAAGCCTTTTCCTTCTACCCGGCCCATGCCTTCACCAATCAGCCGTTTCTGGATCTCAGCGATCTGGTCGTCAGCCTGGCACCCGGAACCCTGAAGGACAACAGCCGGGTTTGGATGACCTGCACCGGCACGGACGCGACCGACGACGCCGTGCGCCTCGCCCGGCAGTACTGGGTGGAGGCGGGGCAGCCAAGCAAGTACCAGGTGATCGGGCGCTGGCAGGGTTTCCACGGCAACAACATCTCCGTCGCCGGATTCTCCGGCATTACCTCCCGGCGAAAGCTCTTTCAGCCGATGTACGTCGACTCGCCGCACATCCCGCCCGCGTTCTGCTACCGCTGCCCGTTCGAAAAGACCTACCCCGACTGCGGCTTGCTGTGCGCGCGTTCGCTGGAAACGGCGATCCTGCAGCAGGGTCCCGAAAACGTGGCGGCGTTCATCGCGGAACCCGTGGTCGGGGCCGCGCTGGGCGTCTCGCCCGCCCCCGACGGCTATTTCCAAACCATCCGCGAAATCTGCGACCGCCACGAGGTGTTGTTCATCTGCGACGAAGTCATGACCGGATGGGGCCGCACGGGCCGGATGTGGGGCATCGACCATTGGGGCGTAACGCCCGACATCATTGCGACGGCGAAGGGCATGACGGCCGGCTACACGCCGCTGTCAGCGATCATCGCCCGCGACGACATCTGGGCGGTGCTGGAGAAAAATCACTCGCCGTTCAAAGCCGGGCATACGTTGAATGCCAATGCCGTGTCCTGCGCCGGCGCGATCGCGGTCATCAACTACATGCTGTCGCACGATCTCGTCACGAATTCAGCCCGGCGCGGCGAGCAGGCGGTGGCAGGCCTGCGCCAGCTCATGGGGAAGCACCCTTCGCTCGGCGATGTGCGGGGCCGCGGCCTGATGTTTGGTTTTGAGCTGGTCAGGGACCGCGCGACCAAGGAGCCCTTTGCCCCGGCGCTGCAGGCCAGTTCGCGGCTGGAGCAAGCCGCGCTCCGCCACGGACTGGTGACCTACCCGTGCACGGGATCGGTGTCGGGCGGACCGGGCGACATGGTGTTGATGGCGCCGCCGCTGGTCACCAGTGAAAAGGAAATGGCCGAGATCCTGCACCTCCTCGACCTGGCCATCGGCGACGTCGAAGCGGAGCTGAAGGACTCGTGACCCTGGAAATTTTCCGGGCACTCACTGACCGCACTCCGATGCCAATCCCCGCCCGCCATTCGCATTCCCGCCGTGGCCGGAACGACGTCACACCACGGCAGCCGCAACCAAATGTGACCCAAAAACGGCCGGGGCGGAGCCCGGCCCTCCCAATAAGCACACCGGGAGGGACGACCTGCGCGTCGTCCGATGGGTGATGCAGCCCACGCGGAGGCGGGCCATTCATGGGCCTGTTCTATTGGGAGGGTGTCCAAAAAGGCACCATTCTTGTCATTGCGAGGAGCGAAGCGACGAAGCAACCAAGCTGGATAGCCACGCCCGGCGAGCCCGGGCTCGCAATGACAACAGGATTTTTAGACACGCTCTAAGACAAACAGGTTGGTCTCTACGCTCGGATGGTCAGATAGAGTGCGGACCGTCGCTCTTCGACAGGCCGTCCTGCAAATGAAACTCTCGGTTTGCGTGCAGACCGACGAGGTGCCGGGAACCATTCCCGTCGCGCTTTTCAGCGGCTCGTTCGCCGAGCGGGCCCGCAAGGCCGGCGCCGCCGGCGCGGATGGGCTGGAACTGATGCCGGTCAACCCCGGCAGCCTGGATGCGGCCTCCCTCGTCGCCACGCTGCGGGAGAATCGCCTCGAAGTCGCCGCCATCAGCAGCGGGGCGATTGCCTTTGCCACCGGCGTCACGCTCCTGCACCCCGACACGGGCATCGCGGCGCGCGCCCAAGTACTGTTGCGCGATCTGATCGCACTGGCCGCCGCCGTGGGCGCGCCCCTCGTGACCATCGGGAGTTTTCGGGGCCGGCTGGCGCCCGTCGGGACCGCTGGTCGCACCCGCCTCGCCGCCCTTCTGCGGGAGGGCGCGGAAATCGGCCGCCAGGCCGGGGTACGCCTGGTCCTCGAGCCCATCAACCGTTACGAACTCGATCTGGTCAACACGGCCGCCGAAGGCCTGGCCTTCATCGACGTAGTCGGCCACCTGTCGCTGGGGCTGCTGCTGGACACATTCCATGGGAATATCGAGGAGAGTTCCTGGACGGAACCGCTCCGGGCCGCGCTCGCGGCCGGGAAGCTCTGGCACGTGCACGTGGGCGACAACCACCGCCTGGCTCCAGGTCGCGGCGTGATCGACTTTCCCGCGATCGTCCGCACCTTGCGCGCGGGCGGATACCAGGGTTTCCTTTCGGCCGAGCTTCTCGCCCGACCGGATGGCGACACCGCCGCCCGCCAGACGTTGTCCCACCTGCGCCCGTTGCTCGAGCAACCGACCTGAGCCACGATCAGCCCGAATTTCCCCACCGGATCCCGCAACCAGCAAGGAATCACCCATGGCCAAGCGTGTAATCTTTCTGCATACGGTCATGAGCGTCGCCCCCCAGTTCGACACTCTCGCGCGCGAGCTCCTGCCGCCCGGCACCGTCTGGTGGCACATCGCGGACGAAATGCTGGCCAATGTCGCCTTCGAGCGGGGCGGACTGAAGCCCTTCCTCTACCGCCGCGTGGCCGACCATGCCCTGGCCGCCCGTGAGGCCGGCGCCGATGTGCTCCAGCTCACGTGCTCCTCGATCTCGCCCTGCGCCGACCCCGGCCGCTGGCTCTCGCCGATCCCCATCCTCAAGGTTGACGAGTCCATGGTGCGGCAGGCGGTGAGGACCGCCACCCGGATCGGCATCGCGGCAACGGCCACGACGGCGCTGGCCCCGCTGACCGATCAGGTGAGGGCCTGCGCACAGGCGATCGGCCGAAGCGTCGAGGTGGACGCCGTGCTGTGCGAAGGCGCGTACGCCCATCTAATCTCAGGCAACCTGCCGGAGCACGATCGGATCATACGGTCCAACCTGGCAGCGATGGCCGGGCGCAACGACGTGATCCTGCTCGCCCAAGCTTCGATGGCCCGAGTCGTTGATGCGATGCCCCCGGCCTCGCGCCTCGTGCCGCTGCTGACGAGCCCGACCCTCGCCGTGCAACAGCTGAGGGACGTGCTGGCCGGCCAGTAATCGCGATGCCAATCTCCACTCGCGCTTCGAATTTCCATGGTCGCCGCGTGAGCGCGAGGACGAACCACCATTCGCCCACCCTCGCGGCGACAGCCGAGCCAAGCCGGAGCAAGCTCCGGGGTATCGGACCCACTGCGACTGAACGGTCCAGGCCGATGTCAGCACGTCCCGTTCGCCCATGAACCTGCTCTCACTTGCCTCGTTGAGGCCGGAGCGACGAACGGCCGAACGCGGTCTGCGGTCCCGCAGAAATCACGCCGGCCTCGAGGAAATTCAGAAGCCGGGAAACCAGGAATCGATTCACGGCTTCCTGGCTTCCGAATTTTTCCCCTGCCGGGGGTTTGGGCTCGGCGCCGTCGCGCCGGCAAATCCCGGGCGGGAAACGCTCCTTGTGGTGCAGCCGCCGTTTCAGCAAACATGAGTGCCAGCGGAAAAATCTTTCGCGCCCTGCTGCTGCCGGGCGTTTTTCTCCTGGCCAGCCTGGGCCTCGGGTTCGGCACGCAGATTGTCGCCGCCGGCAAGTGGCATCAAAACCATGCCGTCCACCTTCAGCAGGTCCAGGCCTTGCTTCACGGCCGGTTCGCCATCGGGAGCAATCCCAGCGATCTCAGGATGGATCTGGCGTGGCACGACGGCAGCGTGCAGCAGGTGTGGGGACTGGGCGCGCCGCTGCTGCTCGTCCCCACCCAGATGCTCGCCGGGCTTCTCCCGGGCGGCCGGTACTTTCCCGAGCGGCTGGTCTTTCTCCTGCTCCTGGCCGGCATGGGCTATGGCGCCGGCCTCGCCCTGCAAGGCGTGGTTGGCCGGTGGCAGGCCTTGGCCGCCGGCGCAGCCGCCATCTTCTTCCCTCCCTTCCTCTCGCTGCTACTCAGCCGCTATCAAGTCTGGGAGGAGACCGTGGCGTACCTCTACGTCGTGATGTGTTTCCTTTTCGTCGGTCTCGTCCGGCTGTCGGTTCAGCCCACGGGCCGGATGTTCCTGGCCGTCTGCCTCCTCGCTGGGTTTGGCCCGTTTGTCCGGCCCACCGCGGGATTCTACTCCATCGCCACGGTGCTGGTTGCCCTCGGCGTTTATCGGCCGGGTCGCTTCAGCCCAGCCGGGTTCTTCGGCATCACTCTCGTACTCCTGCTCACCACCGCGCTCCTGATCACCAATGCCGTTCGCTTCGGCGCCCCGCTCGAATTCGGCCACTCCATTCACACCAACATTTACAATCTCGTCGACTATACGACGACGTTTGAAAATCCGTTTCGCGAGGCCACCTTCGCCGCGGCTGCCCGGGATTTTCTAGGCGCGTTTGTTTATACGAACATCCCCGGCTGGAAGGGATTCTACGCGCCGGACATTTTTGCCGGGCAAGCCGGCGTCTTCCGCTGGCATGAATTCTATTTTCGCGTCTTCGATCGCACCTACCTGCCCGTCCTGGGCCTGGCCTGGAGCATCCCGGTGTTCCTCTGGTGGCGGAGTACGCGCGGCTCGCCGTTCGCCCCCCTGCTCCGGGTGATCGTGGTCCTCGAGGCGTGGTCGATCATTTCCTTTGCCGGCCTCTTGGCCTTTTACCTCCGGACCCCGGGAATGTCGTCGCGCTTCCTGGTTGATTTCGCCCCATCGATTCTCGCGGCGATCATCGGCGGGATGCTATTCCTGACCTGGCAGATCGCGCAGCAATCCGGGCTGGCCCGAAAGCTGATACCCGCAGGAGTTCTGGCCGCGGGAGGAATCTGGTTCCTCGGCGAGGCGGCCGTCACCTGCCAACCCGGGTCCCACCTCGCTTCCACGTCGCCCAAGGCGGTTTCGCGGGACGAGGTGGATAAAACCCTGGCGGCGCGAAACCGGCCGACGCGCATTCCCGCCGCCTACCTCAAAGGCGGACCGGATGACTCCGGGATTCCCTTCAACGCCCTCGGTTGGAACAACGTCACCGGCGCCACCAGCCCGTATATGGTTTTCTTTGTGACGAGTCCGCACTCCGTCCGCCTCGTGTTTGCCGGTGGCGCGCCCGATTCGGCCTATCAGCCCATCGGAGCCAAGGTGGGGCTTGAGACTCTCGCCAAGATCCGCGAAACGGAAGAGAACCACCGGCGCACCCTGGTGTTTGCCGCTCCGAAAAACCCCCAATATCAAAACGGCGTCCAGATGCTCATGGTCAAAACGGTGCCGGCCGGCACGCTGGGCAAGCCCGACAACTCCGCCCTCACACTGGTCGAAGTTAGCTGGGACGACCGGAAAATCTGAAAAAAATTTCCCTTTGCCAGGTACCTGCCCGCCCATTTTGCCGAGACCCGCCCCGAGGTGCTGCGCATCCATGACGACGCCGTGTGGCTGCGTACGTTCGTCAGCGGGCTCACCGACCGGTTCGAGGCGGAACAGAGTCACTGTGGAAAATCTCCGACGCACCGGCGGACTACATTGAGAAGCAACTCGCCGCGATCGTCGGCATCGCGATTCCTGTTGCCGGGCTCGTCGGCAAGTGGAAGGTCAGACCGAATCGTCCGGAGCCGGATCGCGCCGGCCTCGTCGGGGGACTCCGGGCCGCCGGCGACGCCGGTTCCGCGGCGATGGCCCAACAGGTGGCGCAACCCGGTGCAACCCGAAGCGGTGGTTGAACCCAAGATTCAAATCGCCACCGGCTGATCCCGCCGGAATCATTTCCCCATGGCCACCAACACCCAGATCTGGACCGACGTCGACTACGGGAAAAACGGCAAACAGTTCGGCCTGCTGGGCGTCCCCCAATCACTGAACACTTCCGCGTGGGCGACCCTGTTCATCCCCATCGCCGTCATCAAGAATGGCGCCGGTCCGACCGCCCTGTTGTTCGGCGGCAATCACGGGGACGAATACGAGGGCCAGGTCACGCTGATGAAACTCGCACGCTCCATCAAACCGGAGCAGGTGAAGGGGCGAATCATCATGGTGCCGATGCTCAACCGGCCGGCCGCGGAAAACGGGACGCGCCTCTCGCCCCTCGACGGCCGCAACATGAACCGCGCCTTTCCCGGCCAGCGCAACGACACGGTGACCGGAATCATCGCCCACTATGTATCCCAGGTGTTGTTCCCGCTGGCCGATCTCGTGGTGGATATTCACAGCGGCGGCCGGACCACGCACTTCCTGCCCTCGGTCAACATGCATCATGTCGCGAACAAAAGGCAGATGCGCAAAATGATTGAGGCCGGCATGGCCTGGGGCGCGCCCTATGTCTTCATCTATCGCGATGTCGGCGGCGAAGGCCTGCTGCCCGGTTACGCGGAGTCGCTCGGACTCGTCACCCTCGGCACGGAGATCGGCAGCGCCGCGCAGTTCGGCAAGGAAATGCTCGGGATCGCCGCCGATGGCGTGCAAAATGTTCTGAAACTGCACGGCATTCTCGCCGGCAAACCAGCCCCGAGGCACACGCCCAAGGTCGTGGCCGCCGATCAGCAGGACGACTATGTGATGGCTCCGGCGAGCGGCATCTTTGAACCGTACTTTGAAATGGGTGAGCAGATCGCCAAGGGCCAGCCCATCGGCCAGATTCACTCAACCGAACAGCCTTTCAACGAACCGACGCCGGTCATCGCCCGCACCAGTGGCATGCTGATGGGCCGCCGGGCCTTCCCGTTGACCCGGCAAGGCGACTGCGTGGCCGTGCTGGTCAGGCCATTCGAGCTCTGAGGGCCGTACGGTGGCGCGGAACGTCGTCGAGGGCACGCGCGCCGCGAAGACACCCGCGCTCCGCTTGACGGCGTACGCGAACGCAGGCCATATCTGAACGCATGCGAGTCCTGCTGCCCGCCCTGCCAGCCGACAAACTGGCCCACCTCCAGGCCGCCGCCCCCGGCTGGGAACTCTTCACCTACGCCGACAAGGGTGACGCGCTCGGCAAGATCGCCGACGCCGACGGATTTTATGGCACGCCGACCCCGGAACTGCTGCGCGCCGCCCGCCGCCTGCGCTGGATCCAGGTGGCGAGCGCCGGCATCGAGGGCTATCGATTTCCCGAATTGCTCGAGAGCCACATCACGCTGACCAACGCCAAGGTGATCTACGGCTCCCATCTCGCCGACCACCTCATGGCCTTCATCCTGGCCTTCAACCGCAACCTGCCGCAGCTCTGGCGCTGCCAGCAGCGCGAGGTCTGGGAACCACGCTCCAACCTGCGCGCGATGGAGATCGGCGGCGAAACACTGCTGATCGTCGGGCTCGGCGGGACCGGCCTGGGCCTCGCGAAACGGGCGGCGGCCTTTGGCATGCGCATCCTCGCCGTCACGCGCAGCGCGAAACCCCCGGCGGCGGGCGTGGAGCAAATCTCGGGCATGGACACGCTGCCCGCGCTCCTGCCGCAGGCGGATCACGTGGCCCTCTGCTGCGCCCTCACACCGGAGACGCGGCACCTTCTCTCCGACCGGGAGTTCGCCCTGATGCGACCGACCGCGTTCATCCACAACGTGACGCGCGGTGGCGTCATCGATCAGGAGGCCCTGGTCCGGGCGCTGCGCGCCGGGAAGATCGCCGGCGCGGGCCTGGATGTCACCGACCCGGAGCCGCTCCCGGCCGGCCATCCCCTGTGGGGCATGCCGAACGTCCTGATCACCGCCCACACGTCCGGCCACTCTCCGCACTCGGACGATCGCATGTTCGAATTGTTCGCCGAAAACCTGCGGCGTTTTGCCACCGGCCAGCCGCTCCTCAACGTCGTCGACAAGCGGGTGGGGGCGTAGCCCTGGAAAGATTCACCGCCGCGGCCACCCAGATCGAGATCAGGCACCTCGATCTCGAATCGAACCTGCAGGCCCACCTGCAACTCATCGAGGAAACCGCCCGCGCCGGGTGCCAGCTCGTGGTGTTTCCCGTGCTCTCGGTGACGGGCCATAACAACAGCCCCGACGTCGTCCAACTGGCCGAGGAGGCCGACGGCCGGATTTTCCGCACGCTGCAGGCGCAGGCGAAAGCATCCGGCATCATCGTCGGTTAAGGTTTCTGTGAACTCGCCCGCGGCACGCCCTACAACTCGTAAGCCCTCGTCGGACCCAAGGGCCGGCTCGGCATCCAGCGCCAGGTGCACGCCTCGCATGACGAATTCTTTCGGTTCCGCCAGGGCTACGAGTGGCATCTCTTCGACCTCGGTTTCTGCAAGGCCGGCGTCACCGTCTGCCACGACACGGATTTCTTTGAGAGCTGGCGCATGCTGGCCCGAGGGGTACGGAGAGCTGACGAAACTGCTCTAGGGATAATCGCCTGCCAGCAGGCTCCTACACCCGGCAGAATCCATCGTGTCGATTCGGGCAACCTGCCCTCATGATTTGTCATGGCGAGGAGTCCCGCTGCGCGGGACGACGAAGCAATCCATCTGATTCGCCCGATTGCCACGCCCGCCCCGCCAAGGCGAGATGGACTCGCCATGACAGTTCGGACTCCGTCACCACCCGGGCTCCCTCGCTTGACCACGCCAGCCAGGCCGGGTTACGCTTGCGGCATGAAGCCCCTCATCTGCGCCGCAGCCGCGGCCGGAGCCTTGCTTGTCCCGTTAACGCTGACCGCCCAGATCGACCGCATCAGCGGCCGGGCTTTCGCCACCCGCTCCGAGGTCTTCGCCCAGCACGGCATGGTCTGCACGAGCCAGCCGCTCGCCACGCAGGTCGGGCTCGATGTGCTCAAGGCCGGGGGGACCGCGATCGATGCGGCCATCGCGGCCAACGCCGCCCTCGGCTTGATGGAGCCGGTGAGTTGCGGGGTAGGCGGCGACCTCTTTGCCATCATCTGGAGCGCGAAGGACAAAAAATTGTACGGTCTCAACGGCTCCGGTCGCTCGCCGCTCGGGCTCAGCTACGAACAATTCAAGACCGAGCTGACGAAGCTCAATCGAACGTCTCTTCCGACACGCGGCATACTGTCGATCTCCGTGCCCGGTGCGGTGGACGCCTGGTTCGAAATGCATGCGAAATTCGGCAAGCTTCCCATGGCCCAGTTGCTCGCGCCAACCATCCGCTACGCCATCGAGGGTCATCCCGTCACCGAATATATCGCCTACAAATGGGAAAACCGACTCGCCACCATGCGGGCGGAAAAATTTCCGGGCGCGGTTTTGGAGATCTACACTCCCGCCGGGCGCGCGCCGCGGAAGGGAGAAATCTTCCAGAATCCAACTCTGGCCAACACGCTCCGCCTTATCGGCGAACAAGGCCGCGACGGATTCTACCGCGGTGAAATCGCCGACCGCATCGATGCGTTCATGCGCGCCAGCGGCGGCTACCTTCGCAAGGCTGACTTTGTAAAACACACCTCCACCTGGGTCGAACCCGCCTCGGTGAATTACCGCGGCTACGACGTCTATGAACTTCCCCCCAACAGCCAGGGAATCGCCGCGCTGCAGATGCTGAACATCCTCGAGGGCTTCGACCTGAGGCGCATGGGCTCTAATTCGCCCGATGCCCTCCATCTGATGATCGAGGCCAAGAAACTCGCCTTCGAGGATCGCGCGAAATACTACGCCGACCCGGCGTTCGCCCGGATACCGCTCGCCGGGCTCCTGTCGAAGGACTACGCCACCGACCGCCGCAAGTTGATCAGCATGACGCGGGCGGCGAAAGCCCAGGACGCCGGCCATCCCGCGCTGAATGCCGGCGACACGATCTACATGTGCACCGCCGACGGCGAAGGCAACATGGTCTCGCTGATCCAGAGCAACTCCCTCGATTTCGGATCCTACATCGTGGTGCCCGGACTGGGCTTCGGATTTCAAAATCGCGGCGCGATGTTTGTGCTGGAACCCAGTCACGCGAATGTCTACGCCCCCGGCAAGCGGCCCTTCCAGACGATCATCCCCGCGTTCGTGATGAAGGATCGGGAACCCCTGCTCGCCTTCGGCGTCATGGGCGGCGCGCTGCAGCCGCAGGGCCACGTGCAAATCCTGGTGAACCTCTTCGATTTCGGGATGAACCTGCAGGAAGCCGGCGACGCCGCCCGCTGGATTCATCTGGGCTCGACCGACTACGACACTCCGAAGATGCGCGATGGCGGCTACGTGCAGGTGGAGAACGGCATCCCCTTTGAAAGCGTTCGCGAACTCATGAACCGCGGGCACGATGTTCGCGTCAGTACCGACGCCTGGGGCGGCTATCAGGCCATCATGTGGGACAAACTGAACCGGACCTACATCGGAGCCAGCGAAAGCCGCAAGGACGGCCAGGCCGCGGGGTGGTGAGCCGGAGCCGTGCAGCCGCCACCAAAGTTGGCCCGGAAACGGCAGGGACGGAGCCCGGCCATTCAAATAAGCACACCTGGAGGGACGACCTCCACGTCGTCCGAAGTGGGTATCGGAAAATCGTCGCGGCCTGCGACGATTCGGACAGACAGTAGAACGCTCCGCTCGTAAATGAACCCACAGACGGTGACCCGATCTGAATTTTCCTGGCTTAGGCAAAACCGCCCAAGAAATGGCGCAGGAAAAGCTTTCCGGCTTTCAATCCGGTCCAAGTGGGAAGACATCGTCGTCACTCGGCAATTCGACTGTATTCCCTCTCGGAGTTGGGCGATTTTGCCTATGGCCCGCATATGGATTCGGCGTACGTACTGCCGAGAAATCAGACCAAGCCTTGGCGGGCATGTTTGCGGTTCCCGCCACGCTGGGATTCTTGTGGCTGCTTTCTCCTCCGGCTTCCTTTCGCTACCGCGGAAACGGCGAACCTTTCCGCTTCTCGTAGGCCTTCGCCATTTCCGACGGATTGATCCCGGGCACCTCCACCATCTCCATCCGCAGCGCGCGCGGGTCAGCGATGATCTGCGCCTTCACGCGATCGAGGTCGGCCACGTTCATCCAGTAACAAATGTTCCGGCCGTAAAGTCCGTTGGAGCGATCGGAGGCCAGCCACGCGAACAGCTCGGCGTTGTCTTCCGGCGTCGGCTCCCCGTTCTTTAGCCGCTGCCGGAACCGCGCCGCCAGCACGGGATCCTGCGCGTCCCACGTCGCCATCTCCTGCACCATGGGCGTGGTCGCATGTACGTCCAGTGAGTTCACCTCGATGCCCAGGGGGGCCAGCATCTCGGCCAGCACGGTCGACATTCGCAGCAGGGCCGCCTTTGACGTCCGGTACGCGACCAGGTTCGCCCCGATGCCACGGTTGGCCGACGAACTGACGTCGATGATTTTTCCGCGCTTTGCCTTCTGCATCACGGGCACCACCGCTCGCGTCATCAAGTAGGGTCCAAAGACATTGATGCGCAGGGTTTCCTGCCACAGCGCAGTATCCTCCGATCCGAGGGGGGCAATCGGGCCGATGATCGCCGCGTTGTTGACCAGGATATCCACGGTGCCCCAGCGGTCGACCGCGGCCTGGACAATTTTTCCCGCGACGCCCGGCGTCGCCACATCGCCGGCCACGGCGATGACCTCGCCGCCGCTTTGGGAAATCAGCCGCACGGTTTCGGCCACGGAGCCGGTCGTGCGCGTATTCACCACCAGCCTGGCGCCTTCGGCCGCAAACCGCCGGGCCACGGCCTGGCCGATGCCGCGGCCGGAGCCGGTGACAATCGCTACTTTTCCTGTGAGTTGGGTCATGGGAATTTTTTTATGCCCTTGAGCATTTCAACTTCCTCTGGTGGCCGCGAGCGCGAGCGAGCGCACGAGCCACCACTCGCTCACGCTCGTGGCTACAGCCGGGCCAAGCCGGAGCAAGCTCCGGGCATCGGGCCGATTGCGAATGAACCGTGCGGCCTGCCGTCACGCCGTTCGACAAGCTCAGCGTCACGCGGTTTGAAGAAGGCGAAGGTCCTCGGCGGATAGCGCAGCATGCCTTGAGGGAGAACCGGTCCGCGTTCAGAAATTCAGCTTCGCCGAAAAAGTGTAGTTCCGCGGCGCGAGGTAGCCGAACGCCCCCGGGACGGTCCGCCGGGCGACGGACGTGATGTCCTCCCCGACGCGCGGGCGGAAAAACGTATTACCCGTCTGCACGATATCGTTGATGGAGCCGTAGATTTCCCGCTTCCAGTCTAGGAGATTGTCGATGTTGAGATCGAATTGAATCGTCTTGGGCGCGAGGGCCCGGCCGGTTTCCTTCAACTTGACCGTGTAGGAGAAGCTGGCCACCGCCTTGATGTAGCCCCCGCCGTACAACACGGCGTCGGGACCGCCGGCCGGATCCGCGATCGCTTTGTTGGGATTGTTGGGATCGCGGATCGTGTCGCTGCCCTTGTAGCCGACGGCCTGACCGCCGCGATATTGCGCGCCACCGCCAACGCGCAAGCCCTTCAGCGGCCCGGTGCGGAAGCGATAATCCGTCGCGACATTGCCCTTCCAACGGATGTTGCCACCGTTCTCGCGCGGCTTCGCCGACGCCAGGTTGGGCAGCACGCTCTGCTGGATGTTGTTCCAGGCCGTCACCGCCGCCAGGACCTTCGTCTGGTTGATTCTGCTCGGGTCATCCACCGCCGGGTTGATGAAAGCGTTGTTGTTCACCTCGATCACCACGCCCGAGTCGGCCAGGACCTGGCGCATGATCGCGTCGTTGTCCTTGAAGAATTGGATGATGTCCAACTGCGCCTTTTCCTGCACCGCGAGGGTGTAGCCTGCGTTCAGGGTGAGGCGCCACGCCGGCGTCAGATTGGCGGTCGCCTCAAATTCATATCCCGCGGTCGAATCGGTCCGCGTGGAATAAGTGTCCGTCGGGATGTTTTTGAAGCCCCGGACGTTTCTCCCGGTGGCGCTCAGGTCGCCCACCGGTCCGGCATCCCCGATGGGGTTGGTGCCCGTGCCGGCGCGGAGCGTGGCTCCCTCCTGGAAGGAGGTAAACCGGCCGATACTGACCGACAGCCGGTTGTTCGGCAGCGTGAAGCGGATGCCGTAGTCCTTGCCCTCCGAGGACGTGGGCGGAACGATCGAGCCGTCCACCCGCTGGGCCGGCTGGCTGAAGTTGAACGTCGTGCTCGTGTTCCCATACAGGCCCATCCAGCGCGACAGGTTGAAAACCGCCCCATAGGTGTGGGTGTTCACCCCGCGATTGAAGTCCGGCAGACTGAAGTCATCGCGGAAGCGGTCGTTGGCATACTGGGACAGCGCGACATTGGCCCGGTCCCCCATGACGCCAGCCGTCGCCCGCGCCCGCGGCCGGTTGATGGCCGGCTGCGGATTCGGGTTGGTCACGCGGCCCGAGGCATCCTTGACCAGATACGTCATGTCCCAGTAGTTGTCCGGGGCCGCCGGCCGGTAGGCCGTGGTGGTGCCATCCCAGCCCGCCGGCATCGCGCCCGGTTCGTAGACCTGCTTGGTCTTGACGTTCGTCAGGTCCCGGCGGAACGCCCCGATGAGAATCAGGCGGTTCTTGAAGAGGTCGATGTTGCCCGCCGCCTGGGCGTACTTGGAAATCTGCGTGCTGATGTAGTTGTTGTCCGGTTTTCTCAAATCGATCACCCACCGCGGCTGCACTTTTTCGGTCACGCCGGTCAGGGGATTCAACGTGACCGCAGCCGTCCGGGTCCAATCCCGCCAGATGCGGGGGGAACCGTCATTGATGTAATAGCGGGTCCACGCGCCGTATTCGCTGTAGGAGGCCACGTCCGTCCAGCTCCGGGCATCCGGGGCCAGGCTGGTCAGCGGCAGGAGCATCGACCGGCTCCAGGCATAGGTCTCGTTCGAGCTGATGCCTCCGATGGCGCTGAGCTGCAGCCGCCCGATGCGGGTGTCCTTCATGTAGACCGCCTGGGCCCGCAGCTGATCCAGCGTGTAGTCCTTGTGGGTCCGGTAGGAAAACTCGTCCTTGTAGTATTTCAGGAAGCCGGGGTTGGGGGAGCCGTCCGGAATCGTCCGATTGAAATCGATCTGCGCGTTCAGCATGCCGCGGTTCTGCGTGTTTTCCCCGAAGCGCTTGGCCTCGTTGCGGGCCCCGGCCAGTTCAAAGTAGAGATCGGGGACCGGATTGTAGTTGAACGCGAGCGAAGCATCCGTGCCCCGGGCGATGCCCATGGGCAGGGAGCGATTCGTCCAGAGGAAGGTGTCCTCGCGGGTCGGCACGTGGAAATAGGGCGAACCGGCGAGCGCGCGGACCCAGCGGTCCGCCGGCACCCCATCGTTGGCGTCCGCCCAGGAGGAACGGTTGAGCGCGAAGCCCACGGTCCGGATCGGCACGCCATTGATCTGGTTGGTGAGGGTGATGTCGTTGTTCTGCTGCGAACCCTTGCTCTCGTACCGGTTCTGGAAATTCATGAAGACATGCCCCCAGCCCGCGTTCTCGATGAACCGCTGCGGCACCCGGGCGGTGTTGAAACCCGCCGCGGCGATGTCGGTCGCGCTCAGGGCAATCGTCGGGTTGCCGTTGGCCAGGTAGGACGGAATCGTCGTCTTGCCATCCCACGCCGAGGCATAGTCGAGCATCGAGGTGTTCATCTGGCCATCGATGTGCTTCTTGTACTCGAATTCCGCCCGAATGGAGAACTTGGGGCTAACGACGTACTTCGCCGCCAGCGTGATGCCGCGCTTCTCGATGAACTCATTCTGGCGCCACGTATCCTGATCGTGGTACAGCACGTTCATCCGCACCGCCAGCTTGTCCGTGATCGGCCGGTTGATGTCCGCGGTGAACCGGTAGTATTTGTAGCTGCCCAGCTTGATCTGAAACTCGGTGATTTTCTTGGCCGTCTCGGCCTGCTTCGTCATCGAGTTCATCGTCCCTGCCACGCCGCCGGCGCCAAAGAGCACCGAGTTCGGGCCCCGCGCAAAGTCCACCCGATCGAGATTGTAGCTGTCGCTCGTGCTCGCGATGGTGAAGAAGTTCTTCGTCGGCAGTCCCATCTTGATCCCGCGCTGCCGCACGAAGGTCGACGGATCGTAGCCGTACATCCGGCTGCCCATGTCCGTCTCGTTTTGATCGGCATTGGTGGACCACTGGGCCGCTTCGATCGCGTCGGTGACATTGAAGGCGTCGATGAATTCCCGCGTGATCACGGAATACGCCACCGGCGTATCCTTCAGCAGGGTGGCCATGCGCCCGCCGGCGAGGGAGGACGAGGCGACGAAGCCCACATCCGAGTCGGCGCTGACACTGAACGGATCGAGTTTAAGCACATCCGACTCCTTCCCGACTGTCCGGGCTGGCGCCTGGGCGACCTGCGCCCGGGAGGAAAAAACGCCCACGGCCAGAAGGATGACGGCGGCGGCGAAGACGGAGCTGGCTTGGGTGCGGGGTGGTTTCATGGTTCGGTGGGTGGACGCAGTTGGCTCAAAAATTTGTGCGAAGTCGAAATGGCGGTCGCCAGGTCTCCACGGGACTTCGGCAACGAAGTCAATTGGCGCGCGCCGGTGGAGCGGCGCACGGCGGATTTGGGGTTATCACCAAATGGTCGCGGCCCGTCTCATATTCAATTAGATAATTCGCCCGTGCCGCCACTCTGGCGTGGCTGCGAGCGCGGGCTTTGGCACCGCAAAATCCTATGTCATCTCAAGTCCGCGCATCGTGCCCGTCGAGGAGGAGAACCTGTCCTTTTCGATCCCGAGCCGGTGCAGCATGGCGAGATGCAGGTTCGTCAGCGGATAGTTGGTCTCGGTGTCGAAGACCAGGTGCTGGCCGTGCTTGAATCCGCCGCCGGCGAGGACGATCGGCATGTTCTTCGTCAGGTGAGAATTCGCGTCGAAGAAATTCGAGCCGAACAGCACCATCGTCCGTTCCAGGAGCGACTCGCCGTTTTCCTTCGCGCCTTTCATGTCCGCGAGGAGCTTGTTGAAGAGCTTGAACTGCGCGACGTCCAGAGCCCGCAGCTGGTTCAGCTTGTCCTCGGATTTGCCGTGATGCGAGAGGCCGTGATAGCCCTCGGTGATGGTGACATCGAGGGGGCTGTCCACCACCGGCGTCCGGTCGGCGGCGATGAACAGCGTGATCGCGCGGGTGGAATCCGTCTCGAAAACCAGCCGCGCCAGGTCGAACATCACCGCCACCTTTTCGATGAATTTGGTCGGGCTGCCCGGATCGACCGGCACCGGCGCACTGACGACCGGCTTCGGCGTCTTCTCCCAGCCTTGGGATGCCTGCAGCCGGCTCTCCAGGTCCCGGACACTGGTGAAATACTGATCGATTCGCTCGCGATCGGACGCGCCCAGATCGCGCTCCATGTGCTTCACCTGGGCGGAGACCGTGTCGAGAATGCTCCGGCCGATGGCGAGCCGCCGGACCTGCGCGGCGACTTCCGCGGGCGAGCCCTGGACAAAGAGCTGCTTGAACACCGCCGCCGCCTTTTCCTCCGGAGGGATACCCACGCCGTTGCCCGTGAAGGAAAGGCTCAGGTTGTTCGCGTTGATCGCCAGCGTCAGCGACGGAAAGCGCGTCTGCACGCCGATGACCTCGGCGGCGACCTGATCGAGCGAAATCGTGTTCCGGAAGGTGCCGCTGCCCGAACCAGGCGCCCCCGTGATGAAACACACCTCCGTCGAATGGCTGTTGCTGACATTCGGCAGCGACACGCCCGTAAAGACGGTGAAGTCGTTGCGGTGCTCCTTCAGCAGCGCCAGATACGGCGACGCGGCATAGTCGCGCCCGGCCCCATGCGGGAAGAAGTTCGCCGGCACGAAACCGAGATTGTTCATCACCGCAAACATCCGGCGCGGCTTGACCCCGGGCGCGAGGGGCGAGGACGACGCCTGGGCCCGGGCGAACGCGGGCGTCATCGCCTCGAGAAACGGCAGGGACAGCGTGACGCCCGTACCGCGCAGGAAATGGCGCCGCGACATCGGCCGGCGTGTGGCGATGAAGGGTCCGAAAGCGGGCCGGGGCTGGGAAAGGGATTTCATGGGTCTTTTTTCTCGTCTTGGAGCGGGCCCAAGAAGGCGTTCACGTGGCCCGGTCGTCTCGCTCGCAAATCGGATTCCGACGGGCTTTCGCGGGCGCGACGCCCGCGCCACGAATCGCCTGTAAGCAGGCTCCTGCAACTTGCGGACATGCCAAACGGACGGGTCATTTGCTTCGGAAAAGATCGCTCTGGACCAGCTCGTGCAGGAGGCTGCGCAGGCCGAAATGGTTCGGACGCGCCTTCTCCACGATCTGATCGATCTGCGCCCGGTCGCTGAATCGGACCGCCGCGCCCGTCGCGTAGATGGAGAGCTGGCGCGCAAAGTTGCGGGCAAGCTGCGCCTCGTCCCGAAGAAGGAGCTGCTTGAACTCCCGCACGTCCGCGAAGGCGCCGCCGTCCGGCAGCTGACCGCTCGGATCGACGGGCAGCGCGTAGTAAAACGGCAGCGGCCAGCCGTTATGGCCAAAGCCCCGCTCGGGGGTCTGGCCGCCCGTCGCAATCGCCCGGTAGCGATCCCGCCAGCCGCCCATCACGTCGAAGCTCTCCAGCGCAAACCCGGGCGGGTCGATCTTGCGATGGCACATCGCACAGCTTTCGTCCGCCCGGTGCTTGTCGAGCTGCTGGCGGATCGTCACGGCGCCGCGGATATCCGGCTCGACCGCCGGCACCGCCGCGGGCGGCGGCGGCAGCTCATAGCCGGCGATGCGCTCCATGATCCACTTGCCGCGCAGGACGGGCGAGGTCGTCGTGCCGTTCGCCGTGACCTTGAGCACGCTGGCCTGCGTCATGAAACCGCCGCGCACGCTCCCGGCCGGCAGGGCGACCCGCCGCATCCCGCCGCCGTCCACGCCGGGAATTCCGTAGTGGAGGGCCAGCCGGTCGTTCAGGAACGTGAAGTCCGAGTCGACGATCGTGCGCACCGGGAGGTCCTGGCGCAATTGCTCCGCGAAAAACAAGCGCGTCTCGTCGAACGCCGCATCCTTCAGCGCATCGTCGATGAAATAGTCCGTATACAAGGTGAGATCCGGCCCCGTCTCATCCCCGCGCCGGAGTTCGAGCCAGTAGTCGAGAAACGCCCCGATGAACCGCGCGGACTTCGGATCGGCGAGCAGGCGATCGGTTTCGGCGCGGAGGACCCCGGACTGGTGCAACTCACCCCGCGCGGCCCGTTCGAGCAGGGCGGCGTCGGGCGTCGAATTCCACAACATCAGGGCCAGGCGCATCGCGAGGGCCGGGTCGTCGAGCCGGCCGGGCTTCTCATCGAGATAGACAAATTCCGGCGACGCCAGGATCGCCGTGTAGCTCGACAGCATCGCGCCGACAAAGCCGCTCCCGCCGTCGTGCCACTGCTTGAACAAACCGAGAAAAAGCTGCACGTCCCAATCCTGCACCGGCCGGCGATAGGCCTGCGCCAGGAAAATCTTCAGCAGGCGCCCGGCATCCTCCAGCGGATGGGCGGACTCGACCTCGACCGTCGTCGGCACGAGCGGCCAGCCCAGATCGTAGATCCCGGCGCCTTGTCCGCCGCGTTCTCCCTTTCCCACGACGTCGATCGCCACGCCCGGCGCACCCGCCGCTACCGGCTTCAGCGGCAGATCACCAAAAAGCAGCCGGTAGCCCGCGGTGGTCGCTTCGTCGTAGAGCGGCCCTTCAATCTCCATCCACCGGAACGCGACGCCGGGGACGCCATCGCGCTGCGCGAGGGGATTGGTGTAATGGTCGATGCCGGTGAATCCCGGCCGGGAGCGGAAAAATCGCACCGCATCCGGCGCCAGGTTCTGGTTCGCCAGCAGCACGACGTTCTCGAGCCGGTATACGCCCGGCACGGGGGTCAGGTCGAACTCCCCCACCCGGTTGTACGCATCCTTGAACTTCGCGAAGACCTGGATCGGCTCGTCGCGCCGCCCCGGCGCCACGTCGTATTGATTCGCGCGGTGCCACTCTGGCGGGAGAATCGCAATCGCGCGCGGATCACCATCCTTGGGCGTCACGCCGATCATCGAAACCGTCGGCCGCCTCGTGCCGTTCGGCCCGACCCAGATCGTGTGCCCGCTGAAACTGATGTTGTATCGGCCGCTGACCGGCGCCCGGAAGCCGCCGAACGTCGTGCCCATGCCCACCTGATAATTGCTGCCCACCCAGGCCATGGCCTCCAATTCCCGCCGCTCCGGGTCGCGATCGCCGGAGAACAACGGCCGCTTCCGCATCATCGCCTCGAGATCAGGGCCCGAACCCAGCACCGGAAACCGGCCCCGATCCGGATTTCCGTCCTGATTGCTGAACCCGATGTTCTCCCGCGCGTAGAACCGCGTGGTCCGGGTCGGCGGCTGCACAAACTTCACGGCCAGCATCTGGCGCAGCGCGCTGTCGACGGCGCTGAGGTAGCGCTGCAGATGCACGAAGGAAACATCAAGCGCCTTGCTCACCTTGTTGAAATGCGCGGCCTGGCCGTCCTCCGGCAGCTCATCCTTCACCCGCAGCCAGGGCGCGGTGAAAAGATCGCGCAACGTGTTCTCATACTCCGTGCGATTGAGCCGGCGTCGCGTGGCCCGGCCGAATTTTTCCGTCACCTCCCGCTCCGCGGCGGTCAGCGATGAATTCAGGCTCTGGACGAACGCCCCGAGGTCGCCGGCGTCCGGACGTTTTTTTTCCTTCGGCGGCATTTCGCCCGCCTGCACGCGATCGTGCACCTTAACCCAGGTGGCAAAGTTGGCCGGATCGCCCGGCTCATGCTTCAAAGTCGTCAGGTCCAGTCCACCATCCTTGTCCACGTCGTTGTGGCAGCTTGAACAATAGCGATCCGTGAAATCGACCATGGCGTTGTCGGCCGCCGCCGGGGCGCCGCGTGCCGGCTGGACGCAAAGGAATACCCCTGCGCCCAGCACCAACGCGGATTTTCCGGCGGTGAGCGCGCGGGAGTGAATCCCCAGCAGATCACCACGGCCTGCACACACCCAGAGGCTAGCTTTCATCGGTCAAGGGTAGGGGTGTTACGGAGCAGCCGGAATGCCGACGGCGAAGCTGAATGATTTGCCGCCTGGATTCAACTGATGTTTTCGGCGCAGTCGGGCCCAACCCGAGTCGAGGACAGGAGGAACGGGACTTGCAGGATTTGTCCGTGGCCCTGCCATGGATCGGTGACATCCTGCTCATCTAGTTCATCCGGTCCAAGGCTTGGACGAAATCCGAACGAATGCCGGGGACATTCCGCCACTCGCTCACGCTCGCAGCCACGACCACCACTGCCTGGCGGTTTTGCCCTCCCTCAAAAAACGGGCGGCCCCGCGGCCGCCCCATCAGGATTTTGCACCGCAAAATCCTATGTCATCTGCAGCCCGCGCATCGTGCCGGTCGAGGAGGAGAACCGGTCTTTTTCGATCCCGAACCGCTGCAGCATCGTGAGGTGCAGGTTGGTCAGCGGATAGTTGCTCTCCGTGTCGAACACCAGGTGCTGGCCGTGCCTGAATCCGCCGCCGGCGAGGATGATCGGCATGTTCTTCGTCAGATGCGAATTCGCATCGAAGAAATTGGAGCCGAACAGCACCATCGTCCGATCCAGGAGCGACTCGCCCTGCTCCTTCACGCCCTTCATTTCGGCCAGGAGTTTGTTGAGGAGCTTGAATTGCGCGACGTCGAGCGCCTTCAGCTGGTTCAGCTTGTCCTCGGACTTGCCGTGGTGCGAAAGCCCGTGGTAGCCCTCGGTGATCTGGACATCCAGCTTGCTTTCCACCACCGGCGTCGTGGCCGCATCGATGAACAGCGTGATTGCGCGGGTGGAATCGGTCTCGAAGACCAGCCGCGCCAGATCAAACATCACCCTGATCTTTTCGATGAATTGGGCGGGGTTGGTGGCGTCGACCGGCGTGGGCGCCGTGACGACCGGCTTGGGCCTGCGCTCCCAGCCTTGGGATACCTGCAGGCGGCTCTCGAGCGCCCGGACGCTCTCGAGATATTGCTCGACCCGCTCGCGGTCCGGCGCGCCCAATTCGCGCTGCATGTCCTTCACCTGGCCGGCGAGCGCATCGAGGATGCTGCGACCGACCGCGAGCCGGCGAACCTGCGCTTCGACTTCCGCCGGGTTTCCCTGGACGAAGAGTTGCTTGAACACCTCCGCCGCCCGGAGTTCGCCGGGGATCGCCACGCCGTTGCCCGTGAAGGAAAGGCTCAGCGTGTTGGTGTTGATCGCCAGCGCCAGCGAGGGAAACCGGGTCTGCGTCCCGATGGACTCCGCCACGATCTGGTCGAGCGAGATGGTGTTCCGGAACGAACCGCCGCCCGAGCCCGGCGCGCCCGTGATGAAACAGACCTCGGTCGAATGGCTGTTGCTGACGTTCGGCAGCGACACGCCGGTGAACACGGTGAGATCGTTCCGGTGCTCCTTGAGCAGATCGAGATAAGGGGACGGCGCGTAGTCGCGCCCCGCGCCCTTCGGGAAGAAGTTCGCCGGCACGAAGCCGAGATTGTTGATGACGGCAAACATCCGGCGCGGCTTCGCTCCCGGCGCCAGCGGCGAGGACGACGGCTGCGCCCGTGCCAACGCCGGCAGCATCGCGTCGAGCATCGGCAGGGAAAGCGCCACCCCCGCGGCGCGGAGAAAATGCCGGCGCGACAGGGGCCGCCGGGTCGCGATGTAGGGTCCGTGCGCGGGCTGGGATGGGGACTTCGTTTTCATTTGATGAATGGGGCCGCCGGCCGGGAAAATTTCCGCGGGCCATCGGAAACCGGCCCGCCGCCGCCGGCCGTTATTTGTTCAGGAAGAGTTCACTCCGGATGATTTCGTGCAGGAGACTGCGGACACCATACTGGCTCGTCCCCGTCCTTTGCAGGATTTGCTCAATCTTCTCCCGATCGCTGAAGCGGACGGGTGCGCCGGTCGCGTAAACGGAAAGCTGCCGGGCGAGGTTGCGCGCGATCTGCGCTTCATCCTGCAGCAGGAGCCGCTTGAAATCCCGGACATCGTTGAAGGCGCGGCCGTCCGCCAGCTGACCCATGGGATCGACGGGCAGGGCAAAATAATACGGCAGCGGCCAGCCGTTGTGGCCGAAACCTCTCTCGGGCGTCTGGCCGCCGGTCGCAATCGCCCGATAACGGTCCCGCCAGCCGCCCATCACGTCGAAGCTTTCCAGCGCGAAGCCGGGCGGATCGATCTTCCGATGGCACATCGCGCAGCTTTCGTCCGCCCGGTGCTTGTCGAGCTGCTGGCGAATCGTGACCGCCCCGCGGACATCCGGCTCGACCGAGGGCACGGCCGCCGGCGGCGGAGGCAATTCAAACCCAACGATCCGCTCCATGATCCACTTGCCGCGCAGGACGGGCGAGGTCGTCGTGCCGTTCGCCGTCACCTTAAGCACGCTCGCCTGCGTCATCATCCCGCCGCGCACGCTGTTCGCCGGCAATGCGACCCGGCGCATCCTGACCCCGTCGACCCCGTCGATTCCGTAGTGCGCCGCCAGCCGGTCGTTGAGGAAGGTGAAATCCGAATCCACGATCGTCCGCGCCGGCAGGTCTTGGCGCAGCAGCTCCGCGAAAAACAACCGGGTCTCGTCCAGCGCGGCGTCCTTCAGCGCATCGTCGATGAAGTAGTCCGTGTATAACGTGAGGTCCGGCCCGGTGTCGTCAATTTTTCGCAGCTGCAGCCAGTAATCGAGGAACGCGTTGACGAACCGTTCCGATTTCGGGTCGGCGAGCATCCGGTCCGTCTCTGCTTTCAGCACCTCGGGCCGCTGCAGTTCGCCGCGGGCCGCGCGCTCGCGCAGCACCGCATCCGGCGTGGAATTCCACAGGAACAGCGCCAGCCGGGTCGCCAGCGCCAGGTCGTCGAGCCGGCCGGGCTTCTCATCGAGATAGACGAATTTCTCCGAGGCCAGCACCGCCGTGTAGCTCGAGATCAGCGACGCGGCAAAACCGAGGCCGCCGTCGTGCCACTCCTTGAAAACCGCGAGGAAGCGCTGCACGTCGCGCTCGTCCACCGCCCCGCGGTAGGCCCGTGCCATGAACGATCGCAACAGGCGCCCGGCATCCTGCAGGGGCTGGGCGGACTCGACCTCGAGGTTGGCCGGCACCATCGGCCAGCCCATGTCGCGAATGCCCGCCGGCTGATTGACGCCCCGGCTGCCGATGCCGCCCGGCCCTCCGCGGGCCCCGCGTCCCGCCCGACCCGCCGCCGGGGCCGAACCCGGTGGCGTCGGCACTTCGATTGTCACCCCGGGATCGCCCGCCGCCACTTTCTTCAGGGTTAGATCGCCAAACAACAACCGGTAGCCTGCATCGGTCGATTCATGGTAGATCGGACCTTCGACTTCCATCCACCGGTAGGCCACGCCCGGCACGCCGTCGCGTTGCGCGAGTGGATTGGTGTAGTGGTCGATGCCGGTGAATCCCGGCCGCGAGCGGAAAAACCGCACGGCGTCCGGCGCCAGGTTTTGGTTCGCCAGCAGAAACACGTCGTCGAGCTTGTACACGCCGGGCTCGGGCGTCAGATCGAACTCCCCCACCCGGTTGTACGCATCCTTGAACTTGGCAAAGACCTGGATCGGCTCGGAGCGGCGACCGGGCGAAACGTCATAGTGGTTGGCCCGGTGCCACTCCGGCGGCAGGATGGCGATGGCGCGGGGATCGCCGCCCTTCGGAGTGGTGCCAATCATCGAGACCGAAGGCCGGCGGGTTCCGTTCGGCCCGACCCAGATCGTGTAGCCGCTGAAGCGGATGTTATAGCGCCCGCTGACCGGGGCCCGGAAGCCCACCCAGTAGGTGCCCATGCCCACCTGGTAATTGCTGCCCACCCAGGCCATCGCCTCGAGTTCGCGCCTCTCCGGATCGTCCGCGCCGAGGGTCAGCGGCCGCTTGTTCATCAGCACGTCGAGATCGGGCCCCGATCCGAGGACCGGAAACCGGCCGCGGTCCGGATTGCCATCCTGATTGCTGAAACCGATGTTGTCGCGGGCGTAGTAGCGCACCGTCGTCGTGGGCGGCTGGAGGTATTTGACCGACAGGACCTGGCGCATCGCATAGTCGGCCGCAGCCATGTAGCGCTGCATGTGCACGAAGGACACGTCGAGGGCCTTGCTCACCTTGTTGAAATTCGCGGACTCGCCGTCCTCCGGCAACTGGTCCTTCACCAGCAGCCCGGGTGTCTGAAAAAGATCCCGCAGGGCGTTTTCATACTCCGAGCGGTTGAGCCGGCGCCGCGTGGCGCGGCCGAATTTTTCGGACACCTCCTGTTCCGACGCGATCAATGACGAGGAGACATTCCCGACAAAGGCCGCCAGCGCGGCGGCGTCGGGCCGCTTCTTTTCCTCCGGCGGCATTTCACCCGCGCGCACCCGGTCGTGCACTTTCACCCAAGTCAGAAAATTGGCGGGGTCCGCGGGATTGAATTTCAGGGCCGTCAAATCCAGCCCGCCCTCCCGGTCCACATCGTTGTGGCAGTTCGAACAATGCCGATCCGTGAAATCGGTCACGTCCGCCTCCGCGAATGCCGGCGCACCCCGGCCCGGGAGGGCAGCCATCAGGGAAAATGTCCCCAACGCAAAAACCGCTGTCGTCTTGGCGATGGAACCAACGCGCAAGCCATCCGGGCGGCCAATTTCAACTGGCGAATTGGGGCTGACTTTCATGGGCGGGATTGCGGTTTGCGGCGACGACGGGCCGGGCGGCGGCCAATGTCTCCGCCATCACACTACTGGATGGGAGGGAATAGCTCACGATGGCGCATGATCTTTTCGAAAGTCACGTGAAGCCATCCGGGTTGATCAAGGGGGTAACGAAACGAGGTGAGCAGCCAGAAACCGCTCTGGGCGGGCGGGCGTCGGGGTATTTCTCATGGTATTGTAGGCATGGGCTGGCGGCTTTCAAGGCGAATTTTTCCCCGATTGCGCGGATGATGAGGCTGGTGAATCAAACCACCCTCTCAACAAACCGCTTTCCTGGTCGGATCCGGATTTTCGAGCCACCCCTAGGTTCGGTCTGGGTGATGGGTTGAGGTTGATAGGACTGACGCTGGTTGTCGGTCCCTGACCGGAGCCAGGGATCGAGGTAGATTGGCCGCGAAGCGAGCGGGGGGTTGGTACCCG
>SIBR01000002.1 GCA_009695065.1 Opitutus sp. | reverse complement strand
CATGAACCTGCGTCGAGGAAGCTGCGGAGCATGAGGCAGGCGAAGGCGAGCCCGTGGAGACCAGCGAGGGAAGAGGCGAGGCGTTCGTAGTCGCGGGCGAGGCGGCGGAAGCGAGCCGCCCAGCCGAAGGATCGTTCGACGAGCCAGCGTCTGGGCAGAAGGACGAAGCCGCGCCTGGCCTGGGAGAGTTTGATGACCTCGAGCTTGAGCCCGTGGGCGGCAGCCGCTTGGGCCGCCATCGGGCCGTCGTAACCGGCCCGCGCCCCGCTGCTGGGCGTCGATTGCACCGTGCGACTGGCCAGGATCACCGCCTTCGGTTGCGCCTCCCGGCCGGCAGCCACCCGCAAAACCTCCCGCAAATCGTGCGCCAGCCGCTCGCAGCATACTTCCGCGACAGTTCGTGCAGGCGCTGCACCAGTCGCTTTCGCGCTGCCGTCGGGCGGCCGCCTCCGATACTGGAAGGTCGACCGCGCTAGTCCTAGGCCTCGGCAAGCGGTCCGCCCGGAGCACAGGCCGCCTTCAACGATGAAGGCGGCCATCCGTCGCTTGTGTTCACCGCAATACGCTACCCGGACCTCAACCAGAGTTCGTCGCAGTGGCATTGATCGAAACCCAAAAACGTCGGATATTTCTCAGGATTCATTCCCCGCCAATAATAGCCACGCTAACGCACTAAACCGACGATGGTCCATGCCGGTAGCATTCGTGATAAATCACTCAAATCACTCAAAAGTGCACGCTTTTTGGCCAATCTAGGGCAAAACCACAGTCGAGCGACGATGCCCCTTCATATCTTTTTCTCTTAAAAATTCGGGCCAAGCCTTTAAAAAATATTAGCCCAAAATCCAGCAAAGTAATCTATGCGAATTCAGACAAAATTGATCATTTAAAAGCGTTTTAAGCATAATTTCAGGCATTTTTTCGGAAAAATATGCAGTTTATTCAACGTCTGCTCCCACGCGCAAAAAATCGGAGATTGCTACCCTTCGCTCAATTCTTTTGAACGACTGACCTTAAAGTAAAGAACAACTAACTCGCCGTCCAGCTCACCAACTCAACCAAGGCGCCATTTTGGACCTAAAACAGATTAAGCAGATCATCGAACTCATGAAGCGATCGGAGCTCACCGAGTTCGCGGTGGAGGAAGAGGGATTCAAGCTTAAGATTCGGCGTGGCGCAAATGGCCTGCCAATCGTGAGCACCGGCCGGAGTTCCAATCCTCCCTTTCCTGCATCTGATAGCGTTCCCCCACAGGCCCAAGCAACGGCTGCTGGCGCCAACGATCCGGCCGCCTCCACGCCTCGGGACGAAGCAGGAGTGACCTACGTAAAGTCGCCCATGGTTGGAACCTTCTACCGGGCAGCCTCGCCTGAAAGTAAGCCCTTCATGGACGTCGGAGGTAAGGTGGTCGAGAACACGGTCATCTGTATAATCGAGGCGATGAAGATCATGAACGAGGTCCAAGCAGAGGCGAAGGGGACTGTCTTGGAAGTCCTCGTGGAAAATGGCCAGCCCGTCGAATATGGCCAGCGTCTCTTCAAGCTGAAGCAAGGTTGATTGGATTTAATCCGTAGACGCCCCTGCAGTCCTGTTCCTGTCAGCACAAGGTGGGCCTGGACGTCCGGGCGCCAATCAGGAATCCGTGTCGTAATAAATCAGCTCTCAGATGATTCAAAAAATCCTCATTGCCAACCGCGGTGAAATCGCCCTCCGCATCGTTCGCGCCTGCCGCGAACTTGGCATCAAGACACTAGCCGTATACTCGGAAGCCGACGTCCAATCGCTTCACGTGCAACTCGCCGACGAGGCAATTTGCATTGGTGGCCCCAAGAGTGCCGATAGCTACCTGAGAGCGGATCGAATCATGAGTGCGGCCGAGATCGGCGACGTTGACGCTATCCATCCCGGCTATGGGTTCCTCTCCGAAAACGCGAAATTCGCCGAACAATGCGAATCGTGCAACATCAAGTTCATCGGGCCCAAATCTAAGTCCATTAATATGATGGGTGATAAGTCAGTTGCCAAAGACACCGTGCGAAAGGCCGGAGTGCCCATCGTCCCCGGGTCGGATGGGCCCGTCGGGTCGGAGACCGAGGCGGTTAAGAACGCTCGAAAAATTGGCTATCCCGTGATCATTAAAGCCGTCGCCGGCGGCGGGGGCCGGGGCATGCGCATCGCGCACAACGACGTATCGCTCGCGAAGGAATATCACGTCGCGCGTGGTGAGGCCGAAAAAGCGTTCGGAAACGGTGCGGTCTACATCGAGAAATACATCGAGCGCCCACGGCACATCGAATTTCAGATCCTAGCCGATAGCCACGGCAAGACCCTCCATCTCGGCGAACGCGACTGCTCCGTCCAACGCCGGCATCAAAAACTCATCGAAGAATCGCCCTCGCCTTTTCTCACCTCCGATCTCCGAAGGAAAATGGGGAAGGCCGCCATCAAGGCGGCGGAGGCCGCGGAGTACGAAAACGCCGGCACAATCGAGTTTCTCGTGGATGCGAAGGGGAACTATTATTTTATCGAAATGAACACCCGGATACAGGTTGAACATCCTGTAACCGAAGAGGTTACAGGGATCGACCTGATCAAGCAGCAAATCCGCATGGCCAATGGTGAAAAACTCGATTTCGACCAAGGCGACATCAAATTCGAAAAGCACGCCATCGAATGCCGCATCAACGCGGAAGACCCTGCGCGCAATTTTAGTCCCTCGCCTGGCACGATCGGACTCTACTACGCGCCCGGCGGCCCCGGCGTTCGCGTTGATTCACACGCTTATTCAGGTTATACGATTCCGCCGTATTATGACTCCATGATCGGCAAATTGATCACCTGCGGCACGACTCGCAAAGGCGCACTGGAGCGCATGTATCGCGCGCTAAGCGAATATCTCATCCGAGGAATCAAGACGACCATTCCACTGCACCGCGCCATCATGGCCGATCCTGTTTTCATCGAAGGCAAGGCGACCACCGGTTACATGGAGGATTTCCTCAGTCGGACCGCGAGCGATCTGTTTTCGTAATCACCAAGCCGGACAAATCGCTATCGTCTTACTGACAAGCGGCCCTCAAGGCCGTGAGCTCACGCGGATCGCCGAAGGGCCTCAGCAGCGCGTCGCCGTTAACCGGAGGTGAGTTCGGGCCGGCCATTCACCTCAACACCCCGCTGCTGGAACTGGTGAGCGCTTCGCGCACTGATCGACAGAATTCACGGTTTCGTTTCAGATAAACTATCTTCTTCAACCCGTGCGGTCACGGGCATCGCCCACTTTGGTCAGGCCAACGAGACGCGCATGAAGCTCTTGGAGCCTCGGCACCGCGAGGCCCGCAGCTTGCGCACGCCGCAGAGGTTCACCCCAAATCGCTTCGACTTCAACCGGCCGACCAGCGCGATAATCAACCAGACTCGACGGTTGGTAGGCCCCCATGGGCGGGGTGACATCGATCTGGCTTTGGATAAACGCCTCCGTCACTTCGTGGCCAAAGTGCCGCGCTGCCGCCGCCACCTCATTCATAAGCGCCCGGACTTCACGGGCCAGCACCGGATCGTCGAGAATCCTGTCGGTCGTGATCCCGCCGGCGGCGATCGCCAAACCGTTGAAGGGAACATTCCAAATCAGCTTTTGCCAGCGTGCCGCCGCGAGGCTGTCGACCGCCCGGCAGTTCACGCCGGCTCGTTGCAACAAGCCGGCGATCGCCTGCGTGCGCTCACTGGCAGGCCGGCCAAACTCCCCAAGCGTAATCGCACCCGGCGTATGGTAACCGGAAAGTTCGCCCGGTGCTTCCCGCGTCACGGCAATAAAGCACAAGCCCCCGAGGACGCGCCCGGCCCCGACGAGGGCCGCGATGGTTTCCTCGTTACCCAAGCCGTTTTGCAGCGTAACCACCGCCGTCTCCGGCCTAATCAGGGGCGGCAGGAGCGTAGCGAGGGCCGAGTTGCTCGTGGTCTTAAGGGTGACGAACACGAGATCGACTGGCCCGATTTCCGCCGTCGTAGCGAAAGCGTCCACGTGCTCGAGTCGGCGGGTGGCATCTCGCTCCCGCAGAATCAGGCCGTGGTCCTGAACATGCACGAGATCGCGGCGGACCAAAAACCGAACTTCGACCCCGGCCAGAGCGAGCCGGGCACCATAGTAGCTCCCAATCGCCCCGGCTCCCACGATGGCTATTCTTTGTAAGGCACGCGGCACCGGAAAAATCCGCCGTCAGCGCAAGAACGCCTCGTGCAACCCGCCGTCGACCGCAATTATCTGGCCGGTCGTCTTCGAAAGCCGCTGAGAAACCAGCAGAAAATAGGCCTCTGCCTGGTCCGCCGGCGTGATGGGCGCCTTGGTCAGTGTCCGGTCCGCGTAAAATGCGGCGAGTTTTTCCACGAGCAACTCGGTCGCTTCGTCCGCGGTATACGGAATCTCGTACTTGGCCAGCGAACCGATGACGCGGTCGCGGGGAAACATCGCGCTCCCCTGCACCACCGTGGCCGGAGCCACGCCGTTGACGCGGACAAGCGGGGCGAACTCGATGGCCAGCTCGCGGACGAGGTGGTTGGCGGCGGCCTTGGAGGTGTCGTAGGCCAAGGAGCCCTTCTTTGCGACGGTAGCGTTGGCCGAGGTCGTGAGCACAAGGCTGCCGCGCAAGCCCTGTTCCTTCCAGGTCTTGAACGCCTCGTCGCCGACGATGTAGCTGCCGGTGACGTTGACGCCGAAGGTGAAGGCCCACTTGTCGTCGGGGATGTGGCCGGTGGTGTCGCTCGGCCAGAAGACGCCGGCGGTTAAGCAGATCGAGTCGAAGCCGCCGTAGGCCAGCGCGACCTGATCGAGCATGGCGCGGACGCTGGCGCGGTCGGTGATGTTGCAAGCGAGGCCGACGGCCGGGCCGCAGTTGGAGATACCCGTGCCAGCGACGCCGATGCCGAGGCCGAGCTTGTCGGTGATCTCCTTGGCGGTGGTGGTGGCGGTCTCAAGCTTTATGTCGACGCTGACGATGTGCGCGCCGTCCTTGACGAGGCGGTGGGCGGTCTCCTTGCCGATGCCGGAGCCGGCGCCGACCACAATGATGACCTGGCGGGCGAGTTCCTTCTCGGCGGGCATGCGCTTGAGCTTCGCTTCCTCAAGAAGCCAATACTCGATGTCAAAGGCCTCCTGCTGCGGCAGGGCGATGTAGCTGTCGATCGCCTCGGCGCCGCGCATGACCTCGACGGCGCAGTTGTAGAACTCGGCGGTGACGCGGCTTTCCGACTTGTCCTTGCCCCAGGCCACCATGCCGACGCCCGGGATGAGGACGACGGTCGGGTTCGGGTCGCGCATGGCCGGCGAGTTGGCGTATTTGCACTTGTTGTAATAAGCCGCGTAGTCCTTGCGGTATGCCTCGAGGCCAGCGGCGAGCTTCTTCTTGAGCGCGGCTGTGTCTTCAGACTGCGGGTTCCAGTCCACGTAGAGCGGCTTGATCTTGGTGCGGAGGAAGTGGTCGGGGCAGCTCGTACCGAGCTCGGCGAGACGGGCGGCGTCCTTCGAGTTGACGAAGCGCAGGATCTTCTCGTCGTCCTGCACGGTGCCGATGAAACGCTTCCGTTGGGACACCTGGCCCCGGAGCCACGGAAGAATGGCGGCAAAGACCCCATTGCGCTTGGTGGCGTCGAGCGTCAAGTATTTGGCGCCGCCGAAGGCCGTGGCGTCGCCGCCCTTGGCTTGGTACTTCGCCTCGATGTAGGCCGCAGCCTTCTCGATCAAGTCCAACGTGAGCGTGTAACAGGCCTTCTCGTTGTCGTCCCAAGAGATGAAGCCGTGCTGGCCCATCATGATGGCCTTCATCTTTGGGTTGTTTTTGGAAATCTCCTGCATGGCGAGGCCGAGTTCGAAGCCCGGGCGCATCCACGGGACATAGGCCATCTCGCCGCCGAAAATTTCTTTCGTGAGCTTCTCGCAGTTCTGTGAGGCTGCGATCGCTATGATCGCGTTCGGGTGCATGTGGTCGACATGCTTGCCGGGAAGGAACGAATGCAGCGGCGTGTCGATCGATGGTGCCCGTGGATTCAGGTTAAACGTGGCGTGCGCATACATGCCCACCATGTCATCCTCAGCCGGAGCCTTGAGACCCTTGTCGGGGCGGGCGGCGTAGGGCTTCTGGAGATCGAGCAGCTTCTGCTGATAAAGTGACGAGAAGTTCTCGCGCGTGCTCGTGCGGAGGTCGCCGCCGGAACCCTTTACCCAGAGCACCTCGATCGGCTGGCCATTGAGTGGATCCTGCTCTGCAATTTTCGACGACGTGTTGCCGCCACCGGTGTTGGTAACACGCTGGTCGCCGCCGAGCAGGTTCGAGCGGTAGACGAGGCGGCCGACGGGATCGAGCGCGGTGGCCTTGGCGTCGTCCCAGAGATAATTGACGTGCTTGTAGGTGGGCATGGATGCGAACGGGAAGGTCGGGTTAGGGAGAGATGGATCGATCGGGCTCACTCAGAGCCCAAGTATTTTTTGGCGATAGTGTTCGTCCGGCCGCCCGGCGATCCGAGCGACTTGGGCCGCGGTAAGAAATCGAGGGCCACCCAGCGCCGCGGCTCCGGCGAAGATTTCGGCGGCTTTGACTCCCATCTGCGTCGCGGCGAGCACGGACTCGGGAGTCGCGCCGAGGGCGATCAATCCATGATTTTCCAACAGGATCACGCGAGGCGCCCGCGCCAGCCGCCTCACATGCGCCACGACCGCGACCCGGATCGCTTGAGCGAGCTTCAATCCGGGGTCGGCATAGGGGACAAAAACGCTCTCGACTCCGCAGCAGACGACCTCATCAGGGCAAATCCGCCTCTTCGCGAAGGTCCGCGCGTGCTTTGAACAAAGCAGCTGGTTCACCGCGGTCGGATGCGTGTGGCCGACAAAATTCACATCCGGCAGCGTCAACAGGTAGGCGTGGAAGATGGCCTCGACCGAAGGCTTTCGGGCCTTCGGATCTACCCGGGCGGCAAAAAGTGCCTCGTCGATTGCCGCATCGGTGATTCGCTTCACATCGAGCAGCGGCAGGAGATCGGCGAAGCGGCATTCGGTTACTCCCAGCGGCGACAGGGTCGCCAGATTCGCCCCGCTCGCCTTCACGGCAAAGGTTTTGGGCGCCAGACGCGCGGACGTGTTGCCTTCCCCCAAAATCGCCAGTTTCCGTTCCTCGCGACCGAGTTGGTGGGATAGATTCAACAAACTGCCGATGAGGTCCGGAGAAGCCGGGATTGCAGACATGGAGTGCGATCAAATTGGGAGATATTGGCAGAATCCACCACAATCTCTCAACCCCTGCCGACTTGGTCGGAAGACCCAAATTTTCGCTTGCGCGGCCCTGTGCCTTTCAGGAATCTGCCACCTTGCGTCAGTGGATATCCGCCGGTTGCGGGTGCCCACCATGGCTGGTCCGGCATCCCGCTGGATTGGAACGGTGACGCCGGCTTGACCCGATTTCCAGTCGGGAGGAGCGGGCGGCACGGTGCCCACAAAGGCACCCTACAGTCGTGAATCAAACCACTAAACCATGTCCACCACAGTCGTTAAACCCGAAATCATAGCCGAATACAAAACCCACGAGAAGGATACCGGTTCGTCCGAAGTCCAGGTGGCGCTGCTGACCGCTCGCATCAATCACTTGACCGAGCATCTGCGTACGCACCGCAAAGACTTCCACTCGCGCCGCGGGCTTCTGCAGATGGCTTCCCGCCGTCGCAAGCTCCTCGATTATCTCAAGCGGCATAATCTGCCGAAATATAACGAGTTGCTGCAGAAACTAAACCTTCGCAGATAATGCTTTCGTCTAACGGGCGACCCGATCCGCGGGTCGCCCGTTGTCGTTACTGACACTCGAATCCAGACCGGGACATTTCCGTTTGCCGCCTCGCCACTCCGGGACGCTGCAGACGCCAAACGGAAATCTCTCGCGTCTGAGCGAGCTGACCGAAGCGGGTTCCTAAACAGTCAACTATCCGCAGCGGCACTTCTGCCGCCGCCGCTTCCGCTCCGCGGAAGCCACCGGGCCGTACCAGTCGTGTGTCGCTGGCCGCGCCCGTCCCATCCGCCGACACTGTCCGCATCCGAAAACATCCGTCCGAAATGAATCAGAAACACTCCGTCACCGTGCCCGGCCTCGGGATCACGTTCTCCACCGGCACCTACGCCCAACTCGCCAATGGCGCCGTCAACGTTTGCGTCGGCGAGACCAACGTCTTCGTCACCGCCTGCGTCGCGCAGAACATGCGCCCCGGTCAGGACTTCTTCCCGCTCACCGTCGACTACCGCGACAAATACGCCGCGGCCGGCCGCTTCCCCGGCGGTTACTTCAAGCGCGAGGGTCGTCCGTCCGAAAAGGAAATCCTCACTTCCCGCCTCTGCGATCGTCCTTGCCGGCCTCTCTTCCCGGAGGGCTTCCTGAACGAAGTCCAGATCATCGGCCAGCTGATGTCGGCCGACCAGGTCAACGACTCCGACATTCCGATGGTTAACGGCGCCAGCGCCGCGCTCGCGATTTCGGATATCCCGTGGAACGGTCCGATCGGCTGCGTCCGCGTCGCCCTGATCGACGGCCAGTTCGTCGCCAATCCGACCATCGAGCAGATGTACTCCTCGGCGCTCGACATGATTTACGTCGGTAACGACAAGCACATGCTGATGATCGAAGGTTCGGCCGACCAGCTGCCCGAGGAAGAGTTCATTAAGGCGCTCGAATTCGGACACCAGGCCATTCAGCCGATCATCACTGCCATCAAGGAACTGGTTACCCTCACCGGTAAAACCAAATCCACCTTCCCCTTGGTCGGTGCCACACCCGAAGCCCGGGCGATCATCGAGCGCGTCGTGCCCGACACCCGTCTGGCCCAGGCCATTTTCGGCAAGGAAAAGGCCATCCGCAGCGTCGCCGTCAAGATGCTCAAGGAGGAGGCGAAAGTCGCCCTCGTCGCCGAGCTCGGCGAAGGGCGTTTTAGCGACGTCGACCTGAACGTCGTGTTCGAGGATCTCCAATATAAGGCCTACCGCCGGACGGTCCTCGAGCGCGGGGTCCGCGCCGATGGCCGCGATGCGAAGACGGTGCGCCCGCTTCACTCCGAAGTCGGGGTCCTTCCGCGTGTGCACGGTTCCGCCACGTTCCAACGGGGCGACACCCAAAACATCGCCATCGTCACCCTCGGGCCTACGAAGGAAGCCCAGAACATGGACGGCCTCACGGGTGGCGCGACCTCCAAGAGCTTCATTCTCCACTATAATTTCCCGCCATTCTCAGTTGGTGAAACGGGCCGCTTCACCGGCCCGGGCCGCCGCGAAATCGGCCACGGCGCGCTCGCCGAGCGGTCGCTGGTGCCCGTCCTCCCCCCGGAGGACGCCTTCCCCTACTCCATCCGCGTCGTCTCCGAAATCATGGCCTCCAACGGCTCGACTTCGATGGCGTCGGTCTGCGGTGGCTGTCTCGCCCTCATGGACGCCGGCGTGCCGATCATCGCGCCGGTCGCCGGCATTTCGTGCGGACTCATGACCGAGAATGGTCCCGACGGTTCGATCACGAAGTGGACCACCATCACCGACATTCTCGGCGAAGAGGACCACTTCGGCGACATGGACTTCAAGCTCGCGGGCACCACCAAGGGCATCACGGGCTTCCAGCTCGATTTGAAGATCCACGGTCTGCCGTTCGAGATCGCGAAGACCGCCGTCTTCCAGGCCCGCGACGCGCGGATCGAAATCCTCAAGTCCATGCTCGCCTCGCTGCCGGCTCCCCGTGCCGACCTCAGCAAGTTCGCCCCGCGCATCCAGACGATCCAGATCGATCCGGAAAAGATCGGTCTCCTCATCGGGCCCGGCGGCAAGACGATCCGCCGCATCACCGAGACGACCGGTGCGCAGATCGACATCGCCGAGGACGATTCCGGCAAGGTGTTCATCTATTCCAACAACGGCGACGCCATGGCCCGTGCCATCGCGGAAATCGACGGTCTGTGCGGCGGCGGCTCCGGCCCCGGCGGCGGTGGTGGTGGCACCCCGATCGAAGTCGGCAAGCTCTACAACGGTCGCATCACCGGCATCAAAGACTTCGGCGCCTTCGTCGAATGCACCCCCGGCAAGGAGGGGCTCTGCCACATCAGCGAACTCGCCGACTTCCGCGTGCGCCGCACCGAGGACGTCGTAAAGATGGGCGAGATGATCTGGGTGAAATGCATCGGCATCGACGAGCGCAGCGGCAAGGTCCGCCTTTCGCGCAAAGCCGCGATGAAGGAAATGGAAGCCCAGGGGCAAGCCGCCGCGCCCACGGCCACGCCGTAACCCGCTTGTTTTGGCCGTGGCCCCGAGCCACGCTCAATCTCAAAGCCGCGACCCAAGTCGCGGCTTTTTCTTTTTCCACCCGCCACCCGCGTGGCCTGCCACTCGGATAAGGCGAGGTAGCGATTGGCGGCGCCTGTTTGGTCGGTGTCGGCGCGAAACACTTGCGCGCCAAAGTTCATCGACAATTTTTCTTTGCCCCACCGCGCTCTTCCTGCGCGCCTGTTGGGATGCGCTTTCTGGTCACGAACGACGACGGCATCGACAGCGTGTTCCTGCATGAACTCGTGCGGGCCTTGCAGGCCACCGGTCACCAAATCTACGTCGTTGCCCCGAAGCGCGAACAAAGCTGGATCGGCGCGGCCAAGTCCCGCCACCGCCCTGTGCACGCCGCCGCCGCCGACCGGGGATTGGGCTGCCCCACATGGATCGTCGATGGTACGCCCAGCGATGGCGTCAATATCGCGATCGGCCATTTGCTGCCCCGCGCGCTGGAGATCGACGCCGTCCTCAGCGGTATCAACGTCGGGCTCAACGTCTCGTTGGGCTTCATCATCGCCAGCGGCACCGTCGCCGGCGCGTGGGAGGGAGCGTTGCACGGCCTCCCGGCCATCGCCTTTTCCCAGGATCTCACGGTCGAAATCTACGATCGGCTCAAGGCGGCGGGGAACGTGCCTGATCCCGAGCTTCATGCGATTTTGAAAACGTCCGCACAGCATGCCGCGCGCCTCGCCCCCGAACTGGCGGCGGCAACTCCGACCCGGAGCTTCATTGTCCACAATGTGAATTTCCCCCTGCCCTGCCACCCGGACTCGCCCGTGCGCCGGACCGTGCCCGCGCAGGTCGTTGTGCCTGGTCTTTTCAGTCCTGCTGGCGACGACGGAACGCATCGGCTGATCTTTCGCCTAGGCGACGACCTCTCGCCCACCGCCCCCCTCACCGATCGTGCCGCGCTCGCGGCCGGCTGTATCAGCCACACCGTGCTCGATTATAAAAAGCTCGGCCGGTGAGCTGAGCGCCGCGAGGCGCTGCACCCCTCAAGGACTGTCGGCGCGGTAGACAACTCCGCTGCGAAATACGACCTCCTTCTCCTCGACGCGGCTTGGTGTCGTCATGACGGGCGTTCCCATGCCACCGACGCCGCCCATGCCGCCAATTCCACCCATCCCGCCGAGGCCGCCGCCCATGCCGCCCATCCCGCCCCCGACGACGGGCCCAACAACGGTTCCCATTCCACGGCCGGTGGCGACGCCGATACCGACCGTGTTTCCTCCACCCATAGTGCCCGGATAACCGCCACCGTAGACTCCACCCGGGCCGCCCATCGAGTAGTCCTCATTTCCGCCTTTGCGATAAATCCAGATTTCCTCATCGCCCGGACCCGTGGACCGCGAAATCACCTCGGTCGGCTGCCCCCAAGCCACGCGCACCATCTCGAGCGTCATCCCCACTTCGATCTTTCCGTCCAGCACCGCCTGCTTCGTCTCAATCGGCCACGTCTCGTAGACTTCCCGATTCTGGTCGATGCGATTGATCTGCGGCGTACCGCATCCCGCCAGCCAGACCACCATCATCAACAATCCGATAAAAAGTTGACGTTTGCGATTCATTGCCTCCGCTCACCATACATGGAAGTGCCGCCGCGTAAAGTGAGCGATTTCGCCTGTCGGTCACCGTTCGGCCCCGGCCAAGACCAGAGCAGTCACGAACCAAATTTCCCCCGCCCCAGCCCGCGCCAAGGGTCGGTCCGATCACCGGTGACTCCGGTCGGAAAAACTTCCGTTGCATCGTCCTTCGTTTGCCGTTCACTCGCCGACCCATGGCCCGGGTATTTACCGTCGTATGATTTCATCCCCGGACGACGTAACGCCCCCCGCTGACCACCGGGACACCGTCCGTCCGGTTGTTCGTGCTGTCGTTCGCTGCGCTGTTTTTGGAACTCATGGTGATCCGATGGGTGCCGTCCGAGATCCGGCTCGTGGCCTACTATGCGAACCTGATGCTCGTCAGCTCGTTTCTGGGACTCGGGATTAGGGCGATTCTCTGCGCGCGCCATTGAAACCTCTTCCGCTTCTTCCCGCTGTTTCTGGCCGTGAACATCGTGCTTCTCGTGGGCCTGCGCGCTGTCGCGCTGCCTGGCGGCAGTGGTGAACTGCGATTCGGCCTCCCCGAAACCAAGACCTTTTCCTACGCCGCCCTGATCCTGATTTTCCTGCTCAACAGCCTCGTTTTCGTACCGCTCGGCGAGCAAATCGGCGCGCAATTCCAGCGACTACCCGCGCTTCGCGCCTACGTGTGGGATCTGGCGGGCAGCCTTGGGGGCACACTGACCTTCGGGCTTTTTTCCTTTCTCCATATTTCCCCGGTCATCGGCATCGCCCTCGTCGTCGCGCTCGTATTTCTTGCCGCGGGAGGCGCGCACCGCCGCTGGACGCTGCCGCTCTACGCCGTGGGCCTGGGCGCCGTGGCGTGGTCGAGCCAGCGCGATCAGACGTGGTGGTCGCCCTATTATTTCATCACCATCCGCGAAAATCGCGTGCATCTCGAAAGCCAGCCGGATAACCGGCCGACCACCGGATGGTTTACGGAGGAAACGGCCGGCCTGCCGCCCGCAAACCTCCGCACCGTGCTCGACCCGCCACTCTACAACGTGCGGGTGAACCAGGATTTTTATCAACGGCACGGCTCGATCAATGTGGCCCGCTACACCCCCGGCAGTGCGTTGCAGCAACTGGTCGCCGCTCACTTCAACCAGTACGACCTGCCCTACCACGTGGTGAAAAATCCGGCGCGAGTGCTGGTCCTGGGCGCGGGCGGCGGCATGGATGTCGAGGCCGCGTTGCTGCGGGGCGCCCAGCGCGTCGACGCCATCGAAATCGATCCCGTCATTCCGAAAATCAGTGCGCGCTACAGCGCCGCCGCACCCTACGCGGATCCCAGGGTCTTCCTGCACATCGACGACGCCCGCTCCTTCTTGCAGCAGGGCAGCGGGCGCTTCGACCTGGTGGTCTTCGGTCACCTCGACAGCCAGGCCCTGTTTAGTTACGGCGCCAGTCTCCGGCTCGACGGCTACACCTACACCGTCGAGGGGTTTCGGCAGGCTTTTGCCCGGGTCGCTCCGGAAGGCATCATGTCGGTTTCTTTCTCGGTGTCGCGGGAATGGCTGGCGCAAAAATTTTCCCAAATGATCGAGGAGGCGACCGGGACTCCGCCGTGGGTCTACGTGGGCAAGGGCACTCTCACGTTCATCGCGTCCAAGCAGGCCACGCCCAATCCCCCGGCGGAAATCGGAGAGTGGAAACTAAGGCGCGCCACCAAACGCCCCGTCGACCTCGCCACCGACGACTGGCCCTTTGTTTACCTCGAAAAGCGCGGCATCCCCACCGACTACGCTGTCGTCATCGGGGCGCTGCTGACCATCTCCCTCGGTGCACTGCTCGGGTTTCGCGGCGCGGGCTTCGGGCCCGGCGACGGGCATTTCCTACTTCTCGGCTGGGGCTTTCTCCTCCTGCAGACCAAAAGCATCGGCGATTGCTCACTCTACTTCGGCACCACCTGGTTGGTCACGACGCTGGTCATCGCCGGCGTGTTGCTGATGGTGCTCCTCGCCAACTGGGTCGCGCTGCGCTTCATCCGCCAGTTCAACCTCTGGCTCTACGCCCCGCTCTTCGTAGCGCTGGTCGTCGTGCTAGCGCTGCCCCGCGAATTCATCCTGGCCCGGGAACTCGGCTGGCGCGTGGCGTGGACAGTTTTCGTCGTGCCGCTCCCGATCTTTTTCGCCGGGCTGATTTTTTCGACCACGTTTCGCGAGGACCGGGTGCCAGCCCTCGCGCTGGGCGCCAATCTCATCGGCGCCACGCTCGGCGGTTTTTGCGAATATCTGGGCATGTGGGTCGGCAGTCAGGCCCTCGGCGGCCTCGTGATCGCCGCGTATGCGGGCAGCCTGCTTTGTCTGCTGCGGCAGCGACGTTCTCCGCTGAACGCCTCGGCCACCGGCGAAGCGGCCGGGCGCGGCCACCTTCCGTCGCCCCCGGCGCCGTAATCTGCTCGATAATCGATTCCGTCCGCTGAATCTTCTGCCTCATGATCGAAGTTCAGAACCTGACGCGAGTCTTCCGTACCTACAAGAAGCGCCCGGGTTTCTGGGGCGGCGTGACCGGGTTGTTCAAACGCGACTTCGAGGAAACCGCGGCGGCCAAGGATGTCTCGTTCTCGATCGCAGAAGGCGAGTTCGTCGGCTTCCTCGGCCCCAACGGCGCCGGCAAAACGACCACCCTGAAAATGCTTTCGGGCCTGATCTACCCCACGAGCGGCACCGCCCGGGTCGCGGGCTTCGACCCCACCCGGCGCGAAAACGCCTACCGGCGCCTTTTCGCCCTCGTCCTCGGCCAGAAAAACCAGCTCTGGTGGGATCTCCCGGCCATCGAATCCTTCCATTTGTTGCGCGCGATCTACGCCATTCCGCACGAGGCCTTCAAAACGACCCTCGACGAACTCGTCATCCTGCTGGACGTCGGCAAGAAGCTCAACGTGATGGTCCGTGAGCTGTCCCTCGGCGAGCGGATGAAGATGGAACTGATTGCCGCGCTGCTCCACCGCCCCCGTGTACTCTTCCTCGACGAACCAACGATCGGACTCGACGTCGTTTCCCAGAAAGCCGTTCGCCAGTTTCTCCGCGACTACAACCGCCGGTATCGCGTGACGATTCTCCTCACCAGCCACTACATGGCGGACATCAAGGAACTCTGCGAACGCGTCATCGTGATCCACAAGGGATCGAAAATCTACGACGGCGCGCTGGCCGGGCTCGAAAATGCCGGTGGGGCCAAACAGAAGATCGTGACCTTCCTCCCGCAGGTGGGCGCTTTTCCCGACACGTGGCAGTCGCGCCATGGCGAGACGAAGCGGGCCGAAGACGGCAAATTCACGCTCCGCGTTCCGGCCGAAAACATCGTGGCCGTCTCGCAGGAGATCCTGAGCGCCGGCCCGGTCGCCGACATCACGATCGAAGACGTCCCTCTGGAGGACGTCATCGCGGAACTCTTCACCAACCGCTAGACGAGATAGCCCAGCTCGCGCATGGGCTTGCCTGCGACCGTCAGAAAGCGGGCGCGCACCTGGCGGCCCCAGCCGGCGGGCCAGCCCCGCTCCTCGAAGCTCCGCACCACCAGCCGGTCTTTTTTGAATTTCGCGATCACGGCGTTCGGCCGGGAGGGTCCGGCATGCGCCACCGCGAGCGGCTTCAAAACTTCGTCGGAAACAGGCAGCCCGAGCACCGGCAGCAACGCCGACAGTTCCTTCACCGGATCCTGGCACAGCCGCTCGTAGCGCAGCTCGAAATATCGTCCGTCCGCCGCAAGCGTCCGCCTGCGCCCGGCGCAGCCGCGGCGCCTGCGTTTGCTTGCGGACCGCCTCGATGAGTTCGAGGATATCCGGCGGCTTCCGCAAATACTGGTTGGCTCCCGCCACCATCGCCTGTTGCGCCGTGAGCAAAGCCCCGTAGCCCGTCAGCATGATCACCGACACATTGGGATCCACCTTGCGCAACTCCTCCAACGCCCGGATCCCGTCCATCTCCGGCATGCGAATGTCGAGCACCACGGCGCTGTAGGGCCGGGCACCGATTTTCGCCAGCGCCTACTTGGCGCGCTCCGCCGTATCGACCGCAAATTCCGCGGCCAAACTAAATGCAATGGATTCACGCGAACCGTACTCGTCATCCACCACGAGCACGGAGGTCTTTTCCACGGGGGGCAATCACCCGCACGGGAGGTTTGGCCGAGGGGACGGCGGCGGAGATTTTCTCGGCAACATGCGAAAATGACGGACCCGGCGGGGATGCGGGGGCCGCACCCCGCTGCTTGCAGTTCGTAAATTCGCCTGTCCAAGCACGCATCAAGGATTGATCTGCCGGAATCGAATCCCGACGTTCTTTACATGCTTTTTATCATTGTTGGCCTTGGCTCCGCCGCACTCGCCGCGCTGATCGTGTGGCTCGTATTCCAAGCCCGCTCTGCCGCGCTCGCCGAGCGCGCCCGCCTCGCCGCCCAGTCCCTCACCAAGGCGGAAGGTGAACTCGCCTCTCTGCGTAGCCGGGCCACCGAACTCGAAAAGCAGTCCGCCGCCGCCGCCGAGAAAATCTCCGCCTTTAACGAGGCCCGCGAGCGCCTTACCGTGGAGTTCAAGGCCCTCGCTTCCGACGCCCTCACGCGTAACAGCGACGAATTTCTCAAGCGCGCCGGCGACTCGCTCGTGAAACCCATCCGCGAGTCGCTCGACAAAGTGGACACGAAAATCATCGCCCTCGAAAACGCCCGCAAAGAGGCCTACGGCTCGCTCTCCGAACAACTCAAGGGTCTCGCCACCACGAGCGCGACCCTCCAAGCCGAGACCACGAAGCTCTCGCGTTCGCTCCGCAGCACCAGCACCGCCGGCCGCTGGGGTGAACTGCAGCTCCAGCGCGTTGTCGAACTCGCCGGCATGGTCGAAAACGTCGACTTCATCCAGCAGGAGGCCGCCGGTGACGTCCGCCCCGACATGATCATCCGTCTCCCCGGGGGCAAGAGCATCGCCGTCGACGCCAAGGCCCCCATGCAGGCCTTCCTCGAAGCGCTCGAGGCCAGCGACGAAAACATCCGCAAAGCAAAATTCATAGAGCACGCCCGCGTCGTCCGCGGCCACATCGACGCCCTCGGCGCCAAGTCCTATTGGAAAAACATCCAGCCTTCGCCGGAGTTCGTCGTGCTCTTCATCCCCGGCGAGGCGTTCTACAGCGCCGCACTGCGCTACGAACCCGATCTGTTCGAACGCGGCACCAGCGTCGGCGTCATCCTCGCCTCGCCCGCCACCCTTATCGCGCTCCTCAAGGCCGCCGCCTACGGCTGGAAACAGGAGGCGTTGTCCAAAAACGCCGATGAGATTCGCAAGCTCGGCCTTGAGCTCCACGAACGCGTCGCCGCGGTCGCGAAAAATATGGACGACCTCGGCCAGCGCCTCCGCCAGTCGGTCGACGCCTACAACAGCACGGTCTACCAGACCGAAAGCCAGTTGCTCGTCACCGGGCGCAAGCTCGAGAAACTCGGCGCCGGCAGCGAAAAAAAGATCGTCGAACCCCGTCTCGTGGACGAAACCCCCAGGTCTCTCACCGCTCCCGAACTGAAACCATGACCCGGAACGAAGCTTTCCCCGATCCAGCCGCCCTCGCCGGCTCGTGGACGATGATCCGGGCGGAACTCGAAGGCGAAGCGGCGCCCGAACTGGTCGCACAAAAAACCGTGATCCTGTTCGACGCCACCAGCTATGCGGTGATTTTCGACGGTGAGGCGATGGATCGCGGCACCTATGAACTCGCTGGCCAGACCGACGCGCGAACGATCACGCTCAAGGGTGACTCCGGCCCCAATGCCGGGCGCTTGATTCCCGGCATCTACCAGCTCGTGGGCGACCGGTTGCGCGTCTGCTACGGTCTCGATGGCACCGCACCCACGGCTTACGCAACTGCCCCGGGCAACCGGCGCTACCTCGCGACCTACCGGCGGGCCCGGCCCTGAATTGCCGCCGCTCCCCGGCGCCCCAGTCCGCACGAAAGTGTCGATGGGGGCGTCAAATCCCAGTGGACAGCGGGCAAAAATTTCGGGATTTTTTCTCCGTCGCTATTCCGGCCGCCTGACCGCGCCCCTTGCGGATCGACCCCTCCGGAAAAAGACGAACGCAAAATTACATGAGAATCTGGGACATGCACACGCATCTGGCCGGAGCTTCCGGCCCCCCGCGCCAACGGGCGGAAAAATTGTTGCGGTCCGCCGATCGCCTCGGCGTCGAGCGGCTCTTCCTCCACATGGGCCAGACGTTTAACAGCGATCCCTCGCCCGAGGTGCTGCGCCAGCAGAACGACGAAGTGCTCGAGGCCTTGAAGGTCGATCCCAGCCGCATCTTCGGACTCGTTTACGTCAACCCCAAGCACACCGCCGAGAGCCTCGCGGAGTTCGAGCGCTGCGTCGTCAACGGCCCGATGGTCGGCGTGAAGATCTGGACCGCCGTGCGCTGCAGCGACCCGCGGCTCGATCCGATCATCACGCGTGCCGCCGCCTACCAGGCCCTGATCGTCCAGCACACCTGGATCAAAGTGGGCGGCACGCCGCGTGTCGCCGGTGGCGCGAATTCCCCCGGTGAATCGCACCCCGACGACTTCGCCATCATGGCCCGCCGGCATCCCAACGTTCCTCTCGTTTGTATCCACGTGGGTGGCGATTGGGAGCTGGGCATCCGCAGCGTCAGTGCCATCCCCAATGTGATGATCGAGGTTTCGGGGAGTTTTCCCACCGACGGATTCGTGGAAATGGCCGTGCGCGAAGGCGGCGCCAACCGGGTGATCTTCGGCAGTGACTTGCCGGGCCGCAGCCTCGCTTCGCAGCTCGCCAAGGTCATGGGCGCGGACATCAGCGATGCCGACAAGGAATTGATCCTCGGCGGCAACCTCCGCCGCCTCGTTGCACCGATCTTCAAGAAGAAGGGCCTGACGCTATGAAAAACGAAACTTCCCCCACCGCCCTCGACCGGCGGGATTTCCTCAAGAGCTCGATCGGCGCGGCCGCGGCCCTGGGACTTGCCGCTCCGCTTGCCACGCAGCCGGTGCGCGGAGCCCAGCCCGCCCTCGCCGTTCCCGGCGGCATGGTCGACGTGAACGTCAATCTTGAGCGCTGGCCCTTCCGCAGCCTCCTCCGCGACAAGACCTCCCATCTTCTGGATAAACTCCGGAGTCAGGGCGTCGTTCAGGCTTGGGCCGGCAGCTTCGATGGCCTGCTCCACAAGGACCTCGCCTCCGTCAACGCCCGGCTCGCCGAAAGCTGCCGGAACAACGGCGCCGGCCTCCTCGTTCCCTTTGGCTCCATCAATCCTGCCTGGACGGTCTGGGAGGAAGACATCCGGCGCTGCCACGAGGAGCACAAGATGCCGGGCATCCGCCTGCACCCCGGTTTCCACGGCTACCAACTGATCGACCCGCGCTGCAAGCGGCTGCTCGAACTGGCCGCCGAGCGGGGTCTCGTGGTTCAGCTCGCGGTGATCATGGAAGACGAGCGCACGCAGCACCCGTTGGTGGCGGCGCCGCCCGTCAACACGACTCATCTCCTCGAGCTGGTTCGCGCGATCCCCGCGTTGAAGCTCGTCGTGCTAAACTCGGGACGCGGCATGCGCGGCGACTTGATGAAGCGACTGGCCGAGACCGGCCGCGTTTATTTCGACATCTCGTGGCTGGAGGGATCCGAGGCCATCGGCGACCTCTTCCACGACACGCCAGCCGCCGTGAACCAATTGCTCTTCGGTTCGCACGCGCCGTTGTTCTCGGTCGAGTCGCCGGTGATGAAGCTCAAGGAATCGGCCCTGACCCCCGCGCAACTCCAGGCCGTCGCCTCCGGCAACGCCCGCCGGCTGCTCGCCAAGACCTGAAACGCCCGATCCGTCCCACCACCTGTCCCGCCGGGCTAGCGCTCGCGGGCAGACTTGGCGGGGGCAGGCCTGTTCCAATTTTCTCCCCGCGGCGAAAATTGCCAGAGATCCGGACGACCCGCACCGCGAGGGCAGTCGCCACCAAGAACGCGATGTCGCACCGGACGAGCGGGCATCGGACAATTCGCCCGCCTCCTTCACCCCCGTTCGTGATGCATCTCTCAGGCCTGTTCATCCATCCCGTGAAATCGCTCCGCGGCTGCGCCGTTACGACCGCCGACGTCGATGCACTCGGCTTGGTCGGCGACCGGCGCTTCATGGTGGTGGACGAAAATGGCCGTTTCCTCACGCAGCGCACCCTGCCGCGGATGGCCCTCGTCGAAACGTCGCTCGATGCCGCCACGCTCACGCTGAGCGTCCCGGGGGTCGGCGCCATCCACGTCCCCCGCGCCGCCGATCCCGGTGCACCGCTGCGCCAGGTCTTCGTGTGGAGGAGCGAAGGTCTCACGGTCGAGGATTGCGGTGACGGCGTGGCCGCGTGGCTCGGCGATTTCCTCGCCTTAAGATGCCGGCTCGTGCGCATCGGCGGGAAATTTTCCCGCCCAGTCCCCAAACCCGGCAAGGCCCGCCCGGGCGACCGGGTGAGTTTCGCCGACGCCTACCCGTTTCTTGTCGTAAGCGAAGCCTCCCTCGCCGACCTCAACGATCGCCTGATCGCGCTGGGCGGGGACGCTCTGCCGATGGATCGCTTCCGGCCCAACCTCGTCGTCGCCGGCTGCCCGGCTTTTGCCGAGGACAAGTGGCCGAGTTTCCGCATTGGCGAAATCACGTTTCGCGCCGGCGGCCCATGCGCACGCTGTGTCGTCACGACCACCGACCAACTCACGGCCCTCCGCGACCGCGAACCGCTCCGCACGCTTGCCGCCTACCGCCGCGACACCGCGGATCCCACCGACGTCAATTTCGGCCAGAATCTGATCCACGAGACGAAAACGGGCGTGCTCCGCGTCGGCGACAAAGTGGCGATGATCTGAGCCGGTTCTCCGCGCGGGGGCGGCGCGTCCGATTCGTCTGACCACATGGCGTCTCACGCATCCCACATCCAGCCAACCCACCCCCACCCGACCGAATCCCGATTGCCTCGGCGCCGTTTTCGAACCGTCGTGGTCCCCACTCCGATGAAACCCACCCCGCTCATCCTGGCCCTGCTGTGCGCGCTTGTTTTCCCCCGTCCCGCCCCGGCCGCCGACCTCGACCGCTGGCAGGAACACGCCCGCCACGTCACGCTCATCCGGGACTCGTGGGGCATTCCCCACGTCTTCGGCAAGACCGACGCCGACGCGGTCTTCGGCCTGCTCTACGCGCAGGCCGAGGACGATTTCAACCGGATCGAGCTCAACTACGTCAACGCCATGGGCCGGCTGGCCGAGATCAAGGGCGAGGCGGAAATCTACCGCGATCTGCGCATGAAGCTCTTCATCGACCCCGCGGCGATCCGGGCGAAATACGCTGCGTGCCCTGCGTGGCTACGCGCGCTGATGGACGCGTTTGCCGACGGCTTGAATTTTTATCTGCACACGCATCCCGCCGTGAAGCCGAAGCTCATCACCCGCTTCGAACCGTGGATGGCCCTCACCTTCAGCGAGGGCAGCATCGGCGGCGACATCGAGTCGATCTCGCTGACCGAATTGGAGAAATTCTACGGCAAGACCACGCCTTCACTCGCCCGTACCGACCGCCCCGCCCTGCCACCCGAGCCCGGCGGCTCGAACGGTTTCGCCATCGCCCCGGCACGCAACGCCGCCGGCCACGCGATGCTGCTGATCAACCCGCACACGTCGTTTTATTTCCGCCCGGAGGTGCACGTCGTCAGCGAGGCCGGCCTCAATGCCTACGGCGCCGTCACGTGGGGACAGTTCTTCGTCTACCAGGGATTCAGCGACCGGGCCGGCTGGATGCACACCTCTTTCGGCGGCGACGCGGTCGACGAATACTTGGAAACCGTGACCGGCCGGCCCGGCGCCTATGTCTATAAATATGGTGACGGCGAGCGCCCGCTCACCGCGCGCACGATCGTCGTGCCGTACAAGCGCGGCGACACGCTGGTGGAGAAAACCTTCACCGTCTACGCCAGCCATCACGGCCCCATCGTGCGCGCCGCCGGCGGAAAGTGGATCGCCGTGCGCCTGATGCAGGAGCCGGAACGCGCGCTCTCCCAGTCGTTTCAGCGCACCAAGGCGAAAAACTACGCGGAGTATTTCCGCGCCATGGAGCTGCGGGCCAATTCCTCCAACAACACCATCTACGCCGACGCCGACGGCAACATCGCCTACTTCCACGGCAATTTCATCCCCATCCGCGATCCGCGTTTCGACTGGACCAATCCGGTGGACGGCAGCAACCCGGCGACGGAATGGAAGGGCCTGCACGCGGTGGAGGAGACGATCACGCTGTTCAATCCGAAGAGCGGCTGGATCCAGAACACCAACAACTGGCCGTTTGCCGCCGCCGGGCCCGACAGCCCGCGCCGGCAGGACTATCCCGCCTACATGTGGAGCCGGCCCGAAAACCCCCGCGGCCTCAACGCCGTGCGCGTCCTCTCCGCCAGCCAGTCGCTCACCCTCGATGGGCTGATCTCCCTCGCCTACGATTCCTACCTCATCGCCTTCGAATCCCTCATCCCCGCGCTGCTGAAAGCCTGCGACGAAACGCCGACGGGCGATCCCCTGAAAATGCGGCTGGCGGAGCAGATCGGCGTGCTGCGCGGCTGGGATCTGCGCACTTCGGTCGGCTCCGTGCCGACCGCGCTCGCAATTTACTGGGCGCAGGCGTTGATGTCGCAGTCGAACGAACCGGCGCGGCTCAAGGGCGTGCAGGTGCTCGACTACATGGCCAGCGGCACCACGGCGGCGGAAAGCCTCGCCGCGCTCGCCCGGGCCTCGGACAGACTGCAACACGACTTCGGCACGTGGAAAACCCCTTGGGGCGACATCAACCGCTTTCAACGGCTCACGGGCGAAGTCGAGGGCGTGTTCGACGACGACCGGCCAAGCCTGCCCATTGCGTTTGCGTCGGGCACGTGGGGATCGCTCGCGTCGTTCGGCCCGGCCGCCGGCGCCGCCCAGACGAAGAAAATCTACGGCGCCTCGGGCAACAGCTTCGTGGCCGTGGTGGAATTCGGCCCGCGCGTGAAGGCGAAGAGCATTCTCGCCGGCGGCGAAAGCGGCGATCCCGCCTCGCCGCACTTCAACGACCAGGCGGAGCGATATGCGAAAGTGCAGTTCAAGGACGTGCTCTACTACCGCGAGGACATCGAGCGCCACGCCGCCCGGACCTATCACCCGGGGAATTGAGCCGCCGGAATTATTCCCCGACCATGAAGCCCACCCGCCGCGCGTTTCTTCATCACGCCTCCCTGCGCGCCGGTCGCCTCGCCGCTGGCAACCCGCGCGCTGACCGCGTCGGAAGACACCTCCCGGCCCCGGGCATCAAGCCCGCGGCCCCCGGGATGCTGCGCGAAGTCCTGTTCAGTCCGGGCAATATCACCGAGCGAAGGAACTGCTACGACCGCTATGAACCGCTGAAAAAGCCGGCGCAGAATCCCGTCATGACCGCCCAAAATGCCCTGGCAGAAAGGCGGGGTCTGCTGGGGCAGCGTCATCCGTTTGCAGTTGGACGGAAAATTCAAATTTTTCTACAGCACCGACTTTCCCGGAATCTAGGAGGGCGCAGTGCTGAGCCCAATTCGCAGCAGGGAAGAAATCACTACGTGGTCTGCTACGCGGAGTCCGACGACGGCCTCGTCTGGCGGCGGCCCGCGCTCAACCGGTATTTCAAAGAGCAGTTTCCCGGCAACAATATCATGCTCACCTGGGCATCCTACTACAACGACTCGCCGTCGGTGATCGAGGACCTGCACGAGCGCGATCCCCGGCGCCGCTACAAGCTGATGCTATTTCACCTCGACACCCGGAATCGCGACCTCAGCAGCGGTTGTCTTTTCGTTTCACCCGACGGGCGGCAGTGGACGTTCACGGGCACGGTGCTCCCGTCGCAGGATGCCTCGGCGCTCTGGCAGGACCGGCACACGGGCCGTTACCACGCGTTTCTGAAGGACCGGCAGGGCGAAAATCGCAGCCGCCTGGTAGTCCCCAGCGACGACTTCAAGACGTGGAGCGAACCGCAGTGGATTTTCACGCCCGACCATGGCGACCACGCAGGCACGAATTTCTACAACCAATCCGCCTTCATGCTCGGCGGGCGCACGCTGGGTTTTCTCAATCTCTACGACCTCACCACGCAGACGACGTGGGTCGAACTGATCGAAAGCGGCGACAACCTCAACTGGAGACGCATGCCGTCCCGTCCGCACCTGCTGGCCGCCGGCGCACCGGGAACCTGCGACAGCGGCGGCGCCTACGTCGGGCTGGCCGAGCCGATTCTCGTCGGCGACGACTACCGTTATTACTACTACGCCTCCGCCGACCGGCACGACGCGGCGGACACCGGCGGCAATCCCGCGCAGCGCCCCGCGCTGGCGTTCGCCACGTTTCGGAAAAATCGCCTCGTCGGCCAGCAGACGGAGTACGACGGCGCGTTTGCCACCCTGCCCTTCGTCTGTCCCGGCGGCCGGCTTTTTCTCAACTTCGTCTGCACCGGCGAGGTTACCGTGGCGATCAAGCGCCCCGGCTACGGCGGCGAGTATGAGGGCTTCACCGCGGCGGACTGCGTGCCCCATCACCGGCGACAGCCTGCGCCATGAGATCGGGTGGAAGTCGGGAGCCAAGCTCGACGCGTTGAAGGGAAAAAATATCCGCCTCAAGATCTCCGGCCGGAACGCCGTCGCCTACAGCGCAGCGTTCGAAGCGTGACCGCCGGCACGATCTACGCCGAACGCGAGACATTGTCCGCGGCGCAAGCCCAAGAGGATCGCCGGCAAGCGGAATTGAAGCTGCATCAATCGAACATAACCTAAAGGGCGGCGATTCAAATCTGGCCCAAATGTGATTCCTCAGAAACCCATCAGTCGGTTTCTGGTCGCCCTCGTCGCGCCTTGATGCCTGCACGATGCTTCTTGGATTGAATCATCCGGATCTTCTGGCCCCGGGGTTTTTGTCGGTTCCGACGCCGATTTTGCTCCCGCTCATCCTGGTGCTTCGCCAGTTCCGCGCGCTTCCGCTCCTCCAACTTCGCGCAAAGCTCCGTCCAGGCCAGCTCCCGGTTGGCCGACTGCGAGCGCTCCCGCTGGCATCTGGTCTCGACGCCGGTGGGACGATGACGCAGCCACACACAGGAACTGGTTTTTTGCAGCTTCTGCCCTCCATGACCCGAGCCGAGGATGAATCGTTCATCCACATCCGAAGTCCGCACCCCGAGCGCCGCAAATCTGGCTTCAATGGACTTGTTCATCGGTGGATTACTGGTGTCGGAAAAGAAACAGTGGAAATCGACTTGAATATCTTGATTTTCTGCCCGCCCGGGCCCGTCCCCCGCACAAACCGCTCCTCCTCGTCGGCCGGGTGCACCCCCCCGCCGCCGCCAGTCTTGCGTCGATTTGGATTGGTAAAGCCATGCGCGCCGCTTTTGTTGAAACGGAAACCTATCCGCCACGGCCGAGTCAAACCACCTCCCGGTTCACCCACCCCCTTTTTATCCATGATCAACGGTCCCGCCTGGTCCCAGAAATTGCGCGACGAAATCGGCAAGGCCGTCATCGGCCAGGACACCGTCATCGAGCGTCTGCTCGTGGCGCTGCTCGCCAACGGCCACGTGCTCCTTGAGGGTATGCCCGGCCTCGCCAAGACGCTGCTGGTCAAGTCGCTGGGCACCGCCCTCGGCGTCCAGTTCGAGCGCATCCAGTTCACGCCCGACCTGCTCCCGAGCGACGTCGTCGGCACCATGATTTTCCAGCCGAAGAACGGCGAGTTCACGGCGCATCGCGGTCCGATCTTCGCGAACCTCGTCCTGGCGGACGAAATCAACCGCGCCCCCGCCAAGGTCCAGAGTGCCCTGCTCGAGGGTATGCAGGAGCGGCAGGTCACGATCGGCGGGCAAACGCACCTGTTGCCTAAGCCGTTTTTCGTCATGGCCACGCAGAATCCCGTCGAGCAGGAGGGCACCTATCCGCTGCCCGAGGCGCAGACCGACCGGTTTCTTTTCAAGCTGCTGGTCGACTACCCGAGCGCCGAGGAGGAATCTTCGATGATGCAACGCTGGGGCCAGATGACCAAGCAGCCGTCGCTCAGCCCCGTGTCCAGCGGCGAGGAACTGCTCCAACTCCGCGCCGAAGTTGACCGCATCCATCTCTCGCCGGCCGTGCAGGGTTACATTCTTGCCTTGGTCCGCGGCACCCGGGCGCTAGCCGAGCGCAACGGCGGCGCCAAGCGCTACCTGAACTTCGGCGCCTCGCCGCGCGCCTCCCTCGCGCTCTATCAGGCCGGCCGCGCGATCGCGTGGCTGCGCGGGCTCGACTACCTTTCGCCGTCACTCGTGCAGGAACTGGCCCCGGACGTCCTGCGCCACCGCATCGGCCTCACCTACGAGGCCGAGGCGGAGGAAATCACTCCCGATAAGATCGTGAGCCAAGTGGTCGAACGCACGCCGGTGCCCGCCGCCTGAGTCGTTCTCGTTCTCGTAATCGTTCTCTCGTCTGTCCGAATCGCCCGTCGAGGACGAGAAAGAGTAAGAGAACGAGAACGATTCGGAACACGATCTTCCCCTCCATGCCCGCCGAAGCCCCCGCTCCCGCCGCCTCGCCCCTGGCGCTCCTGCGCCAGCTCGAATGGCGCGTGCGCCATGCGGTGGAGAACGTGCTCAGCGGCGAATACCGCTCCGCCTTCCGCGGCCGCGGCATGGAATTCGACCAGGTCGTGAAATACGAGTTCGGCGACGACGTGCGCGACATCGACTGGAATGTCACCGCGCGCCTCGGCGAACCCTACCGCAAGAAATTCGTCGAGGAGCGCGAGGTCACGGTGCTGATCGTGTTCGAGGATTCCCCCTCGCTGCACTTCGGCTCGGGCGCGCAATCCAAGCGCGAGGCGCTGCTGGAGCTCGCCGGTCTCGTCATGTTGCTGGGTGCGGTCAACCGCGACCGCGTCGGCTTCGCCCACATCGCCCCGGCGGGAAACCTCTTTCGCGAACCCGTCCGCGGTCGCGGCCGGATCATGCATTCCGCGACCACACTCCTCGCGCAGCCGGCCCCGCAGCCAACCGATGACGCGCCGGAGATTCCGTGGCGCTTCCTTTCCCGCGCGGCGCCGAAACACAGCGTCATGATCTGGCTCGGCGATTTCCCGCCAGTCGCGCGCGGAACCCGCGGCGCCCAGCCCGAGGGCTGGGCCGTCCTCCAGCGACGCTACCAGACGATGGGTTTTCGCGTCGACGATCCGTGGGATCTCGCCCTGCCGCGCGGCGAAACCTTCGCGGCCTACGACCCGCGCGCCGGCCGCCTCGTCACCCTCGACGGCAGTGCGGCCGAACGCGCGGCCCACGCGGCTTGGCGCCAGGCTCGCGAGGAAGCGTGGCTCGCACTTTTCTCCGATCCGCTGGCGCGGCTCGCCGTGGCCACGAACCAAAACCGCCTCGACGCGCTCGTGCGGTTTTTCCATGCCCGGATGCGCTCGGGCGCCCGCCGCTGATCCTTTCCGATGGGCCATCTCGTTTTCAAAGATCCGCTCTGGCTGCTCGCCCTCGCCGCGCTGCCGCTCGTGGCGTGGCTGCGGGGACGCCGGCGGGTGCCCGTGCTGCTGGTGCCGTTCGCCGCGGCGTGGCACCGGCCGTCGCTGGCCGCGCCCTCGCGGTGGCCCGTGATGCTCGCCTTCACCGGCCTCGCCCTGCTCATCATCGCGCTGGCCCGGCCCCAAAGGGTCGAAGACAAACGTGAAATCCGCACGGAAGGTTACGACATCATGCTCGCGATCGACCTTTCCACCTCGATGCGCGCGGAGGACTACGAAAAGGGCGGCGTGCGGATCAACCGCCTCCAGGCGATCAAGCCCGTCATCCAGGCCTTTATCGAACGACGGCCGACCGATCGCATCGGCATCGTGCTGTTCGCCGGGCGCGCCTACACGATGGCACCGCTCACCTTCGACCACGACTGGCTGGCCCGGCAGCTCGAACGCGTGAAGATCGGCATGATCGAGGACGGCACCGCCATCGGCGATGGCCTCGGCGTGGCACTCACGCGGCTCGAACAGGCGAAACGCAGCCCGGACGGACGGCGGCTGGGCGCCTTCGTCGTGCTCCTCACCGACGGCGCCAACAACCGCGGCGCGCTGCAGCCCCCGCAGGCCGCCGAACTCGCGAAAGCCCGCAAGGTTCCGGTCTACACCATCGGAGCGGGCAAGGAGGGCTACGTACCCGTGCCCGTCTTCGACAACGGCGGCCGGCGCGTCGGGCAGCGGCAGGTTTTTTCCGATCTCGACGAGGGCCAGCTCCGCCAGATCGCCGACGCCACCGGCGGAAAATTCTTCCGCGCCGTCGACAACGACACGATCGAAGGCGCGTTCCGGTTGATCGATCGCACGCAAAAAATCGAATTTCAGGCCAAGAGTTACCTGATCGCGACGGAGTTGTTCTGGTGGCTGGCGGTGCCCGGCCTGCTGACGCTGGTAACGGCCGCCACGCTGGCCCGCCCGCTCGTCCGCACGGAGGCATTCGCATGAGCTTCGCCTGGCCACATCTGCTCTGGCTCCTGCTTCTGCCGGCCGGCCTGCTCGGCTGGGAGATCCGGCATCGCCGCCGTTCCGCCGCGACGCCGGCCCATCCGAAGATTCTTCGCGCCGAGGCGGGCACCCACCAGCTGGCACTCATGGCGGATACCGTCCCTGCCCCGACCCGCGGCGCCCGCCCGTGGCTCTGCGCCGGCCTCGCCCTTTCCATCCTCGCCCTCGCCCGCCCGCAGTGGGGCCGCATCGAGGAACCCGTCTTCGACCAGTCCCGTGAGATCCTCCTCGCGATCGATCTCTCGCGTTCGATGCTCACCCCGGACGTGAAGCCGTCGCGCCTCGACCGGGCCAAGCTCCTGATCATGTCGCTCCTCGAAAAACTCGCGGGCGAACGGGTCGGCCTGGTGGTGTTTTCCGGCACGGCATTTTTGCAAAGCCCGCTCAGCGCCGACTACGAAATCCTGCGCGAATTTCTACCGGCGCTCGGGCCGGACTTTCTGCCCGAGGGCGGCACGAACTATCGAGCGCTGCTGGACGCCTCGGCGGATGCATTCGGCACCAGCGGCGGCGCCGACCGGTTCCTCATCGTACTGAGCGACGGCGAGGCCACGGATGAGGACTGGAAGTCGCACGTCGACCGCCTCAAGACCAAGGGCATTCGTGTCATCGGCCTCGGCGTCGGCACCGCCGCGGGCGCAATGATTCCCGACGGCGCCGGCGGCTACGTGAAGGACGAACGCGGCGCGGTCGTCCTCTCCAAACTCGAGAACAGCACCTTGCAGGAACTCGCGCGCATCACGAGCGGCGTCTACCGCGATGCGAGCACGTGGGTCGATCTCGCCGGCCTGCTCAAGGAGACCATCGAGGCCGGCCAGAAGGGCCAGTTCATGGAAAAAAACACCGTGCGCCTCGTCGAGCGCTACCAATGGCCGCTCGCGCTCGGGTTGTGGTGCCTCGTCGTGAGCCTCTGCTACGAATTCCCCGTGCGACCGCAACCCCGGGAATTGAAACTCACGCGGCCGGCCGGCGCCGGCGCGAAGCCCACCGTCAACCTGGCCGTCGTCGCCAGTCTGCTGGTGTTACTGACCTCTCCGCTTTGGCTGCCGACCCCCGCCCGCGCTGCCGCCAAGCTCACCGTGCCCACCGCCTCAGCGGCGGCGGCGGCCGTGCCCGCCTCGGCCCTGCCCCGGATCGTCGGACGGCTCTCCGCCGCTCAAACTCCCACCGCCCGCGATTGGGCTGAGCTTGGCCGCGAGACGGTCACGTGGGGATCGCACCTCAAGTCGGGGGAACAACCGGTGCCGGAAGGCCCGGTGCGGGATGCGTTGGAAGCGGTCGATCTCGGGACAAAACTAGACGCCACCACCACGGATTGGCCGAAGTTGCGGGGAGAGCTGGAAGAGCTGTTGAAGAAGCCCGACGAAAAGAAGGACGAGAACAAAGACCAGCAGGACCAAAACGACCAGCAAAACCAGGACCAGCAGAATCAAAAAAACCAGAAACAGGATCAGAAGCCGTCGAAGGACCAGCAGCAGTCCAAGCAGGACCAATCGCCTCAGGACAAAAAGGATTCCGACCCGCAGAAGCAGCCGCCGGAACAGAACGACAAACCCCCGGACGAACAACCGAACCCGGACGAGTCGGCCTTCGGCGACATGAAGAAGAAGGACGAGCCGCCACCCCCGCCGCCCGGTGAGATGCAAAAAGTCGGGGGCGCGCCCGAAAATAAAGAGCCGCCGCCCGAGGCCGCCGACCCATCGCTCGCGCTGCCGATGCAAAAACTCGACCAGCTCCGCAACCAGGACTCTCCCGCCCGGCTTTTCGAGCTGATGGAGGGCGAGAAAAAACCCGGCCAGAAAAAACCCGGCAAAAATTGGTAACACCCATGCGTCTCGTCTGTCTCGCATTCCTGTCGTTCTTCGCCCTGCCGGGCGTCACCGCGCTGCGCGCCCAATCGGTGCATTGGGATCCGCCCGGCGGCTCGCTCCCCGTGGGGCAGAGCACGGCGCTGCGCCTCGTCTTCGAGAACTGCGCACCGAAGGACGAACCCGTTCCGCCGAAAGTCGACGGCCTGACGCTGCAGCTTTACGGCAAGGGCTCGAACACCTCGATCGTCAACGGCTCCATGACGGTTTTGGAAACCTTCACGTTCGCCGCGGCCCTGACGAAAAACCAGCGGGCCGAGATCCCCGCCTTCACCGTCGAGACCAACAAGGGCAACCTCCGCGTGCCCGCCGCCCGCTTCGACCCCGGCACCGCCACCGTCGGCCGTTCCGGCACGGCCTTGAGCGACGCCGCCGCCGCCCGGATCACCGTCGCGCCCGCCTCGGTCTGGGCGGGCGAGGTCTTCGAACTCACCGCCAGCGTCGGGGCCGCCCGCAGTTACTATCCGCAATTCACGCGCGGGTTCGACTGGACGCCCGATCCGTTGATTGCAGAATCGTGGTCCGATCCGCAACAGGTCGAGTACACCAGCGGCGGCGATCAGCATACGGGCTTCACCTATCGTTCCCGCGCCCTCGCCCGCTCGCCGGGTCGCTTCAATATCAACGCCGCCACGCACATCGTGAACCTGAGCGTCGGCGTGAGTGGCTTCGGATTTTTCCAGCAGCGGCAATACGACCAGTATTCCATCACCAGCAACACCCCGACCCTCGAGGTAAAGACCCTCCCCAAGGCGCCCGCGGGCTTTGGCGGCGCCGTCGGCCAGTTCAAACTCGTTTCGAAAGTCGTCCCCGAAAAAGCCACGGTCGGCGAGCCCATCACCTGGACCCTCGAACTCAGCGGCGCGGCCAACTGGCCGGACATCGCCGGGCTGCCGTCCCGCATCGTGTCGAACGATTTCCAAGTCGTGCAACCGAAGGCCAAGCGCACCGCCGCCGAGGGAAAAATCTTCGACGCCACCCTCACCGAGGACGTCGTGCTGGTGCCCGGCAAGGCCGGCAATTACGTACTCGGGCCGGTCGAGTTCGTTTATTTCGATCCGAAGTCCGGCGACTATAAAACCGCCCGGACTCCGCGCACCACCGTCGTCATCGGCGCGGCGGCCGGGCCGCAATTCAACCTGAGCGCACCGGCGGCCACGCCCGAGGTCGCCCCCGAAACCCGGGCGAACCGTCCCCCGCCGCCCGCCGCACCGCCACCGCCGGCCGGCATCCCGCGCGATCCGCTGGCCGGCACGGCGGAAGCGATGCGACCGATGACCGCGACCATGTTCGTCGCCTGGCTGGTGACACCCGCCGTGGGGTTGTTCGCCTGCTGGATCTGGCTGGCCCTGCGACAGGCGAAACAAACCGACCCCCTGCGGCCGCGGCGTGAAGCCCGCGCGCGGCTAGCCGCGACCCTGGCCCGGTTGCAAACCGCGCCACAGGCGGAACGACCGGCGCTGCTTCTCGCCTGGCAGCACGACGCCACCGTGCTCTGGCAAATCGCCCACGCCGCGCCACCTCCCACCGCCCTGCCGGACGCCGCCTGGTCCGCGCTGTGGACGGAAGCGGACCGCGCCCTCTACGGCGCCGACGCCACGCTGCCCGTCGACTGGGTGTCCCGGGCCGAGACCGCCCTCGCCGCCAAACTCGTGCGGGGATTCAATCCGCTCCGGCTCTTCCTCCGCCGCAACTTGATGCCGTTCGCCGCGCTGGTCGCGGTGCTGGCGGCCGCCTCGCTCCCCGTGCTCCGCGCGGCCGAGGACGGAACGGCCACGTATCGCCGCGGCGATTTTGCCGCTGCGGAAAAATCCTGGCGCGGCACGCTGGCGACCCGGCCGACCGACTGGATCGCGCGCCACAATCTCGCCCTCGCCCTTTCGCAGCAGGAGAAAGCCGGTGACGCCGCCGGCCACGCGACGGCCGCCTTCGTGCAGAATCCCGCCCACCCGTCGGTGCGCTGGCACTTCGCGCTGGCGTGCGAAAAGGCCGGGTTCACGCCCGCCGCCCTGGCCACTTTCCTTGCCCCGGGCCCCGTTCAATCGCTCGCCCGCGCCACCTCGCCCGCCACCTGGCAATTCGCGATCATCGCCGCCGCCTTCGGCATCGCCGCCGCCTTCAGCGGGATGTTGTTCAACGCCTACGGCCGCAAATCACGCGCCGTCTACGGCTGGGCCACCGTTCTGCTCATCGCCGGCCTCGGCTTCGGCACGATCGCAACGACCGGGCTCCTCGCCTACGGAATCACGGCCAACGATCAGGCCGTGCTCGTCGCCCGCGCCGGCACCCTGCGGTCGATCCCGACCGAAGCCGACACAGCGCAAAAGACGACGGCACTCCCCGCCGGTTCGCTCGCGATCGCCGACCGGACTTTTCTCGGCTGGCTGCGGCTCTCCTTCGAAAACGGCCAGACCGGCTGGGTGCGGAAAGACGAAGTCGTCGCGCTCTGGCGGTAGCACCTGTCGGCTGGAGCCGCGGCGCCCCCGCCGCGGCAATCACAACCACTCCCCGCTAGGTCGCCGACCGCACCGAGCAGGGGATTGCTTTGCGGCCCCAAAAAAGCGGAAGGTAGCGCATGCACCGCCGGAAATTTATCTCCACCCTCGGTCAGGCCGGTTTGCTTGCGACCGGCGCGATCGCCGCCACGCACCCCGTCCAGGCCGCCGGCGGCAAGCCACGGATCCGGGTTGGCCAGATCGGCACCGGTCACGCCCACGCCGACGGCAAGCTCGCCACGCTCCGCCGGTCGCCGGATTACGAGGTCGTTGGCGTGGTCGAGTCCGACGAACGCCTTCGCCGGACCGCCGCCCAACGCAAGGACTACCAGGGCCTCCCGTGGCTCACCGAGGAGCAGCTGCTGAACACGAAGGGGCTGCAGGCCGTGGTGGTCGAAACCGAGGTGAAGGATCTGCTCTCCGTCGGCGCTCACTGCGTGGCCGCCGGCGCGCACCTCCACCTCGACAAGCCGGCCGGTGAGTCGCTGCCACAATTCCGGCGGCTGCTCGACGACGCCACGCGGCAGGGGCTCACCGTGCAGATGGGCTACATGTTCCGCTACAACCCGGCCTTTGAGCTTTGTTTCCGCGCCGTGCGCGAAGGCTGGTTGGGAAAGCTCTTTTCCATCGAGTCGGTCATGAGCAAGGCGGTCCCTGTCGCGGAACGAAACAAGCTGCTGCCGTATCGCGGCGGGATGATGTTCGAGCTGGGCTGCCACCTGATCGATGCGACCCTCACGATGCTCGGCAAGCCGGACAAGGTGACGACCTATGGACGTCATTCGGGACAATACCAGGACGACTTCCTCGACAACCAGCTCGCCGTGCTCGAATACCCGGGCGTCATCGTGAACCTCCGCAGCACGTTGATGGAAGTGGAGGGCAAGGTGCGGCGGCAGTTCGTGGTCTGCGGCGACGGCGGCACGGCGGACATCCAGCCGCTGGAACCCGGCGCCCTGCGCCTCGCGCTGGCGCAGCCCCGCGGCGGCTTCAAGACGGGCAATCAAGACGTGACCTTTCCGGACCCTCCCCGTTACCAAGCCCAACTCGCCGATTTTGCGCAGTGCGTTCGCGGCGAGAAAAAGCCCGCCTGGACTCCCGCGCATGACCTCGCCGTGCAGGAAACCGTCCTGCTCGCGAGCGGGCTGCCGGTGACCTGACGATCGGCGGATGCAGCGCGGTTCACCCCGCGCCGGCCGTCACGTCATCAGCTTGTCCACCACTTTGCCGGCGACGTCGGTCAGCCGGAAGTCGCGGCCCTGAAAGCGATAGGTCAGTTTCGTGTGGTCGAGGCCGAAGAGCCGGAGAATCGTGGCGTGCAGGTCGTTCACGTGGATCGGATCCCGCACGATGTTCCAGCCGATGTCGTCGGTTTCGCCGATGACCTGACCGCCCTTGATGCCGCCGCCCGCCATCCAGAGGCTGAACGCGAACGGATGATGATCGCGCCCGGTCACCCCGGGCCGGCCGACGCGATTCTCCCCGAGCGGCGTGCGCCCGAACTCGGAGGCCCAGATGACCAGCGTCGTGTCGAGCAGGCCCCGCGCCTTGAGATCCTTCACCAGCGAGGCGATCGGCTGGTCGGCCATGAGGCAGTTGTGCTTCAGCTCCGCATCGAGGTTGCTGTGGTGATCCCACGAGGCGTGGAAAATATTCACGAAGCGGACGCCGCGCTCGACGAGCCGTCGTGCCAGCAGGCAGTTCGTCGAGAAGACCTTGAACTGCCCCTTGCCGCCGCCGCGACTCGCCTTGATATCCGGTTCGAAACGGTCGATCCCGTACGCGTCGAGCATGGATTTCGGCTCCTGCGACAAATCCATCAGCTCAGGTGCGGCGCTCTGCATGCGGAACGCGAGTTCATACTGGCTGATGCGGCTCGCAATTTCCGGGTCGCCGACCTGCTGGAAGCGCAGGTCGTTCAAATCGCTCATCGCCGTCAGCCCGTAGTGCTGCATTTCCGGCGTGATGCCCGGCGGGTTGCTCAGGTTCAGGACCGGATCGCCCTGATTGCGGAAAAGCACCCCGGCATACGTCGAGGGCAGGAAGCCGCTCGTCCAGTTCGAGGCGCCGCCGCTGGTGCCGCGGCCGGCCGTCAACACCACGTAGCCCGGCAGGTCCTTCGCCTCGCTGCCCAGCCCGTAGTTGAGCCATGAACCCATGCTCGGCCGGCCAAACATCGCCGAGCCGCAGTTCATCAACAACTGACCCGGATGGTGGTTGAACTGGTCCGTGTGCATCGAGCGGATCAACGCGATGTCGTCCGCGCACGAACCGATGTGCGGCAGCAGGTCGGACAATTCCATCCCGCACTGGCCGTAACGGGTGAAGGTTCGCGGACTGCCAAGGAGTCGCGCCCCTTCCTTCTGGATGAAGGCGAAGCGCACTTTCTCCAGCATCGAGTCGGGCAGCTTCTGGCCGTTCATCTCGTTGAGCTTCGGCTTCGGATCGAACAGATCCATCTGGCTCGGCGCCCCCTCCATGAAGATGCAGATGCAATTCTTCGCCTTCGGCGCAAAGTGGGGCGCCTTGGGCATCAGTGGATTCACCACCGCGGCACCGGGTTTGCCTTCCGCGGCCAGCAGGCCGTTTTCCTTCAGGAGCGACGCGAGGGCGAGCGTGCCGATGCCACTCGCGCTCGTGGACAGGAAGCTCCGCCGGGTCAGGCGGATCAGTTCCGCGGGATCAAAGTCGGGCTTCATGGTTCAGTCGCGGGTGACAAACTCATCGAGATTCATGATGACCCGGCTCACGGCGATCAACGTCGCCTTTTCCTCCCGGTCGGCGGCCTCGGGCGTGGCTTCGCCGGCGATCAGCGCGGCATTCTCCGGCTGGTTCTTCATCATCTGCTTCTGCCCGAAATAAAGCCGCTGCAACCGCTCCAACTCGGCCGGGCTGGGCTCCCGCGTGAGGCATAGCCGGAATGCGCGGCGCATCTTTTCCTCAGGGGGCACCGGCTCGCCGGCCACGCGGGACCCGAGTGCCTGCGCGCATTCGAAAAACACGGGGTCGTTGAGCAGCGCCAGCGCCTGCAACGGCGTGTTAGAACGCTCGCGGGCCGTGCACGTCGTGTTCGAGTCCGGCGCGTCGAACGTCATCAGCATCGGATAAGGCACGGTCCGCTGGAAAAAAATATAGAGCCCGCGCCGGTAGCGTTCCGCGCCCTTGCTCTCTTCCCATTTCACCGAGTTGGCGTAACCGAGCGCCGCGATGTCCGCCGGCAGTTGCGGGCGCATGCTCGGCCCACCGATGGCCGGATTCAGCAGGCCGGACGCCGCGAGGTAGATGTCGCGGACGTTCTCCGCGTCGAGGCGGAAACGGTTCTGCCGCGCGAGCAGCACGTTGTTGGGGTCGCGGGCGACCAACTCGAGCCGGGTGGCCGACGACTGCCGGTAGGCGGCCGACGTCACGATCAGCCTGATCAGCGCCTTGCGGCTCCAGCCGAGGCCGAGTTGCGCGTTGGGCGTGGACGCGAACGTGACCGCCAGCCAGTCGAGCAATTCGGGGTGCGACGGCTTTTCCCCGCGCGTGCCGAAATCGTTCACCGACGAGACCAGCGCGCGGCCGAAGAGATTTTTCCAAACGTGATTCACCGTCACGCGCGGCGTCAGCGGATTGGCCGGGTCGACCAGCCAGCGCGCCAAATCCAGCCGGTCGGGCTTGTCGCCGCGCGGATGAAACGGATGCAGCACCCGGAGCGTGGCCGGCTCCACTTCGTCGCCCGGGCGCAGAAAATCGCCCCGGGTATGCACGTGGGTCTTGCGCTCCTCCGCCTCGAGAATCGCCGCCGTGGTTTCCGGAAACTTGGGTTTCTTCGCCATGTGCGCCGTGATCCCCTCGCGCAGTGCCCGGCCCTTCTCGTCCAGGCGTTCGCCAAAATACCGGCGCAGGGCCGCGTGCTGACTTTCGCTTCGCTGCTCCCGCGGCGTGTCGAAAATCGCCCCGATCGCATCGGACAGCGTGCTGGGCTCCAGCGGGCCGGCGGACGTGGTCGCCGCCAGGCGGAACCGGTTGATCAGGCCGACGGTGTGGTGCTCGAACTGGAAGATCAGCGTCGCGCCGGCGGGCAAATCCAGCGGCGTCTTCGTCGCAAAAACGATGACGTGATCGCGATGGGTCTGGGGCCCGATGCTCCAGCCGGTTTCGTTCTCGCCATCGATCGCCTTCGCGGCCTCGCCGCCCGCGACCGCGAAGTCCGCCTCGGCCGAGGCCAGCTCGACCTTGCGCGGTTCGCCGTCGCCGGTCCGCACCGCCACCGTGAATTCCGACAGCGCGAAATCGCCCTTCGCCCCCAAGCCCACCGTCTTGCCCGGTTCGTCCAGCACTTCGACCCGGAATCCCGTGACGCCCTGCAGGCTCGCCTTGGTTTCGATCGTGAAGCGCGAGTGCAGCGGATCCCTCGGCCGGGACGAAATGGTGTGGTCCTTGCCGGCCTTGAGCGGCGTGTCGACGTCCTCGATCGAGTGGAGGACTTTCTGCGGCGTCAGCACCGACCATCGGGCCGACGGCCGCTTGAGGGTGCGCTCCCACTCCGGCAGTTTCGTCTCCGCGATGCCCTGGAGGTAGGCCTGCAAGGCCGGTTCCAATTCGGTTTCTTTCGCTTCCCACGTTTTCATCTGCCGCTCGTAGGCGGCAAGTTCCTCCGGCCGCGGCGCCGGGATGTCCTTTTCCGAGGCGTTGTTGAAGAAGGCGTAGAGCTGGTAGAATTCCCGCTGCGTGATCGGGTCGAATTTGTGGGTGTGGCATTCGGCGCAGCCGACCGTGAGGCCGAGCCAGGCGGCGCCCGTCGTGCTGACGCGGTCGACCGTGGCCTTGGTGCGGAACTCCTCCTTGTCCACGCCCCCCTCGCGATTCGTCAGCGTCTGCCGGTGAAACCCGGTGGCGCGCTTTTGCTGGTCGGAGGCGTTGGGCAGCAAGTCCCCCGCGAGTTGTTCGATCGTAAACTGGTCGAACGGCAGGTCACGGTTGATCGCGTCGATCACCCAATCGCGGAAAAGATAAGCGTAGGGTCGCGGCCGGTCGGCCTCGTAGCCGTCGCTGTCGGCGTAGCGGGCGAGGTCGAGCCAGTGCCGGCCCCAGCGTTCGCCGAAATGCGGCGACGCCAGCAGGCGGTCGACCACGCGCTCGTAGGTATCGGGGCGCGTGTCGTTCGCAAACGCGACCGCCTCCTCCGGGGTGGGCAGCAGGCCGAGCAAATCCAGGCTAAGCCGCCGCAACAGCGCCGGCCGGCCGGCCTCCGGCGACGGCGCGATTTTCTCCTTCTCCAGCCGCGCCAGCACGAACGCGTCGATCGGGTTGCGAATCCACGTCTTGTCTTTCACCCGCGGCACCGACGCACGCTCCGCTGGCTTGAAGGCCCAATGGCGCGCGTCCTTGCCCGCGGACGCGGGTGCGTCGTCCGGCCAGACCGCCCCCGCGTCGATCCACGCGCGCAACTTGCCGATTTCCGCCGCGGTCAACCGCTCGTCCTCCGGAGGCATGATCGTGTCGGGATCGAGGCCCGCCACGTTGTGAATCAAAATGCTCTCGGCGCTTTTGCCCGGCAGAATGATCTTCCCGGAATCGCCGCCGAGCAGCGCGTCAGCTTTGCGATCGAGCCGCAACCCGCTCTTCTGCTTCTCCGCCCCGTGACACGCATAGCAGTTCTTCGCGAGGATCGGCTGGATGTCCTTCGCGTAGTCGACCGGCCCCCGGACCGGCGCCGGCAGTTGCGCGAGATTGACTGGAGCCTTGGCGGCCGCGGCCGCCCGAATCGAACTCCCTGTGAGCAACGCCAGCAGCAGGAAAGCGACGAACCCGCCGGCAACTCCGAGGGCTGCCCTGAAACCGCGGCAAAGGAAAACTTTAGCCGGCGTTCTCACGAGATGGGCGTGAAGGGGCAGGTAGTCCGCATGAAGGTGGGGTAAGGCGAAAGGCAGTCACAACCGTCGAAGGCCCCTTCACAAAACCCATTTTATTTTCAAGTGCAACGGCGCGCTTGGAGTCGCGCCCGGATCCCGCGGGGCAACGATCCGGCCCCCCGGCCTCACACCAGGATGTCTTTGACCACTTGGCCATGCACATCGGTGAGGCGGTAGTCACGACCCTGGAAGCGGAACGTCAGCGCGGTGTGATCGAAGCCCAGCAGGTGCAGGATCGTCGCCTGCAGGTCGTGCACGTGCACCTTGTTCTCGACGATGCCGAAGCCGAGTTCGTCGGTCTGGCCGTAGCTCAGGCCGCGTTTGACGCCACCGCCCGCAAGGAAAAGCGAATATGCGTCCGGAAAGTGATCCCGCCCCATGATGTCGCCGGTCGATGTCCGGCCTTCCCGGAAAGGCGTGCGCCCAAATTCGCCGCCCCAGATGACCAGCGTGTCGTCGAGCAGCCCGCGCTCCTTGAGATCGCGGATGAGCGCCGTCACCGGCTTGTCCGTCCGCGCCATCTTCTCGGTCAGGCCATGGCGGATATCCTCCCGCGGGGTGGTCCCGTGAAAATCCCAGCCCCAGTCGAAGAGCTGCACAAAGCGCACGCCCTGCTCGAGCAGCCGCCGCCCGAGGAGGCAGTTGTTGGCAAAGCTCGCCTCGCCCGGCTTCGCGCCGTACGCCTCCAGCGTGGCCGGCGATTCGCGCGAAATATCCATCACTTCCGGCACGCTGGCCTGCATGCGAAACGCGAGTTCGTACTGCGCGATGCGCGTGGCGGTCTCCGGGTGGCCGAGTTCCTTCGCCTGCAGCTCGTTGAGCGCGCGCAACGCATCGAGCGTCTGCCGCCGCATCGCCCGGTCCATGCCGGGAGGATCGCCAACGTAGAGGACCGGGTCGCCCTTCGAGCGACATTGCACGCCTTGAAAAACCGACGGCAGGAAACCCGTGCCCCACGCGGCCTGCCCCGCGCTGGGTTGCACGCCACTGCTGATCAGCACCACAAACCCGGGCAGGTTTTCGTTTTCGGAACCAAGCCCGTAGGTGACCCAAGAACCCATCGAGGGCCGGCCCGATCGCGGCGACCCAGTGAACAGCAACAGCTCGGCCGGCGTGTGGTTGAACTGGTCGCTGTTCATCGACTTGATCACGCACAACTCGTCGGCGATCGTCTGAAAATTCGGAATCGCGTCGGACATCCAGATGCCACCCTTGCCGTACTGGGCAAACGTCCGCGGCGTGCCCATGAGCTTCGGGGTGCCCGTGGTGAAGGCGAATTTTTTGCCCTTGATAAACGCATCGGGCGCCAGCTGGCCGTCGAACTTCACCAGTTCCGGCTTGTAGTCGAAGAGGTCGAGGTGCGGCGGCCCGCCGGACATGTGCAGGTAGATGACGCGTTTGACCTTCGGCGCAAAATGCGGCGCATGCGGAGCCAGGGGATTGCGCGCGGCGGCGGGGCCGGCCGACGCCGGGCGGGACAGCAGCGCTTCCATCGCGATCGCCCCGAGGCTGAACTGGCCGACGTTGCGCAGGAACTGGCGCCGGGTCTGGTGCTGGAGCTGTTGCAGCGGGAGATTCATGGGGCGGCGCTCAGCGCTTCATCAGCGTCTCGTCGAGATTGAGCAAGACATTAGCCACGGCCGTCCAGGCCGCCAGCTCCGCCGGCGGAATTCCGGCGGGCGGGGGATTGTCCGGGTTGGCGATCAGGGCCGCGGCCTGGTCGGGCGCGGCGGCATAGGTCGCGGCGGCATTCTTGTACAGCGCCGCTACTTCCTGCACCTCGGCGTCGGTCGGCGGACGCGCCAGCACGCGGCGAAACCCATCGTGGATCCTGGCCGCCACGGAATGATCGCCGACGGCGATGAGCCGCGCGAGCGCCTGGGCCGCCTCGACGTAAACGGGGTCGTTCAAGGTCACCAGCGCCTGGAGCGGCGTGTTGCTGCGGTTGCGGCGCAACGTGCAGATTTCGCGGTTAGGCGCGTCGAACGTGACCATCGAGGGATAGGGGCTGCTGCGGCGCCACTCGGTGTAGAGCCCGCGCCGGTAGCGATCCTCGCCCGCGCTGGGCTTCCAATCGAGGGCGGACCCGAACGCCGCTCGCAGGTCGAAGGCCGGCTGGTAGGGCCGGCCCGAGGGGCCGTGCATCTTTGCGCTCAACAAACCGCTCACCGCCAGCGCCTGATCACGCACCACTTCAGCTCCAAGCCGGAAGCGGGGACCGCGTGAGACCAGCCGGTTTTCCGGATCCGCCGCCAGCGCCTCGGGTGTGACCTTCGAACTCTGCCGGTAGGCCGCCGATATCACCAGTGTCTTGAGAAGACGCTTCATGTCCCACTTGCCGTCGACGAGCTCGCACGCGAGCCAGTCGAGGAGCTCGGGGTGCGTGGGCAGTTCGCCCTGCGAGCCAAATTCTTCCGATGTCCGCACGAGGCCGATTCCAAAAATCGCCTCCCACAGACGGTTCGCCTGCACGCGCGCCGTGAGCGGATTGTTTTCGTCGACCAGCCACCGGGCAAAGGTCAGGCGGTTAACCGGGGCGCCAGCCGGCAGGGGCGGAAAGGCCGCCGGCACGCCCGGGGACACTTCCTCGTCCAGCGCGCGGAAATTGCCGCGAAGCTGGATGTGAGTCTTGCGCTGCTGGTCCGCCGCGAGTTCGCGCATGATCGGGGATGAGTTGACCGGCATCTCCTCGATGGAACGGTGCAGCGTCGCCAGGCGATCGCGCGGCTCCTTGAGCTCGGGCGCGACCTGGCGGACATAATAATCGAGCAACAACGCGGTCTGCGCCGCGTCGCGTTCCACCGCGGAAAGCTGCAGCGCGGCGAGCTCCGCCGCCGGCAAACGCAAATGTTCACTGCTGCGCGGGTCGGAGGTGGTCCCGATCCGGAAACGATTGAGCGTGGCGTTTTCGACCGCCGACTGCTGCTCAAGGGTGACCACCAGTTTCTCGCCGGGCTGCAGCGTGAACGGCTTCGCCGGCTGGACCGAAAGCGTGTGCGTTTTGCCCACGGATCCCTCGACGCCCCACCCCCGCTTGAGCGCCGTCTTCTTTCGCGGATTGGGTGTCTTCGGTTCCTGATCCGTTATGATGAACGACTCGTCGAATTCCGCTTGAGCAAAATCGACGACCACGCGGCTCAGTTTGAGCTCCACCGGATCGCCGAGATCGAACACCCGGCTGGGCCGGGGCGCGTCCCGGGCGGCCAGTTCCCAAACCGGCTTTTTCTGCTCATCGAGCAGGCTCACCCGCAGGCCCGCGGGCGTCGCTTCCGCCCCGGTCCGGCCCCAGACCACAATTCGCTCCAACGCCTGAACGGAATTGAGATCGAGCTCCCACCAGGGATTCTCGCTGCTCGCTGTCTGCGTCACGGAATTTTTCGCGAAATCCCCGTCGGTCCGGCCATCGATCGCCCGGCCCGCTTCGGCGCCCTCGGCCGTCGAGCTCTGCGAAGCCACGCCACTCGCCGCCACATTCTGTCCGTTGCTGAAAACCTCCACCTCGGCGAGTTGCAGCGTCCGGTCCTTGCCCGGCAGTTCGACCCGAACGTAACGAGCGCGGCGGATCGGTTCCGCGGGTTTGATGCCGGCGCGCACGCGCGTGACGACAAAGTTGCCCTCCGCCCCACCCGCGCCCTTGCCCGGCAACGCCTCGTCCGGCAGCGCCTCCAAGCGCAGCGCCGCGACGGTGGTGCCCTCGGCCACGGGGACTTCGACCGTATAAGTGTCCTTCTTCTGCCCCGGCGCCACGACCACGGTGCCGTCATCCTGCACCGTGACTTCCGCCTTGCCCGCGGATTTCACCGCGGCGGGTTTAAGATACTGCCAGTCGAGCCGGGCGGGAAACTCGGCCGCCCATTTTTCCGCCGCGGCGACATGGGTGGAGCGGGCCGCCACCAGCGTCCGGTCGAGGGCCGCGATCTCGTTTTCCCAATCGGCCCGCTGCGCCTTCTGCGCGTCGGTATAGAATTCGAGGATCGGCGTTTCGTCGCTCCGGTCGGCGTCCTCGCTCTGGTTGAAGATCGCGAGGAGCTGGAAATATTCCTTGTTGGTGAGCGGATCGTATTTGTGGGTGTGACATTGCGCGCACGCGATCGAACTCCCCATCCAGACCACCATGGAGGTATTGACCCGGTCGACCACCGCCGCATTGCGAAACTCCTCATCGTCGGTGCCGCCCTCGGTGTTGTTCATCGTGTTGCGATGAAAGCCCGTGGCAAAAAGCTGCTCCTCGGTCGGATTCGGCAGGAGGTCGCCAGCGATCTGCTCGATCGTGAACCGGTCGAACGGCAGGTTGCGGTTGAACGCGTCGATCACGTAGTCGCGATATTTCCAGATGCTGCGCGGTTGGTCGTCGGCGTAACCCTTGGAGTCGGCGTAACGCGCGAGATCCAGCCACGCCCGCGCCCAATGCTCGCCATAAGCCGGCTTGGCCAGCTGCCGGTCGACGAAACGCTCGTAGGCGGCCGGGCTGCGGTCCGCGACGAAGGCGTCGACTTCCTCGATCGTGGGCGTCAGGCCGGTGAGATCCAGCGCCACGCGGCGCGCCAATGCCGGCCGGTCGGCCTCGGGCTGCGGGCGCAGGCCTTCTTTCTCTAATTTTGCCAGAATGAATTGGTCCACCGTTCCCTTGGTCCAACCCTTGGCCTTCACTTTGGGCAACGGGGCACGCACCGGTTTCTCGTAGCTCCAATGGCGCGAGTATTTGGCGCCGCCCGCGATCCAGCGCTTGATCAGATCGACTTCCTGCGGCGTGACCGCCTTGCCTGTCTTGCGCGGCGGCATGCGTTCCTCGGGATCCTCCGACAGCATACGGCTGAGGATTTCGCTCTTTGCCGGATTACCCGGCACGATGGCTTTGTAACCGCCGAGATCCACCTGCGCACCGTCCGGGGTGTCGAGCCGCAGCCCGTCGTCGCCCCCCTTGCGCTCATCCTCGTCCGGACCGTGGCAGCGGAAACACTTGTCCGAGAGGATGGGCCGGATCTGCCGCGTGAAATCGGGGAGGTCGGACGCTGCCGCCCCCCGCGCCCCCAGCGGCAGGAGTGCCGCGGACACGACGAAGAGGCAGGAAAAGGGAAACCGCATGGAAATGTGCCCGGATCGGAGCTGAGCGGAACGTGGGTGGGGTTGGGACTCGAGGTGGGAATCAATCGGTTTCTGCGCCGCCCGCAACTGGAACTTGCGGCCGCGGTCCGGTCGCGCCCGACTTCCCGTTCCTTCAGCGTTTGACAAGCGCCTGGTCCATGACGGTGCCCTCGACCTTCAGGAAGCACCAGCACACTGCGGCCGCGACATAGAGTCCGCCGAAACCGAGCAACACCGCGTTCCAGCTGCCCGTGGCCGCCAGCAGCGCCGGCACCGCGAGCGGAAACAGCGCCGCGCCCAGATTCCCGCTCATGTTCATCATGCTCATGACGGTGGCGACGTGGCTCCCGCCCATAGTCATCGTCATTGCGCAGGAACAGGGATTGCCGATCGCGGCCACAAAGGTCCCCGCACTGATGATCAGCACGATGACATACACATCGGTGAAAAAGTAGGCCGAGAACGTCAGCAGCGCGCACACCAGCATCGCGGCGATGGACAGGCCCCGGCGCGCCAGTTTCACGCTGCCCGTGCGCCGCAGCACCGCATCCGACAGCGCTCCGCCGAGGAGGCTGCCCCCGACGTCGGCGAGCAGCGGCAGCATGGTCAACAGGGCGGAACTGATGAGCTTCACCCCGCGGGCCTCCTGGAGATACGTCGCGAACCAAGTGCTGAAAAAGATGTAGCCCGCCGCGCGGAAAAACTGCTGAGCGCAGATCCAGCCCATCGCGGGACTCGTCAGGATTTGCGCCCACGGCACGGTTTTTTCACCCGAGGCCGATCCGGCCACCGGCACCGGAGAGCCGGCCTGAATCAGTTCCAACTCCGCCGCGTTGACGCGCGGATGCTCCGCGGGCTGGTTGCGAAACCACCCGCGAAACCACGCCGCCCAGAGGATTCCCGGAATGGCATACAACGCGAACGCCCACCGCCAGCCGCAGGCCACGATCAGCCACGCCGTGAGCGGCGCCGCGATCACCCCGCCCACCGACATGAAGCCCCCGAGCGAACCCGCGGCAAAGCCCTGCCCCGTGCGCGGAATCCAGCGCGAGATCACACCCATGCATCCGGGAACCAAACCGGCCTGGGCCACGCCCATCGCCATGCGCATGATCACCATGATCCCATAGGTGCCCGCCGCTAGCCCAGCCGACGCGATCGACCACAGGACGCCGAACAACGGCAGCGCCCGCCGCTCACCGAGGCGCTGGCCCACCCAGGCCCCGGGAATTTGAAACAGCGCGTAGGGCCAGAAAAACATGCTCATCAGCCAGCCCGTCTGCTCCTTCGTCAGCGCGAGGTCGGCCCGCACCGTGCTCTCCGCCACCCCGAGGGCATTGCGCGTGATGTAGGCCAGCACCGCCGCCATGCAGAGGCCGGCGAGGGCAAGGAAACGGGTATGGGTGGGGGGCATTTTTGGGGAGGGGGAAAGCAAACGGGCTCAGCCGGAACATTTCAGTTCCCCGCGAATAATGCGAAGAAACGCGAATAAATTACCTTGGAAATCCCCAAGCCGCGGACCGCGTGACTCACCCTGCAACCCGGATATTTCCTGCTTCGTCCCTGGGATCCGCGTGAATCCGCGATATTCGCGGGAAATCTTCTGCATGGATAGTTCAGGTTCGTTTCGGTGTGGATCGACGCCAGGGCGGAGCCGCCAATGAAATCGGAAGCGACTTCACGCGCCCGCCTTCAACCCGAGCAGGTTCAAACTGTCGCGGTGAATCATCGCCTCGATCTGGGCCGGATCGAGCCGCGGCAGCTTGGTGCCTTCCAGCATGTCGTTGAGCGCGCGAATTCCGGCGATCGAGGCATTGACCGTCGTGAAGGGAAAATCCGTGCCAAAAAGCAGCTTCGACCACACGCCATACTCCTGCGCGAGCATCAGGCTGTTGTAGAGCTGCCACGGGCGGTAGTGCAGCGCGCTGACATCGGCGAAAACATTCTCGTGCTTGCGGATCGTCACGATGCAGTCGCCTTCATACGGATGCCCGAGGTGCGCGAGGATGATCTTCACGCCCGGATGCTTCACCGCCACCGGCTCGATCAAATGCGGCAGCGTGTATTTCAGCGGCGCCTGCGTGATGAACGTCGTGCCCATGTGCAACAGCACCGGCAGCCCGTGGCGCTCCGCGTACCGCCACAACGGCTCCAGCCTTTCGTCGTCGGGGCTGAAACCCGCGTACATCGGCAGCAGCTTGATGCCGCGCAGACCGAGCTCCTCGTGGCCCACCGCCAGCTCGCGCTCCCACTCCGGCTGCGTCGGGTCGATCGAGAGAAACCCGATCAGCCGCGCCGGATCCTGCGCGACAAACTCCGCCACCGTGCGGTCATCGATCCACAGTCCGCTGAGCCGGGCCTTTCCGCCGAACACGACCGTGTAGGTGTCGGCCGGCGCCGTCGCGCGATAGGCCTCGTAACGCGCCGTGAAATCCACGGCATGGCCCGGCCGCGCCCGGCCCGCCTGGCGGATGAAATCGGCCGAAAAGTCGGCGGGAAAATTCCAGGCGTGGGAATGAACGTCGATGATCATGGGGCGGCGGCAGGGGTGGGAGCATCAAGACCCGAACATTGGGAAAGATCCGACAAGAAATTTTCGCCTCACGCGTGCGCCGGCCCGGCTTCGGCGATCAGCCGGTCGAACAGCCGGTCCACCTCGCGCTTCGATTCGGCATCGAGCCGGAAACCCACCGGCCCGCGCACGAGCGTGTTTTTGAAAATGCCCTGGCGCACCAGCAGGTGCTTTTCGACGGCGAGGAACGCATCGAGACTGGTCTGCATCGAGACGAGCGCGGCGAGCGGGCCGTGGATGCGATCGGCCCGTTCCGTGTCGCCGGCCTCCAGCGCATTCCAGAGCGCGACCAGGCCACGGATCAGATCCGCCCCGGGCATCGTGCCGACGATGCCGCGGCGAAAGGAATCGACGAGCGCGAGGCCGCCCGTGCCCTCGAAGACTCGCGCCCGGCCGCCGGTGGCGTCGCGCAGTTCCGAGAGCTTCGGGCCGATGGGCGAGGCCTCGGGCTTGTAGAGCACCCGGGCGGGGCCAAACGTGTCGAGCAGCCGCGCCTGCATCGCGATGGGCATCGGCTTGCCGACGTAGCCGCTCGCGTCCTGCACGATGACCGGCAGGCGGATTGCCTCGATGATGCGCGTGTAGTAGGCGAGCAGTTCGCCCTCACCGATGCCGCCCGAGACGGGCGGGATCGCCATCACCGCATCGGCGCCGACCGCCTCGGCGTGCCGCGCGTAGCGCTCCGCGACCTTCGAGGACTCGGCGCCGACACTGATCACCACCATGCCGCGCGTCCGGCCGAAGCGGCAGGCGGCCGCGGCCAGTTCCTCGCGCTCCTCGCTGGAAAGCCGGAGCGTCTCGGAAACCATCGCCATTACAATGCCGTGCGCCCCGCAGTCGTAGAGCCAGGCGATCTCGCGATCGAGCGTATCGCGATCGAGCGTTTCGTCGGAGAGCCACGGCGTTTGGAAAACGGGCAGGACGCCGCGGAGTTCGGGTCGGGCGGAAGGGTGCGCAGGCATGAAGGAGTCGGGGATTACAAAAGCAAAGGGGCCAAGTCGGGTGCGCCACGAAGACAACCTCCAGCCACGTCGGCAAGACGGACGTTCGACGGACTAGCGTCCGCTCAACCGTTCCTGCGGAAGTTGCTGCTTGAAGTGAACCATCGTCACCACGCGAAACTCTTCTTCCGTGAAATCGTAGATGATCCGGTAAGGCGACTCGTGAATTTCTGAATCGCTCGAAGCGCTTTTCGGGCCTCCGAAGACCAGACGATGTTCACGACATCCCAAGCTCTTTCCGAATGGACGAATGTGTATACACGCGACCGATTTTGATATCCGCCAGGCCCACCTCGATTTTTTGGCGAAGGTAGATCCGATACATGAGGTCGTCCCAAAACGACGTTGCCGGGAGACCCCGCACGAGCCTGATCGCGTCGGCCTTAACATTGCGACGTTTCGCTTTGGCTGTCGGCATAGAGTCGAAGTAGGCCTCGGCATTTCACTTGGCTAGCGACCTCTTTCTTCGCGCCCGCGTCTTTTCCGCCACCCGCCCCCTTCGAGAATGCTTGCCGCTCCGGCCGGGGCCAGCAGCTTCGAATCCACCCTTCCACCCCTCCCCCGCCTTAGCATGACTACCCCATCGTCGAAGTTTTCGTGGTTCGCCTTCATTCTTCTTGCGACGCCCGGCTTCGGCCCGGCGCTGCCGCCGGTCCGGGCCCAGTCCGCCCCGGCACCGGCCGCCCCGACTAAGTCATGGCAATTGGATCCCGAATGGCTGGAAACGCGCTACGGCGCGTGGGGCGGTCCCGGCGTGAATCCCCGGCCGGGCCCGATGGACACCATCGCGCTGAAGGATCACGCGCCCAAGTCCTCGGTCGTGGCGCCGGAGACCGTCGTCGACAAGGCCCGCTTTCCCGCGATCGACGTCCACACCCACGTGCTCGCACGCACGCCGCAGGACGTGGCGGAATGGGTTCGCACGATGGATGAGGTCGGCATCGAAAAATCCGTCGTGCTCACCGGGGCCACGGGCGCCGCCTTCGACCGACTGGCGGATCTCTACCTCAAAAATCATCCGACGCGCTTCCAGCTCTTCTGCGGCGTGCTCCTGACCGATCTCGACCAACCGGATTATCCGGAACGCGCCGCCGCCGAACTGGTGCGTTGTTTCAAGAAAGGCGCCCGCGGGGTTGGCGAACTCTCCGACAAGGGCTGGGGCTACGGCCCCGCCGGCATGCCGCGGCCGAAGCGATTGTACGTCGACGATCCGCGGCTCGACCCGTTCTGGCGCACCTGCGCCGAGCTGAAAATCCCGGTCACCATTCACGTGAGCGATCATCCGTCGGCCTGGCAGCCGCTCGACGTCTACCAGGAACGCTCCCCGGACTACCAACACTTCAGCCAATACGGGAAGGACGTGCCCTCCTATGCGGAACTGCTGGTGAAGCGCGACCGCGCGGTGGCCCGCAATCCCCGCACCACGTTCATCGCGTGCCATCTCGGCAACCAGGGCAACGACCTCGCCACGCTCAGCCGCGTGCTGGACACCCATCCGAATCTCTACCTCGACATCTCAGCGCGCGACTACGAGGTCGGACGGACGCCACGGGCGGCCGTGCGTTTCCTCACGAAGTATCAGGATCGCGTGATGTTCGGGTCGGACATGGGCCGGGAAAAACGAATGTTCCGCGCCTGGTGGCGGCTGCTGGAATCCGCGGATGAGTACATGCCCGGCCGCGTCGGCTGGCGTTACTACGGCCTCGAACTTCCCGCACCCGTGCTGGAAAGCCTCTATCGCGGCACGGCGGCGAAGGTGCTGAACCACGAGAAGCCATAGCCGCTTCGCTCGTCTCTTCGGGGGGCGAGTCCGACGGACACGTTGAACGTCGCGGCGGGACGGCCCTTCGCCCCTCGCGCCCGATTCACTTCCGGCCCATGCCGCTCCCTGCCAAACTGAACTCCCCCGGCAACGGCTCCCTCGGTCTCGCCGATGCGGTGTCGATCATCGTCGGGATCGTGATTGGCGCGGGGATCTACGAGACGGCGCCATTCATCCTGAGCTGCGTCGCCACGCCCGCCGAGGCGATGGCGGTCTGGGCGCTGGGCGGGCTGCTTTCGGTCATCGGCGCGCTCTGTTACGCGGAGCTGGCCACGACCTATCCGCGGCAGGGCGGCGACTATTATTTCCTACGGCGCGCGTTTGGACCGTGGGCGGGTTTTCTCTTCAGCTGGTCGCAACTCACCGTGATCATGAGCGGGAGCATCGGCCTGATGGCGTTTGTCTTTGCCGACTACGCGGTGCGCCTGGTGGGGGCGGACGCGAAAACGGCGCCCGGATTCGCGGCGGCCGCCGTCGTGGTGCTTTCGCTAGCCAACCTCGCCGGACTCGAGTCGGGCCGCCGCACGCAGAATGTGCTCACAGCCCTGAAGGCCCTCGGCCTCACTGCCATCGTCGCAGCCGGATTTCTGCACCCGGCTCCCGCCGCGGCGGCACTGGCGGCGGCGACGAACCCCGCCGGCGGGGCCGGCTTCGGTCTCGCGTTGATCCTTGTCCTCTACACCTACGGTGGTTGGAACGACGCGGCCTTCATCGTCGCCGAGATGAAGAACAAGCGGCGCAACATTCCCCGCGCGCTGCTCTTGGGCACCGCCGGAGTCGCCGTGATCTATCTGCTGGTGAACGCCGCCTATCTCAACGGACTCGGCTTCGCGGCGGCGCGCGGCTCCAGCGCGATCGCCGCGGATGTCCTGCACGGCGCCCTCGGACCGAAGGGCGCGCAGGCGATGACGATCCTCGTGATGATCTCGGCCCTCGGGGCGCTGAACGGCCTGATCCTCACCGGCGCGCGCATCTCCGCGGCGGCCGGAGCCGATTTCGCGGTGTTTGCCCCGCTGGCCCGGTGGCACGCGCGCCGCCGCACACCCGGGCGGGCGATTCTCACTCAGATGGTGATCACACTGGCGCTGGTGATGCTCGTCGGTCACGACACCGGACGACGCCTCATCGACGCCGCCCTCGCCGGCGCGGGCTTCGGCCGAATCGCGTGGGAGGGCCACGGCGGATTCGACACCCTGTTGAAATGTACGGCGCCCGTCTTCTGGTTTTTCTTTCTGCTGACGGGGCTTTCGCTGTTCGTGCTGCGAGCGAAGGACCGCGCGGTGGAACGGCCGTTTTCGGTGCCGTTCTTTCCCATCCTGCCCGCGATCTTCTGCGCCACCTGTGCCGGCATGTTGTATTCCGCGACGAGCTATGCCGGCTGGCTGGCCGCGATCGGCCTCGCTCCGCCGGCAGCCGGTCTGGTGGTTTTCTTGTTATTCGGCCGGCGCGGACTAGGATCCGAAACCAGCCCGCCGGCGTCATCCTGAGCGCACCGCCGGCCAACCTCTCCTCCACTCATGAAAACCGCTTCGTCCTCCACCGTGTTTCGTGCGTTGTCATTTGCGTTCCCGGGGAGCCGCCCGCCGGTCGTGGCTGGCCTGCTCGCTCTCGCGACCAGTGCCCTCTGCCAGCCGGCTGCGGCGCAGCTCGGCTCCCGTCCCACCGACCAATGGCTGAAGACCCTCGAGTCGGCCGGCCGCGTCTCGAAGTTGAAAGTCGATGCGGCCGTCGCCGCGTTGCAGCTCAAGCCGGGGAGCGTGGTGGCCGACATCGGTGCCGGATCGGGCGTGTTCACGCTGCCGCTCGCCGCCGCCGTCTCGCCGTCGGGCAAGGTCTACGCCGTGGACATCGACCAGGGGCTCGTCGACCACATCGCCACCAAGGCGAAGGAGCAGAAGGTGACGAATGTCCGCGCCGTGCTCGGCAAGTTCACCGACCCGAATCTGCCCGCGCGCGACGTGGACCTGGCCTTCATCTACGACGTACTGCACCACATCGAGAACCGCGCGGAATACCTGAAGAACCTCGCCCCCTATCTAAAGGCCACCGGGCGCATTGCCGTGATCGATTTCTATCCGGAGCTCGGGCCGCACAAGAACGACAAGGCGCTGCAGATCACCAGGGACGAAACCAAGGCATGGCTGGCGGCCGCCGGCTTCAAACCGGTCGCCGAGCATCGCCTCTACGACGACAAGTGGTTCGTCGTCTATTCGCGGTAGGCAGTGCCGGGGCTTTTCACCCCGCCGGGGACGGGCCTATTTCTTTCCCCGCCGCCGACTTTTCTCGTCCGCCGCGTCGTTCTCCTCCGCCTTGCGCTCGCGGGCGATTTCAACGGCGATCGCCGAAGCCGCTTGGGCCGGAACCGTTTCCGTCCGCTGCTCATATTCCAGCTCATCCTCGCGCCGCAGGGCGACATCCTCCGGGTTGCACCGTCTCGCCCGGAAAGTCGACGCGCAGCTACTCCAGGAGCATCAGGACCGCCGCGGCGATCGGGAGCGCCAGCAGGGCGCCCACGATCTCCCCAACGCGCCGCCGACCAGCAGCGAGAAAAAACCGACGACGACGGCAATCGCAAGGCCCGGCCATACACCAGCGGCACGAGGACGCGGCTTTCGAATTCCTCATACAGCAGCAGCAATCTGAGCACCGTCACCGTCACCGCCGGCCCCACCGCGTACGCCGCGATCACCGACGGCGCGACTGTGAGCAACGGCCCGACGTAAGGCAGCACGTCCATGACTCCGCCAAAGACCGCGATCGCGAGCGCGTTCGGCACCCGGCAGATCAACAGCAGCACGAGAATGAAGACCGCGATCAGCACACACGTGATCACCTGCCCGCAAATTTAGCCGTTGACGATCGTCTCGAGATTCAGGAGCACGCGCGAAAACCGGATGTGGTGCCCTCGGGGCACGAGGGCAAACAACGCCCCGCGCAGCCGGTCGCGGTCGATCATGATGTAGCGCGCGAGAAAAATCGCCGCGAACCCATACGCCACGATGACGACCGGCCGCACCGATGCGTTCAACAGCGTCACCCGGAAACTCTTGAACCACTCGCCATATTACACTGTGCGCAACTCGTCCGCCAGCATCCGCGTCAAAGGCGAGTCTTCAAGGAAGCCCACCACTGCCCGGCGCAGATCGGGCTCGAGTTGGATCAACGCCCGCACCTGGACCAGCAGCGTCGGCAGCGTGAGAAAAAGTTCGAGCGCCGTCAGCCCCACCCCGAAATCAAAAACGATACCGATGGCGGAACTCCGCCGGAACCCGCGCCGTTCCAAACCCGCCACCAGGGGGTTCAGCGCGCCCACCATCATCAGCGCCGCCACCAGCACGAGCAGCACCGGCACGAGGCGCACGAACAACCAGACCACGGCGACGACGAGCGCGATCGCGAAGATCGTCCGGGGCGCGAGTTCAAACCGCACAATCCGCCGCGACGCATGGGCCGGGTCCTCCGGCTGGCCTGGGGTTGACATGGGGCGATGATGATCAACCCGGGCGTCGTTCGAACCTATTCCGTCCGGCCTCGCGGGCGGCCTTACCTTGGGCGCCCGCCCTCCGGCAATTACCGCCGGGCGGCGGCGCGGAGCCTCACACCCGCCAGCCCGCGCGGTAGCGGTCGCGCGTCAGCCACTTCGAGCTGCCGCCGTCGGCGAACCGGTTCCGCGCCGGATTCCACCGCGCGTTCGCCCCGTAGTGATACGCGAAATTCATCACGTGGCACGCGATCGCCGAACTCGCCCCGATCGCCACATCGCAGATCGGCAGCTGGCGCGAACGCACGCAGTCGAGGAAATCCTGCATGTGATTCTTGCTCGCGTAGAGCTTCACCTTGGCGTCGGCCAGGTACTCGCGCTGGGTCAGCGTCACCTCGCGTTCGAGCGACGTCGCCTTGTCGACCTCCTTGTCCCAGAACTTGTGGACGGTCTTGCCGGCCATCATCAGCTCGAACTTGCCGCGGTTGACGTGCACCTCCCCCTCCGTGCCGTAGAACGAGACGCCCTTGCCGCTGACGTGGGTGAGCAACGTCCCGTCGGCGTAAACGAGCTGCGCCCCGCGCTTCGCTGTCTGCCAGTCCTGCGGCGCGCGCACCTCCACCGGCCCGCTGCCATCCATGCCGAGGGCCCACTGCGCGATGTCGATGTGGTGCGCACCCCAGTCGGTGATCATGCCGCCGCCGAACTCCCACGTCTGGCGCCAGTCGGGAAAGTTGTCATGCACGCCGCGCGGACTGAGGAAGGGACTGTAACCGACCAGCGGGCCCGGGCCGCACCAGAAATCCCAGTCGAGGCCGGGCTCGACCGGCTCGACCGGCTGGCTGTAGGGCCGGGCCGGATCGCCGAACGAGACGTTGATCGCGGCCACCTTGCCGATGACGCGGTTGCGCACCAGCTCGGCCGCCGTGCGGAACTCCATCGACGAACGTTGCTGCGAACCGGTTTGGAAAATCCGCTTGTTCTTGCGCACGGCCTTCACGAGTTCGACGGCCTCGTGCACATTGTAGGTGAGCGGCTTTTCGCAGTAGACGTCCTTGCCGGCGTTGACCGCCGCGATCGCGATGAACGCGTGCCAGTGATCCGGCGTGGCGATGGCGACAAAATCAATGTCCTTGCGGGCAAGCACCTCGCGAAAATCGTTGTAGGCGGCGCAGCCCTTGTAGGTCGTGCCGGCCTTCGCGGTGTAGGCCTCGTCGACGCGCCGCTTGGCGGCTTCCCGGCGGGTGGTGTCGACATCGCACACCGCGAGCACCTCGACGTCGTCGCGGTTGATGAAATTGCCGAGGTGGCCCTTCATCTGCTTGCCCATGCCGATGCAACCGACCGTGAGCCGCTTGCCGGGCGCGGTCTCCGCCGACCAGACCCGGCGGGGCAGGATCAGCGGCGCGGCGACGAGCAACGCGGAGTTTTGGAGAAAGCGGCGGCGGGTGTACGGGGTGAACGACATGGGGGCAAAGGGGAGATCGGGCGCCTGAGTTGAAGCGACTTTCCCCGCCCACTGTCACGCCTGATTTACGGCGGCGCGAAAGATCCCGCCACGGTGACCATCGGAACGCGCGGATTCAAAGCGTGCGCTTCGCGGACCACCGCCCAGTGTCAGCCCGATGAGCCGAATGTTCGAAGAGCTGGATTTCCAAAAGACGCCGCTCGGCGAACTCACCTTGCGGCGGAAACGGATCGCCATGCTCGGCGACCTCGACGTCTACGAGGTACACCTCGGCAACTCGTTTCTCATGTCGAGCCTGTTTCACGTCGTGGAAGTCGCGCTGAGCGACCTCGGGCTCGGCGCGCTTGAACCCGGTGAGTGGGACGTCGTGGTCGGCGGCCTCGGACTCGGCTACACCGCGGTCGCGGCGCTCGCGCACCCGACCGTGCGCTCGTTGCGGGTCATCGATGCGCTCGAAGCGGTGATCGGCTGGCACCAGCGCGGGTTGGTCCCGCTCGGCGCCAAGCTCACGGGCGATCCGCGGTGCCGTCTGGTGCATGGCGACTTTTTCGCGCTGGCAGGCGATCCGGCGGGCTTCGAGGCCGGACGAAAGTTTCACGCGGTGCTGCTCGATATCGACCATTCACCGCGCAACCTGCTGCATCCGCGTCACGCGGCGTTTTATTCGCCGGCTGGCCTTCACACTCTCGCCGCGCAGCTACACCCCGGCGGCGTTTTCGCAATGTGGTCGGACGAACCACCCGAGGCCGAATTCCAAAACCTGCTCGCCAGCGTATTCGCCACGGCCCGTTCGGAGGTCGTCACCTTTCCAAATCCCCTGCTGGACCGCGATTCCGCGAGCACGGTCTATATCGCCTGCAAAGCCCCCGCCGGGCCGTAGTGCGGCTGGCGTTGACGGTATCGCGGCTCGCGCGGCCCTGGCTGCAGGGGCGCACTTGCCTGCAGCAGGTGCGCGGCGTCAGTGGCGTGAGTGCCTACCCCGTCCTCGCGCTGTTGCCCGAACTCGGGCGGCTCTCTGCGGATAGCCCCTACAGCAGCCGGCCAAAAAGACGCGCGGCCGTCTCCTTCAGGCGCAGCAGCGGCGAGCGCCGCCGCCAGCCCTCAAGTTTGATTTCGTCCGACCCGATCATGTCCTGTGCGTAGGCCGCCAGCATCTGGCCCGCGAATTCCTGCCCGAGCATGATCGCGTTGATCTCGTCGTTATCAATCGCGCTGCGCCAATCGAGATTGCTGGAGCCCACGCACGACCAGACCCCGTCGATCACCGCGGTCTTCACATGCAACGGGGTGCCCCGCCGTTCGTAGATCTTCACCCGGCCCTGCAGCAACTCCGCATAATACGAGCGCCCCGCGTGGTAGGCCGTCGCCGAATCGGAGCGACCGGGAAGCATCAGCCGGACATCCACGCCTCGCGCCGCGGCGTCGAGCAGGGCCTGCCGCAACTGCGGATCGGGGACAAAATACGCGTTGGCGAGATACACCTGCTTTTCCGCGTTGGTGATCGCCGAGATGAGGGTCAGATAAATCAGGCTGAACGGATCGTCGGGCGAACTGCCAATCGCGCGGACAATTTCCCGCCCCTGGGGCGGCACCGCAGGGAAGTAGTCGCGCGGCGCCGGCGGACCGCCCTGCTGCTTGGTCCAGGTTTCAATGAAGAGTTTCTGAAATTCGGCGACGACTGGGCCCTCGATTTGAATGTCGGTATCGCGCCAGCCCGTGGCCCCGTGCGCCGAACCCGCGTTGCTTCCGAAGGACGATCCACTCGAATAGACGCTCGCGATGTTGATGCCCCCGAGGAACGCGATCCGCCCATCCACCAGGAGCAGCTTGCGATGATCGCGATGGGTCAGTCGCCAGGGCCGCCGCGCCGTCAGCGGATTGGCGGGGTTGAATTCGAGCACCTGCACGCCGGCCTGCTTCAGGCGCTCGAAGTAGCCGGCGGCCGTACCAAACGCGCCAACGCTGTCGTAGATCAGGTTCACCTGGACGCCATGGGCCCGCCGCTCGATCAGCAAGTCCGCGAACCGTTGTCCGACTTCGCCGTCATCGATGATGTAGGATTCGACGTTGATGTGGTCCTTCGCCCGGCCGATGGCCTCGAACATGGCCTGATACGTGGCCGGACCGTCCTGCAACAGCACCACCTTGTTACCCACCACGAGGGGACTGGCGACGATCTCCTGTTCGAGGGTGATCTGCCGGTCGAGGATATCGAGGTCGCCGGCCTTGCGCTTGAGCTCGGCCACGATCGCGGCGCTGCGTCGCGCCGACAGGGGCCCCCGGGCACTCTCGAATCGTGCCGCCTGCTTGGTGTAGCGCCGCGTGAGAAACTCCGTGTCGGGCAGCGCCGCGCAGCCGCCCAGCAACAGGGGGAAGAAAACAGCCGCGACCGTACTTTTCAGGAGGTGGAACATGAATTGATGCTAGGAAAGCGAAAGCTGAATCAGGTTACCGGAAATCACCGCCAAATGCTATGAAACCTCTCTCGCCCTCTCCACCCTCTTGCCCCCGCATCGAACCCCTTGTCGGACTCCGGGTTTTCTGCGAACACGTTGACCTCCCCCTCCCCGCCATGAAGCTCCACCGCCGGTCGCCATTTGCCCTCCTGCTCCTCGCCCTCCTCCCCGGATTCGCCCGGGCCGACCGGATCGTGCTCGTGGCCGGCGGCACCGCCGACCGCACGGGCATCCCGGCTACCGAGGCCCGGCTCCTCGAACCGTTCGGCGTGGATTTCGACCGGGCCGGCAACCTGTTCATTCTCGAGATGGTGTCGGGCAACCGGCTCCTCAAGCTGGATGCACGTGGCACGCTGACGCACCTCGCCGGCCAGTTGGCGCCGGGCGATGCCGGCGACGGCGGCCTCGCCCTCGCCGCCCGGTTCAACGGCCCGCATGCGCTCGCCGTGCTGCCAGGCGGCGACATCTTGATCGCCGATACGTGGAACGGCCGCGTGCGCCGCGTCAACCCGGCCACCGGCACCGTGACCGGCGTGCCCGGATTCAGCGTCGCGCCCGACCGCGCCCGCGCCGCCGGCCCGTATTGCATCGCGCTCGATGCGAGCGGCACGACCCTCTACGTCGCCGACCTGCAACGCGTCCACGCCATCGACGTGAAAACCGGCGCGGCCCGCGTGGTGGCCGGCAATGGTGCGAAAGGGGTTCCCACCGACGGTGCCATCGCCACCGAGGCCCCGCTGGTCGATCCCCGCGCCGTCGCCGTCGATCGCCACGGCAATGTCTACATCCTCGAACGCACGGGCCATGCGCTGCGCGTCGTCGGCCCCGACGGCAAAATCCGCACGGTCGTGAACGCCACCGGCCGAAAAGGAAACTCCGGCGATGGTGGCGACGCGCGGGCGGCCGCCTTGAACGGCCCGAAGCACCTCTGCATCGACCGCGACGACAACGTGATCATCGCCGACGCGGAAAATCACCTGATCCGCAAATACGTGCCCGCCACGGGAAAAATCCTGCGCGTGGCCGGCACCGGCAGGAAGGGCACCGCCGGCCTCGGCGGCCCAACGGACCAGTGCGAACTCAACCGGCCCCACGGCGTGACCGTCCACCGCGATGGCACGCTCTACATCACCGACAGCTACAACAACCGGATCCTGAAAATCGTCCCATAGACGCCGCCCCGCTCCTTGTTGGTTGGAGCATCCTCATGGAGATGCGGTGCCCCGCCACGTTTGGGCCCGCCCGGCGCCGGGCCTCCCCGTTTTCAGCCTGACGTTTTCGCTTCATCCTGAATCTTTCCCGAGATCCCTTTCCCCATGCGCCTTCCCCTCCCCGTCGCGTCGCTCCTTGCCCTGCTCCTGCCCGCCGCGCTCTTCGCCGAGAAACCGTTCACGTTTGCCGAGACGCCCGGCCAGTTGCCGAAGACGGCGGTGCCCCGCCACTACGAACTGCGCATTCAACCGGATCTCGTCGCGCGCACCACCACCGGCACCGCGCGCATCGAGCTCGATGTGCTGCAACCAGTCCGGGAGCTCGTACTGAACGCGCTCGACCTCGAAATCGAATCGGCAGCACTCGCCGACAATCCCGCCCGCCCCCAACCCCTCACCACCCGGGTCGACGCGTCGAAGCAAACGCTCACCCTCACGCTGCCCGCGGAATTGCCCGCCGGACGGCACACCGTCCTCCTCGGCTATCGCGGAAAAATCGGCACGCAGGCCCAGGGCTTCTTCGTCGACAAGTATCCGACCGCCACCGGCGACAAGCTGATGCTCGGCACGCAAATGGAGCCGACCGATGCGCGCCGGGTTTTTCCGTGCTGGGACGAACCCGTTTACCGCGCGACCTACGACATCACGCTGGTGGTCCCCGAAAAGCTCATGGCCGTCGGCAACATGCCGGCCGTGCGCGAGACGGCGCTCGCGGGCGGCCTGAAGGCGGTGACGTTCGACCGCACGCCGTCGATGGCGAGCTACCTGGTCGCCCTCTACGCCGGTGAATTCGAGGCCGTCGAGGGCGAGCAGGACGGCGTGAAACTCCGCATCCTCACCACCGAGGGCAAGCGTGCCACCGCCGGCTACGCGCTCGAAGCCACGCAGCGCATTCTCGCCTACTACAATCAGTATTTCGGCGTGCGTTATCCGCTGCCGAAGCTCGACCAGATCGCGGTGCCCGCCGCCTTCGCCCGCTTCAGCGCGATGGAGAACTGGGGCGCCATCACCTACATCGAGAACACCCTGCTCTTCGACCCGGCGTCGAGCCCGCAAGCCCAGCGCGAACGCGTCTTCCAGATCATCGCGCACGAGATGGCCCACCAATGGTTCGGCAATCTCGTCACCATGGCGTGGTGGGACAACCTCTGGCTCAACGAGGGTTTCGCCTCGTGGATGGGCACGAAGAGTTCCGACGCGCTCAATCCCGAATGGCAGCTCTGGCCACGGGCCAACGCTGCGAAGGAACGCGCCATGGAACTCGACGCCCGCCGGACCACGCATCCGATCCAGCGCCCGATCGCCAACGAGAGCCAGGCCGGCGACGCGTTCGACGTCATTTCCTACCAAAAGGGCCAGAGCTTTCTCCGCATGCTTGAGGCCTACCTCGGCGAGGACACTTTCCGCGACGGTCTCCGGCGCTACCTCACGAAGCACCAGCTCTCCAGCGCCACCACGGCGGATCTTTGGGCCGCGCTCGGCGATGCGTCGAGCAAACCGGTCGTGGCTCTCGCCGCCGGCTGGACGGAACAACCCGGCTTCCCCGTCGTGCTCGTCGCGCCCACCGCCGACCGCCGCGCGCTGAAACTCGAACAGCTCCGTTTCACTCTGAACGATCCGCAGGCCGCCCCGCTCACGTGGAAAATTCCCGTGACTCTCGCGAATCCGGAAAAACCCGGCGCGCCCACCGTGACCCTCCTCGAGGATTCCACGGCCACCGTGCCGTGGCCCGGCGGGGCGACCGGCACCGTGAAGGCCAACGTCGGCAGCACCGGTTACTACCGCGTGCTCTACGACGACGCGCTGGCCGGAGGATTGCGCCGCCAGATCGCGACACTCCCGATCGCCGATCAACTGAATCTCCTTTCGGATACGTGGGCGCTGGTGGAGGCCGCCCGGCTGCCCGCCCCCGCCTGGCTCGACCTCGCGGAAAAGCTCGGCCCCAGCCCCGAGCCCACTGTCCTCGCGGAGATCATCGACCGCCTCGGGGGCATCGACCAGCTCCAGCGCGAACAACGCGGCCGCCGCGCGTTTCAAGCCTGGACCGTGCGCCTGCTCGCGCCGCAACTCGCGCGCCTCGGCTGGGCGCCGGCCGTTGGCGAGGCGTCGCTCGATGCCGCGCTCCGCGCCCAACTCATTGGCCTCCTCGGCGAGTTCGGCCATCAGCCCGTGATCGACGAGTGCCTGCGCCGCTTCGAGGCTTTCCTGAAGGATCCTGCGTCCCTCCCCGGCGATCTCCGCAGCCCCGTGCTGCGCGTGGTCGGCCGCCATGCCTCGCGCGAAACCTACGACAAACTGCACGCCCTCGCCCGCGCCGCCCGCACCACCGAGGACAAGCGCCGTGCCTACGCCGCGATGCAATCAGCCCGCGACCCGGCGCTGGCGCGCGAAAGCCTCGCGCTCAGCCTCGGCGAAGAAATGTCGGTCTCCGAATCCACCGCCAACATCGAGCGCATCGCCGCGGAGGGCGAACACGCCGCGCTCGCGTGGGATTTTGCCCGCGAGCACATGCCGGCCCTGCTCAAGCAGGTCACCCAGTTTGGCGCCAACCGCTACGTGCCGGGCATCCTCGGCGCGTTCAGCGACCCCGCCCGGGCCGACGAACTCGAGGAGTACGTGCGCAAAAACTTTTCCCCCGATGCGCTCGCCGAGGCCGCCAAGACCGCGGACCGCATCCGCCACGTCGCCGCCGTGAAGCAGCGCGAGCTCCCCGTCATCGACGCGTGGGTCAAGGCACGCGTGACGCTACCCGAGCAGTAAGTCGCCGATGCACGGAGCCTCCGCGTCGAACGCGTTTGGCATCCGGCGTCCGACACCTTTAGCGTGCGGCCATGTCCTCCCCCGCCCCCGCCGTTGTTTTCACCGGAACCCTCATCCTCGCCGACCGGCTGCTTGAAAACGGTGCCGTGGTCTGCCGCGGCGGCGTGATCGCCGCGATCGGTTCGCGGGAGGAAGTGGATATTCCCGCTGGGGCGCAGATCGTGGCGGGCGACGGCGGCTTTGTCGGACCGGGTTACGTCGACATTCACGTGCACGGCGGCGCGGGAGCGGACTTCATGGACGGCCGTCCGGCGGCCGTGATCACGGCCAACCGCGCCCACGCCCGGCATGGCACGACGACGATTTTTCCGACCACCACGACGGGCTCGCGCGCGCAAATCTCCGCGATGCTCGACGCGTGCCAGACGGTGCAACAGCGGTGGCAGGTGGGCGACGGGGCGCGCATCGCCGGCGTGCATTTTTACGGACCCTATTTTGCCGAGGAAAAAGTTGGCTGCCATTTGAAGAGCGGGCGACGCGACCCCGATCCGGCGGAATACCGCGAGCATTTCGACCGGGGCATCATCCGCGTGGCGACCTGCGCCGCCGAACTGCCGGGCGCGGAGGAATTTTATCGCGAGGCGGCGCGGCGCGGCTGCTTCGTCACCTGCGGGCATTCCGACGCGAGCTGGTCCGAGATGGAACGCGCGTTCCAGGCCGGCATGCGCCACGTCGATCATTTCTGGTGCGCTATGAGTTCCGTGCCGAGCATTCGCACGCGGCTGGGGACGCCGTCGCAGGGAAGCATGGAGCAATTCGTTTTGATGCGGGACGAGATGAGCACCGAGGTGATCGCGGACGGCTGCCATCTCGCGCCCGAGTTGCTGGAATTCGCCTTCGTCATGAAAGGCGCCGACCGCCTGTGCGTGGTCACGGATGCCAACCGCGCGCTCGACATGCCGCCGGGCACCTATCGCTTCGGGCCCGAGGCCGACGGCGAGTGGTTCGAGAGCGATGGCAAGGTCGGCTTCCAGCCGGGCGCTGGCCTCGCGAGCTCTGTCGTCGGCATGGACACGATGGTCCGGGTCATGAAGGAACAGACGAGCGCGGGCATCGTCGCCGCCGTGCGCATGGGTAGCCTGACACCCGCGGAACGCGTGGGCCTGGACCCGAGCATCGGTAGCCTGGCGGTGGGCAAGCGCGCGGACGTGCTGGTGCTCGACCCGGCCCTCGGCGTCCGGCGCGTGTTCATCGGCGGCACGGAGTTTAACGCACCGGTCGCGGCGGGTCGTTAAGCGCCGTGCCGGACCGGTTGTCTTTTCGCCGCCTTATTCCAGGCCGCCGGCGCAATCGTCAGACACTCTCCGGCACCACGTAGGGCTGGCGGTAGACCCGCCGCAGCAGCGTGTCGGCCTCGGGATCGTTGGCGAAGCGTTCGTATTCGCCCATGAACTTCACCTCGCGGCCCACCCGATAGGAGATGTTGGCGAGGTGAGGGAGCGCGGAGGAATAATGCCCTTCGTTGATGTCGGCATGCAAGGCCCCGTCCTTCCCGGCGCGGATCCCATCGAGAAAATTACCCCAATGATTTCCCTCGCGGGCGCTGCCCTCCTTCGATCCGGCAAACTGCTCTTTTTTGCGACCGCGGAAAGCCTTCCAGTTGTTGCCGTCGATTTCGAGCCAGCCTTCCGAGCCGAAAAACAAATTACCGACTTCCTGGCCGCGGCTGCCCTCGTGGTTCGTGTAACGGCCGCGCACTTCAAATTCGATCATCGTGCCGTCGCGGTACTTGTAGACGGCGGTCTGCGTGTTGGGCGTTTCCTGCAAGGTCTTGTCGCGGCCGTAGGTCTCGACTCCGCCGTAGACACGGACGCCCTTCGCCCGGCTTTCCGCGGGCAGTTCATCCTGCCGCAGGCTGAAGATGCCGCCGGCGGAATACGCCGAAACGGGATGCTCATTCTTGTTCATCCCCCAGCGGGCCAGATCGAGCTGGTGGGGCCCGGTGTTGCCGGTGTCGCCGTTGCCGGTGTCCCAATACCAGTGCCAGTTGTAGTGGCTCCGCTTCTCGTTGTACGGACGATACGGCGCCGGCCCGAGCCAGCGGTCGTAATGGAACGTCGCCGGCGGCTGGCCATCCTTGGCCATGCCGTAGGAATCGCGCGCCTTGAAACACAGCGCGCGGGCCATGTAGAGCTCGCCGATGCCGCCCTCGTGCAAGAACTGGATCGCATCCCGGACGTTGGTGGAGGAGCGGTTGTTGAGCCCGACCTGCATCCGCCGGCCATACTTGCGCGCCGCCTCGATCATCTTGCGGCCTTCCCAGATATTGTGGGAGGCCGGTTTCTCGATGTAGACGTGCTTGCCGGCCTGACACGCCCAGACCGTCGCGAGCGCGTGCCAGTGATTCGGAATGGCCATCGAGACCGCGTCGATCTGCTTGTCGTCAAATACCGCCCGCAGGTCCCATTCCGTGCCCGGCTTGTCCCCGGTCTTGTCCGCAATCAGCTTCAACCCGGGCCCGAACAGCTGCTCGTCGGTGTCGCAGATGGTCTTGATTCTGACGTTATGGCTGGTCTTCAGGCCGCAGTAGTTGGTGAGGTGGACCGTACCCTGGTTGCGGATGCCGATCACCGCGATGGTGATGCGGTCATTGGCGCCGGCGATGGCCGCGTAGGACTTGGCGCTGAAGCCCATGGCGCCGATGGCAATGCCGGTCGTGCCGACCATGCCGCTTTTGATAAATTCGCGTCTGTTTTTCATAGAAAGAGCCTGGGGAAGGAAGTGACCGAGGGTCGGAGGGGAATCGAATGTCTGGGGAAAAACCAAGCCGCCGCTTCGTTTTACAAAAGGTTTCGGGCGGCGGTGCCAAGCAGCCAAACTCCGCGCCCGATGGCCGTCAACGGGCGAATTCCCGGGGGCAGGTCGCGGATCGGTCCCGTCGCGACCGCCCGCAACCCCGGCCCCGTCCGCAACTTTCCTCCGCATTCCCGTTGCCTCTCTCGCGCGCTCCCTCAATCCCCGTTGTCAACTATTCGTTGACAAATTGGGCTGGGCTCCACGCGGCGGCGGTTTGCCCTTGGCGGGCGGCGGTTTCAACGCGCCGGTCCGGGTCGGCTCACGCCACGGCCGGCGGCGCGGCCGAATCCCGGGCTTGATCGCGGCGCGGGGAACGGGGACGCTCCGCCACTCCATGACGCCCCTGAACCGCCGGGATTTTCTGCAACGCGCCGCCGTTACGACCGGTGCCTGCCTCGCCAGCGATCTGCTCGCCCAGGTGCCGGGCGCCCGCCCGCCCGCCAGCGCGGACGTGACCGTGCTCAACCCGCGCCACCGCGTGCCCGTCGCCCTCATCATCGACGACTCGACGTGCCTCGTGAACCTGAACCACTACGCCGTGCCGCAGTTCGCCCAGGTGCTCGGGCCGGATTCGCATCACGCCCGCCTCCGCTGGCGCGAGTGGCCGGTGGAGATTCCCGACGCGTTCGTGCGCAAGTTCGGCGAATGGTGCGCGCAGCACGGCGTGAAAGGAAAATACAGCATCGTGCCTTATCCCGCCGCCGTCGGCCGGCTCGACCGCATGCTGCCGGGTTGGACGCAGCGCGAGCTGGAACAGAGCATCGAGCTCGTCCGCACGCTGATGATGCCCAATTGGGACATCCATCCCGAGATGGTCACGCACACGCGCGTGATCGACATCAAGACCGGGCACCCCTTCCCGGAGTTTTCGCCAAAGTTCATGGAGAACTGGGATTGGACGACCGGCCGCTCCGCCGACGAAATCGCCAACTACCTCGCGTATGCCTTGCGCATTCTCAAAAACATCGGGCTGCCCTGCGAAGGCATCACCACGCCCGGGGGCTTTGGCAACCGGGCGCGGCCGCAGCTCGCGCAGGCCACGTTCGAGTCGGTGCGCGATGTCTTTGGCGCCGAGATCCCGCATTATTTCCGCGATCTGTATTCCGAAGGCGCGAAGAGTGTGGCCCCGCTCGTGCAAAACGCCTCGGGGCTCGACGGTCCCGATCCGCGCTGCGTCGTGCACACCATCGGTTGCACCGGCGACTGGACGGGCGGCTGGGATTGCACCGAGCCCGGCGGCGCCGACAAGTTCATCACGGCCGACGGACAGTCCGGCCGCATGGTCGACATCATCGGCCGCGGCGAACCGGCGCTCATGGTCGCCCACTGGACCGGGATCTACTACAACGGCCAGGAAACCGGATTTAAGATTTTCCAGGAAGTCGTGCGCCGCCTGCACGCGCGCTTCGACCACCTGCACTGGATGAAACTGAGCGAGGTGTCACGCTACTGGGCGGCGAAGGAACTGACGCGGATCGAGCGCACCGCCGACAGCATCGGCTTCAAGGCTCCCTTCGCCTGCCCCGAGTTCACCGTGCGCTGGCCGGGCCCGCCCAGCCGGCCGCCCACGCTGCAGTCCGGCGCCGCGCGCACGGAACTGCGCGAGGTCAAAGCCCCGCTCCAGCTCGCCCCCGGCACGTGGTGCCATGACGGCGGGCAGGTCCTCGCCTGCTTTGCGTTGCCGAAGGGCGCCTCGAAACTCGTGCTCGTCTGAACGCTGCCGCGCCCGACTGATCACGCAAAACCACCTTCTCCCCCGTCCCATGCGACTTATCCTCCGCCTGTCCCTCCTGCTCGGCGTCATCGCCGGGCGCCTGCCGGCCGCCGATTCCACGACGCCCCGGATCGACTTCGAAACGTACAACCCCAAGTCGACGCTCGTCGTCCCGGAGCATCCCCTGACCCGCGCCAAGTTCCCGTTCATCGACGTGCACAATCACCAGCGCGACTTCCGGAGCCAGGATCTGCCCGCGTTGTTGCGCCAGATGGACGAGCTCAACATGACCACCATGGTGAATCTCAGCGGTGGCAGCGGCACGTTCCTTTCAGCCGCTGCCGCCCGGATCAAGACCGCCGCGCCGTCCCGCCTCCTCGTCTTCGCGAACGTGACTTTCGGCGGCTTCGGCCGGGAAGACTGGACCGAAAAGGCCGTGGCGGCACTGGTGGCCGATCACGCCGCCGGCGCCCCGGGCCTCAAGTTTTTCAAAAATTTCGGGATGACCACGAAGGATCAGAACGGCCGGCGCATCCCGATCGACGACCCGCGCATGGACCCGATCTGGGCCAAGTGCGGCGAACTGGGGATTCCGGTCCTCATCCACACCGGCGAGCCCCGCTCCTTCTGGGACCCGATGGACGAGAACAACGAACGCTGGCTTGAACTCATCACCCACCCGGGCCGTCGCCAGAGTGAAAGCGGGCCCGGTTTCGAACAGTTGATCCGCGAACAGCACGCCGTCTTCAGGCGCCACCCCAAGACCACGTTCATTGCCGCGCATTTCGACTGGCACGCCAACGATCTCACCAAACTCGGCGCCTTCCTCGACGAGATGCCCAACGTAAACGTCGAGACCGGGGCCATCATCGCCGAACTCGGCCGCCAGCCCCGCGCGGCGCGCAAGTTCTTCGAGCGCTACCAGGACCGTATTCTTTTCGGCAAGGACAGCTGGGTGCCCTCCGAATACGCCACCTATTTCCGAATCTTCGAGACCGAGGACGAATACTTCCCCTATCACAAAAAATACCACGCCTTCTGGCCGATGTACAGCATGGGCCTCCCCGACGCCGTGCTCAAAAAAATCTACTACAAAAACGCCCTCCGCATCATCCCGGGCATCGATCGTTCGCTGTTCCCGGAATAGCGACGGCGGGAAGATCGCCGTCTTCGGGGCGGCCACCGCAAGGTCACCCGCCCGCGGCCAGCGTCTTGCGCACCATCCGGGCCATCGACTCCTCGGCATTCAGCTCCGTCACCCGCGTCACCTCGACCCACGCCAGATCCTTCGACTCGCTGGAGATGATCAGTGGCTCGTCCGGGTCCGCTTCGATCAGGAAACGCAGGTCGTGATGATAGTGTTCGGGATCGGACTTCCGCGCCGGGATCAGATGCCGGTCGAAATCGAAAATTTCCGGCGACACCACGCGCAACCGCGTCAACCCGCTCTCCTCCCGCGCCTCCCGCAGCGCCACCGCCACGAGATCACCGTCCCCGTCCGCGTGCCCGCCCAGCTGCAGCCACTTGTCGAGCTTGTGGTGATGCGTCAGCAGCGTGCGCGTGCGATCCGGGCTCACGATCCACGCCGAGCCCGTGAGGTGCCCCGGCGCGCACGAGCGCAGCAGGCAATCCGCATGCGCCGCGACAAACCGGATGGTCTCCGCCGTCTGCGCGGCCTCATGCGCGTCGAGCGGCCGCGCCGCATGAGCGCGCAAGAGCCGGAGCACACCGGCGCGCGGATCGGCCGTCATCGCGTGTCGAACCACTTCGTCTCGGCCTTCGCGCCCGCCGCGGCCTCGATCTGGGTGAAAATTTCCGGGACGGTCCGCGCCACGCGAAACAGGTCCATGTTCGACGGCTTGAAGAATTTCTCCCGCAGCATCGTTTCGAAGAGCTGCAGCAACGGGTCGTAGAATCCGTCCTGATTCAGCAGCACGCACGGCTTCCGCACCACGTCGAGCTGCCGCAGCGTGAGGATCTCCATGATTTCCTCGAGGGTGCCCCACCCGCCCGGCAGCGCGACGAAGGCATGGGCGTGCGTCTCCATGAGGAGCTTGCGCTCGCGCATCGTGATCACCGTGTGCAGTTCGTCGGCCTCGTCGAAGGCCAGCTCGCGCGCCTTCATGAATTCCGGGATGACGCCCACCACCCGGCCGCCGCTTTGTTTCACTGCGCGCGCCGCCGCCCCCATGAGGCCGGTCTTGCCGCCGCCGTAGACGAGGCCCCAGCCGCGCACGACCATCTCGCGCCCGAGCTCCGCGGCCACCGCGGCATACTTCGGATCGAGGCGATCGCTGGAGGAGCAGTAAACACAGAGGAGCCGCGTCATGCGCGCCGAGGAATCACGAACGGCGCCGGATTAGCACGAACAAAAATGGCGAAGATTCGGCCGGGCTCATCGAGCGGGGAGAACGAGAGCGATTACGAGAAAGAGAACAATGGGATCCGGGGAAAGGCGGGTGGGCTGGAGATACACCCTTGGGTTGCGGAGTCCGGCCGGGGCGCTATGTCCGTTCCGTCGTGGCTTCCCATACGCGCCCTTATCTCGGTCGGCTCGCCCCCTCGCCCACGGGCCATCTCCACCTGGGCCACGCGCGGACGTTCTGGATCGCCCAGGAACGGGCGCGGGCCGCCGGTGGCACGCTCTTGCTGCGCAACGACGATCTCGATGCCGTGCGGTTCCGGTTGGATTTCGTCGCCGCGATGATCGAGGACCTGCGCTGGCTGGGGCTCACCTGGGAAGAGCCGATGATTTCGCAGAGCACCCGTCGCCCGCGCTACCGCGCCGCGCTCGAACGGCTGCACGCCGCGAATCTGATCTATCCCTGCACCCGCACCCGCCGCGATGTAGTCGAGGCCGCCGGCGCGCCCCACGAGGGCGGTGCGGACGACGAACCCGTCTACCCGGCGCACTTCCGGCCGCCCGCAGACGCACCACTGCCGCCGCTCGAGGCCGCGATCACCATGAACTGGCGGCTGCGCATTCCGGACGGCGAACTGCTTGAGTTTAACGACGGCGCCTGCGGATCGCAGCGCGCCATCGCGGGTCGCGATTTCGGCGATTTCCTCGTGTGGCGGAAGGACGACACGCCGAGCTACCAGCTCGCGTGCGCGCTCGACGATGCCGAACTCGGCATCACGGAGGTCGTGCGCGGCGAGGACCTCATCCGCAGCACATTCCGCCAGTTGCTGATGCTGCGCGCGCTCGGCCACCCCGCCCCGGCCTACTATCATTGCGCGCTCATGAAGGACGAAGCCGGCGTGCGCCTCGCCAAGCGGCACGACGCGCTCTCGCTCCGGGCGCTGCGGGCCCGGGGTGTGACGCCCGCGCAAGTCATCGAACAGTTCCTTTCCCTCGACGCGACAAACTCATCGCCGTAGCCGACGGCACGATCCGGCCCGCTCAAAATTTCGGTTCCTGATTTCCCGCTTTCCCCATTTGGTTTTCACCTCGTCGCCCCAATTCCCATGATTCCTAAAATCGGCGTTCTCAACATTTCCGACCGCGCGAGTGCCGGCGTCTACGAAGACATCCCCGGCAAGGCCTGCGTGGACCTGCTGCGCGGGTGGCTGGCGACGCCGTTCGAAACCGACTACCGCGTGATTCCCGACGAGCGCCCGGTGATCGAGGCGGAGTTGCGGCGCATGGCGGACGAGGCGGGCTGCTGCCTCGTCGTCACCACCGGCGGCACCGGCCCCGCGCCGCGCGATGTCACGCCCGAGGCCACGGCCGCGGTGTGCGAAAAAATGCTGCCAGGGTTCGGCGAACTGATGCGCAGCGCGTCGTTGAGGTTCGTGCCGACCGCCATCCTGTCGCGCCAGACCGCGGGCATCCGCGGGCGCACGCTGATCGTGAATCTCCCCGGGCGGCCCAAGGCGATCCGCGAGAATCTCGAGGCGGTATTCCCCGCGATCCCCTACTGCATCGATCTCATCGGCGGGCCGCGCCTCGAAGCCGCCGCCGGCGCGCCCGCGGTGTTCCGGCCGAAGGCGTAGCGCTCAGAATTCCCAGCTCACGCCCGCGCTCGGCAGCAGCGGCAGTTGCTCCCGTGGCTTTTTCACGTCGGTCACCTGCGTGCCCGTCACCGTCACGCGGTGATCGTAACCCACCAGGTTGACGCGGTCGTAGGCGTTGAACACGTCGAGAAAGACGCGCAGGTCGCCCCGCCGGACGTGGATCCGCCGGGTGGCACGCAGATCGAGCCGGTGATACGCCGGCAGCCGCAGTCCGTAGACAGGGCCGTTGGCGGAAACCAGCACCCGGCGCCCGTTCGTGAGCGTGGCGAGTGAATAGACGACGTCGGTCGTGGGCGTGCCGCTGTGATACTGCCACGAGGCGCTCAACGACCAGCGCGCGTTCGGTGTGTACGTTGCGTCCGCGTAAACGGTATGCCGCTGGTCACGCGCCCGCGGCACCCAGGCGCGGCCCAACAGTTCTTCGGTGCGGGCGAGCGCGTAGCTGGCATTCCAGGTCAATCGTGGATCCGGCCGGCCGGAGAGCAGCGCCTCGACGCCTCGCGCCCGAGCCTGCGCCGGATCGAGCCGCACGCGATCCGGCTGGGCCTCCGGAAACAGATCGTAGGCGTTGTCGAGATTCTCCCAGTGCGACCGCAGGCGCGTCGTCCGGCGCTCGTAGGCCTCCACGCGGAACAAGGTGCCGCGCCCCAGCGCCCGCTCGATGCCGATGACGCGATGCTCCGCCTGCGCCGCGCGATGAAACGTCGTCTCGCCCGCCGCGACATCCAGCTCGTGCAGACCAACCGACTGGCGGTAGATGCCCCAGGCCGCGCGCACCGTCGCACCGCCGAGCGCGAGCGAGGCGTTGAGCCGCGGGCTCCCCGCACTGTCCCCGGCGTGATCCCGGCGGTCGTAACGCAGCGCCGGCTCCACCGTCAGGGCCGCCCACGGCCGCACGCGCACCGCCACGAATCCGCCCGTGGCGTTGCCCTCGGGCCGCAGCCGGGTGTTCACCGCCTGCGTCTCCACGACCTGGCGGCTGTCACTGACCACGGTGCGCTGGTGCAAGAGGGTGTAGTCGTAGCGGCTGCGGCCCTGCTGCGCCTCTAGGCCGCCGCGCCAGAGCACGCGTTCGCCCCACGCGAGACTCCACTCGCTGCGCAGGCTCGCGAGGTCGAGCCGGCGGCGGTCGTGCAGGGCAAAGGGAAAGCCGTCGAGCGGTCCGTCGCCATCGCGGTTCCAGCCGAGCTGCGCCAGCGAGACCACCGTCTCACCCGTCAACCGGGGCGTCGGCGTCGCCCGCCAGCGCACCCATACGTAGTCGCTGTCGTAACTGCTGTTGAGCGTGCGCCCCGTGTCGCGCTGATAGCGCAGCGTGTCCGAGGCGTGCAGCACGTGAAACGAAACGGTGTGCGCCGGCGCGACCTGATACTCGAATTTCGCCATCGCATCCCAATACCGCGGACTCACCTCGTCGTCGCGCCCGGCGACCTTGAGCGCGACGTCCGGATAACCCCGGCGCGCCGCGACCAGCCAGCGCCCGCGCTGATTGGCCAGGACGCCCTGGTTGCTCGCCCCCACCCCCGTCAGGCTGAGCCCGACGGCACTGCGCGACGCCGTGGGCGTTTTCGTTTCCATCGTGAGCACCGCGGCGGCCCGGTTGCCAAACTCCGCCGTGAAGCCACCCGTCATCAAATCGAGGCGCTGCACCACCTGCGGGTCGACGATCGAGAGCGCGCCCTCGATGTCCTTGAGGTGAAAGGGCTCGATCAGCTCCACGCCATCGAGGCGGGCCAGCAGTTCGCCATTCGGCGCGCCGCGCACCCAGAAGCTCGCGGTAAAGTCGTCGCCCGCGAGCCCCGGTAGCCGCGCGATCGAGCGGTAGAGATCGTCGCCGATCTGCGGCAGCGTTTCCAATTCGGCGCTGGTGAGCGACGCCCCGATCGCGAGCTTTTGGTCCGCGACGCCAAACCGGCTCGGCGTCACGACCACCTCCGCGAGGCGGACCGCCGGCTCGGGGGCCGTTTGCGCGAACGCACGGCTCAGCGCGAAGGAACTCAGCACGGTCAAGACGAGGAAGCGGGCCATGGTTTCCGAGTAGCGGCGTGGAGGACGCGGCGCAATCACGAGATTATCGACGGCAGACCCGCCCGCCCGACTGCGCCCCGGGAACGGCCACCCGTCGGGCCCCGGAAAAGACCGGTTTAAAAACAATCCGTGCGACCGGGACAGTCCGTGTCTCCTATAACGAGCAGAAAGGAGCAAATTTAGACGTTTTTCGCATCTATATTCCGTTGTTTTTAAATATCTTAAATGCTTTTAAGTTTAGCTAATTCTGAGCACATTTCTCGTACAAATAAGAGAGATTTACCGAGCATCCATGCAATCCAACTCAATAGACGAAAGAACCGCAGTCCGGCAGTGCCTAGCTAAATTTGAGCTACAGAACTGCTTTGGCGTATCCCTCACTCTCAAACAGTTCGAAGGCGGCGTTAAACTCGATGAAATCAGAGCATCGAAAAACCTTCTTCGCTTCCTGAATCGTCTCAACACAGAGGTCTACGGAAAGCGGTTCAGGCGCTTCGGCAAGAAGCTGAAAGTGTTTCCTTCGCTGGAGCGGTCGTCGAGCAATCGGCTGCATTATCATCTCGCCCTCGAGAATCCATATCCCAGTAACCCCGACACCTTCATTCACCTAATTGAAGTGTGCTGGTCTCAGACCAAATTCGGCTACCAACAGGTTCACGTGCATCAGCAGATTGATCGCGGCTGGACCGACGCAACGGCGAGGCGGAGAAACCGGGCGCCGTGTCGATCGAGGCCAAAATCACGTCTGGCTCCACCCGCCCGGGCTGACCGACGGGAGCCCAGACGGCCGCGGGTATTCTCCTTCGGGTTTTCGCGGCCCCGCGTTTTCACGCTCGATCGGGCATTTGGCTACGGTTGCCAGGGGCTTCCCGCCCGAAACCCGGGCAATCGGCGCCCAGGCAGCACCAAATTTCCCGTGGACAATCCGAGGGTTGTTCTTCTCCTTTTCGCCCCATGGCCCAGCCGGAACAGAAACTCACTTCGCCCGCCAGCCTTGCTGTCGACGCCGTCCTCGTCGTCGCCTTCTTCGCGTTCATCTACACGCTCGTCTCGACGCACGTTCCCTCGAACGACCCGCGGATGATCCTGCTGTGGGGCGGGCTCTGCTCCGCATGCATGAGCGGCGTGTTCTGGCTCTGCATCCAGATGTTTCGCGTGGTCCTCCGGGCCCAGCGCGAAGCGCGGACGCGGAAGTAAGCGGCCACCGCCCCACCGAGGGGCGCGGGAAGGGTTTCGGCGGAGAAAGTAACAGAACTGTTAGCATCTCGTAGTTGCCAGAATGCGTTAGATAACTACGCTGCGGACGTTCCCATGAAAGCCGTGAAATCGTCGGTCCCCCCCGCTGACCGGCCCGTGTGCCCCGCACTCGTTCGTTGCTTTTTATTGGCCGCAACCGGCTTAGCGCTTGGCGGTTGCGCGACCACCTACGAGGTCAAAGTCGACTCCCTCGCCAAACCCAACGCAGAGAACGCGGTTTCTTATCAGATCAATAATAAGAACCCGATGATCGCGGAGGATTCGCTTCGCTACAAGGAGGCCTCCGACTACGTGAAGACGGCCCTCTCCGGCAAGGGCCTTTACGAGGCGCCGGCCAAGGTGAAGCCCGATATCGTCGTCGACCTCGATTACGGCATCAAACCGCCCGAGAGCCGGCGCGAGACCGTCACGGAACCCGTCTATATCACCATTCCCGGTCAGATCCGCCAGGAGCGCGTGCAGGTTGGCACCGATGCGCAGGGTCGCCCCGTTTATCAGACCGTCATGGTGCAGGATCCCCCGACCACGGAGTTCGCGGGCTATCGCGATTATCAGGTCACGGTCACGGTCTACGAAAAATATCTCCGGCTCACGGCCCGCGAAAACGGCCCGGCCGTGGAAGGGCGCCCGCCGGCGGAAATCTGGACCGTCGACGTCACGAGCGAGGGCCAGAGCCGCGATCTCCGCAAGAACCTGCCCATTCTCGTCGCCGCGAGCATCGACTACATCGGCAAGGACACGCACGGCCAGAAGTCCATCAAGATGAAGGATACGGACCGCGACGTCGGGTTCGTGAAAAAGGGGCTGTAAGCCCGATCGGACAAGGTCGGCCGACCCGGGGATTGTTTCGCGTTGAGCAATGGAGCCGCGGCCGCCCCCGGCGCGGAACGGTATCCAACCCGCGTCACGCCCGATCGAACAACATCTTCCGGCCCGGCCGGCCGACTGAGAGGGGCGCAGGCTGGCCTGCGCCCTTTCGATCGAATGAAGGAAGAACCGGAACGCGCGTCCCTGCGCTCTCAGGGCCCGACCCCGCCTTACTGCTTCAGCGCGCGCTTTTTCTCAATGCGGGTCGAGAAGATGATCGCAATCTCGAACAGCAAATACAGCGGCGCGGCAAAAAGCGACTGCGTGATCGGATCCGGCGTCGGCGTGACAATCGCCGCGATGAGGAAGATCACCACGATCGCGTGCCGCCGGTATTTGCGGAGAAACGCCGTGGTCAGGATCCCCAGCCATACCAGCAGGATGATCACGAGGGGAAACTCGAAGGCCGCGCCCACCCCCAGCACCAGCCAGGCGAGGGTGTTGTAGTAGTCGCCCACCGTCCACCGCAGCGCGAGGTCGAAGGTCTTGTTGAGTTCGACCGCCATTTCGATCGTCTTCGGCATCAGGAGAAAAAATCCGAAGGCGGCGCCGAGGAGAAAAAGTATCAGCGCCGAGACGCACATCGGCAGCACCGCCTTCAGTTCTTTTTCCGTCAGCGCCGGCGCCACGAACTGCCCGATGAAAAACAGGATGAAGGGCGCCGCCAGCACCAGCCCGCCCGTCACGCACATCGAGATGATCATGCTAAACACCTCCATGATTTTTTGCGTGCCCAGCTCGATCACGAGCCCCGGGTATTGCGCCTGCACCTTCGTCAGCGGCCACATCACCGTGGCGCTGAATTCATGCATGAAGTAGCCGATGAGCACCGCGAAGGCGATGAACACCACGGCGCTCTTGATGATCGTCGAACGCAGCTCGTCCAGGTGCTCCCAAAATCCCATCGCCCGCTCCCGCGGGGTGCGCGCGGCTTTTGCCTCAGCCGGCAGGAGGGGATCGTCGGGATGGTCGGGAGAATCGCTCACAAGGAAATGGGAACGCGCATGGTGGGAAGATTTTTGGAAAACGGAAGCGTGTTGTGGCAGGAACGCCGGGGGAGGCCCCGGGCAGCCGGCTCCGGGCGGGAAGGACGCCGCCCCGCCCTGCCGCCCCGCCAACGGAGGCGCCGGGCCGCTTGCATCGTTGACAGCCTCGGGGCGCACTCTATTCCCATTCGCCTTTCGTGCGCGCGTGCGCCCGTTCGTTTTTGCAACCCAATCCTCCTCCCATGGCCGTAAAATCCAAAGCCAAGAAATCCGGCGCCAAATCGACGAAATACGTCTACACTTGGGGCGCCGCCAAAGCCGACGGCAACGGCGCGATGAAGAACCTCCTCGGTGGCAAGGGCGCCAACCTCGCCGAGATGACCCGCATCGGCCTGCCCGTGCCCCCCGGCTTCACCATCACGACCGAGGTCTGCACCTATTACTACGCCAACAAGCGCACCTATCCCGCCTCCCTCCAGGCCCAGATGGAAGCCGGCGTGAAGAACATGGAGAAGATCATGGGCTACAAGTTCGGTGACGCCGCCGGCTTCCCCCTCCTCGTCGCCGTCCGCTCGGGTGCCCGCGACTCGATGCCCGGCATGATGGACACCATTCTTAATCTCGGTCTCAACGACCAGACCGTTCTCTCCCTCGCCGCCGCCACCAAGAACGAGCGCTTCGCCTGGGACTGCTACCGCCGCTTCATCCAGATGTATTGCGACGTCGTCATCGGCGTGCAGAAGCGCGAGGGCGAGGACCACGATCCGTTCGAGTCCGTCATCCACGGCTTCAAGCACGAGACCTACCACGGCGACATCGAAGACTCCAAGCTCACCGCCGCCGACCAGCAGGAACTCGTCAAGCGCTTCAAGGCGATGGTCAAGGAACGCACCGGAAAATCCTTCCCCAACAATCCGTGGGACCAGCTCCGCGGCGCCGCCGGGGCCGTCTTCGGCTCCTGGATGAACGATCGCGCCAAGGTTTACCGCGCCAAATACGGCATCCCCACCGAGTGGGGCACCGCCGTCAACGTCCAGGCCATGGTCTACGGCAACACCGGCGAGACCTCCGGCTCCGGCGTCGCGTTCACCCGCAACCCCGCCAACGGCACCAACGAATTCTACGGCGAGTTCCTGCTCAACGCCCAGGGTGAGGACGTCGTCGCCGGCGTCCGCACGCCCGAGCCCGTCCTCAAGCTCAAGGACCAGATGCCGAAGTCCTACGCCGAGCTGATGAAGGTTCGCGCCACGCTCGAGAAACATTTCAAGGATGTGCAGGACATCGAATTCACGATCCAAGAAGGCAAGTTGTTCATGCTCCAGACGCGCAACGGCAAGCGCACCGCCGCCGCCGCGCTCAAGTTCTCCATCGATATGGTGAAGGAAAAGCTCATCAGCTGGGAAACCGCGATCATGCGCAACCCCGCCGACCAACTCGAACAACTCCTCGCGCCGATCTTCAACCTCGCTGACGCCAAGAAAGCGACCGTCATCGCCACCGGTCTTCCGGCCGGCCCTGGCGCCGCCACCGGCAAGATCTACTTCAACGCCGACCGCGCCGTCATCGCCGCCGAGAAGGGCGAAAAAGTCCTCCTCGTTCGCGTCGAGACCTCGCCGGAAGATTTGCGCGGCATGATCGCCGCCGAAGGCATTCTCACCGCGCGCGGTGGTGTCTCCTCCCACGCTGCGCTCGTTGCCCGCCAAATGGGCAAAGTCTGCGTCTGCGGTGCTGCCTCCCTTCAGGTCGATTACGACAAGAAGACCGTCACCGTCGCCGGCAAGTCCTACGCCGAGGGAGATTTCCTCTCCATCGACGGCACCATCGGCGTCGTCTACGCGGGTCAGATCGCGACCGCTCCGTCCGAGATCGTCGCCGGCCTCCTCCATGGCGACAAAGCCGCGCAGGCCACGGAGAAATTCAAGAGCTACGTCCAGCTCATGAAGTGGTGCGAAAAAGCCACGAAGCTCCAAGTCCGCACCAATGCCGACACCCCCGAACAGACCGCGCAAGCGATCGCGTTCGGCGCCGTCGGCATCGGCCTCACCCGCACCGAGCACATGTTCTTCGAAGGCGACCGCATCGATGCCATGCGCGAGATGATCCTCGCCGGCAACTTGGCCGACCGCCAAGCCGCCCTCGCGAAACTCCTCCCCTACCAGCGCGCGGACTTCTTCGGAATCTTCAAAGCGTTGAAGGGCTACCCAGCCACGATTCGTTTCCTCGACCCGCCCCTCCACGAGTTCCTCCCGAACTCCAAGGAAGCGCAGATGGACCTCGCCCGGAAACTCAACGTGCCCGTCGAGAAAATCATGCACCGCGTCCACGAGCTGCATGAGTTCAACCCCATGCTCGGCTTCCGCGGCTGCCGCCTCGGTATCAAGTATCCAGAAATCACCGCCATGCAGGCCCGCGCCGTCTTCGAGGCCGCGGCCGATGCGAACAAGGCCGGCTTCAAGGCCAAGCCCGAGATCATGATCCCGCTCGTGGGCTTCAAGAAGGAACTCGATCTCCAAACCGAGCTCGTGCATCAGGTCGCGAAAGCCGTCATGGCCGAGAAGAAGACCAAGATCGCTTACAGCGTCGGCACCATGATCGAGATCCCGCGCGGTGCCCTCACCGCCGACGAGATCGCGCACACCGCCGAGTTCTTCAGCTTCGGCACAAACGATCTCACGCAGACGTGCCTCGGCATGTCGCGCGACGACTCCGGCTCCTTCCTCGGTGCCTACCAGGAGTCCGAGATCATGAAGAAGAACCCGTTCGCCTCGATCGATCAGACCGGCGTGGGCCAGCTGATGCAGATCGCGATCGAGAAGGGCCGGAAGACCCGCCCCGACATCAAGCTCGGCATCTGTGGCGAACACGGCGGCGATCCGGACTCGGTGAAGTTCTGCCATAAGCTCGGCCTCAGTTATGTCTCGTGCTCGCCCTACCGCGTGCCGGTCGCCCGTCTCGCCGCCGCGCAAGCCGCGGTCTCGGAGGCCAAGGCTGCGAAGAAGAAGTAAGGCGCCCACCGGTTGACTCCGGTGCCACTCCCTCAACCCCGCGCCCTCACCGGCGCGGGGTTTTTTGCGGGCTCCGCCGAGTCATCTGGAGCCGCGCGCGAGAAAGCCTTAAGGGGCCCATGTCTGGCGACAAAACTCAAAGTCTTGAACCGCTAATCTCCGCTGATTTTGGGCAGCGGCGGCAGGGATTGCCTGCGTGCCCCGCCAAATCGGCGAAGCGTCGAAATCGGCTGCGAGTGAGGAATTCATGAGCGCCGACTAGCGAGGATTAGCGGTTAGCCTGTTTTGGCTTGGTGAACTTGGCACGTTTCGTCGGGCTGGGGCGCAGCCCCGTTAGGTCTCGGAAACCAGTCTCGATGACCACGTCTTCCCGTGCTCCTGCTCGTCATCGTGATCGTGCTCGTGATCGGCCGCCACGCCCCTCCCTTCACCACCAAATCGCGATGACACCGGGAAATCTCCTGCCCGGCGTTTCCGCCCTTGGTTTCCCCGTGCCTCCGCGGAGAAATGAGATCGTCCCCCAGCGTCTCCCCTGCCCGCAAACCCGCGAACGGCACACCCCCGCCCACCGCCATCTTTTCGTTGGCCTTCCGGCGCATTCGCGGCACGTTTCCCGGTCGTTTGACCCGGTTCGCTTTCATCTTTCCGTTTACGCCCACGTTCCCATGAAACCACGCCTGCTCGTCGCGCTCCTCTCGCTCGGTCTTCTCGCCCTCCTGCCCGCCCACGGGCAGGCGCCAGCCCCCGCCCCTGCGGCCGAATCCTCCGCCACCACCGAGTTGAAGGCGCTCGTCGCCCGCGTGCAGGCCAAGCTCCAGAAGGGCCAGGGCACCGCCGCCGCCCTCGCGGAGGAACTCGGCACGTTCGACACGCTCTTCACGAAATACCGGGGGCAGAAGACCGACGATGTCGGGCAGATCCTCTTCGTGCAGGCCACCCTCTACGGGCAGGTCCTCAACGACCTGGATCGCGCCCGCCAGCTCCTCCAGCGCGTCCACACCGAATTTCCCGACACCAAGATCGCCGCCGTCGCCCTGAACACGCTCGCGTCGATCGATCGCGCGCTCAAGGCGAAGGATATGCAGTCCAACCTCGTCGGCCGCCCCGCCCCCGAGCTGCATTTCGCCTGGGCGAGTCGCGAGGGCCTCAAGACGCTCGGCGGCCTGAAAGGCAAAGTCGTCGTGCTCGATTTCTGGGCCACGTGGTGCGGGCCGTGTGTCGCTTCCTTTCCGCAGGTGCGTGAACTCGCAGCCCACTACAAGGGGACCGACGTCGAGGTTGTCGGCGTCACGAGCCTGCAGGGTTACGTCATGGGACTCGCCCCCGGCCGCATCGACACGCGCGAGGACCCCAAGCGCGAGATGGAGCTGATGACCGATTTCATCAAGGCGAAGGACCTGACGTGGCCCGTCGTCTTCAGCACGGAAGCGGTGTTCAACCCCGACTACGGCGTGACCGGAATTCCGCACATGGCCATCATCGCCCCCGACGGCACGCTCCGCCACACCGGCCTGCATCCCGCGATGCCGCATGCCGAAAAGGTCGAGAAGATCGACGCCCTCCTGAAGGAATTCGGCCTCAAGCTCCCGGCGGCTTCCGCGAGCAAGGGTTGACGGATTTTCTCGGCCAGCGGTTTCCCGCCGGTCCGGTCAGACCCTGGCGCCGATTTTCGCGTCGATCGAATACCGGCCGGCGCCGGCGACAAACAGGGTCACGCACGCGCCGAGGAAGAGAAACGCCAGCTCACCGTTGCCGGGGCCGGAGAGCTTGTGCCCGTGCACAAACCAAAACGCCGTGGCCATGATCGTGCCGGCGCCGAGCGCGGCGACGCGCGTAAACAGCCCCAGCGCCAGCAACGCCGGGCACACCACCTCGCCGCCGACGGCGAGCACCAGGCTGACCGGTCGGCCCACGCCGACCGGATCCGAAAATTTCTCCAGCAGCGTGCCGAAGTTCGCCAGCTTCATCCAGCCGTGCAGCACCAGCAGCGAAAGCCCGAACCACACTCGCAGGACCAGGAGAGCGAGATCGGCACTGCGGGGCAGGAAATTGAGATGGAGAAATTTCATCGCCGGGAACCTGACGCGGTCTCCGGGCAACGCAACTCTCCCCGCGCAAATTCGCCGATCGGCCCCGCCCGCCGCCCAACTCCGCCGGACAAGTCCCCCGCCGCCCTCCGTCCGAAATCGTTCTCGTTCTCTTTCTCGTAATCGTTCTCGCGCCGCTCTCGTTCCCCACTCCCGCCGCCACCTCCCGCTTCCCGACTCCGCTCTCAATTCTTCATTGTCAGCTATTCGTTGACATTCCGGTTTTTCACCGCCGCGCCGGAGGCAACGCGGCGCGCTTTTCCCAAAAGCTAACTCCCCGACTCCCGGTTTCGCCCCTCCGTTTTCGCGCTGGACACGGCCTGCTTCCTCCGCCTTCTTCCTGCCCCTGATCTGATGAGCCTCGACCGCACAACGACCTTCCCGGCCTCCCACGGCATTTCCGCCGTGGTCTCCCTCGTTGTCGCTATTGTATCCGTCAGCGTCGCCGTTAGGCGCGCGCCGCGGGGGGCCTGATCGTTTACCACGACTTTCGCCCCTCCGGTGCCACACCGGAGGGGCTTTTTATTTCCCCTCGGTGACCGGCACGGGACGGGTGTTCTCCACCACGCCATCCATGCATCCCACCGACACCACCCAATCGCCGCCGCGCCCCGCGCCACGCCGCCGTCTCCGCCGCACTCCGCTCCCGCCGCGCCCCCGCCTGCCCGCCCCGTCTGCCAGCTGGCCGGCGCCGCAACAGGCACCGCACGGCAACAGCGCGCACGACTTCCTCATGCTCGGCGCCCTGCCGGAACTTTGCATCGAAGCCACCGCCACGTGAGATCACGCCTGCGGCGGATTGGCGCCGCGCCCCCGGGGCTGCGACGTTGCCGTCCGCCCGTGCGCCCGGCAGAATCTTCGCATGAAGACCATTCTTGCGCCGGTTGATTTCTCGGCCGTCACCCCTCGCGTCATCGCGAAGGCCACCGCCCTCGCCCGCTCCCAAGCCGGCCGGGTCGTGCTCCTCAACGTCACCGAACTCGCCGTCGGCGTGGTCGACTTCGCCGTGATCGTCATGGCCACCGCGCAGATCAACGAGGCGGCCGCGCAACACGCCCGCGAACGCCTGGCCGGATTCGTGGCGCAGCTGAAAAGCGACGGCGTGCCGGCCCGAATCCATTCAAGTCAACGGCTCGCCCGTGCCGGAAATCATCGAGCAGGCGCAGCAACTGGCCGCCGACTACATCGTGATCGGTTCGCACGGCCACACCGCCCTCCACGATCTGCTCGCCGGCGGCACGGCCAGCGGCGTGTTGAAGCGCGCCACCTGCCCGGTGGTGATCATCCCCGCCGCGCCCTCCTGCTCTTGAGCGAGCTCGCAATCGCTCTCGTGATCGCCGCAGCCCAAGCGTTCACCACGGAGGCACAAAGCCACCGAGAAGTCCCGGTAATGGCCGGCCCCGCCGCTCAATTTTGCAGCCAACTGCAAAATTGAGCCCTCCGGCTCGGGACGCACCGGCCGGGCAAGGGACGAGTTCGCAACCCGGCTATGGGCGAGGCCCGCCAGACCCACCCCGTGTTGCCGCCGTTTCAGAAGGTGCCGCCATCCAATTGTGCGCCCGGGCGCACAATTCAGCGGACGTGCCCCCAACATGCGCAGTCCGGTTTGGCGGTCGTGTAGAGTTCAATCCTGCAGTCGGCAGGTATGGCTGAGCCACCAACCGCCTACATTCCATTTAGCCGATCTCCTGCTCTTTGCTTTTGACTTACTTTCCCCAACCTACCGGCTCTCTGACGATGAAAGCGGACTCCAAGACTGAAACCGTCCTTTTCACCACCGCGGGACGGATCGTGATTCCCGCGCGAATTCGCCGGGAATTTCGGATCGAGGACGGCACCAAGGCCGCGGTCACGGTTACACCGGAAGGCATTCTCCTGCGACCGATCAACCGTACCTACATCAAGAGCCTCCGCGGTTCGCTCAAGGGCAGAGGCGTCATGAAGGCGATGATGGCCGACCGAAAAAAGGAAAGGGATTTGTAACATGGCCAACCGGGTGCTGGATAGCTGGGCGTTGATCGCATTCTTCGAGGACGAACCGGCGGCAGGGGCGGTGGAGGAGATTCTCGACCAAGCCAATCGGGACCGGCACCGCCTTTACTTGAGTGCCGCGAACTGGGCGGAGGTTTACTACAACACCATGCGGGAAGTCTCGCCCGAGGCTGCGGAAGCTCATGCCCAAGACCATCGCCAATCTGCCCTTCGACGTCATTAGGGCTGGCGATGAACTCAAGCTCGCCAGACAGCTCGCCATCTACATGGTCCCGGCGATCCGGAATTCAAAATCCTGGCGAAGGAAATCAATTTCAGCTGCCTTAGGTGACACATGAGCCTGAGCCCGGGAATCTACGAAGCTTTGCTGGATGAGGGGCTCAAGGGAGTCCTCGCACGACATCCAGAATTGCGATCCGTTTTTGGTAAGCTCGACCCGGAAGAGGAACCTGCACGACTTGCCACCTTCGTCGGCAAGGTACTGGAGCAGGCGTTGCGACTCGAAGCGGACTCGGCTACGCGATTTCAGGTTTGCAACGAATTGCTCGGACGACTCCGCCAGTTGCCGGAGCGCCAGTTTCTTGGAGAGCGGCAGTTGGTATCGACGGAGAAGCCCGTCCTGCTGGAAGTCACGCCTTCGAGTTACGAAACGTCAGGCATGGCGCGACCGGAAACTTCACTGGTCGAGAGCAGCTTGTTCACGGGTTCACCGTCCGATCCCCAACTCGTCCACGAGCTTCTTAAGGAGATGCGTTCGGCAGACTCCGCGGACCTCTTGGTGTCCTTCATCAAGTGGACAGGTCTTCGCCTGCTCATGTCAGGCTTGGAGGAATTCACGCAGCGTGGCGGTCAACTTCGCATCATCACGACTTCCTACATGGGCGCATCGGATGCGGAGGCCGTCGAGTGGTTGGCGCGCCTGCCGAACACGTCCGTGCGCATCTCTTACGACGTCGAACGAACGCGGCTTCACGCCAAGGCCTACCACTTTCACCGAAACACCGGTTTTTCCACCGCTTACATTGGGTCCGCGAACATGTCCCACGCAGCGATGACGAGCGGCCTCGAATGGAACCTGAAGGTCACGGCACAGGACATGCCGCACATTCTAGAGAAGTTCACTGCTGAGTTTGAGACCTACTGGAACAGCCGGGATTTCTCCCCGTTTAATCCGGATGAACCACAAGTCTTCCGAGATGCCATCGCACACGCACGAAGTAAGACGGGTGCGAGAACAGTTTTTTTCGACCTCAAGCCGCACCCATTCCAAGAGCGGATTCTCGATGCCCTCGCTGCGGAGCGGCACGTACATGGTGTCTGGCGGAACCTCGTCGTCGCGGCGACAGGCACAGGAAAAACCGTCATCGCCGCGTTCGACTTCAAACGCTTTTTTGAGGACAAGAAGCGTCAGGCGCGGCTGCTGTTTGTGGCTCATCGGCGCGAGATTCTTGAGCAGGCAGTGGCGACGTTTCGCGGGGTGCTGCGCATCTCTGACTTCGGGGAACTGCTCGTCGGTCCCTACGTCGCCACGCGCCGAGACCACCTGTTCTGCTCAGTAGAGATGCTCCAGTCTCGGAGATTGTGGGAGCAAGTTGGGACCGATTTCTACGACTTCATCGTAGTGGATGAGGTTCACCATGGCCCCGCCTCAAGCTATCGCCCCATCTTTGACTCCTTCCAGCCGCGGATCCTACTTGGCCTGACGGCGACGCCAGAACGCATGGACGGACAAAGCGTCGCCGCCGATTTTGAGAACCGGTTCGCTGCCGAGATTCGACTGCCCGAGGCTCTGGAGGAAAAGCTGCTTTGCCCGTTCCATTACTTCGGCGTAGCCGACCCCGTCGCGCTGGACAGCGACCGCTTCTGGAAAGGCGGTAAATACGACATCCAAGCGTTGGAAGACGTTTACACCGGTGCCCAAGCGCTGGCGCATCAGCGGGTGGACGCGATCCTCAGTTCGCTTACTCGTTACGAGCCGAATATTGACCGCGTGCGTGGCATCGGATTCTGCGTCTCCGTCCGCCACGCCAACTTCATGACGGCGCAATTCAATCAGCGCGGCATCCGCTCGGCCTTGTTGGTAGGTGAAACGGAAAGCGCGGAACGTGAGCGCACGCTAAACGAGTTTCGGACGGGACGAGTCATCTTCCTGTTCACCCGCGACGTGCTCAGTGAGGGTTTTGACGTCCCCGAGATCAACACCGTCCTGTTCCTGCGTCCCACCGAAAGTCTCACAGTATTTCTGCAGCAGTTGGGTCGCGGCCTCCGTCATGCAGCGGGCAAGGACAGTCTCACCGTGCTCGACTTTGTTGGCCAGGCTCATCGCCGCTATCGAATTGACGGAAAGCTGAAGGCGCTTCTGTCCAAACAGCGCTTCAACATTGAGCGCGAGGTCGAACTCGACTTTCCCCATCTCCCACCCGGATGCAGCATCCAGATGGACAGGCTGGCAAAGGAATACGTTTTGGCGAACATCCGGGCCAACCTCCGCAATCTCCGCCATCAGATTATCGACCGACTCGAAACATTTGAATCCGAGACCGGGCAGCGTCCAACATTTGCCAGTTTCATTCGCCACCACGACTACGAGCCTGCGACGTTGCTCGACGGTTGCACCTGGTCGGAATGGAAGGCTCGCGCACGAATCGCTGAGCAGCCGAACGACCCCGATTTGGGCCCTCTTCGCGCTGCCTTGGTGAGGACTTCGCAAATAGATGGCCCGCGGGAATTGCGTCAACTCCGTGATGTCGTTTCAGCCCTGAGGGACGGCCGAATTGCAAATGCGCTCTCCATCGCAGGTGACGACGCCATTCGAGTTCACTACCGACTTTGGGGTAAACCAGGCGCGGCCATAGGAACTCAGACAACAAGCGAATCGTTCTCAAAGTTGGCGCAGAATCCTAAGGTGCTGGAGGACGCTCTCGAAGTGATCGACTGGTCCGTGAACGAATCACGAGTCGGCGGCGAGCTACCGAAGATGCCATTTGACTGCCCATTCGAGCTCCACAGCCACTACGGCAGCGACGACATCAAAGCTGGTCTCGGCAAAGCGACGATGCAGTCGGCCGGTGAACGTGGTGTGGGCATCTTCCACTTCGCTGAAATCAAAGCTTACGTGTTGTTGGTGACCTTTCAGAAGACCGAGCGCGAGTTTTCGCCGAGCACCATGTACGCGGATTACCCCATTAGCCGCGAAATGATGCACTGGGAATCCCAAGCCAACACACCGCAGAAGACCGAGACTGGTCAGAACTTAATTCACCATGTCGAACATGGTTACACGATCCTCATTTTCGCACGCGACGTGAAGAAGCGAAATGGGCTTGCGGTTCCATTTGTTTACCTTGGCCCAGCAACGCGGGTGAGTTACCAAAATGAGCGCCCTATCCAGATGGTTTGGCGGCTAACGCATCCGATGCCAGCCGAGATGTTCGAAGAGAATCGTCGAGGGGCCTAAGTGTATTACCGGCTGGCGATGGCGAGGTTCGAAGCTCACGAGCAAACCCGATTTCGTTTTTCGCAGCCGAAACTCGTCGTCTTCGTTGACGGCCCTGCTTTGCACGAGGCTTCGCAGGGCACGTTGCTTCTGGCACGGCTGCCCCAAGCACGCCACCCAACCCAAGACCAACGCGGCGTTCTGGCGGCGGAAAACGCGACCCCAGGCCCGCGATCCGGCGTCGTTCTCCGAGCTATGCAGGACACGGTCGCCTCGTCACCCGCACGCTGCGATCCCTCGGCTGTGCGTCAGCGCGTTGAGCGTGCGCGAGTGGGCCATCGCGCCCTTGGCCTGCTTGAAGCCCTCGGCATGGAGCAAAATCGTGCAGAGCTTGAGCGCGGCATTGTAGGCGATGCCGTAGTGCCAGTCGGCCGGGACGTCCGATTCCCGGCGGGCAATGACTGACCTCTTGACGGTGGGAGGGGTCAGAACCACGTTAACCACATGTCGGCCGTTGCCATGCCCCCCCGTTTGCCGAAGTCGAAATCTGCGGGCAAAAATCGCGGTCTTCCGACCGGCATGACCGGGGCCGCGTTGCTGGCCCGGGCCAAAAGCGGAGAGTTTGGCCGTGGGATCGATTGGACGGCGGTGAGCCGGGCCCATGCGGGGCGGCGCAGTCGTTCGCGCGCGGCGTGACGATGCTCCTCGACACCGATTTCCTCATCGATCTCGGTGGCAACCGCAGTTCGCGGCGGCGGTCCGATGCCCTGGCGTTTCTGGCGTTGCACCCGGCAGAGCAGTTTTATGTGAGCCGGATCTCGTGGGCCGAGCTGGCGGAAGGCGTTGAGCGACCCGAGGACACCCGGCGGGCACTGGCGGGATTCGGCTGCCTGGAAATCGGCGAAGACACCGCGTGGATTGCCTCCCGGATTGCCCGCCGGCTGAAGCACACGGGATTGCACATCGGCGACAACGATGTGTGGCAGGCCGCGATCGCCTCGGAACACGGTCTCACGCTCGTGACCGGCAACGCGCGGCACTTCACCCGCGTCGACCGCCTGCGTGTGGAGTCCCACCGGCCGGCGATTTGAGCTCGCGCAGGGTTCAGCCAACCCCGCGCAATTCGGCTCATGTCCGACGTCTTTTCCAAACGAAAACGCTCCGCCGTGATGTCGCTCATCCGCTCACGCGGCAACCGCGACACCGAGCTTCGCCTCATCGCAGTCTTTCGTGCGCACGGCATCACTGGCTGGCGGCGCGGCTCGAAGCTTACGGGCAAGCCCGACTTTGTTTTCCCCCGACTTCCTGCCTCGCCAAGGCTTCGCAGGACAGGGAAACTTGCGATGTTTGTAGATGGATGCTTCTGGCACGGCTGCCCCAAGCACGCCACCCGGCCCAAAACCAACGCAGCGTTCTGGCGGAAGAAAATCGCGGCCAATCAAGCCCGCGACCTTCTCGTCACCCGCACGCTGCGATCCCTCGGCTGGCGCGTCTTGCGCGTGTGGGAGCACGAGCTTGTTCGCAGGAAGGAGCAAAGGCTCATCCGGCGACTGGCTGCGGGTTTGGGCCGGAGCGGCTGAGCGCGGACAGGGTCGCGCCCCGGGCACGGCCCGGCAGTCCCGCGACGGCGGGACAAAAGGGTGACCGGGGGCGGGTGCCCTTGGGCGACAGCGGGCACAACACGCACTCTCGACCAAAAACCGTTCGCGCCTCTTGAAACTACTCCGCGCCCGGGGCCTCTTCAGGCCATACCCAACAGCTGACGATGATACCGACGGCGGCCCGTGCTGGCTTGAGGAGTGGCTTGCGTCCGGCACCTTCCGCCGGCACTGGTCTGGCATGCTCAATTGGTCGCAGTGCGCCGCAGTGGAGCGGATTCCGGGGAAAGTCAGCGGAGTCTGGCTGTTCAAAGGCACGCGGGTTCCGGTAAAGGCGCTGTTCGAAAATCTGGAGAGCGGCGCCACGGTGGAACAGTTTCTGGAGTGGTTCCCGGGAGTGACACGGGCGCAGGTTGAGGCCGTGCTGGAACACGCCCAGCGCAGCCTCGTCGAGGCCTGACATCCTCGGCCGTGAAGGTCCTTTTCGATCAAGGCACACCCGTGCCGTTGCGCCGCTTTCTCGCCGCCCACGAGATCGTCACCGCCTTCGAGCTTGGCTGGGGCACCCTGCAGAACGGCGAGCTGTTGCGCGCCGCCGAAGCGGAGGCTTTTTTCGCCGTTGTCTCCACCGATCAGAATCTCCGCTATCAGCAGAACTTGTCCACTCGCCGGCTCGCGGTGCTGGTTTTGATGACCACCGACTGGCGGCTCAGCCGCCAACACACCGACCAGGTGGCGCGGGCGGTCTCCAAGCTCGCGCCGGGCGATTACATCGAGTTGTCGTTCCCGCCGCCAAAGGCACCGGCGTCCGAACCCAAGTCCGGCTCTTGACCTGGCTCAACCGGGCATCTCGCCTGAATTCGGCGGATCGCCGCCAATTGTGAGCGGCCGCTCACAATTGGCCCTCCCCATCCAGCCCGAAGCTTCCTCTTCAATGGTTGCCCACGGGCAACAATCCCCGTCCACCCGCGACGGGCGCCTTTGTCAACTATTGGTTGACTTATAGGGCCGGCGCCGCCAGTCGTTCGCCGGCGGCCGGGCGGGACTGCAGCGCGAGTCGGGGGGCTCCCGCCTACGGCTTCGACTTCACCAGCCGCAGGATCTGCCCGCGGTTGAGGCTCGCCAGCAGCACATCGCCATTGTGCGGGTCGCGGCCGAAGGACACCACCGTGGCCTCGGTCGCAATCTGGCGCACGCGTTCCGGGCCGACCGTCTTGTCGCCATCGGGATCGAGCACCCAGATTTTTCCGGTCACATAATCAGCGAAGACGTATTTGCCCTGAAGATCCCGGTGCCGCTCGCCGCGGTAGACGATCCCGCCGGTGATCGAAAGGCCCTCGGTGCGGGGATACTGCCAGACCGGGTCGACGAACTTCCCCCCGGCCGGCGGCGTGCCGGCGAAGGGGAAGGCCGCCTCGCGGAAATTCCAGCCGTAGTTGCCGCCGCGCACGATGATGTCGACCTCCTCGTGCAGGTTCTGCCCGACCTCGCCGCACCACAATTTGCCCGTCGCCGGGTCGAACGACATCCGCCACGGGTTGCGCAACCCCACCGCCCAGAACTCGGTATGCACGCGCGCGGGGTCGACCGGCAGGCCGTTGAACGTGGTCGCGCCGACGAAGGGATTGTTGGCCGGCACGGCATAGGTGCCGGCACGCACGGCCGGATGGGGATTCGGGGCGAGGCTGCCGCGCTTGCGGTCGACGTCGAGGCGGAGGATTCCGGAGAAGAAGTCCTTGTCGATGCGCTGGCTGTTTTGAAACTTGTCGCTCCCCGCGCCCTCGTCGCCCATCGAGAGGTAGAGGTAGCCGTCGGTGCCGAAAAGCAGTTCGCCGCCGTTGTGGTTTGAGGCCTTGTCCTCCTGCGCGATCAGCCGCTGCTCCGAGCCCGGGTCGGCGGCCTCGGGATTATTGGCCGAGATCAGAAAGCGCGCGAGCCGGTCCTCGCGGCCGGTGGCGGCCTTCGGGCCCTCCTGCGCGCTCGTATACCAGATGTAGAACTGCCGGTTGCGCCGCCAGTCGGGGTGAAACGCCAGCGCGAGCACGCCCTGCTCGCCGGTGCTGTCGCCAATGATCCCCGTCAAGTCGAGAAACACCCGGGCGGGCGCGGCGGGCTGCGCGACGTTGAACACCATGATGCGGCCGGTCTTTTCGATGATGAAGAGTCGGTCCTTGTCGCCGGGTGCGGACACGATCCCGACCGGCTGGCTGAACTTCCGGTCGCCGTAAGCGAGCTCGGTGGCGTAGGGCATCGGGTCGGCCGCACGGAGGGCAACGACGGATAAAATCAGCGGCAGGAGGTGGCGGAGGAAGGTGGGCACGGCCAGCCACCATTACGAAAACAGTTCATCCGGCAATCCGCGAAATGCGGGGAGTGAAACGGGCCCCCGCCCACCCCGGTTCTTGATCGTGCACTTGCCCTTACCCGTAATCTTGATCGCAATCGTGCTCGCGATCCCCGTGCGCCGGACATTCACCACAAGACACCGAACACGAGCTGACTCACCCGGTTTGCCCGATCTTTGTGTCTTCACGCCTTGGTGGTGAAGTCCCGGGTGCTTCAAACCACCCTTGCCCCCAGCATGGGTAGTCCTAGTTTCCCGCCATGCCAGAAACGACCGACACCTCGTTTACCCTCGACCGCACCACGGTGTCGGTTGGGCGGTTGGGTGACGATGACAGCCAGGTGGAGTACTGGCTCTCGCAACCCCCCGAGCGGAGGCTGGCCGCGCTTGAGTTCTTGCGCAGATCGTTGAACCCCGATGCCTACGCTGCACAAAGACTTCGCGGATTTTTTGAGGTTACTAAACGAGCGTAACGTTCGGTACCTCGTCGTCGGCGGCTATGCGGTCGCCTATCATGGCTACCCCCGCTACACGGGAGATCTCGACATCTTTGTCGAGGCTTCCAGAGAAAATGCCGCCAGGTTGATCGCGGTTTACGCCGAGTTCGGTTTCAACCTCGCCGATATGAAACCGGAAATGTTTACCACTCCCGACAACGTGATCAGGATCGGCCATGAACCCGTGCGGCTCGAAATTCTCACGAGCATCTCGGGCGTCACCTTCGCCGAAGCCTACGCGCACCACGTCAAGGCCGCGGTGAACGACCTCATCGTCCCGTTCATCTCCCTCGCTGATTTGATCAAGAACAAGACCTCGACCGGACGGGGCAAGGATTTGGTCGATGCCGAAGCGCTGCAAAAGCGGCAGAAAAAATAGGCCGCAGGGTTCAAGCCTTGTTTCACACCACCGAGCATGGAGAAGATCCGGCCCGATCTCCTTTGCGCGGCCTTGGTGTCCCCGCACCTCGGTAGTGAACTCCGTCCGCAGGCGATCCGCTTTCGAGCCAGCTTGAGTCCGCCGCGAAAACCTTTTCCGTTGCTGCGATGAACCCCTTCGCATCGCTCCCCCACCCGCTCGTGCTCGGTGCCGTTTTCCTCGCCGCCGTTTCGCTCAGCCGCGCCGCCACCCCCGCCGGCGTGGGACCGCAACAGAAACTCACGTTTCAGGCCCCGCCACCCGAGCCGCGCTGCGGCTACCTGCTGTTTCTGCCGCAGGGCTACGCGCCGAAGGGCGACAAGGAATGGCCGTTGATCTTGTTTCTGCACGGCGCCGGGGAACGCGGCACCGACCTGAATCTCGTCGCGCTGGCGGGTCCGCCCAAGCTCGTAAAGGAGCGGCCCGGCTTTCCCTTCGTCGTTGTCTCGCCCCAATGCCCGGCCAACGAAACCTGGGACGCGAAGACGGTGATGGCCCTGCTCGACCACGTGCTGGCCACCCACCGCATCGACCGCACCCGCGTCTACCTCACCGGCCTCAGCATGGGCGGCTACGGCTCGTGGCGGCTCGCCGCCCTGCATCCGGAGCGTTTCGCGGCCGTCGCCCCGATCTGCGGTGGCGGCGAGATGATCGATGCTCTGCTTCAGTCGAAGGCGCAAAAAGCGGCCATGAAATCGCTCGGCGTGTGGGCGTTTCACGGGGCGAAGGATACCACCGTGCCGCTGGCTGAGTCGGAGCGCATGGTGGAGATCTTTAAGAAATTCGGCGTGACCGACATCCAGCTCTCGGTCGACCCCGAGGCGAAGCACGACTCGTGGACCAAGGCCTACGCCGATCCCAAGCTCTACGACTGGTTTCTGACGCACCGGCGTCCATGAGGGGTTGAGCGGAGCATCTCCTCTGAAATTTTCATCGCCCGGCCTCCGGAAACTCTTCCGTGCGCCGGTGCAGACCTGAGTTGACCCCACCCTGAAATCCAGTCCAGTTCGGTTTCGTTCTACGCCGGCGCCCCACCGATGAAATTAGCCCCCCTCCTCGTTCTCGCCACCTTCCCGCTCGCCGGCCTCGCGGCCGACAAGGTGACGTTCAACGAACACATCCGGCCGATCCTTTCGGACAACTGTTTCGCGTGCCACGGGCAGGATGAAAAACACCGCGAGGCCGACCGGCGGCTCGACACGGCGGAAGGCGCGAGGGCGGACCGCGACGGTTTCCGCGCCATCGTGCCTGGCGATCTGGCGAATTCGGAACTGTGGCAGCGCATCACGAGCGCGGATCCCGACGAGGCGATGCCGCCGGCCGACTCGAACAAGAAGCCACTGACCAAGGAACAGCGCGAACTCATCAAGCGCTGGATCGAACAGGGCGCGGTTTACCAGAACCACTGGGCCTACGAGCCCGTGTCGCGCCCGGCGTTACCGGCGCCCGCCGCCGGGGCGGATGCCCACCCGGTGGATCGTTTCGTCGGTGCCAAGCTCGCGCCGCGCGCCCTCGCCCTCGCCCCCACCGCCGCACGCTCGACGCTGTTGCGGCGCCTGACGCTCGATTTGACGGGGCTGCCGCCCACGCTGCCGGAGCTCGACGCGTTTCTCGCGGACACCGCGCCCGACGCCTACGACCGCGCCGTCGCGCGCCTGCTGGCCTCGCCGTGGTTCGGCGAGCATTTCGGCCGCTTCTGGCTCGACGCGGTGCGCTACGGCGACACCCACGGCCTCCACCTCGACAACGTCCGCCACATCTGGCCCTACCGCGACTGGGTCGTGCAGGCCTTCAACCGCAACCTGCCGTTTGACCAGTTCACCATCGAGCAACTCGCTGGCGACATGCTGCCCAACCCGCGGCTCGATCAGCTCGTCGCCTCGGGTTACAACCGCAATCATCTCACCACGTCCGAGGGCGGCGCGATCGAGGACGAGGTGGAGGCACGCAACACGGCCGATCGCCTCGACACGACGGCGGAGGTCTGGCTCGGGCTCACCGCGGGCTGCGCCTCGTGCCACGACCACAAATTCGACCCGCTGACGCAGCGCGAATACTATGCGATGGGGGCGATCTTCAAGGGACTCGCCGACCGGATGTGGGACGGCAACATGGCGCGACCGGGTCCGCTGGCGTTTGTCGGCACACCGGAGCAGGAGAAGCGGATGAAGGCGATCGACGCGGCCCTGCCCCCACTGGAGGCGGTGCTCAGCGCCCGGGCCGAGGAACTTTTCAAGGCCGAGCCGGTGCCGGAGAAAGGCGCGAAAAAACCCGTCACCTACGAAGTCGTCTGGGCGGAGGACGCCGATGCCCCGACCACGAAGGGATTCGGCACCCCGCCAGCCGCGGGCGAATGGCGCTCGGGCGCCGACGTGCCGGTGGCCGGCGGCAGCCGGGCGTTGCGCATCGAGGGCAAGGTCGAGCGGCCCGTGACCTTTGCGACCGGCGAGGTGGCTCTGGCCGTGCAGACCTCGGCGCGGGCCTTCGTCCATATGTATCCCGATCCGGCCAAACCGCCGCGCGCGGTGAGCCTCGAATTTATCCGCGACACCAAGGGCGGGAAGGACGGGAAGGAAATGCCGGCAGGCAAAACGCGGCGCTTCGTGTGGGGCGACGTGTCGGCCTTCGGACCCGAGATTGCGAAGGACGCGATCGTGGCCGGACCGATGCCGCCCGCCGGCGCCTACGCGCGGCTCGAGCTGGAGGCCTGCGATTCCGGCGTGGAAAAAGGCGAACGTTACACGGGGCTGCGGATTGCCCAGAGCGACGGCGACGCCTGGTGGGATCGCGCGGGCGCCCGCCTCACCAGCCCGAACTTCAACGAAGACCCGCTGCTCACCAAGGAGGCGTGGGTGCGGACGATGACGGGGCTCGCCCGCGACGCCTACGACAATCCCCTGCCGCACGACATCCTCTACATCCTCGCGGTCGGCGGCACGTTTCAGACCGCCGCGCACAAGCAGCGCCTGACGAACTATTATCGCGACTACATCTACGGCCCGCTGCGGGGCGCGCTGGAACCGGAAGCGCACGCCGTGCGCCAGCTGCTGGCCGAGCGCGTACACTACGAACTGACCCTGCCCGCCACGCTGATTTCGCAGGAACTGGCCGAACCGCGGCCGCAGCATGTGCTCATCCGCGGCCAATACGACAAGCCGGGCGACTTGGTGCAGGCCGGCACGCCGGCGTTTCTGCCGCCGCTCCAGCCGGCCGGGACGCGCGTCACGCGACTGGATTTTGCGCGCTGGCTGGTCGACCCCAGGAACCCGCTCAGCGCCCGCGTCGCGGTGAACCGCCTGTGGCAGCAGATCTTCGGCGCCGGGCTCGTGCGCACGCCCAACGATTTTGGCATCCGGGGCGAGGCGCCGACGCATCCCGAACTGCTCAACTGGCTCGCGAGCGAATTCGTGCGCAACGGCTGGGACGTGAAGAAATTTGTAACCCTGCTGGTGACCTCGCGCACCTACCGGCAGGACTCCCGCGTCACGCCCGACCTGCTGGAGCTCGATCCGGAAAACCGCCTCCTCGCCCACGGTCCGCGGCTGCGGCTCGATGCCGAGGTGCTGCGTGACCAGGCACTCGCGGTCAGCGGACTGTTGCAGCCGGCGATGGGCGGTCCGCCGGTGCGGCCCTACCAGCCCAGCAACGTCTGGGAGCCGGTGGCCTATGGCGGCAGCAACACGCGGAGCTACGTGCAGGACCGCGGCGCCGCGCTCTATCGCCGCAGCGTCTACACCTTCTGGAAGCGCACGGCGCCCCCGCCCTCGATGTCGACGTTCGACGCGCCGTCGCGGGAAATGTTCTGCGTGGCCCGCGGCCGGTCGAACACGCCGCTGCAAGCCCTCGCGCTCATGAACGACGTGCAGCAATTCGAGGCCGCGCGCGCGTTCGCCGAGCGGCTGCTCTCCGGTGAAACCACCGAGGCGCGCCGGCTCGAACGGGCCTTCCGAAGCGTGACGGCGCGAGCGCCCACCGCAGCCGAACGCCAGCTGCTCGCCGACACACTCGCGACGCATCGCACCCACTACGCCGCGGATCCGGGAGCGGCCAAAAAGGTTCTGGCGAACGGCGAATCGAAGGCCGCGGACACGCTGCCCGCGCCCGAATTCGCGGCGTGGACCATGGTCGCGAATCTCCTGCTGAACCTCGACGAAACGATCTCCCGCGACTGAGCGCCGCCCCGCCCTGCGAACCCCTGCCGATGAATCCCTGCCACGATTACCTGAATCACCTCACCCGCCGCCAGTTCTTCGCGGGGGCGGGACTGGCCATGGGCGGTGTGGCGCTCAACTGGCTCGCGCCGCGGCTCCGGGCGGCACCCGCCCCGGGCACGCTCATCCATCCGCCGATGCCGGGTTTCCCGCATTTCGCGCCGAAGGCGAAGCGCGTCATTTATCTGCACATGAACGGCGGGCCGTCGCAGCTCGACACGTTCGACTACAAGCCGGGGTTGCAGGAACACTACGACGTGGAGCTGCCGGGGTCGATCCGGATGGGCCAGCGCATCACCACGATGACGAGCGGCCAGGCGCGCTTCCCGGTGGCGCCGTCGCTGTTCAAATGGGCGCAGCACGGCAAGAGCGGCGCGTGGGTCAGCGAACTGCTGCCGTGGACCGCCAAGCTGGTCGACGACCTCGCGATCGTGCGCAGCGTGCACACCAACGCGATCAACCACGATCCCGCCTGCACGTTCCTGATGACGGGCAGCGAAATCCCGGGCAAGGGGAGCCTCGGCTCGTGGATTTCCTACGGGCTTGGCAGCGAGAACAACGACCTGCCCGCCTTCGTCGTGCTCACGCCGAAATGGTCGTCGAAGGCGCAGGCGCAGGCGCTCTTCACCCGGATGTGGAGCAGCGGCTTTCTGCCGGGCTCGCACAATGGCGTGGCGTTGCGGTCGCAGAGCGACCCGGTGCTCTTCCTCGAAAATCCCAACGGCGTGGATCCGTCCACCCGCCGCGCGATGCTCGACTCGCTCGCGAAGTTCAACCACCTCGCGCACGCGCGTTCCGGCGACCCGGAAACCCTCACGCGCATCGCCCAGTACGAAATGGCGTTTCGCATGCAGACCAGCGTGCCGGACCTGACGAATTTCGCCGACGAGAGCCCCGCCACACTCGACCTCTACGGACCGGAGGTGAAGGAATCCGGCACGTTCGCGGCGAGCTGCCTGCTCGCGCGGCGGATGGCGGAGCGCAACGTGCGGGTCGTGCAAATCCTGCACCGTGGCTGGGACCAGCATGGCAACCTGCCGTCCGATCACCGGCTCCAATGCGGCGACGTCGACCAAGCGTGCTACGGCCTGATCACCGACTTGAAGCAGCGGGGCCTGCTCGACGACACGCTGGTGATCTGGGCGGGCGAATTCGGGCGCACGGTCTACAGCCAGGGCACGCTCACGAAGACGAACTACGGCCGCGATCACCACCCGCGCTGCTTCAGCGTCTGGCTGGCTGGCGGCGGCATCAAGCCGGGCATCGTCCACGGCGAGACCGACGATTTTTCGTACAATGTGGTGCGCGATGGCGTCAGCTTGTACGATCTCAACGCGACCATCCTCCACTGCCTCGGCATCGATCACTCGCGGTTTACGTTCAAGTCGCAGGGGCTCGATCAGCGGCTCTCGGGCGTGGAACCGGCGGACGTCGTCAAGGCGATCCTCGCCTGAGCCGGGGGCTGGGCCCCTTCGTTTGGATCGGCCTTCATGGGGAAGCGGCCAGTCCGCAATCTCCGACCCGTCTTTCGGAATGGCCACCCGGGGCAAGATGCGTTCGCTTCAACGCGATCTCGCACTCGCGAAAAAACCGACCCCGTCTCCCGCCCAATTTTCCGACGCTCCATGCGCATCACGCTCGACTACGGCACCACCGGTCTCGACCTGGACCTCACCGGCATCAACGCCACGGTCCTGCAACCGCGCTTCATCGCGGCGCTGGCCGACGAGGCCGCGGGCTTCCAGGCGGCGGTGCGCGCCCCGATCGGCACGCGGCCGCTGCGGGATCTGATCGCCGCCCACGAAACCGTGGCGGTCGTCATCCCCGACGGCACGCGGCCGCTGCCCAGCGACCGGCTGCTGCCGTGGCTGTTTGCCGAGCTCGCGCACGTGCCCGCGAAAAATTTCACGATCGTCATCGGCACCGGTTCGCATCGGGCCAACACCGCGGAGGAACTCGGCCGCATGCTCGGACCCGCCGTCGCCCGCGGCTACCGCGTGGTCAACCACGACGCCCACACCCCGGCGGGACTCGTGCAAGTGGGCCGGTCGAAGTTCGGCTACGACGTCGCGTTCAACCGCGAAACGGTCGAGGCCGACCGCCGCATCATCATGGGTTTCATCGAGCCGCATTTCATGGCGGGTTTCTCCGGCGGCTATAAGGCTGTATTTCCCGGCGTGCTCGGCATCGACGCCATCATGCATTACCACGGCGCGCGGGTGATCGGGGATCCGCTCAGCACGTGGGGCGAACTCGAAACCAACCCGACGCAGGCCCGCGTGCGCGAAGGCGGGGCGATGCTGCCCATCGATTTCTGCGTCAACGTCACGCTCAATTCGGAAAAGCGCATCACGCAGTATTTTTGCGGGGAAACGCGCGCCGCCCACCACGCCGGCTGCGCCTTCGCGAAGGCGACCGCCATGACGGCCTGCCCGCGGGCGTTTCCCATCGTGGTCACGACCAACGGCGGATTTCCCCTCGACCAAAATGTCTACCAGGCGGTGAAGGGCATGTCGGCGGCGGCGCGCATCGTGGAACCCGGCGGATTGATTCTCTGTGCCGCGCGCTGCAACGACGGTTTTCCCGAGCACGGTAATTTCAAGGAGATGCTTTTCTCCCACGCGAGCGCCGCGGAGCTGCTGGCCACGATCAACCAGCCCGGGTTCGCCACGTTCGACCAGTGGCAGGCGCAGTTGCTCGCGATGATTCTGCTGAAGGCGCGCGTCGGGCTCCATTGCGAGGTCGCGGCCGCCGAAATCCAACGCGCGCACTTCATCCCGGTCCCCGACGTGGGCGCGGCCCTGCGGGCCGAGCTCGCGCGGATCGGAGCCGATGCCCCGGTCGCGGTGCTGCCGGAGGGTCCGATGACCATTCCGTATCTGGCGTAAACCGACTACGCCCGCGACCAGCGGGCGACAATGTCGGAGACCGGCCCCAGCAAACCCGCCCGCGAATCCGCGGCGGGCCGGGTCGTCAGCAACACGCAGGTGAGATCCGCCTCGGGATCGCGCCACACCACGGTGCCCGTCGAGCCGAAGTGCCCGTAGGTCGCAGCCGAACACGTTTTCGCGAAGGACTTGGACTCGCGCAACCAACCGAGGCCCCACGCGGCGTTGAGCCCGGTCGTCTGGATGGTGCGCATTTCGCGGCGGGTTTCCTCGCGCCACGGGGTGGATCCCGGCGTGGTGAACTGTTCGATGAACGTGGCGAGGTCGTGCACCGTGGAATGCGCCCCACCCCACGGCACACTGAGATTCCTCCAGTAGGGCGTGTTCCAGTCCCAAGCGTTGACCTCGGGCACCTGACATTGGGCGGTCTCGGAGATTTTTCTCCCGCCGAGGCCGAGCGAACTCCGCGTCATGCGCAACGGCCCGAAGATATTCGCCGCGAGAAACGCCGGCATCGGCTGGCCGCTGATTTTCTCCGCGATCGTGGCGGCGAGCAGAATTCCCATGCTCTGGTAGCTTACCTTGGTGCCCGGCTTGAAAAGCAGGTCCGTCCGGCACGCCCGCTCCACGAACTCGCTCAGCGGCGCGTGCTTTTGCCGCAGCTCCACGTTTTCTGGAAGCATGTCGGGCAGGCCGGAGGTATGCGTCAGCAGGTGCTTGATCGTCACCGCCCCGCGGTCCCCGCCCTTGAACTGCGGCAGGTATTTCTGCACGGCATCCGAAAGCTGCAGTTCGTTGCGGTCGCGCAGGAGCAGGACGGCGGACGCGGTCATCGGCTTGGTCGGCGAGGCGATGAGAAACGGCGTCTGGACGCCGGCCTTGCCGTAGGCCCGGGCGAATTCGAAACCGCCCTGCCGCACGAGGAGGGCCGCGGCCGACACCTCCCCGCTGGCGATCTGGGCCTGGATCAGGCGGTCGGCTTCCTCCAGGGGTTCGGCCGTGCGCTTCGGACCGGCGGCGGCCGGCGCGGTATTCAAACCGAGGCTCAAGCCGGCACCCGCGAGCGCGGTGGTGCCAATAAAATGACGACGCGTGGAAATCTGCTTCATCGGTGGGATGCGACGGGGTTGACGAATCGGGAGGAAAACTGGGGCGGAGTCCTTCGCAGCGCGAGCCCGGAGAGCGGAGCGTTTTGCGCCGCCGGCCGAAATCTCCACTCACGCTGACCGCCGGGCGGAAAAATTATCCGTTTCCCTTTGCGCGACGGCTCGTCTCGCTCGGTGCCGGTGTGCTGGTCGCACGCCGCCGAAAAATCCCCGATCCCCATGAGTGCCCCGCTTCCGCCCTGGACTGTCCCCAGCCACCTCCGCGACCTCGCCCGCCACCGCATCTGGGACTGCTACGGCAGCATGCAACTGCCGCCGTCGCTCGGTTCATCGTCGCGCCGCGTTCCGATGGAGGAAGCCGCGGCGGAGATGATCAAGCACCTCGATCACTACGGCATCGAGCGGCTCGCACCCCTGTTGCAGGTCGGCATGGGCACGCGGATCGGCGCCACGTCCCCGGCGGCCGAGGAAACCCTGCGCTGCCTGCAGCGGTGGCCGGATCGCTTGATCGGCATCGCCACCCTCAACACGAAGAACGTCGCCGGGTGCCTGGAGAATCTCGATCGCTGGGTGAAGGACGGACCGATGGCCGGCGTCTTTTTCACGAGTTCGAGCGAGAGCCTCGTCTGCAACCATCCCAACTTCGACCCCATCGTCCGCCGCGCCCACGAACTGGGCGCCGTCATCCTGCAGCACACGTGGTATAAAACCGGCGGCAAGGAGAGCGTGGGCGAATCAACGCCCGCCGAACTCGCCGAGCTGGCCCGGCGGCATCCCGACATCCCGTTTGTCTGCGTCCACTCCGGCGGCGAATGGGAAAAGGGCATCCGCGCGGTGCGGGGTTCGCCCAATATCCTCGTGGAAACCTCGGGCTTCGATCCCACGGCGGGCTTTGTGGAGATGGCCGTGCGCGAACTCGGGGCGAGCCGGGTGATCTACGGCGGACACTACCCCGGGCGCAGCTTCGGCACCGAGCTTTCCAAGGTGCTCGCCGCGGACATCTCCGACGCGGACCGTTTCCTGATTTTCGGCGAGAATTTCCGCCGCCTGCTCAAACCCCTTTTCCAGAAAAAGGGGCGCTCGCTGACGTAGGGTTGGCCCGTGCCGCGCCCCGACATCGGCAGCGCCGCCACCGCAAACGGACTAATCCTCCTCTTTTTTCTGGCGCGCCGGCGCCGGCGGCTTCGTGTTGGTCACCCAAAAGAGCGCATTGCGGATCATCTGCCGGTAGCCCGGCGACTCCACTTCCTCGGAGTAACCGAGTCCGGCGTAAAAGATGCGGGTCCGGTCATGGATGCGGGTCCACGCCACGGGCATGGTTCCGTTCCGGGTCTCGGCCTCGAGCAGCACGGTCAAGTCCGTCGCGAAGTCGGTGTAGCGATAGATGTCCCGTCGCGTGGTCAGGGCCACCCCGATCGCGGTTGGATTCACGACGCCCTCCCAAATGGCGTGGGGCTTGAACACAAGGCGTTCGGTATCGCCGAAATTTCCCGTGCCGTCGCGTCCATAGCGCGCCCCGAGGATCTCGGCGTCGAATTCCAGCCAGTTCTCGAAGCCGTGGCTGGTGGACCGCAGGGCGATCACCCCCTTGCCCGAGGCGAAAAACCGCCGGAGGACGGCCAGGTTGTGCTCGTCGAGTTTCTTCCGGCGCACGAAAAAAACCGCCGCGTCAGCTTCGAGCAGACGATCGATGTTTTCGAAGCCCGTGCCCGCGGCATTGGCGACGAGCACTTCGCAAATCATCTTGTGCTCCGTGCGCAGGTAATCGGCGAGTTCCCGCAGCGAGGCATCGGTGGAGTATGGCTTGGACTCATTGGCGCCGGAGACGATACAGACCCGCAGCGGCGGCGACGGGGCGGCCTGGGGCTCGCGCGCTTTCAACTCGGCGGCTGAAGCCGGGCGCGCCGCGAAAAACGCTAGGGCCAGCGCACCGAGAAATCCACCGACCAGGGCGCGACCCACCACCGCCAACCGGATGCCGGCCGGGAAAATTCGCCGCGCTGACCCGCTGCTCCGGATCACGCGATGAGTCCCCGGACCACCTTGGCCGGCGTCGTGCCGGTGAGCTTTTGGTCCAGACCCTGAGACCGGAACGTGAGCCGGTTGTGGTCCAGGCCGAGCTGGTGGAGAATCGTGGCGTGGAAATCGCGCACGTGGACGGGATCGCGGACGGGCTTGTAGGAAAATTCGTCGCTCTCGCCGTACACGATGCCGGGTTTGATGCCGCCGCCGGCGGCCCACATCGTGAAACACTTCGGATGATGGTCGCGGCCGTAGGCCTCGCGCGTGGAGGACTTGCCCTCCGAATACGGCGTGCGGCCGAATTCCCCGCCCCAGAAGACCAGCGTGTCGTCCAGCAATCCGCGGCGTTTCAAGTCGGTGATCAAAGCGTAGGAGGGTTGGTCGACGTCCTGGCAGAACTTCGGGAGCTTTTCCGGCAATTTGCCGTGGTGATCCCAGCCGCGATGGAAGATCTGGGTGAAACGCACCCCGCGCTCGGCCATGCGGCGGGCGAGCAGGCAGTTGTGGGCAAAGGTGCCGGGGATCCGGGAATTCGGCCCGTAGAGTTCAAAGGTCTCGGCCGGCTCCTTGCTCAAGTCGGTGAGCTCCGGGACCGAACTCTGCAAGCGGAACGCCATCTCATACCCCTCGATGCGGGCGTGGGTTTCCGGATCGCCCACCTCCTCGTAGGTGGCCTGGTTCAACGCCTGCACGCCGTCGAGGAGCATGCGCTTCTGGGCCCGGTCCATTCCCGCCGGGTCGTTGATATACAAGACGGGGTCGCCGCCATCGGTGCGGAAAGATACGCCGCCGTGCGACGGCGGCAGAAATCCGCTGCCCCAGAGCCGGGAGAAAATCGCCTCGCCCGGATTGTCGACCCACTTGGAGGTCAGCACCATGAACGTCGGCAGGTTCTCGTTCATGCTGCCGAGGCCGTAGGAGATCCACGAACCCATCGAGGGTTTCCCCTGCTGGGTGTTGCCCGTGAGCATCGCCGTCAGCGCCGGATCGTGATTCACGGAATCGGCGTGCATCGAATTGATCACCGCCAGATCGTCCACAACCTTGGCCGTCCACGGCAGCAGATCGCTCACCCAGGTGCGGGCCTTGCCATGCTGCTGGAATTTGAAGATCGACGGCTGGATCGGGAACCGGGCCGGCGTGCCGGCCATGCCCATGCGCAATTCGAAGCCACCGCCCAGCACCGAGAGCGGCATGTCCATGTCGTACTGCATGGTGGGTTTGTAGTCCCACGTATCGAGCTGGGACGGACCACCTGCCATCACGAGGAAGATCGCCCGCTTCGCCTTCGGCGCCATGTGGGGCAGCTGCAGCAACGCAGGATTCAGCACGCCTTCGTTCCCGGCCTGGGCCATCGCGCCCATCAAGGACCGGCTGAACAACGACGAGAGGGCCGCCACGCCCAGACCCCGCCCCACCTGACAGAAGAACTGGCGGCGCGTCTCGTTGCGGATGAATTCATGACGCAGTCCCGGATCCACCCTTGGGTCGAGGCTCGCCGGGATGTGATGCGGGTCGTAGCGGAAATGGCTCATGGTGTTATTTGTTGAGGGCCTGATCGGTGTTGAGCAGCTGGTTGGCCACGACGGTCCAGGCGGCCAGCTCGGTCGCCGGCAGCGTGACATCGACGGGACTGTCGCCGGACTTCAGATACTCTTGGGCCCGGGACTCGGTGAAACTCTGGCGGAAGCTGTCGTAGGACCGGAGCAGGACTTGCTTCTGCCCGGGCGGGAGCGGCCGGGTCAGCACGAGCTCGGCCATGAAATCGACCTTCTGCGCCGGGTTCGTGTCGGGCTGGTGCATCGCGCGCGTGGCAATGTGGCGCGAGGCCTCCAGAAAGTGCGGCGAATTGAGCGTGATCAGCGACTGCAGCGGCGTGTTGGTCCGCTCCCGCTGCACCACGCACACGTCGCGAGCGGACATGTCGAAGGTCGCGAGCACCGGGGGCGTTGAGAAGCGCTTGACGAAGGTGTAGACGCTGCGCCGGTAGAGGCCCTCGCCGGCAGCCGGCTGGTGCGTCTTGGTATTGCTGCCGGTCATCGACATCGCCTCCCATATTCCCGGGGGCTGATAGATGTTCACCGGCGGACCGCCCAGCTTTTCCACGAGGAGACCGCCCGCGGCCAGCGCCCCGTCGCGGATCATCTCGGCATCGAGCCGGAAGCGCGGCCCGCGGGCCAGCAACCGGTTGGTCGGATCCTTCTCGAGCAATTGCGGGGTGACCTTCGCGGACTGGCGGTACGTCGCCGACATGACCACCTGCTTGTAGAACCGCTTCAAGTCCCAGCCGTGTTCCTCCAAATCCAACGCGAGCCAGTCGAGGAGCTGCGGATGGCTGGGCCGCTGACCGACCACGCCGAAGTCGCCGAGCGTGGCCACGATACCGGCGCCATAGAGCTCCTGCCACATGCGGTTGACGGTCACCCGCGCCGTCAGCGGATTCTCGGGGCTCACGATCCATTGCGCCAGCCCCAGCCGGTTGCGGGGGGCGGACGAAGGCAGCGGCGGCAGGAAGGAGGGGACGTCCGCCCACACGCGATCCTTGCGCTGATTGTAGACGCCCCGCTCCATCACGTAGGCCACGGCCACGGCATCGCGCTCCCGGAAAATATTCGTGTCGAACCCGCCCTTCGTGGCCTTCTCCAATCGGGCGTCGAGGCGGGCTTTTTGGGTGGCCAGCGCCATCATCGTGGAGTCGACGCTCCGGAAAAAGTAATCCCGCACCACTTTCCGTTCGTTGGGATTCCATTGCTCCGCGGGCCGCGCCAACAACTCCGTCACCACGTCCCTTTCCATCGTGCCGCGAATCTCGTCGGTTCCAAGGCGGCGGCCGTAAACGCGGATATCCTGGAGGGAACTTTCCAGCATCGCGCTGTTGTCGACCCGATTTCCACTTTCCGTGCGGCGGGCCAGCTGCAGCGGAGCGGAGGTGCGGATGCTGCCTTCCAACTGGTCCTGCTGGATTTCGACGTCCTGCAATTCGCCATTCACGTAGAGCCGCACGCCGGCGGCCTTGCCCGAGCCGTCGTAGCTGGCGGCGAGGTGCACCCATTCGGTCCGCCCAAAAACCCTGGGCGCACGCACCGTGATGGCATTCTCCGTGCCTGCATGAATGAGGTTAACCACCAACCGCCCCTGCGCCCAGCGCTGGTTGGGATTCACATCCTTGGAATCGGCGTGGTCCCAATAGAGATCCCAGCCGCGGTTCTTGTCGGCCAGGGCCATCTTGGAGAGGAGCGAACCGCGGCCGGTGACCCGCCCGGTCCGGGGCTTGAACCAGCCGGCAACGGTAAACGCATCCGTCGATTCGAAATCCCCGAGTTGGTTCATCGGCAGCCGGGTGGTCGTCGCCAGCCGCAGCGGCGGCCAGTGCTTCACCACCACATCACCCCAGAAGGGCGGATCTTTTTCCAACGTGTAGCTCGCGGGATTGGCCCCGGGCGCGCTGTTCCGCACGACCTTGCCCGCCCCCTCGTCGAAGCGAAACCGGGCGATCAGCTTTTCGGTCGAGACCGGCTTGAGGTTGCGACGCTCGTCGGAGGCCAGCCACGCCTCCAGCAAGGCGTCGCCCTGCCCCTCGCGGGCAAAGATCTTCCGCTCCACCTCGGCGCGTTCCTTGATCACCTTCGCTGCCTCCGCCGCCTTGTTCGCGGGCGGCAGCGTCAGGGTGGGAAAATGCGTCGGATCCTCGTTATCGGCCGGCGGGTCCATCGAGTTGTTGAAGAACGCGCCCAGCTGGTAGAAATCCTTCTGGGTAATCGGGTCGAACTTGTGGTCGTGACAGGCCGCGCACGCCGAGGTGAGCCCGAGGAACACGGTCGAGACCGTATTGACGCGATCGACGACGCTGTGCTGCTGCAGGTCCTCCGTCACCTCGCCCACCGCGCTCGTCGTGACGTGCGCGCGATTGAAGCCCGTCGCGACAATCTGGTCGAAGTTGTCCGCCGGGTAGAGGTCACCGGCCAGTTGCTCGAGGGTGAATTTGTCGAACGGCTTGTTTTCGTTGAACGACTGGATGACGTAGTCGCGGTAGGCCCACGTCCGGCGCAACGGGTCGCGGTGCGTGCCCGTCGTGTCGGCGTGGCGCGCGGCGTCGAGCCAGTAGTGGGCCCGGTGCTCGCCGTAGCGGGGGCTGAGCAAAAGCCGGTCGACCACGCGCTCGTAGGCGCCCGGTGACGTGTCGGCCAGAAACGCGCCAACTTCCTCCGGCAAGGGCGGCAGACCGGTGAGATCGTACGTCACGCGGCGGATCAACGCGTATTTGTCGGCCTCGGGCGACGGGGCCAATCCCTCCTGTTCGAGGCGGGCCAGTACAAAACGATCGATTTCGTTTTGCGCCCAATCCTTGCGCTTGGTGGCGGGCAAGGCCGGACGCGCGGGCTTGATGAAAGCCCAGTGCTTCTCGTAAACGGCCCCTTCCTTGACCCACTGGCGGAGAATCGCGATTTCCCCGGGCTTGAGGTCCTTGTGCGCCTCGGGGGGAGGCATGACTTCGTCTGGCCTGGCCGATTCGATGCGCCGCACCAAGGGGCTCTTGTCGGGCTCGCCCTTGAAAATGATCGGACCGTTCTTGCGGGGCGCGAAGGCGAATTCCTCGCGGTCGAGCCGCAGCTCGCCCTTGCGCGCATTCGAGTCTAGTCCGTGGCATTGGTAGCAATGCTCGGACAAGATCGGTTGCACGTGCTCGTTGAAGGACAGTTTGGCCGGCAGCGCCGCAGTCGCCCGGGCGGCGGTCGACCCCGGCAGCTTCACCGGACGGCGACCGACGGAGACGGCGGCCGCGACCACAGCGCCGCCCACGAGCACGAACAGCGAAATGCGGGGAAACGAAAACATCATGAAAATTCTATTCCGGTTAGGACGGTTCGGGCAGATTCGGACAACTCAGTTTACCGGAACCGGCCGGTGCAGGGTTTCACGGCCCCAAGAGCTCTTCCCGCGGGGCACGCCACCACCGCCGCGGACGAGGCCGCTTCGGGGCGGCGCGAAAGGCCGGCACGAGACCAGTGGCCAAACAACGCAATCCATTCGGATGACTGGGGGTGGGTGGGGTTCATTTCTTGCAACTGCGAACGCCGGACGGCAATCCGCAGCGCACCATGCATTTTCAGAGGGAATATGCGCCGACTCCGAAGGGGCGAGCAACCCAATTTCGCTTCCGACCACCACCCTCGCCCCCAACGCCTTTTCGTGAACTTCGTTCCGCGGATTTCGCTGCCCCTGGCGGAAAACGGAGATGCGCCCCGCCGTGGCCCGATCCGGTCCGGGCGTTGACACCCCGGTGGAGAAATCGACGATGGCGGCCCCGGACGTAGCAAACGGCGATCCGCCCCACCCCCACGACAAGCCATGGAATCCCCTGAACGAATTGGCGTCCGCCCGCGGCCGCTTCGCCTTTTCCTCCTGTCGATGGTCATGGCGGCCGCGAGTCCGCTCTGGAGTGCGGACGAGGTGAAGACGCTTGAACTCGGCGCCAAGGCGCCGGACTTCGAACTGCCCGGCGTCGACGGCAAAAAGCACCGACTGCAGGAGTACGCCAATTACCCCGTCCTCGTGATCGCCTTCATCTCCAACCATTGCGCGATCTCGCAATTCAACGAAGGCCGCCTGAAAGCCATCGCCGCGAACTACGAGCCCAAGGGCGCCGCCCTCGTGGCCATCGCGCCGAATGATGAACGGGCCCTGCGCCTGAACGAACTGGGCTACTCGGACCTGAGCGATTCCTTCGCCGAGATGAAGCTCCGGGTGAAGGATCGGAAGTTCAACTTTCCCTACCTCTACGCCGGTGACCGGCCGGAAATCTCGATGCGCTATGGCCCGATCGCCACGCCCCAGGTGTTCGTCTTCGATCGCGAGCGGCGCCTGCGCTACGTGGGCCGGATCGACAACGGGGAGCGCGAGGAGCAGGCCACCGTCCACCATCTGCGTGACGCCCTCGACGCCCTGCTCGCGGGCCGCGAGGTGGCCGTGCCCAGGACGCGGGCGTTCGGCTGTTCGATCAAGTGGCCGGACAAGATCGCATCCGTGCAGGCCTACCTGCAGGAACAGACCGCCCGGCCGGTCACGGTCGAGAGCGTGGACCTCGCGGGCCTGAAGAAGCTGCGGGCCAACCGGGGGACGGGCAAAGTCCGCCTCGTGAATTTCTGGGCGACGTGGTGCGGGCCCTGCACGACGGAATTTCCGGATCTCGTGGCGATCGCCCGGACGTACAGCCATCGCCGCTTTGAGGTCGTGACGGTGGCCACCAACGCGCCCGGCGAGGGGGCCGAGGTGCTCGATTTCCTCAAGCAGCAGCAGGCCGCCACGCGAAACCTGCATTTCAACAGCCACGACAAGGACGCCATGATCGACGCCTTCGAACCGAAGTGGAACGGGGCGCTGCCCTACACCGTATTGATCGACGAAACCGGTGAGATTATTTTTCAAAAGGAAGGCCAGTTCGATCCCGTGGTATTGAGGCGCGCGATTCTCCCCGCCATCCGCTGGGAGCGCCCCTCGCCCAAGATCAACTGATCGCCGCGCCATCGCGCCGGACGAATCAAACTCTCAATGCCCCAGGAGGGTTAACCGCTAATCCCCGCTCATCTCCGCTAATGAAATCCTCCAGCGCAGGCAGGGTCCGCCCTTCGCCGATTTGTCCTCCGTAGCCTTGGCGAAGGAGGATCAGGCGAGGCACGCAGGCGATCCCTGCCGCCGCTTCCGAAAATCAGCGGAGATGAGCGGTTCCTTCTTCTGTGTTCTTCAGGTTCAAAACTCCACGGTCGTGGCCCCACGCCAGCCGATTCCTTCCGATGCCCCTCTCTCCAACCGGCCGATCTTCCGCCAAAACCCGTCTGCGCGCCGCCGCGGCGTTCCTGCTTGGCGGGTTCGGCGCCGACCTTTCCGCCGGCGTCATCGTCTTCAATGACGACGGCTGCTGGAACTGGCTCCAGGACGAGCGCACCGTGGTGGCCGGCGACCAACTGATCATCGGCTCCGTCGCCGCCGGCACCCGCGACCGGACGCGGATGGGCGACGTCGAAGCCGTCTCCTACGATCTCAAGACGGGGGAAAAACGCCGCTTCACGCTTCACCACGCCACCACGCCGGCGACGCAAAAGCAGTGGTATGACGATCACAATTGTCCGGCCTTCGTCATCCGGCCCGACGGACGCGTGCTCGCGAGTTACGCCCAGCACGGGCGGGATGAAAAGCTCCTCCACCGCATCTCCACTCCCGCCCGCAACATCGAGGCCTGGGAGGACGAGCAGCTTTTCTCCCTGCCGGCCAACGCCCGGGTGACGTTTCCCAATCTCCACTTCCTCCCGTCGGAAAACGGCGGCCGGGGCCGCGTCTTCAATTTTTTCCGCGGGCTCGAAAATCGCAACATGCCGTCCTGGGCGTCTTCGGATGACGGCGGCCGGTCATGGTCGGCGGGCAACGTCTTCATCGCGGTTTCGCCCAAGACGATCCCGTACGTGAAATACGCCAACAACGGCCGCGACACCGTTCACCTGGCGTTTACCGACGGGCACCGGATCAACTATAACAACGGTGTCCACCATGTCTTTTACCGCGACGGCGTGCTGCACCGCAGCGACGGCACGCCCGTTCGCAGCCTCAAGGAAGGCCTGCAAGGCGTGGACGACGCCACGCTGATTTTCCAAGCCAACCCGGAAAGCATCGCGATGATCAGCGACCTGCGGCTCGATCCCGCCGGCCGGCCCCGCGTCGTCTATTCCGTGCAAAAAGACACCGCGAGTCTGCGGCCGCGGCCGGTGGGGGCGGATCACCGGTATCGCTATGCGCGCTGGACCGGCACGCAGTGGGCGGACCATGAAATCGCCCATGGCGGCCAGGAGGTGCACGCGGTGAAGGACGACGATTGCACCGGCCTCATCGCGTTGGATCCCGCCGACGTGAACACCGTCTACATCTCCACCGACGTCGACCCGGTGACCGGCGCTCCGCTGATCAGCGCGACAGATCAGAAGCGGCACTGGGAAATCTTCCGGGGCCGCACCGCCGACGGCGGCGCGAAATGGACTTGGACGGCGCTCACCAAGGATTCGGTCCGCGACAACATCCGCCCGGTGGTCCCGCCGGGGATGGGCAAGCGCACCGCCGTGATCTGGCTGCGCGGCGTGATGCGCCTGCCCGACGACTACGAGTTCGAGGTGGTCGGCCTGATTTCCGACCGCTCCTGAACGGGGCGCTCCGACGCGTCCTAGCGAACTCGCGCTACACCGCCGATGCGGTGCAGCGAACGTTTCCTTTCTTGCCGGCGGAACGGTTCGCGATTGTCCGGCCCGGAGTACGGCTGCCGCCCGTCCCGCTCCGATGCGAATCCCCGCTCAACGCCGCGGCGCCGAAGCGGACGCTTCTGTCCGTCGCCCGTTTCGACCCGCGCAAAGGCCTGCCCCTGGCCATCGAGGCATTTGCCGAAATGCGGGCCCGGACGGAGGCGTCTGAATTTGCCCGCTGGCGGCTGGTGCTGGCGGGCGGATATGATCGGCAGCTGCCGGAAGTGCGCGCACTGGTGGAACAGTTGCATGCGCAAGCTTCGGCTCAGGGAGTGGCCGCCCAAGTCGAGTTGCGGTTCGACCCGCCGCCCGACGCGTTGGAAAAACTGTGGCAAGAGGCTTTCGCCCTGGTCCACTGCGCCCCGGCGGAACACTTCGGCATCGTCCTGATCGAGGCCATGGCCCGCGGCCTGCCGGTGCTGGCGGTCAATCACGCCGGCCCCCGCGAAATTGTGTTCGACGGGATCACCGGAGCCCTGCGCGCTCCCCGGGCCAGGGAATTTGCCGAGGTGCTCGCCCAGCGGTCGCACGCACCGGCCCACGCCGCCGCACTGGGCGCCGCCGGCCGTGCACGGGCTGAGGCCGAGTTCAGCATCGGTCGTTTTTTCGCCGAGTTTGCCACCCAGGCTGAATTGGCGCTGTCGCTGAATCGGCCGCGGCCAGAAAAGCCCTGAACTCCGCACAGCCGTCGCGTTCGGCCAGGGTCCCGCCGGCCTCTGCGTGCGCGTTCTCCCACAGATTGTTGGCGATCGCGTCGGTTCGATCCGTCCAACCCGATTTTGGTGAAACCAAACCGTTTCACATCTGAAACGGGGATGGTGCCCGGGAGCGGACTCGAACCGCTACGCTGTTAGGCACAGGCTTCTGAGACCTGCGTGTCTACCAATTCCACCACCCGGGCGCACTTACGAAACTAACCGATCCAATCGCTGCAGGGCCAATTGTGGTCCCAAGAATCTCTCCTCCGACCTCTCCCAGCCTGCAGAGCGGGCATTACTACGCCTGCGCCAAAGTGAACGGCAAGCAGAAATGTCCGCGCCCGCCCGTCGACGCGCATCCCGGTTTTCCGACAGGAGCGGACGTCCCGAAACCCGGGATGCAGCCCTCGCTCGGTCAGGCGGACGTCGGTGGGGACACCTGAAACCCGTCGTTCCAACGACCGCTTTCCAGCGGTCCGATCTCCTCCCGTGAACTCAATCCACCGATGTCACCTATTAGATTACAACAGGGGATTGGAACGCCGGGCGGGAATGATGACGCTCACTTGACGGGCAGCAGCTTTGTCCGGCCGAACTGACGTCAATTGCCGCACGAACCCACAACTCGGCTCCCTCCGCAGGCATCATTGCGGACCGTCACCCTGCAAGTAGGCGAAGAGATCGCGGATTTCCTGCGGTTGCATGGCTTCCAGCAGGCCCGGCGGCATCAGGGAGGTCGAGGACGGCTCCAGGCTCTTGAGGTCGCTGCGGGGCACGAGCGTCCGCTGGCCGGACATATCGCGAATCGTGACCGCATCCGCCCGGTCGTCGGCCAGGTAGCCGCTGAGGATCCGGCCGTCCTTGAGCGCGGCGTTGTGGCTGATGAACTCCGGGCGGATGGTCAGGCTGGGATAAAGGATGTTCTCGACCATGAATTTGGTGTCGCGCCGGTTGGCCGTGGTGAGATCGGGACCGAAATTTGCCCCCTCGCCGAAAAACGAATGGCACACGGCACAGGAATGCTGGAAGACCTTGCGCCCGCGGGCCGGGTCGCCGGCGAATTTTGGCCCGAGCCGTTTTCCATCGGTGAGCACGAGTTCATAGGTATGCACCAGGGCACGATCCTCCCCCAACGGTTGCGCCGAGACCTTGCCCCATTGTTTGCCCACCAGTTCCGCGATCTCGCGGTCGGGAAAACGGGACATCTTCTGCACTTCGCCCAGCGGAATTTCCTTCAAGGCGATTTGCTTCGTGTCCACCGCGCGCAGCAGAAGCACGGCCGCCGGGCCGCGCGCCTCCAGCAAGGTACGGGCCTGGACGCGCACGCGGTCGCCAAGACTCGAATACGCCGTGAGCACGCGCCGGGCGACTTGCGGGTCGGCATAGGCCTGCAGCGCGGCGAGCGCCGCCGTCTGGAGGCTCTCCGGGAACTCCCGGCCCAACAATTTTAACAAGGGCTCGATGCTCGCCAAATCGGCCGCCTGCCCCAGCAGCTTGATCGCAGCCACCCGATCCGCTTCCCCGACTCCGCGATCGATAATCATCGCCCGAAGCCGGGCCATCGCCTCGCCATTGCCGAACCGCGCGGCAAAACGGGTCAGCAACGGCGTCGGGTTGCCCCGACTCCACAAGTCGGCCAGCACCGCCAGCAACGGCCCTGGCGGCTCGGGCAGGAACCGGCCTTCAAATGCCTTCTCGAGGCCCTGGATTACCAAGTCCCTTTCCCCGGCGGCGGGCGCCATCGCCAGCAACCGGCGGCACAAGGCAAAGTTCGCTTCGCTCCCGTCGGCCGCATAACGCCGGGCCAGCCGCTCGACGATATACTGGCGGATGAGCGGCGACTGCCAGTCGGCGGAGGCCCCAAGGAGGGCGAGCACTCCCTCCACATCCGAGGTCGCCTTGCTCTCGACCGCCCACCAGAGCAGCAGCGGGATCTGCGGATCGCGGATGTCCTCATCCCGGTGCAACAGGCCCCGCACCACGGGCAGCGCCACACTCCCGGGCAGGCGCTTGGCGGTGCAGGCCATTTGATTGCGCACAACCGGGCTGGGTTCGGACTGGGCGAGTCGCGCGAGACGCTGCGCGACGGCGGCGGAAACGCCGTTCGCGTCACCCAAGAGACGGACCGTCCACGCGCGCACATCCTCATTGGGATGATCCAGCGCCTTCAGTGCCACCGCCTCGTCGAATCCGCCACTGCCATAAAGTGCCCACAGCGATTCCAGCGCCTTTCGACCCGAATGGTCGACGATGCCGTCGCGGAGCGCGGCAAACATGCTGGAGTCCCGACGCTCCGCCAGAAGTTGCCGGGCCATCTGGCTGAACCATTCGTTCTTGTCGCCCAGCAGCGCCACCAGTTCGGCCGAGGATTTGCGGCCCAGGTCGAAGGGTGCGATCGGCTTCGCCCCCGCCGACTGCACTTTGTAGATGCGACCGTTGGTCTTGTCCCAGTTGTCGCGTGGATCGACGTCGACGATCCGCTTGTCGTACCAATCGAGCACGAACACCGCACCGTCGGGTCCGGTCAGGCAGTCGATCGGCCGAAACCACGTGTCGTTACCGGCGAGAAATTCCCCGCCGTACTTCAGCTTGAAGCTCGAACGATCGCGCTCGAACGCGTGCCAAAATAGCGTGTTGGTGAGAGGATTGCCGGCGATGTAGGCGCCGTTGAATCGCTCCGGCAGCGCCCCGCCCTGATAAACGATTCCGCCGGTGGTAAGGTGCCCGCCCATGAACTTGTCGACCGGGATGTGATTGAAATAACCGAAGGCGTACGGGTTGTGCAGCTCGCCGTGCTTGCCGAAAATTTTGACGTAGTAGGCGCCCTGCACCTGATGCAGCGCGACCTCGAGGTAATTGGTCCCCGCGATCGCGTTGCCATGCGCATCGAAATCGAGCCCCCACGTGTTGCCCCCGCCCTCGGCGAAAAGCTCAAATGCCTTTGATCGGACATTGTAGCGCCAGATGCCCTGCTCGAACGCCACGCCCTTGACGTTCGATTTCACCGTGCTCCCCTGTGCCCCGTAGAGCCAGCCATCCGGCCCGAACTGCAGCGAGTTCGCCAGCGCGTGCGCATCCTCGAGGCCGAAGCCGGACAAGAGCACCTCCGGCGGACCATCCGGCACATCGTCGTGATTCTTGTCCGCGTAGTAGAGCAGGTAGGGCGGCTGCATCACGAACACGCCGTCGTAGCCTAGGGCCATGCCCGCCGCGAGGTTGAGGCCGCCGACAAATTTTTTGACCTCCTGCATGCGGCCATTCGCGTCCGGCCGGTCAAAAATCAGGATATTGTCCGCGCCCTTCGGTCCGCGCGGCGGCGGTTCCGGCACCCGGTCGTACGTGAGGCGCAGATACTCGTCGGCCTTTACTACGTTCAACCCCGCCGGCTTGGGATACTGCAGGTATTCAATCACCCACATGCGCCCACGTTCATCGAAACTCACCGTGATCGGCTGCCGCACGTTGGGCTCGGCGGCGACCAACTGGACCTCAAGCCCCTCGGCCACGGTCATGCGTTGCAACGACTCCTCCGGCGTAAATCCACCCGGCGGTTGGGCGCGAAGCGATGCCGCCACCGACAGCCCGGTCAATGCTGCCAGCACCCCTGCGGCTCGTCGCCAACCCGGGAGCGTTCGCCCGTCGGCAGCGCGACCCGTGGACAAAATACGCGGTGACTTCGATTGTGATGTCATGGATATCGACTCAACAGCCTTCGGCCAGCTAGCGTAAACCGCCACTCTCCATCCGGGGTTCAGCCCGCATCACCGGAGACTCTTGATATACAGCACGAGCGATTCGAGCTGCGACTCGTTCACGACACCGGCGTAGCTCGGCATCGCATACTCGCCGCGTTCGAAACCCGAGACCACCTTCGCCGACGGCTCGAGAATCGACTCGCGCAGATACGCCTCGTCGACGCGGTGCTTCCTCGTCTGCTTGGGCCCCGTCACGATGGGGCGCTCCGAGCCGAACAATCCCTTCCAGGTCGGACCCACGTGAAAGATGTCCATGCCCTCGGGCGAGTGGCAGGCGACACAGCCGAGCACCTGCGACAGCCGGCGACCTTCCTCGACGCTGACGGGGCCGCGGGCCTGGGCCACGGCGGCTCGCGGGGTCAAGTCCACCTTGAATTCGTCGAACCCCTCGGCCCGCGGATCGAATTTCGTCAACTCGTATGGCGTGAGGTAGGCGTTCTCCGAAAACTTCATGCCCTCCGCCGTCGCGAGAGCCCAGCCAAAGCGCATCTGCATCACGGTCTTCATGCCGGGCACGCCAACAAAGACGCTCCGCCGGTCGCGCGAAAGATAAGCGCTGCTCGGCATCAGCCAATCCTGCCCTGGCGTGCCGTCGGCCTTGAGTTGGGGCGAACCATAGCGATACGTGCGCCGGTAGTTCCACATCGCGAGCGAGTAGTTGGCCGGGTCCGTCGCCGTGGCGGGATCCAGCGCAACGTCGAACCGCAGCAGGAAGCCCTGGTCCATTGCCGCGACTTCGCGCGGCAGCGTGACCGGCGCACCCGTGTAGCGCACCCGCCCGAGGCCGGCGAGCGTGTCGATGGAGTTCCCCCACCCGATCACCTGAAAACCCGCGAGATAGAATTGTCCGTCGGCCGGATTCACCGAGCCGTTGAGCGGCGTGAAATCGAAGGCGCTCGTGACACTCACCACCGCGGCCTGCAGCCGGGCGCCGCGTTCGTTGAGCAGCACGCGGAAGACTTCGGGCTTGTTGAATCCGATGTGGATCAACGCGTCGTTCAGCGGACCCATCTTTGCGTCGAACAGCCAGACCTGCGATTCCGCCGAGGAATTGACGGCGTGGGGCAGCCAGGTGAGCGGCTCAGCGATGGGCGCCGGGTACTGTTCGCGCGGCCGCAGATCGCTCAGGAAACCGTAGAACTGTCCGTCGCGCAGGATGTGCAGTGGCGTGCTGGGAATGTACTGACCCTCTTGATCGCTGCCGGTCACGAGGCCGGTGCGAATGTTGACGCCGATATTCGGCTGGCGAAATCCGTAGCCCAGCAGCGTGGCCCGGCGGCCGTCGGCCGAAATGCGGAGCACGCTGCCGTTGTGCTTGCCGAGCGTGGTCGCCTCCTGCCCGCCCTTGGCGATCACGAACTCGCCCCCCGGGGCGAGCCGGATGAGTGTCGGAAACTCCCGCATGTCCGCGGTCTGGGCAAAGGCGTTGGAAAACAGTTCGTGCACATCGGCCTCGCCGTCCCCGTTGGTGTCCCGGAGGCGCCAGATGCCATTGCGGTCGAAAGCGAAAATCTCGTCATCGCGAATCGCGACGCTCATCGGTTCGTGGAGGCCCGAAGCGAAGCGGTTCCAGCGGACCGTGCCGCCCGTTTCGTGCAGGCCGCGGATGAGCCACACGTCGCCATCCACCGTCACACCCACGCCGGTGCCATCCTTGAGAAATTGAATATCGGCGATGCGCACCGCCCGGCGCCACGGGTTGTCCGCGGGCAGCGCGACGTGATCGACGACGTAGGCCCCCTTCTCGGTGGAAGGCGCGACCTTGCTGACAGCCTGCTGCGGCCAGCGACGGGCTGGCGCAGCTGTCGGCAGGGCGCGGGCCGTGACGGCCGGCACCGTCGCGCCAACGGTGAAGGCAACGGAGAATTCGACGGGCGCCGTATGCGCGGGCACGCGAACCGCAGATACCGCCTGGGCTTCGAAAAGCTCCGCCGCCCCCGGAACGCTCAAACCTCCGAGGGCAATCGTCGTCTCGCCCGTCTTGAAGCCGAGCGCCAGCAGCAGCGGAGTCCTCGCGGGTTCGACGCGAAAATGCCGTTCGACGACCGCCTGTCCGGATTGCTCCGCCACGCTGACCCACTCGCGCACCCTGGAGCCTCCGGCGGTGTATTCGAGGACCGCGCCGTCGCGCACCAGCCGGACCGCTTCGAATCGTCCCATCGCCTCAGGAATCGGACCGCGCCCCACTTCCCCGGGGCTGGGGGCCGGTTCACGGGGATCGTCGAGCGAAAGTTGCGCGCCGGTCTGCCAGCCGGAATAAATGCCGTTGGCGAGCCAGACCTTGCCGTCCGGCTCCGGCGCGGGGAACTGCCCGCCGGGGGTCTTGCGGAAGGGATCGTGGTAGGAACCGGCCGCAAGTTCCATCGCCGTCACGCCCTTGCCGCGCCAGATGGCGGAGACGCGCAGGAGATCGGTGTCGAAACAGACCCAGCAATCGCGCCCGAGATTGAGGACCAAACCGCGCGGGGTGAGATTGTTCGTCGGGAGGCCGGGGCCGGCTTTGCGCGCATCGAGAATCGAGGAGAAGAAAGGAAAGTCCGGCTCGACCCAGGCGGCCCATGGCGACGGATCCGTACGCTTGGGCGCCGGTGTGGGTGCGCCCCGGCCGGTGCAGAGGACGAATCCACCCGCGAGCAGGACCAGGGCGAGGCGCCGGACGAAACCGGTACGAATGCGTGGAAAAAGCAAGGTGGTGGTCATGATGGGTGGCGTGGGCAAAATTCGTGGCAGGTTAAGTGAAGGCCTTCGCCGGATGCGATCATAGGCGGTCGAGCGAGCGCCCGCGTTTCGTGAAAAGCGGTTTGAGTATGCGGCGGAAATTCTCGCCGAAAACAAGATAACGCTCCTGTTCCGTCAGCTTCGCACCCAGAACCTTTCCGAATTCGGTGCCGATGCTCCGCGACGGCAGGTGCCCGCCATAAATCACCCGCTCCGCTCCCAGTTCCCGCACCGCCATGTCCACAAATCCGGACGTGGGATCGAATCCCGAGGTCTCGGCCACGATATTGGCATGGCGGTAAATGGCGCGGATGCCCTTTTCCCATTCTCCGCCCGCGTGGCTGCAGACAAAGGTGATTTCAGGATGTCGTTGCGCCAACTCGGCCAGATCCGCCGGTGTCGACTCCGAGGCATTTCTTTTTCCCCCGGTGTAATACCAAGTGTAATGCATGATAACCGCGCCCAACTCGTGCGCCCGCCGGACAATGGCGTCGTGATTGGGATGCGAACTGACGAGGCCGGCCGGCGGCGCATCCTGAAAAACGATTCCGGCCATCGGGCCATCCTTGATCCAACGATCCATGGCTTCGAGGCACGCCCGGGGGTTGTGAGGATTCAAAAAAACAAATCCCACCAACCGGTCCGGCCAGCGTTCGAAGCAACGCCGGATCCTGGCCGGATCTTCGACATCGGGCGCCTCCCGGCCCGGCGCGAGCGTCCCCATGCCGATGTGCAGATAGGGGCTGATCCGTTCGATCCCGAACCGGTCGGCCTTCTGCAGCAGGGCTTCGATCGCCACCTCCAGAGTTCCGTTGGGACGCGCCGAACTGGGCAGGGAAAAGCAGTCCCAGATGCGATAGCTCATAAAATCGGGCAACGCCGGAAAAGTCGCACTCTGGAACCTCCTAGTCACTGCCATCGGATGTTTCCCCCGGTCACGACGTTTTTTGTTTTAACGATTTTCCCGCAGGCGGTGAGCACTCCCCTGGCTTCCGAATCGGGTGCTCAAAAACAAGCCCGCCGGGACCCTTCCCTGCGGGCTCGATAAAAGCGGTCATTTTCCGCCGCGAAGCCCGCGCTTAGAAGCGGGCGTTGACGCCCGCGCTATACATCGGACCGGTATCGTAGCCCAGCTGGCGGCGTTCCCCCTCAAATTCGTAGGCACGGTCCTGTTCCCCGAAGATATTGGTGATATCGAGGAAGAGGGAGAACATCCTGTTGATTTCATAGCCGGCCTTGACGTCGAGCGAGTCGCGGTCCCGGTCATACCGGAGGCGTGCGGCGCTGGCGTTGTAGGTCAAGAGACGCCGCCCCGCGTGACTGAATTGGAACCGCAGGCTGTAGGGGGAGCGGATATAGGAGATGCCCAGGTTCGCCGTCTCCGGGATGAACCCGGCCAGCTGCTTGGTCACGAAGGTCCCGCCGTAATCGCCCTCGGTTTCGTTGCGGGCGTAGTTCGCATAGAGTCCAAACCCCTTCCAGAAGCCCGGCAGGAAGGTGAACTGCTGCTGATAGGCGACCTCGAAGCCCCGGACCTTGCCGTAGCCGCCGTTCTGCTGGGAACTCAGGTTATAACCGACATAGTCGCCATTGAAGCCGTTGTCGGCTCCAACTTGAACGATGTTTCCGCTGCGCGTGAAGATGAACTGCTTGATCTCCTTCAGGAAGACTCCGGCGGAAATCATGCCGGCGGGTTCGAAGTAGTATTCGAAGCCCAAATCGAAGTTATTGGCGAGTTGCGGCTTCAAGCTCGGATTGCTGGTTGAGATGGTCCGGGCGATGTTGTTGACGCTCGTTTGCGGAATCAGCTGACCGATGGAAGGCCGCCCGATATTCGTCGAGTAGCTTGCCCGGACGATCAGGCCATTGATCGGCTCATACTTGAAATGCAACCCCGGGAAAACCTGGCGATATTTGCCCTCCCGGTGCTGACGCCCGCTGTATTGCGCCGTGTTCCGGCGGATGATTTCGTCGTCGGTCAAAGGCCCGACAAAGGCGGCGCGCAAGGCCGCTTCGGCCGGCGTGACTTCGTTCTTGGCGCCATTGCCCTCCACTTTCGTCTCCTCCACCCGCACGCCACCCAAGATGGACAGCTTGCCGATATCCACGTTGCCCATGATGTAGGCCGCGTTGATCGTCTCCTTGAAATCCTGCTTGTTGTTCAGGGTGGTCACCACGCGTTGCGACACGACTTCCTTGAACAGATTGGGGGTTTTGCGCAGGGCCTCACCCACATCGTAGCCGGTGTAATCGAAAGGCTTAACCCAAAGGTCGTCGTTCGGATAGGTCAGCCAGGGCAGCCGGGGATAGTTCTGTAGCCCGTGCCACATGATGACATTGGGGTTACGGAACTGGCCGAGATTGTCATCGTTGATCCCCGTTGCCGCATTGGTTCCCATCACTCCATCGGGACCGACGTAGTTCCAGCGACGCTGGATGTTAAACAAATCCCGGGTTTGTTCCCGTGTGCGGACACCGGCCTTGATCCAAGCAGGGGCCACACCCTCGAAGGTTTTCTTCAAATTAAGCGCCGCCCCGCGATAGGAATCCTTACCCTTGGAATGGGTGAGATTATACTCGTTCTCCGCGTAGCTGTTTGGATTGAGGATATCGGGGCCCGCCGTTTGCGTGACCGCGGGGAAATAGGGCTTGTCCGTGTCCTGAACGCGGATGCCGATGCCGGAGGCGCGGATCCACACTGACTCCTGATGGGGATAGTGGGTCGTCGCGTCGGAAGCGAAGAGGTTGTAATCGATCCCCCAACTGCCGAATTTGTGCACTCCCCCGATGTCGCGATGCAGCGACGTGACATGCTTCCAGGTGAAGACTGAATAAGCCTGGACGTTGGTGCCCCCGACCGGGCGCCATTCTGAAAGCGTCTTGGTGAACTCCGGGAAAACCGCTCCGGTGCCGGTGAAATTGCCCGCCGCATCGCGGGCCGCGATGGTCTGAGACGTCGTGTAATAGGTGTAGTGTTGCGTGGCCGGCTCGACCATCCGGTTGCGCGTGATGTTGAAATAGAAGCGCGAGGTGTCGCTGAGCTTGTAGTCCAGCTTGATGCCCCCGCCCCAGCGCGTCTGTTTGAGGTGATAATCCTCAAAGCCAAACATGTAGGTGTAGGCGGGATCGGCCAGCTTGTCTTGATAGCTGCGGGTCGTCGCCGGAATCGGCGAAAGATGCGACCGGTGGCCGTAGTTGATCGCGACCCCGAATTTTCCGCCAAAGACCTCGGCGTAGGAAACCGAATAGTTCGGGCGGAATTCATCGATGCCTTCCTGGTCGCGATAGATCGCGCCGACCTGGGCGCTGAGTTGCCGGCCCTTCCGGTCGAAGGCACTCTTCGAGACAAAGTTGATGGCTCCACCGATGGAATCGGCATCCATTTCCGGCGTCGGCGACTTGGTCACCTCGATGCGTTCGATCGTATCGGCGCTGATGGCGGTGAACTGCACTTCGCGCGTTGCACCGGCCGAAGCCGCATCCGCGAGCCGGTTGCCGTCCATGGTCGTCGTGTTCAGATTCTTGTCCATGCCGCGAATCTGGATGTAGCGGATGCCACTGCCGTCGTTGTCGCCGAAAACGCCGGGCAAGCGGGCGACCAGGTCGGCCGGGTTCACGCCGTGGCTGCCGAAGGCATCGGTCGCGATGACGCTCTTCACCCCCGCGGACTGCCGCTGCAGGGTGATGGCGAGCGCGTTGCCCTCGCGCTCACCGGCGACCACCATCTTGCCCAAGGTGTAGATATCGGAGGTCAGTTCGACGTCACCGCGGTTGGCGGCCCCAGCCGTCACCGCGACCGGGACGACCTGGGGACTCAGCCCGGTGTAGGAGATCGCCAGATTGATGTTTCCGGGTGCGACTTGGGTGAACCGATAAAGGCCTTCAAAGTCCGTATACGCCACCCGGCCCGTGCCTTGAATTTCGACGCGGGCACCTTCCAGATGCTTGCCGGTGGCGGCATTCGAAACCCGTCCCGTGACATTTTCCTGAGCAACAAGAGACGGGGCGACCGATCCGAGGACAAGAAGGAGGGCGAGCGCCATCCAACGATGAGGGAATAAGCCGTTACCGAAAAGATAACGGGTGGGAGTTTTTATTTTCATGGGGTTTATTCTTTGTGGGTCGTTTGTATACAAATTGGTCTGGCTGCGCGTCATTTACCCAGCGCCCAGCCGATGCTGTTCACCACCAGGCGCCGGAACGCCGGATTCTTGAAATCCTCCGGCCCGCCCAACGACGTATAAAATACGCGGGCCTTTTTCGGACCGTAGGTATGCGTCCAAGCCACCGGTTCCGGCGCTTTTTCCGGAATGGTACCGATCAGCAGCGGCGTGGCCGTTTTCTCCAGCGGAGTGTTGATATATAGCACCGACGTGCTGGCGAGCTGGTCGGCGGAAAAACCTTTCAGGATGGCGTGACCCTCCGCACCCGGCGCCGCCGAAACCTTGGTCTCGGTCTTCACCTTCGGGTCGGAGCGATGGTGGCCCGTGTAGTGCCCGCCGAGCACCTGGGGATCGAACTCCGGCCAGACCGCCAGCCTCGGGTCGGTGACCTTCTCCTTGGGTAACGCGGCAAACCCGTGCGAGGCGGTGCGAATCCCGATGACCGGCTTGCCTGCGGCCAGATGCGCGCGCACGGCATCGAGCTGCTCCTTCCGGGGCGTGCGCCGGCGCACACTCACGAACAGCAGGTCCGCCTCGCGCAGCGCAGCCACGAGGCCGGGGAAGTTGTTCTTATCCGCCGCGTCGGCATGAACGATCGTGACCCGATAGCCGCGAACCTTGAGCTGCTTTTCCGCAAACTCGGGCAGGGTTTCCCACGTGTGATATTCGTCCTCGCCGATCATGAAGACGAGATGCGGGGCTGGGCGGCCCACAGGGGGGCCGCATTCACGCCGAGGACCAGCGCGGCGAACAACAGGAGATGTCTGATCATGGGGATGGGGGCTAAAGCTTTCGACCGTCAGACGGCGCCGAGTCCGGGACCGGTGAGACAACTCGTATCCATGGCGCCATCGCGGACCTGAAAAATACCGGGGAAGCGATCCTCCCAGACGGCATTCGCGGCCGGAAAGTATTGGCGGGAATTGGATTCGATGGCCGCGACCCCGGGCACGTGAGCCGCGAGGCCGGCGGAATGAATCAAGGACGCCCCCGGACAACCGAGGTCCTGCACACACAGGAACAGGCCGAGCTTCTGGGCCGCCGCCGCCATCAAGACGGACTGGCTCTGGCCCTTGCAGGCCTTGAGAGCGGCGCCGGTGTAGCCCAGCTCGCGCGCCAGCAGCAGGCTCTCGAGGTCGGTGAGCGATTCGTCAATCACCACGGGCTTGAGCTTCGCCGCCTCGTGCATGGTGATGCGCGGCTCGGCCGTGAGGTCGCGCGCCGTGGGCTGTTCCACATATTGCACCCGTTCGAAACCGACGGGGCTGCGCTCCCGAAATTTGCGCAGCAACTCGATCAGGTAGTCCTCGTTCTCGCAGTGCTCGTTGAAATCAAGGGAGTAGCGCCAGCCGATGGTCCGCAGCTGGCGCCGGGTTTCTCCCTCGGCCACGGCATCTACCGCCAACACCCGCTCCAGATCCCACGCCGCATCGTCGCCGTTGAGTTTGATTTTGAGATGCGTGAGACCGTTGTGCACGATCCACTGCGGCAGGGTCTCGGGCAAGCCGTCGCCCACGGGCCGGACGACATCGGCGGCCGTCAACGGGTCAAGCGCGCCCACGAGGTGATAAAGTGGCATGCGCGGTTCGGGGGTTTTTCGCAGATACTGGTCCGGCCATTCGCCCGCATAGTCCGCGCCCAGATGCGCCCCCAAGTCGCAATTCACGAGGTCACGTCCGTAGGTCTGATAGCAGTTCAAGCCGAGCGCCTTGCCGAACGCATCGTGCAACGCCGCGTCGAACGGACTGCCGGTCACGAGCGTCGCCAGCTTGGGCAGCGGTTGGGCGAGGGCCAGCTCGCGGCTGACCTCGGCCGCGGCCGCGAGAAACTGTTCCTCCAGGGCGAGGCCCAGTTCGATGGGATGCCCGAACTCCCGATGGCCCGTGCAAATCCGCGCACACTGTTCGGCCAGCGCGGTCATCGCCGCCAGCGTCTGGTCGTAGTTGAGCACGCGGGAAGGAAACGCCCACATGTTCGACAGCGGCATCGAACCGAAACCACGGGCCACCCGGCCGCGGCGCGTCTCCACCTCGCAGTCGACATTCAGCAGCGTCACCTTGGTGAGGACGATGCCGCCGAATTTCACCGGCGCGCGAAAGGTGTAATTCGTATAGGACGTGCTCGCCGAGCGTACCCGGATGTCCGTCGGCTTGACCGTCACGGGTTTCGAAAGAAGGGGATGCGAGGAGGGCACGTGGAATCAGGCGAGGCGGATGGGAAGCTCCGGTCGGTTCACTCCGCCAGCTGGCGGGCCCGCAGCCATTGCAGGTAAGTGGTGGCGCAATGGTCGAGATTCTCGATTTTGCCGCCACCCCGTAGGGGCGAGCACATTTCATAGACCGCCAGGCCGTTGAAACCACCATCGCGCAGGCCCTTGAAAAAGGCGCCGTAATCAATGAAGCCCGTGCCAAAGGGCACCGCCCGCACCCAGTCGGGTGCCAACCGTTCGTAGTTCACCAGCTCCGGCCGGTAGTGAAAGCGCGGCACGCGGACGTAATCGGCATTCGTGGTGATCGCGACATGGGGCGCCGCCTTTTGGGCGGCCGCGTAGAGATCCTCGCCGCGCAGGGCCGGCGACCAGGCATCGAAGCCCAGTTTACAATTCGGCCGGTCGATGTCCGCGAGCAGGTCGAGCAGCGAATCGGTATGCAGCCCCACGTCATGGTGATTCTGGATGGCGATGGTCACGCCATGCGCCGCCGCCCGATCGCACATTTCCCGCACCGTGCCGGCCACCCGCTGCCACTGCGCCTGCAGGTCGACCCCCTCGACTTCATAGGCGGTGAAGATCCGAACCACCGACGCACCGATGCCGGCGGCGATGCGGGCGAGCGATTCGACGTAGGCGATCTGAAATTCCACGAGGGGAACCTCGCAGCCCACCCCGGGTGCGTTCGCGAGATTGGTGTAGCCCGCCACGATATCGCAGCGCACACCGGCGTTCCTGAGCGCGGTCTTGACGACCTCGATCGCCTCGGGCGTCGCATCCAGCGGCGAAACGTGCGGCCGCTTGCCAGCGATCATCACGGAGCGGTAGCCGAGCTTGCCAGCCCGGGCGATAAAGTCGGGCAAGCTCAAGGCCGCCTGGCCCCAGAAGCCGGCGTAACTGATGGAAAAAAGCGAGGGAGTCATCGGGTGGACGTGGTATCTATTTCATTTATCAATCGCAGAAAATCGGATCGGGCGCCCGCGCGGACTTAGCTCGGGTCGAGGGCTATCGTCAGGTTGCCCATCCGCCATGCGCCGATCGCAACCAAGATGCCGCCGCGACTGTTTTCCAGTCCTGCGCGGTACGTCCGCACTCTGATTCTTGATCTCATCACTCATGGGGTTTCCGGGTTGTCCGCATGGGTATCGAATTCCCGGCCGGCGCCCGCAATCCGGGATTTGTCCAAACAAATTCTGTTTTTTGGTCAGGGCTGTTTTTCGCCATCGCGCGCGGCGGCGACGAAGCCGCCGGCACGCGCCGTCTCAGCCCCAAACGGGCCGGCCCATCGTCGTTCTCCTTCGGAACACCGCTCCCTCACGTCTTGATGCCCTTGGCCGTGAGGATGGGCCGGAGCAGGCGGCGCAGGTTATCCCGGAAGATCATCTGCTTTTGCTCCTCGGTGATCGCCGCGTCCATGACCTTGCTGAGCTGGGACGAAAAACTGCGGCCATAGGAGTCGCCGCCGTAGATGATCCGGTCCGCCCCCAATTCCCGCACCGCCATCTCGACGTAACCGTTCACGGGTTCGGATCCCGACAGCTCCGCGTAGACGTCCCTGCTGCCGGGTGTCCTCCATCCCGAGGCCGATCTGCACCACCAAACGCCGCTGCGTGGCCAGGTCGAGCAGGCGCTCGAACCGCGGGTCCTTGAGCGTGTAGGCATGGAAATCGGGATGCAGCCGGATGCCGGGCATGCGATGGACCTCGTGGCACCGTCGCAGGTCCTCCTCCCAGTCGGGCAGCGTTGGATTCACCGCGCCGAAGGGGAGAAATCGCACGTCGCGCTGACTCGAACATTCCGCGACGAGCCGCACGTTCACCGCTGCGATGTCCCGGTGCAGCAGGGCGTCGAAGCTGCCCACCCACGCGCTCGTCACCCCGTACTCCTTCAATCGTTTCACCAACTGCGGGGTCTCGTCCCCCGGCACCCGCCGATAGGGCCAGCGTGAAATATAGACGTGCGTGTCGACGAGCTCCCCAGCCCCGGCCCCGCGGCCGGGCTCCGTCGTTGCCGGCAGCGCCGCCCGCGCCGCGTCGTCCCCGATGCCACCGGCCAGCGTGCCGAAAGTCAGGGCGGTGTTCGTGATAAAGCGACGACGATTCATTGGGGCGGCGGGATCGTGGCTGGAATGTGGAATGTGAGTTCCGCTGCTTCGCAGCGCAACCGGGGAATCATCCAAAACAATACTGTTTTTCGGTCAGGAGCCTGCTTGAATATCCGGCATGTTCCCACCCCGGATCGCCCTGCTCGTTGAAACCTCGCGCGAATACGGGCGGGGGATTCTGCGCGGCGTGATCCGCTACCAGCAGGAGCACGGCCCGTGGTCCCTTTATTTCAAACCGCACGGCTTGGGCGCTCCCCCGCCGCCCTGGCTCGCCTCCTGGCGGGGGCACGGAATCCTGGCCCGCATCAACGACCGGCGCATGGCCGACGCGGTGTTGCGCGCCAAGGTGCCGGCCGTCGACCTCCGCGGTGCGCTGGACGATATCGCCGTGCCGCTCGTGGGCATTTCGAACCGCGCGGTCGTGCGGCTGGCCGTCGACCATTTTCTTGCGCGGGGCTTCCGGCACTTTGCCTTCTACGGCACGCCGCGCAGCGAGAATCGCAATCAGAACGAACGCTCGGACCGTTTCGAGCATCTCGTGGCCGAACACGGTTTTCGCTGTCACGTCTATGCCCATCCCAAGTCGCCCGCCAAGTCCTGGGACCAGGAGCAACGGCAGATCGCCCGCTGGCTCAAGACCCTGCCGACGCCGGTGGCGATCATGACCTGCCACGACGATTGCGGGCGCCAGGTTCTGGACGCGTGCCTGCGCGCGGGGCTCTCCGTCCCGGACGAGGTGGCCATCCTCGGCGTGGATAACGATCTCTTCCTCTGCAATCTCTGCTCCCCGCAGCTCTCGAGCATCGACGTCAATCCGGAGCGCATCGGCTACGAGGCCGCCGCCCTGCTGGACCGGCAGATGAAAGGCGGGCGGCCGCCGAAGGAGCCGCTCTTTTTCGAACCGCGGGGGCTCGTAATCCGGCAGTCGACGGATGTCACCGCCGTGAGCGATCCGCACGTCCAACAGGCCGCACGGTTGATCCGGGACCACCGGGGCGCGGCGATCGGGATCGAGCAACTGCTCGCCCAGGTGCCGGTTTCCCGCAGCGCCTTGTTTCGCCGTTTCAAGGAGCAACTGGGCCGCTCGCCGAAACAGGAGTTGACCCGCGTGCGACTCGAACGGGCCAAGGAGATGTTGCGCAATTCCAACCTCTCCGTGGCCGCCGTCGCCGAGCGCGTTTTCTACACGGAGGCCAAGCACTTCATCGTGATGTTCCGCCGCGCCACGGGTGTAACTCCGCTGCGCTATCGTAAGCAAAGTGCCATCTCGGCCGCGACCGACCGGAGTTGAACGACAGGCGCAGCTCCTTTGGAAAAACCTCCGGTCCGGATTGCTCCAAAAACCGGCTTTCGGTCAGCGCCCGGATCAGGCGATCAGACCGTCGATCACTTTCGCCGGCGTCGTGCCGGTCAGTTTCTGCTCCAGCCCTTGGAATTTGAACGTGAGCCGCTCGTGCTCCAGGCCGAGTTGATGCAGGATCGTCGCATGCAGATCGCGCACGTGCACGGGATCGCGGGCGACCTTGTAGGAAAAATCATCCGTCTGGCCGTAAACGAAACCCGCCTTCAAGCCGCCACCGGCGGCCCACATCGTGAAGCAAAGGGGATGGTGGTCGCGCCCGTAATCGGTCGGCGTCAACGCACCCTGACAATAGACCGTGCGGCCGAATTCGCCGCCCCACACCACGAGCGTGTCGTCGAGCAACCCTCGTCGTTTCAGATCGGTGATCAGCGCATAGCAGGGTTGGTCGATGTCCGCACACAGCCGCGAATCCTTCGAGGGCAGCTTGTCGTGCGAATCCCAGCCACGGTGGAAGATCTGGGTAAAACGGACCCCGCGCTCCGCCATGCGCCGCGCGAGCAGGCAGTTGTGCGCGAATGTTCCCGGAATCCGCGATTTCGGCCCGTAGAGTTCGAAGGTCTCCGCCGACTCCGAACTCAAGTCGGTCAGCTCGGGCACCGAGGTCTGCATCCGAAACGCCATCTCGTACTGCTCGATGCGCGCGTGAATCTCCGGATCGCCGATCTCGGCAAAGGTGGACTGGTTGAGTTTCTGAATCCCATCGAGCATCAGCCGGCGGCGGGTTGAATTGATCGACGGCGGATCCTTGATATACAGCACGGGATCGCCGCCGTCCGAGCGCAGCGCCACGCCGGCCGTGGACGGCGGCAGGAAACCGCTGCCCCACAACCGGGAAAACAACGCCTGGGGGGCAAAGTCGTCCCCCGGCAGTCGCGAGGTCAGGACCACGAAGGTTGGCAGGTTTTCATTGGCACTGCCCAGCCCGTAGGAAATCCACGCCCCCATCGAGGGCTTTCCCGCGATGGTGTTGCCGGTGAGAAAATGGGTGATGGCCGGATCGTGGTTCACCGAGTCGGTGTGCATCGACTGGATGACCGCAAGATCGTCGACGATCTTCGAGGTCCACGGCAGCAGTTCGCTGGCCCAGATGCCCGACCGGCCATGTTGCCGGAACTTGAAGATCGACGGCGCCACCGGATACCGCGCCTGCTGGGAGCCCATGCCCAGGTTGGCGTCGCCCCCACCCAGCAGGGATTTCGGCAGATCGACATTATACTGCAGACCCGGCTTGTAGTCCCACGTGTCCAGCTGGGACGGACCGCCCGCCATCACGAGATAGATCGCCCGCTTGGCCTTGGGCGCGATGTGCGGCAGCCGCCGGCCGGCCGCCGGCAGCAAGCCCTGGCCCTCGGCGTTGGCCATCGCCCCGAGCAGGGAGTCGCCGAGCAAGGTCGACAGCGCCGCGCCGCCCAGGCCCCGGGCCACCTTGCCGAAAAACTGCCGCCGGGTCTCGTGCCGGAGATACTCCCGGCGCAGCCCCGCCGACACGACGGGATCGAACCGCACGGGGATCTCGTCCGGATGTTTCGGGTCGCAGAAAAAACTGCTCATGGTTCCTATTTATTGAAAGCCTGGTCGGTGTTGAGCAGCTGGCTCGCGACCACGGTCCACGCCGCCTGCTCCGTGACCGGCAGCGCCCCATCCACCGGACTGGCGCCCACCGCCAGAAATTCGCGCGCTTCCTTTTCCGTAAAATCCCGCCGGAAGGCTCCGAGCGTCTCGAGCAACACGTTGCGGTCGGCGGCGGCAAGCGGCCTGGTCAGGACGGCCGCGGCCATGAAGGCGATCTTTTGTTCCTCGCTGCTGTCCGCCTGGCGCAGGGCGCGAGTGGCGAGATGCCGCGCCGCCTCGAGAAAATCGGGCGCGTTCAGCGTGATGAGCGCCTGCAACGGCGTGTTGGTTCGTTCGCGTTGCACCACGCAGACATCGCGCTGCGGCGCATCGAAGGTCGTCAGCACCGGCGGCGGGCCAAAACGCTTCCAAAAGGTGTAGAGACTCCGCCGATATAATCCATCGCCGGGGTCGCGCTGGTGGGTCCGGGTGTTGCTGCGATCCATCGACAGCACTTCCCAGAGGCCCGGCGGCTGATAAGTGTTCACGCTGGGCCCGCCAATGCGTTCGATCAGCAATCCGCCCGCCGCGAGGGCGCTGTCCCGGATCGCCTCCGCATCGAGGCGGAACCGCGGACCGCGCGCGAGCAGACGGTTGGCCGGATCTTTCTCAAGCAGCGCGGGCGTGACCGCCGCCGACTGCCGGTAGGTGGCGGACACGACCAGTTGTTTATAAAAGCGCTTCACATCCCAGCCGCTCTCTTGAAAATCCACGGCCAGCCAGTCGAGCAGGCGGAAGTGGCTGGGCCGGGCGCCGACGATGCCAAAATCGCCGAGGGTGGAAACGATGCCCGTGCCAAAAATCTCCTGCCACATGCGATTGACCGTCACCCGGGCCACCAGCGGATTTTCCGGGCTGACCAGCCACTGCGCCAGCCCAAGGCGGTTGCGCGGCGCCCCGGCCGGCAGCGGCGGCAGGAAATGCGGGACGTTCGCCGTTACCCGCTCCTTCATCCGGTTATACACCCCGCGGTCGAGCACATGCCCCATGGGCACGGCGTCCTTTTCCAACATCACCAGCGTCTTGACACCGCCCGCCGAGAGACTCGCCAGCTTCTCGTCCAGGACCGCTTTTTCGGCCCGCCATGCGATGCTCGGTGCATCGACGTACTTGAGGAAAAAGTCCGTCACCAGCTTTCGCCCGTCCTCGGTCCACTCCGCCATCGGCCGGCTGACGATTTCGCTGACGACGTCGTCATACATGGTCCCCCGGATCTCCCGATCGTCCAGCCGGCGGGCATACACGCGGATATCCTGATACGAGGTCTCCGGCAACGCCTGCGGCTCGACCTTGATCACCTTGTCGTCCGGCAACGCCCCGGCGGCACTTTCGCGGCGACCCAATTGCAACGGAGCGGAAGTCCGGATGCTGCCGGACAGCGCGTCCTTGACGACTTCGACCGACTGCCGCTCGCCATTGAGGTAAAGGCGTAGGCCCGACGCCTTGCCCGATCCGTCATAACTGAACGCCAGGTGCGCCCACTCCAGCCGGCTGATCCGGGGCAACGCCCGCACGGTGATCGCGTTGTCCTTTCCCTCGTGGATGAGATTCACCACGAGGCGGCCCTCGGGGTAGCGCTGCAGTTTCGGAATCTCCGGCGTCGTGCCATCGTCCCAATAAATATCCCACCCGCGATTCTTGTCCGCCTCGGACATCTTGGACAGCAGCGCGCCCTGCTTCTTGCTCCGGCCGACGCGCGGTTGAAACCAGCCGGACACCGTAAAGGCATCGGTGGCCTCGAAATCGCCCAGCTGGCCCAGCTTCAACTGCGTCGTCGTCGCCAATCGCAGCACCGGCCAGAATTTGAACTGCTCGCCCCAAAACGGCACCTGGTTCCCGGTCTTATACTCCCGCGGCGCCGCGCCCGGCGCACAATTGTGCACCGTGTCGCCCTGCCCTTCGTCGAGGCGCAGTCGGGCGACCAGCTTGTCCGTTGCCACGGGGTGCACCGGCTTTCGGCCCTCCGCGGAGGCGAGCCATTGCTCGATCAACTTGCCGGCTTCCGCGGCGCGGGCAAAGAGCTTCCGCTCCACCACCGCCCGCTGCTCGAGCATCGCCCGGGCGGCGTCCTGTTTGTCCGGCGGCGGGAGGCTGAGCGTTGGAAAAAAACTCGCCTCCTCATCGTCGAAGGGCGGATCCATGGAGTTATTGAAGAAGGCGCTCAGCTGATAAAATTCCTTCTGTGAAAGCGGATCGAATTTGTGGTTGTGGCAGGAGGCGCAGGCCGACGTGAGCCCGAGGAAAAGGGTCGAAACCGTGGTCACCCGGTCGGTCACATTGTGGAACTGGAGTTCCTCCGTGATCTCCCCCGACTCACTGGTGGTTTGGTGCGCGCGGTTGAATCCGGTCGCCACCAATTGATCGAAACTCTCCACCGGCAGCAGGTCGCCGGCGATCTGCTCCACCGCGAATTGATTGAACCGCTTGTTCTCGTTGAACGCCTTGATCACGTAGTCGCGATACGGCCACTGCAGGCGAAAATTATCGATGTGCAGCCCGTGCGTGTCGCTGTAGCGCGCCGCATCGAGCCAGTAGCGCGCCCGGTGTTCGCCGTAGCGGGGACTCGCCAGCAGCCGGTCCACCACCCGCTCGTAAGCCCCGGGCGAAGTATCGGCCAGAAACGCCGCGGTCTCCTCCGGCGTGGGCGGCAGGCCGGTGAGATCGAAGGTCGCCCGCCGGATGAGCGCATACCTGTCCGCCTCGGGCGACGGGGTCAGCCCCTCGTGCTCCAAACGCGCGAGGATGAAACGATCGACGGCATTTTGCGCCCAGTCCTTTTTGCGCGTCTCCGGCGGCGCGGCTTGCTCCGGTTTGAGGTAGGCCCAGTGTTCCTGGTACTCCGCCCCCTCGGCAATCCACCGTTTGAGCAGCGCGATTTGTCCGGGCTTGAGGCTCTTGTGCGACTCCGGCGGCGGCATGATTTCGCTCTCCTTCGTCGACTCGATCCGATGGACCAGCAGGCTTTCCTGCGGCCGGCCCTGCACGATCGCCACGCCGCCCTTGCGGGGCAGGAAGGCGAATTCCGCCCGGTCGAGCCGGAGTTCCCCCTTGCGCGAGGCCGCGTCCGGCCCGTGGCATTGATAGCAATTCTCCGAGAGGATCGGCTGGATCGATTCATTGAACCCGAGCTTTTCCGGCCGGCCGGGGGCCAGAACCGCCCGCCCGCCTGCGGCCGGCCCCGGTGAATTCAGGCGTTGATCCGGCCGCCGGACAAAAACCACCCCGGCCGCCACGAGGGCGATCATGATCACCCAGAAAAAGTATCGACGGTGGTGGGCCATTATGAGGCGAGAGGGAGAACGAACCAGAGCGGGCAGTGCGTCTTGAAGCCGGGCACAGGCGGTTACTCAGCTGACGTGGAAGGCGGGAAGAAAGCGATCGGCACCGATGCGGTGGCACCACGGGCGACGATGCATGACAAATCCCGTCGAATCAAGAGGCTCACGATGTGGTCGGGGTTGGGAGCGATGCCCCAAATTCATGATCCCGGGTGGCATCCGCAACTCGAGATTTGTCCAAAAGAATGCCGCTTTTCGGTCACGGCATTTCCAGCCGGTCACACGCGAGAATCGGCCGGCGAGATCACGCCGGCATCAGGTCGCCCCAAGACGCGGAAGGCCCACCAGCGGCCAGAAGCTGAAGCGCCGAACGCCCAACCCGTTCGACGCGATTCCGCCCCGGCAGCGCGAGGCCAGGCCGACGATGGCCGGGAGGCACGCCCTGGCCCGCTTCGGCCTGTTCGCAACCGATCTCCCGGGGTCAGCCCACTCCCCCGCATCGGGCCGGCTGCTCACTCCCTCCCCGCCATTCCATTTGCCGTGATCCCGTTCGTGCGGTCGGGCAAATTCCGATTTCTATTCCACATGCGGAATGCTCCGGCGCTGACCGGAAAACAGTATTTTTTTGGCCAACTCCCGGACTGCAGCGCCGGGGCCGGCCCAAAACCTTTCCGCCCATCGCCGGGCTTCCACCGTGACGCCCTTCCGTTTCGAAAACGCGAAAGTGGCCTGGACGATCACCTACGAGGTGAAATCGAACTGGAAAATTTCCATGGAGAACTACCGGGAGTGTTACCACTGCCTGACCAACCATCCGGAATTTCGCGCCACGGTCCCCGTGGGTCGCGGCGTCGCCCTCCACCAGAACACGACGAACATCCGGATCATTCACGCGCCGAATCTCACGTTTTCCAATTACCCGCTGCGCCCGGGCGCCAGGACCCAAAGTATCGACGGCGAACTGGTCTCGATTCCCTTTGGGGATTTGAAGCTGACCGATGAACTCATCGCCAGTCTGCCGAAATACTACCTCAACTTTTATCCGGCGCACGGCTTCGTGTTCAATCTCGACTACGCGATGACCTTCAGCGTGCACCCGCGCGACGCCCGGGGAGGCGAGGACCGACGGCGACGGGCGGACGAAGGTGTCCGGCCAAGCCCCGGGAACACACGGGCGCCGGAAATTGATTTCCCTCCGTGAAAGCAGACGCCACAGTGGCGGCTTCCATGAAAAAAGACGCCGTCCTCTCAAAGATCAAAGCGGAGAAGGTGATCGCGCTGATTCGCGCCGACTCGCCCGACGGACTGCTCGATTGCGCCCGGGCGCTCGCCGCCGGCGGTCTCACCAGCATCGAACTCACCATGACCACGCCCGGGGCCATCCGCATGCTGGAGAAGGCGACCGCCGAACTGCCCGATTTCCTGTTCGGCCTCGGCACCGTGCTCGATGCGGAGACCGCCCGCGCCGGCATCCTCGCGGGCGCAAAGTTCATCGTCACCCCCGGCGCCCGGCTCGACGTCGTCGCGATGTGCCAGCGTTATAGCGTGCCGATTTTCTGCGGCGCCTTCACGCCGACCGAGGTCATTGCCGTGTGGGAAGCCGGCGCCGACGCCGCGAAGATTTTTCCCGCCGAATTTTTCGGTCCCAACTACATCAAATCGCTCAAGGGCCCCCTACCCCACGTCGAGATGGTGCCGACCGGCGGCGTCAACGAAACCAATGTCGGCGAATTCCTGAAAGCCGGCGCCTTGGCGACTGCGGCCGGCAGTTCCCTGGTGGACGGCAAGGCATTCAAGGAAAAGAATTGGGCCGCGATCACGGCCAAGGCGAAGGCGTTTGTCGCTGCGGTCGCCGCCGTCAAATAAGACTGGCGCGGCTTCGCCGCCGCTTCGATCCCGTCGCGCTTATCCCGGCCGCATTTTCTCCATGGTTCCCCCAGGCCAACGGCCGCCGGACTGTGTCGCATGGGTGGCCCGCACGCACTGGCTCGTTGGTGGCACCATCCTGGTCTCCGTCCTCCTAGTCTACGCGATCGTAAGCCGGCTGCCGGTCGAACTCGGTCCCCGTCTGTTCATCGCGAGCGCCGGCATCGCGGCCACGTATGGGCTCACCGGCACGCTGGTATGGTTCGGCCACCCTCTGGGCCGCATCCTGAGCTATCCGTGCAGCCTGCTCTATCTGCCGCGCCAGCAACTCGGGCTGCACATTTTTCGCGTGATGGGCTCCGCGGAATTCCGGGCGCACTTCACGCGCCGTCCCTGACCCTCAGAGGAATTTCGCGATGTCGGGCACCTTTTTCAGCCGCCGGCCCGCGGCATCCCGCACAAAGTAGGGTTCCTCCTCCAGTGAGGCTACGACCTCCTCCTCTCCCTCGCTTTCCTCCTGCTCGTCGATCTGCTCGCCGCTGCTGTCGGTAAAGATCCATTCCTGCTCCTCGTCGAACACATGGGTCATCCGACGGGCCTGCGGCTCCAGCACCAGCGCGGGATTCCGCAACCGGCCCGCCTTCACCATTTCGAAAAGACAGGGGTAATGCAGCTTTTCGAAATGCCCGAGAAACCCGCTGACCCATTTGTTTTCCACGCCCTCGCGGCGGTTGAGCAGCACCACATCCGCAAAATGCACGCACGCTTCGAACCACGGGAGCAGCTCCGGGTGCTTGGAGGCCAGCCGGCAGTCGACCACACAGAGAACGCGGGCGAGTTCGCTCCCCTGCGCCTCCAGCCAGGTTTTGAAGACTTCGATTTGCTCGACTGGATTGCGCCGGCCGCTCGCCACGAAAAACACCCGCGTGGCTTCGTGTGGCAATTCGGCGGCGATCGTGTCGTCGCGCCATGCCCAGCGGGTGATTGCCGGCAGCCGCGCATCGGCCTCGTGCGCCGCCTCGTCGTCGGCCAGCAGCACCACCGTGCGCTCACTCTCATCGAACGCGCCTTCGATCAAATCCGCCATGACCTCGCGCCGCCCCGCGCCGCTGGTGCCAAGCATGAGATAAACGAGTGGTTTTTGCGCAGCCATGTTAACCGGATGAAGAACGGGACCGAATGCCGGCCGGGAACGACCGCATTCCAGCCCCGCGGTTCATTCCTTTTGGAATTTGAAAGTCCCGCACTGCGCGTGCTGCCGCAGCCAGTGGTCGACCAGCACGAGCGCGACCATAGCTTCCACGATGGGCACCGCCCGCGGCACCACGCACGGATCGTGCCGTCCGCGACCGGTCAATTCCGTCTCCCGTCCCTGCACGTCGACCGTTTTCTGCGGCTGCAGGATCGTCGCCGTCGGCTTGAAGGCCACGCGGAACATGATCTCCTCGCCGTTGCTGATGCCGCCCTGTGTGCCGCCCGAGCGATTCGTCACGGTGCGGATCCGGCCGTCGCGGGATTCGAACGCATCGTTGTGCTCGCTCCCGCGCCGGCTCGCTCCGGCGAAACCACTGCCGATTTCAAAACCCTTGGTCGCCGGCAGCGACAGCATCGCTTTCGCCAGATCGGCTTCGAGCCGGTCGAACACCGGCTCGCCCAACCCCGGCGGCACGCCACGCACGCGGCACTCGATCACGCCGCCCACCGAGTCGCCCTCGGCGCGCACGGCCTTGATGCGCTCGATCATTTTTTCCGCCGTCGCCGCATGCGGACAGCGGACCGGCGTCGCCTCCACCTCGGCCAGAGTGGGAAAGTTATTCGTGGCGGCGTCCGGCATCACGATATCGTGCACCTGCGTCAGCCAGGCCCGGATCTCCACCGGAGCCGCAAACTGCGCCTGGCCGCCCAGTGCCAGGATCTTCCGGGCGATCGCGCCCGCGGCGACCCGCCCGACCGTTTCGCGCGCCGAACTCCGGCCGCCACCCCGGTGGTCCCGCAGGCCGAACTTCGCCTGATAGGTGTAATCGGCGTGCGAGGGGCGGAATTTTTCCCGCATCTCGTCGTAGGCGCCCGGCCGCTGATCGGCATTGCGTACCAACAGCGAAATCGGCGTGCCCGTCGTCCGGCCTTCGAAAACGCCGGACAAGATTTCTACTCGGTCCTCTTCTTTACGCGGGGTGACAATGTCGCTTTGCCCCGGCCGGCGGCGATCGAGTTCGCCCTGGATATCCTCCACCGCCAGCGGCAATCCCGGCGGACACCCGTCGATGACAACGCCCACGGCCGGGCCGTGGCTCTCGCCCCAAGTAGTGACGGTAAAAAGTTTTCCCAAGCTGTTCGGCATCGCGGTGCGGAAGCGTTGGCCCCGCAGCCGGATCGGGCAAGGGCAAATCCCGCCAACCCTCCCGGCTCCAACCCATTCTGGCAGGAAACTTTTTGCCAAAAATGCCGTCTCATCAGGCCACACAACACCGTTTACAAGCTTCCAGCTTTGGCTTCTCTTCTCCGTCCCCGGCCCCTGCCGCAACTTTTCCGAATTTCCTGCATGACTCTGCGTTTTGTCCGCCTGCGCCTGGCCGCCGTTTTGTCCCTCGTCGCCCTGGATCTCGTTGCCCAGCAGCCGGGCGCCGCCGTTCCCAACCCCGCGGCTCCGGCGGCCGGCGCGGCGGATGACGATCAGCTCGTCCAAATCAAGCTGCCGGACGCCGACCTCGATACAATCCTGACGGCCCTCAAGATGTACACGGGGCGAACCGTCCTGCGCCCCGCCCAACTCCCGACCACCACCTACAACATCGATATCGACAAGCCCGTGCCGAAGTCGCAGGCGATCCTGGCCATCGAGACCGTGCTCGCCCTGAACAACCTGGGGGTCACCAAGCTGGGCGAACGCTTTCTCGTCATCACCCAACTGCCGATGACGGCCCGCACGGCTCCGGAAATGATCTCTGGGTCGGCGTTCGATCAACCGGCCAGCGGCAAGATCGCCACCAAGATTTTCCAGCTCGAGTTCCTGCGCGTCGCGGAAATCCAGCAACTCATCAGTCAAATTCTCAACCCCAGCGTCAACTCGCCCATCATTCCGTTGCAAAACGCGAACGCGATGATGGTCACCGACAGCGTCGCCAACCTGCAGCGCATCGAACTGCTGCTCCAAAAGCTCGATCGCCCGATGACGGCGGGGATGAAGCCGAAGTTCTACCAGCTGCGGAACGGCGCCAAGGCGAGCGACCTCGTGCAAAAAATCCGCACGATCCTCCAGGGCACCCTCCAGACCCAGCTCGGCACGGCGACGAGCTACCAGGCCGACGACCGCACCAACCAGATCGTGCTCGTCACCGATCCGCGCCAATACCCGATCTTCGACGAGCTCATCGAGAAGCTCGACGTCCGCGCCGACCCCAACACGCGTAACGACGTCATCTACCTCAATCACGCCAAGGCCGCCGATCTCGTGAGTGTGCTCACCCGCGTCATCACCGGCCAGACGCAGGCGGCCCAGCGACAAAATGCACAATCGGTTCGCCCCGGCGCGGGCGCCGCCCAACCTGTCCAGCTTGCCGGCGCCCCGCCCGCTGCCGCGGTCAACAACGCGGCCGTCAGCGCCGCGCTGGAGGGCTTCGGCAGCGGCTCGAACGAATTTAGCCCGCTCATGACCGTGGCCCCGGACGAACGCTCCAACTCCGTCGTCGTCTCCGGCACCACCGACGATCTTCGCCTCATCACCGCACTCATCCAGAAACTCGACATCGTGCTCGCCCAGGTACGCATCGAGGTGGTCATCGCGGAGGTCACCCTCGACGACAACCACGACTCCGGCATCAGCCAGCTCGGTCTGCAGATCGCCGGCGACAAGTTGATTGGGTTCTCGGGGGCCGCCTCCGGCATCTCCGTGGCCGGCTCCGCCGGTTCCGGTTTTGCGGCGATCACCCGCCCCGGACTTTCCGGGTCGTGGGATCTGGCCGGCACCATCGCGCTCGGCACCACGAAGCGGAGGAACAACACCACCATTCTCACCGTGCCCGCCGTGACCACGAGCCACGGCAAGAAGGCGATCATCAACGACGGCGAAACCCGGCCCATCATCACCGGCACCACGACCATCCCGGGCGCCGCGACCGGCGCCACCACCAGTTCGCAAATCCAGCAGCAGCAGATCGGCACGACTCTGACCGTCACGCCGTTCATCGGCAACGACGGGTCGGTGCAGCTCGACCTGCTTCAGGAGCTCACCGACGTCATCGACACCGTCACGGTCGACAACAACACGCAATACGTCATCGGCACGCGGAAGACCGAAAATTACATCACCGCCCGGGACGGCGAAATCATCGTGCTCGCCGGCTTCCGCAAGAAAATCGACTCCAAGCAAAGCAACCGGCTCGGGCCGATCCCGTTCATCGGCGACCTGCTCGGCACCCGCAAGAAGGACCGGTATCATCAGGAGCTTATCTTTTTCCTGCGACCGCAGATTCTGACCAACAATCCGGCGAAGGATAACGCCGAAACCATGCGCAAGGTCGACCAACTGCCGACGCGCGACGAAATCAAGCTGCAGCTCGACCCGAACTATCAGCCGGCGCCACCGTCGGTCCTCGACCGGATTCTGCCGAAGTGAGCGCCTTCGTCCTGGACACGCGCCCGTCAGACCGCGCCGCCGCGATTGCTGCGCCTGGAACCACCTCCGATTTTTCCGACTGCGACGCGTCCGCGCCATGACCACGCTTGATCAGGAAACCTTGCCCGCGTCGCTCGCGGCGCTTCTCACCGACGAGCAGCGTCAGGCTATTCTCGAAGCCCCGCGCGAAAAACGGCTGGAGACGCTCGCCGGGGCACTCGCCCGCCCCGAGCCGGAAGTGCTCGCGAAGCTGGCCCTGGCCGCGGGACTGGATGTCGCCAGCAATCTCGAAACGGATCCCGACGCGCGCGGGCTGCTGCCGGCGCGCATCGTCCACGAATACCAGATCATCCCGATCCGCTATGTTACGGAGGACGGAGGACAGAAGACGGAGGATGGCTCCGAAGATTCGTCCTCGGTCGCCCGTCCTCTGTCTTCCGTGCCATTGCACCTGGCCACCGCCTGGCTGCCGGACGATACCATGACGGACTGGTTGCGGACGTTCAGCCCCCGGCCGCTAGTCTGGCACCTGGCCGTGCCCGAACGAGTGCACCAGCTCATCATTGAAAATTTCGGCGTCGGCTCGGGTTCCCTAGAGGACGGCGACGACAGCTACGTCGCCCCCGCGGCGCAGAAGGAAGCCGAGGAAGTCGTCGACGAGGATGCGGCGGTGGTGCGCTTCGTCACGGACGTCATTTCGCAGGCGATCGAGGACCAGGCGACCGATATTCATTTCGAGCCGCAGGAAGGCCAGCTGCGCATCCGGTACCGCGTCGACGGCCTGCTCGTGCCCGTGCCGGTGCCGGAAAATCTCCTGCGCTTTCAGGACGCCATCATCTCCCGGTTGAAAATCATGGCGCGGATGAACATCTCCGAGAAGCGCCTGCCGCAGGACGGCCGCATCAATTTCAAGGCCAACGGCATCGTGCTCGACATCCGCGTATCGACGGTGCCGACGATCTACGCCGAGTCGATTTCGCTTCGCCTGCTCAACCAGAAGAAGGAAGCCTACACGATGGACCGGCTGGGCATGAGCGCCGAGGAGCAGTCACAGATCACCAGCATCCTCGATTACCCGCACGGCATCATCCTCGTCACCGGCCCCACGGGTTCCGGCAAGTCGACCTCGCTCAACGCCTTTCTCCGCAAAATCAATTCGACCGATCTCCGCATCATCACGATCGAGGATCCGATCGAATACGAGGTGCCCGGGGTGAACCAGATGCAGGTGCGTCCCGAGATCGGCCTGACGTTTGCCGACGCGCTGCGCCACGTGCTGCGCCAGGATCCCGACGTGATCATGGTCGGCGAAATCCGCGACAAGGACACGGCGGAGATCGCCATCCGGGCTTCGCTCACCGGCCATCTGGTGTTCTCCACCCTGCATACCAACGATGCACCCGGTGCGATCACCCGGCTGGTCGACATGGGCATCGAGCCGTTTCTCGTCGCGTCCGCGATCGAGCTCGTCATCGCCCAGCGGCTCGTCCGCCGGCTGTGCCCGGAGTGCTCCAAACCGGCGCCGATCGCCCGGGTCAAGCTGCAGGAAACCCTCGCGATTCTCGGGTGCCACGCCGAGGAGGCCGAGGGCATCGAGCTGCTGAAATCGCCCGTCGGCTGCGACCGGTGCCGCGGCACCGGCTATCGCGGCCGCATCGGCATCTTCGAAATTTTCCGACTCAACGACGAGATGCACGAACTCGTACTCAAGCGCGAGAGCACCCGCACCCTGGCCGACTGCGCGCGCAAACACGGGATGCGCACCCTCGGCCAGAGCGGCTGGGAAAAAGTGAAGGCCGGCTACACGAGCTTCGACGAGGTGCTGCGTGTCATCACGGTGACCGAAAAATAGCGCATGGCCCGTTTTGCCTACACCGCGCGCGACCGCGCCGGCCAAACGCTGACGGCCGAGCTCGACGCCCCGAGCCGCCGGGACGCGCTGCGGCTCCTCTCGGCGCGGGGCCTGCAGGTTGCCGCCGTGAGCGAGATCGTCGCCGCCGGCAAACCGGGCCGCAAACCACCGGAGGCGAAGGGGGCACCCGCCGCGATTTCCACCCGCGGCCCAGCCGCCGCGGCGCCCCGTCGCGAAGAATGCCTCTCCTTTCTCGAGTCGCTCCACGATCTGCTGACGAGCGGTTTGTCCGCGGGCGAAGCGGTCCGCCTGCTCTCCGTGCGTATCAAGGAACCCCGCCTGCGCACCCTCTGTGCCGGTCTCTGGGAGCAAATCAGCGAAGGCGTGCCGCTCTCCCGCGCGATGGCGAATTTTCCCCAGGTGTTCGATCCCTCGATCACCAACCTCGTCCAGGCCGGCGAGGCGACGGGTTCCCTCAACGACACCGTCGCCCGGCTGATCGCACATCTCACGGAACAGCGGGAACTGCGCCGCCAGCTCCTCCTCGCCCTGGCCTATCCCGTCTTCATGGTATTCGTCGCCGGCGGCGTGATTATCTTCTTCCTCACCTTCCTCCTGCCGCGCCTCCAAAGCCTGCTCGGGTCGCTCGGTGGCAAGATGCCGGTGTCGACCAAGATCCTGATCGCGATGTCCGAGTTCGCGATCCACTATGGGCTCTTCGTTGTGATCGGTCTTGTCTTCGCCGCGATTTCGTTCTGGCGCTGGCGAGCGACCGACGCGGGCCGCACCGCGACCGACGCCTGGATGCTCCGGCTTCCGTTGCTCGGCCCGTTCGCGGTCGCCCGCACCGTGCTGGCGTTCAGCCAGACGCTCTCGGTTCTGCTGGAAAACGGGATCACCGCGGCCGAGGCGCTGCGGATGACCGAGAATCAAATCGACAACCGCGTGCACCGCGCCGCCTTCAACACCGCGACGGCTCGCGTGCTCGAGGGCGAGGCCCTGTCGGTCGCGCTCACCCGCACGGCCTGCTTCCCCGACCTCGTGCTCGACCGCCTCGCCGTGGGCGAAAACACCGGCAACGTGGTGCCGAGCCTGAAGCAGATCGCCGCCGCTTACCAAAAGCTGATTTCCAGCCAGCTCAACATGTTCACCAAGGTGATCGCGAGCGGCGTGCTGATGACCGTGTTCTTTTTTGTCGGCTTCATCGCCTTTGCGATCGTGAACGCTGTCTTCGAGGTCAGCGCCAGTTTCAACATGGCGCGGTGAACGCAGGCACCGGTGCGGTGCCTCAGCTTGAGGGGTTTGTCCGTCCGATTCGGTTGCCCGATTTCTTCCGGCTTGGCACGCGGACCCACGGCATCCCCGCAGCCTCGGCGGCGCGCATCCCCGGCTCCGCATCCTCGAACACCAGGCACCGCCCGGGGGGCACGCCCATCCGCTCCGCAGCGAGCAAGAACATGTCCGGGGCCGGCTTACCGTGGATCACATCCTCCGGGGTGACCACACGCTCGAAGGGAAAGATCCGCACCAAGCCGGTCAGCTCCAGCATCCCGCGCACGATCACCCGCGGTCCACCCGACGCCACCGACACGGGATGCGTCAGCGCCACCCGCCGGGTAAACTCCACCACCGGCTCGATCAGCTTCGCATCCTTCTGCAATTCGACGAACAGCGCCTCCTTGTGATCGAAAACCGCGGGCGCATCGATCGTGAGCCCATAATGCTGCGCGATCAAATCGGCCACCCGCAGCGTCGGCACGCCCCCCAGCGAATAGAACAACTCCTCGTCCAACGTGCAGTGCAGGCCGACTTTGCGCATCGCCTCGTCCCACGCCCGATAGTGCAGCGGCATCGTGTCAACGAGCGTGCCGTCGAGGTCAAAAATGTAACCGGCGAAGTCGCCCGGCGGAATCTCCAGTTTCATGGGAAGGGCAGAACGCAACGGCTCCTCCCCCGCATCGCAACGGAAAATTTCCTTGGGCCCGCCGCCCCGGGGCTCGGTTCAACGGGTCGCGCGTTCCACCCGGGCGCGCCAGCGCAGCGCCACCGTCACGAGCGCGATCAGCGCCGGCACCTCCACCAGCGGCCCGATCACGGCGGCAAACGCCGCGCCCGACGCGATGCCGAACACCCCGACCGCCACCGCGATCGCCAGCTCGAAATTGTTGCCCGACGCCGTGAACGCCAGGGTGGCCGCCCGCGCATAGTCGGTTCCGGCCCGGACGCTCATCCAGAACGTCGCACCAAACATGATCGCAAAATAGACCACCAACGGCAGCGCCACCCGCAGCACGTCGAGCGGAATTCGCAGCACCGTATCGCCCTTCAAGCTGAACATCACCACGATCGTAAACAGCAGTGCCACGAGCGTGATCGGGCTGATCAGCGGCAGGAATTTATTATCATACCAATCCACCCGCCCGCCCCGTCGCAGTCCAAACCGCGACACCAGCCCGCCGAGGAAGGGGATTCCCAGGTAAATGAAAACGCTCTTCGCTACCGCCCCGATCGTCACACCTGACAGGTCGAGCTGGCCGAGGTCGACGCCGACGAGCGGCGGCAGCACCTTCAAAAACAGCCACGCCAGCGGGGCGAAAAACAAGACCTGGAAAAGCGCGTTCGCCGCCACGAGCCCCGCGCAATATTCGCGACTGCCGCCTGCGAGGTCGTTCCACACGATCACCATCGCGATGCACCGCGCGAGACCGATCAGGACGAGCCCCGCAAAATACTCGGGTTGGTGACGGAGGAAGATCACCGCGAGCGCAAACATCAGCACCGGTCCCACGAGCCAGTTTTGCACGAGGGCCAGCACGAGCACTTTCTTGTCGCGGAACACATCGGGCAGCTCCTCGTAGCGCACCTTCGCGAGCGGCGGGTACATCATCAGGATCAGTCCCGCGGCGATCGGGACCGAGGTCGTGCCGACGCTCCAGGCCGTCAGCAACCTAGGCAGCGCCGGCAGAAACCGACCGGCCAGCACGCCCGCCGCCATCGCAAGAAAAATCCAGCCGGTGAGATAACGGTCAAGGAACGAGAGCCGGTCGAGAACCGAGGGCTTGTCCGCGTTCATCGCGCGGCCCTGGCCTTCAACGCATCGCGCCGCCCGTCGGCATAGGCCGTGAACGTCCGCCAGATCTCATTCCGCACGCGGCGAAACACCGCCAATTTTTTCCCCTCGGTGCCGGTCGCATGCGCTGGATCGTCAAAGGGCCAGTGGTGGCGGTTCACCTGCCCGGGGAAAACCGGACACGCCTGGTCCGCATTCCCGCACACCGTGATCACCGTCTCCACGTCCCGATTGAGAAACTCGCTCAAGTGCTTGGAACGGTGGCCGGAGATATCGATGCCGATCTCCTTCATCACCTCGATCGCCAGCGGATGGACGTAGCCCGCGGGCTTGGAGCCCGTGCTCGCCACCTCGAACAGATCGCCCGCGGCGGCGCGCAGCAGGCCCTCGGCGAGGTGGCTGCGACACGAGTTGCCCGTGCAAAGCACGAGTATGATGGGTTTGTTGGCGGCAATGGTGCTCATGCGAAGGGCGAAGAAATTAACAGCAGCCCGCGCCCGCGGCGCCCGCCCGCGCCGACGGCACGCAAACGTCCCGCGCCAGACAATCGGTGTGCTTGCTGGCCAGCCGCACCACGAACCGGTCTGCCTCGCGCTCGACCGCGACCACCTTGAACTGGATCACGTTGCACGCCTCATACTCGAGTTCCACGGGCAGATCCTCCGCGCCGAGCACCGCCGCGCCATGGTCAAACGCCTTCAACAACTTCCCGGCCGTAATCCGGTGATCCACATCGTCGCCGACCCACGTCTGCAAGAGGCACGTCACGGTGCGGCGCACCGTCCCGCCACAATCCACAAAATCCTTCTGCACGCGCCCAACCTCCGTCACGTGGAAGTGCGCCTCGATCGGATCGCCGTCCGGCCAGAGCACCATGAGCGGCAAAGCCGGCGCCGCCGCCAGGGCGGTCCGCAGGGCCGTGACGGTCATCGCCGGCAATTCTGGCGCCGGCGTCGCGCACCCGCAGGTGCCGCCGGAGGTTTCACAGGTGGAATCGGTTTCTTCGTTCATAAATTTTCAGCCGCCCTAGCAACCGCAACGGTATTGCCCCGGCGCCTTCTCCGGCTCGCCTGCGCGCACCCACGCGCACGCCGGCTCGATCTTCTTCAGCCGAGCGAGATCGCGCTTGAACACCGGATGTTCCTGCACGCAGTCCTGCAGGCATGCCAGGTTCGCCTTCAGCTCCCGCGAGGGCTTCGACGGCAGTGCGTAGACCACCCAGTTTCCCTGCCGCTCGCATTCCACCAGCCCGCGCGCGCGCAGATACGCGAGATGCTTGGAGATCTTCACCTGCGGTTCGTCCAGCACTTCCTGAAAATGGCACACGCACACCGGTCCCTGCGCCAGCACATGGAGCAGGCGCAACCGCGTCCGGTCGCACAGGCATTCGTAGATCTCCACTAAATCCATCCCGCATTCATATACCTAAATAAGAATATGAATAAAGCCAAATCTTCGCCGGCCCGCTTCCGGCCCGCCGAGCCCGAACTCCGGGCCCAGCCCTGCATCCGCGCTTAAGCCCGGTCGAAGCGATCTAGGTTCATCACCTTGTTCCAGGCGGCGACAAAGTCGTGGAGGAACTTCCCCTGCGCGTCCGAACTGCCGTAGACTTCCGCCACGGCGCGGAGCCGCGCGTCGGCACCGAAGACCAGGTCGGCCCGCGTGCCGGTCCATTTGACCTGCCCCGTCCTGCGGTCGCGGCCTTCGAACGTACTGGAGTCGGGCGCAGCCGGTTTCCACTCCGTTCCCATGTCGAGCAGGTTCACGAAGAAGTCATTCGTCAGCGCCTCCGGCCGCGCCGTGAGGACGCCGTGCGCCTTGCCGCCGAAGTTGGTCTTCAGGACGCGCAGGCCGCCGACGAGCACCGTCATCTCGGGCGCGGTCAGGGTCAGCAGTTGCGCCTTGTCGACCAACAGCGCCTCGGCCGGGATGCGGTAGCGGCCCTTTTGGTAGTTGCGGAAGCCGTCCGCGATGGGTTCGAGCACGGCGAAGGAGGCCACATCAGTCTGCTCCTGCGACGCGTCCATGCGGCCCGGGGTGAAGGGAACGGTGACATCGTGTCCGGCATTTTTCGCCGCCTGCTCGACGCCGGCACCACCGGCCAGGACGATCAGGTCGGCGAGCGAAACCTTCTTGCCGCAACCCTGGGCAAGGTTGAACGCCTTCTGGATGCCTTCGAGGGTGTCGAGCACCTTGGACAGCTGGGCCGGCTGGTTGACTTCCCAGTATTTCTGCGGGCTCAGGCGGATGCGGGCGCCGTTCGCCCCGCCGCGCTTGTCGGAGCCACGGAACGTGGACGCCGACGCCCAGGCCGTTGAAACTAGTTCCGAGACGGACAACTCGGCCGCCAGAATTTTGCCCTTCAGGGCGGCGATGTCCGGCGCATCGATCAGGGGGTGATTAACCGCGGGGATGAGGTCCTGCCAGACGAGCACCTCGGCCGGAACCTCCGGCCCAAGGTAACGCGCGCGCGGGCCCATGTCGCGGTGCGTAAGTTTGAACCACGCCCGAGCAAACGCGTCGGCGAACTGATCGGGATTCTCCAGGAAGCGCCGCGAAATCTTCTCGTAAGCCGGGTCGACGCGCAAGGCGAGGTCCGTGGTGAGCATCGACGGCGCGATGCGCTTCGTCTTGTCGTGCGCATGCGGCACGGTGCCGGCGCCGGCACCATGCTTCGGGGTCCATTGCTGCGCCCAGGCCGGACTCTTCGTCAGCTCCCATTCGAAGCTGAACAGATTCCAGAAAAAATTGTTGCTCCACTTCGTGGGCGTGGTGGTCCACGTGACCTCGAGGCCGCTGGTGATCGCGTCGCCGCCCTTGCCGGAGCCAAAGCTGTTCTGCCAACCCAGGCCCTGCGCTTCGAGTCCGGACGCCTCGGGCTCCGACCCCACATGGGACGCGGGAGCGGCGCCGTGCGTCTTGCCGAAGGTGTGGCCGCCGGCGATGAGTGCCACCGTCTCCTCGTCGTTCATCGCCATGCGGGCGAAGGTCTCGCGGATATCCTTGGCCGCCGCGAGCGGATCGGGGTTGCCGTTCGGGCCTTCCGGGTTGACGTAAATCAGCCCCATCTGCACGGCTGCGAGCGGATTTTCAAGGTCCCGGTCGCCGGTGTAACGTTTGTCGTCGAGCCACTTGTGCTCCGACCCCCAATAGACGTCCTGATCCGGCTCCCAGACGTCCGCGCGACCGCCGCCGAAGCCGAACGTTTTGAATCCCATCGTCTCCAATGCAACGTTCCCCGTGAGGATCATCAAGTCGGCCCAGGAGATCTTCCGGCCATATTTCTGCTTGATCGGCCAGAGCAGGCGGCGCGCCTTATCTAGGCTAACGTTGTCCGGCCAGCTGTTGAGCGGGGAGAAACGCTGCTGGCCCCGGCCGCCGCCGCCGCGGCCGTCACCGGTGCGGTAGGTACCGGCGCTATGCCACGCCATGCGCACGAACAAGGGCCCATAGTGGCCGAAGTCAGCCGGCCACCAGTCCTGCGAGTCGGTCATCAGCGCCGCGAGATCCCCCTTCAGCGCCGCGAAATCGAGGCGCTTGAACTCCTCCGCGTAGTTGAAGCCCGGATCCATGGGATCGGACTTGGCGGAATGCTGGCTCAGGAGCTCGAGCCGCAACTGATTCGGCCACCAGTCGCGATTCGACGTGCCGCCCGCGGGGGCGGTGTGATTGAAGGGGCATTTGGCTTCGGCAGACATGGTGGTTTTCTCCTTGAGGCGTTGAACTGAAGTCCGGGGACGAGCTGGAAGTGTTCGGCATGACTGCGCTGGCGGTCAACCGCCGACTGCCCCCGAATGTCTGGTGATGTGCTGCGCGCTGGTCAGCGTGGCCGCCAGCGCGTTTCTGCAGTATCTCCGGCCGGCCGCAACGGCGCCGCCACGCGAATCCGGTACCGCTCAACCGAAGGGCCGGGCCGCGCCCCCGGCCCGGTCATTCGAAGCCTACTCAGCGCCGCATGCCCCGCGTCAGACGACTCGCGGGTTTGGCCGCGGCCGCCGCGGTTTCCGCGAGGGCCTTTTCGTCGAACAACGCCGAATAGATGTAGGGGAAGCCCTCGATTTTTTTCCGCTCCACAACCAGACCCATGTAGCGCTCGATCGAACGGGCATCGCGCACGTCCTCCTCGGTCACGAGGGTGAACGCATCGCCGGTGGCCTGCGCCCGACCGGTGCGTCCGATGCGATGTACGTAATCCTCGGCGTTTTCCGGCACGTCGTAATTGATCACGTGCGATACCCCCGCGATATCCAGGCCGCGGGCCGCGATATCGGTGGCGACGAGCACCTCAAACCGGCCGCTCTTGAAACCGTCGAGGGCCTCGATCCGTTCGCGCTGGCTGCGATCCGAATGCATGACGCCTACCGTGTGGCCCTTGCTAACCAGCCGGTGCGCGATGCGATCGGCGCCCATGCGGGTACGGGTGAAGATGAGCACGCTCTTGAAGTCGGTCTGCTCCAGCAACAGCTGCAGCAGGTCGAACTTCTGCGATGCCACCACCGGATAAAAAGCGTGGGAAACGGTCTCGGCCGGCGAACGCTGCCGGCCGATTTCCACCTTCAACGGATCGCGCAACGCCCAACCTGCCAGTTGTTCGAGTTCCGGCGGGAGGGTGGCGGTGAAAAAGAGCGTCTGTCGGTTCTTCGGACATTTTTGCACGATGCGCTTCACGTCGGGCAAAAAGCCCATGTCGAGCATCCGGTCGACTTCGTCCAGCACGAGGATGTCTATCTTGTCCAAGTTGAGGTTGCCGCGCTCGAGATGGTCGAGCAGGCGGCCGGGCGTGGCGACGACGATGTCCATCCCGCGATGCAGGTCGTCTTCCTGCTTTCCGTAACCGACACCACCATAAACGATCGTCACCCGCAGGTCGGTGAACTTGGCGAATTTCTGAAACGCCTCTTCGACCTGCAACGCAAGTTCACGCGTCGGTTCGAGAATCAGCACGCGCAGCGCACCGTGCCCGCCGAGTCGTTGAATGATCGGCAGCGCGAACGCCGCCGTCTTGCCCGTGCCCGTCTGCGCCGAACCGATGACGTCGCCGCCCTTGAGGACGACGGGGATGGCCTGCGCCTGAATCGGCGTGGGCGTCACGTAGCCCATTTCCTGCACGCCAAACGCCAGCGCGTCGCTCAACCCGAGCGCAGTAAAGGCCGTGTCCATCTTCGGCACATTGACCGGGGTGGCCGGTTTGACGTCGGTGGTGCGCGGATGGTCGAACGTCTTGTCGATCACGGGCCGCTCACGCTTGGCATGGGCATCGGCCGGTCCCCCGCGGCCACCGCGCCCACCATCGCCGGAGCGAAAAGAATGCCCCCGGCCGCCCGACGAACCCGAACCACCGCGACCGCCGCGATCGTCCCGACGCGGACCGTAGTCATCGCGTCGCGGACGCTGCTCGTGAGCGCCGCCAGCCCGCGGATCCCGCGGCTGCCCGTGCGGCTTGTCACCGTGGGGTTTGGCCCCGTGATTGAGACCACGATCGGAACGGGCTTCACCGCGATGCGCGCCCACATGGGGTTTCGCGGGATGGGAGGGAGATTTGTCTGCGGCAGGAGCCGCTTTGGCGGAGCGCGAGGGCGAGAGGGTGTCGCGCAACTTCGCAAATATTTTCTTTAACATGACAATAGAGACCCGACAGCCTCGGCGAAACAGGCGAGTTTGCAACCACCATATACCCGGCTGCCACGCCCGATTCGGCGAGATTCCCCCGTCCCCCACGATGAAACCCTCCCTGCATCTGACCGCCGTTCACCTCCGGGTGGCCAATCTCACCCGGAGTCGGGATTTCTATACGCAACAGCTGGGTTTGATCGCGTTGCGGCAAACTGCCGGGCAGGCGGAACTCGGCACCGCCGGCGCTGCGGCTCCCCTCCTGATCTTGACGGAAGATCGCGCGGCTCCACCGCAACCGCCGGATGCCGCCGGACTATTTCATGCCGCCCTGCTCTTTCCGGGACGGCCGGCCTTGGGCGCGTGGCTGAGCTTCGCCGGCGCGCGCGGGGTTGAGTTCGACGGTTTCTCCGACTACGGGGTAAGCGAAGCGATTTATTTTTCGGATCCCGACGGCAACGGGCTGGAATTTTATGCCGACCGACCCCGCGAGAGCTGGCCGTTTCACAACGGAGAACTCGCCATGGTGACCCAACCGCTCGATGTGGAATCTCTCATCGCCGCCGGCACCGCGCCGGGGCGCCCGAAGCCCGATGAAACCCGGATCGCCGCGGGAGCCCATTGGGGACACCTGCACTTGCGGGTAACGGATCTCGACCGCAGCGATACCTTCTATCGGAAGGCACTCGGGATGCAGCTGATGCAGGGTAGTTTTCCAGGGGCGCGTTTCCTCGCGGCCGATGGCTATCACCACCATCTCGGGCTCAATAACTGGGGACGTCCGCGCCAGCCCCGTCCCGCCGGGGCCCTCGGACTGGTCCGTGCCACCTTTGCGCACGCCGGGGCAGCCGCGTCCGAGGAAATCAATGACCCCGATGGCATCGGCCTCCGCATCACGCCGCTCGAAGGCGCCAGGCACGTACAGCCATGATCGCCCGCGCGAAAAATCGGGGGACGGATGGCGGCGATTGCGCACCGGAAGAGCCTTCGCGCTTGGCTTGATACGACACCGCAGCAAACTTCGCCCACCCTGCGCATGAACAACGCCACCCGTTGGCTCGCCCGTCTTGGCATCGATCAAGGCCTTTTCACCCGCCCCCAGGCGTTACAGGTTCGTGCCACCCTCGGCACGGACGCCGATCTCATGAGTTTTGCGCAGGAGCTCATCGATGCCGGCATCGTCGCGGATGTAGAGGCACTCGAAAAGCTGGCCGAACTGGCGGCAGCCAAAGGCGCGGAGGGGGCACCGGCCAGCGATCCCTTTGCCGAAAGCGAAACGGCTGCACCCTTCGTTTCGACGGGCCGGGTTGGCACGATCGCCGGCGCTCCCAGCGATCGCACCGTGGGCGCGCCCGCATTTCCATTCGAAACGATCGGACAGCTCGACGATCCCGCGCTCCGCGACACCTTCCGCGACCTGCTGAAATCGACCGCTCAATTCGGCGCCAGCGATCTTCACCTGTCGACGGGCGCCCGGCCGTTCATCCGCAAGAATCGTGCGCTGTCTTATCTTTCCGATTACGCGCTCACCGCTCAGGATGCGCTGCGGCTCAACGTCGCGCTCCTTTCCGACGGCCAGAAACAGATCTTTCTTAAGCGCAAGGACTACGACTACGCCCTGGCCCTGTCCGCGACCGACCGCTACCGCGTCAACCTGATGTTTCACAAGAACGGTGCCGCCGGCGCCTACCGCATGGTGCCCTCCGAGACCCGCACGCTCGCCGATCTCGGCTACACGGCCCATCTGGAGACGCTGAAGAAACTGCTCTCCTATCACAATGGCCTGATTCTAATCACCGGGCCCGTCGGCTCCGGCAAGACCACGACACTCGCCTCGATGGTCGCCTACCTCAACGAGACCCGCACCGACCACATCATCACCGTGGAGGATCCTATCGAGGTCGTGCAGGCGGCAAAGGGCTGCAATGTCACGCAGCGCGAGGTCGGGCCGCACACCCGTTCTTTCGCCTCCGCGCTCAAGGGTGCGCTCCGCGAGGATCCCGACGTGATCGTGATCGGCGAACTTCGCGATCTGGAGACGATCGAGATGGCGATCAGCGCCAGCGAAACCGGCCACCTCGTCATCGGCACCATGCACACCAGCGATGCCTCCACGACGCTCAACCGCCTGCTCGACGTCTTTCCCCCGGCCCAGCAGACGCAGATCCGCGCCAGCGTGGCGGAGAGCCTGCGCGGGATCGCCTGCCAACGCCTGCTGCCGGCCCTCGACGGCGGCCTCGCCCTGGCCTGCGAAATCCTCATCAGCAACACCGCGATCCAGAACCTGATCCGCGAGGGCAAGTCCGCGGGCCTGCGCAACACGATGGAGACCGGCGTGAAGGAGGGAATGTGCCTGATGGACAACGTCGTCTTCGGCCTCTGGCAGCAGAAAAAGATCAGCCCCGAAACCGCGCTCGCCAACATCACCAACCGGGTGCTGAAGGCGAAGATCAGCTGACGCCCGGCCGCGATCTAGGCATGTCCGCCGACCCGCAGAACCTCGTCGACCTTGACCGCGCCTATCGGGCGGCGCGTTTCAAGGTGATCACCCATCTCATCTTCGTCGTCGTCTGCTGCGGCGGGGCCCTGATCCTCCGCCGTTTCTTCCGCCTCCCGCCGCTCATGATCGGCATCGTCCTCATCGTGGCGCTCCTAGTTTTCGCCGGCGACATCATGCGGTTTCTCCGCCTGCGCGATCAACGCCGCCAACGGCAGGCCGCCCTGCGCGCGAGCTAAGAACATCGCCCGGCATCTCGACGGCGAACTCTCCCGGCTCGGCAAGCCCGCGCTCAGCGGACTGCCCCTCGAAGCCTGTCTGGTCCTCATCGAACGTTATTTCGCGCTGCACGGCTGGGGCTTGGTTAAGCTGGATCTCACCGACGCCGCGGAGCATGGCCTCGTGGTTGCTTGGCTCGAACACAGCTGCTTCGTCGAGGCCTTGGCCGACGTCGACGATTTTGTCGACTCGCTCGCCGCCGGCGTGCTGCAAGGCTTTTTAGAATACATCAGCGGCGAGGCGCTCGGTTGCGAGGAAATCGCCTGCGTGCGTCGTGGCGCTCCGCGGTGCGCGTTTGTCGTCACCGCCCAGGAGCGGCTGGATGCCGTCGGGCCTCTCCTCGGCCGCGAACCGGCGGATGCCATCCTCGCCCGCCTTAAAACATGAGCCTTCGTCCCCCCGGATCACCTGCCTGTTTTTCAGCGATGCCACGGTGCCCGCGTTTCTTAACACGGCCACGGGCCGGACGTTCGCCGGCGATCTCCTCGTCGAATGCGGTCTGCGCCCGACGTTAAGCTTTTTGCTCAACGTCGAGACTCCGGCCAACTACCCCGGGGTTGCCGGTCTGCTCGGTGGCACCGACGTGGGCACGCTTGCCCACCCCTCCGACCGGCTGCCGGCGCCCATCCTGCTCGCCGCCGGCGCCGCCGTATCGGCCACCGCCATCCGCTCCAGCCTGGAAATCCTGCGCCGGCCTGATGAGCGCATCCAAGCCGTCACCCTGCTCGTCCCCATGGCGGATGCTCGGAGCCTCGGCGCCGCGCTCGCGGTCGCCGACCGGCACGCGATCGCCTGGAATACCCGGGCCTTCCCTCACGAGGAACTGGTCGATTTCGCCCGCTGGCTCGGCACCGAAAAACTGCTCACGCCAGACAATTTCGCTGGCTGCTTCGCCTATGCCCCGGAGAAGCCCGACGCCGTCCACGTCCAAAAAATTGCCGCCCTCTATGCGCCACACCCGAACCTGCAGGGCGGACTCGCGGCGCTTTCCTAAACCGGCGCTTTCGGGCGCCCGCGGTTAAACCGGGCCATCACTTTCCGGCCGATTGCGGCCGTTCCGCACTGGTTGCAGCCCGCGCCCGGACCCAGCGCCGGAGCGCCCGAAAATCCTCGGGCAAAAATAGCCCGCGATCCTTCGCGAAGGCGCCCGGGCCGTCCCGCCAGTGCTTCGCCAGAAATTTCCCGTGGGCGGCCGGAGCCAGCCGCAGCCAATAGGGGCAATCCACGCAATGCGACCCGCTCACACGTTTCCGCGCCCGGTCTACTTCCTGGCGCCGGCACGATCCGTCCGCCGCCACTTCCCGAAATGAATTCCGACATTTCATGAATTCCGGATAGAAGCACGCTTTCACCAGCTGCGTCGCGGACTCCGCCAGCAATACATCCATCGATCCCCCCAGCACCCGGGTCACGAAGGGTAAATATTCCGCCTCAGCCATTCCGCCCGGTGAACCCGCCTCGCTCGGCGGCAGCGGCGGCGGCAAGCCCCGCTCGCCCAGCAACGCGAACAGGCGCGCTGCCAGCCCGTCGAGGTCGGCTGCCGCCGGAAGGTCCCGCCCGTTCTGCGCAAAAAACCGTTTCACCAGCTCCACCACCAAGAGGGAAAATTCGCACGTGCTTTCCTTCATCGCCCCGCAGCCCGCCCCAAGCTGCCCGCGCTGTCAACGCACCGGTCCGTGACTCCAAGCTTGTCGCGAGAGCCTCTCGGAAGTGCTCGAAATAGAGCCACGCCGCCTCCGCCGCGATGGGACGGTCGAAACGCGGCGAGGGCGCAGCAACCAAAAAAAGGCTTCACAGCTCAAGCCTCCCAGAAAATCACCGAATGAACGCATCGCGATCGTGTCATCGGCACGATCCCCGCTTGTTAAAACCGTGCGAGTGGCAAACGTCGGACGCCACCTTTGCCACTCCGCCCGCCACCGTCCGATCCTCTCGCCCTCTCCCTCCGGCCGTGACTCAGACCGCCACCGCTCCCGACCCGCCACCCGCGTGGCCATCGCCCGCCCGCCCGCCGGCCCGCATCGCGCTGATTCTGGCGTTTGCCTCCACCTATCTGCTCTGAGGCAGCACCTATCTCGGCATCCGCGTCGCCGTGGAAACGATGCCACCCTTCCTGATGGCGGGCGCGCGCTTCCTGACCGCGGGCGTCCTATTGTTCACCTTCCTCAAGCTGCGTGGCGCCGCGTGGCCGACGCTCCGGCAATGGCGGGCAAACGCGATCATCGGCGCGTTCCTGCTGGTGAGCGGCAACGGTTTCGTCGTCTGGGCCGAGCTGAACGTGCCCTCCGGAATCACGGCGCTGCTCGTCGGCGTCACTCCGTTGTTCATCGTCCTGACGGAATGGGCATGGCCCGGTGGCGCGCGGCCCCGAGCCGTGACCGCGGGAGCCCTACTGCTGGGTTTCGCGGTGACAGCCTGGCTGGTCGCGCCCTGGCAAACCACGGCGCGTGGCGGCGTCAACCCGGCGGGGGCGCTCGCGGTCGTCGCGGCGTGCCTTTCGTGGTCGATCGGCTCGATCTACTCCCGTCACTCGAAGAACGGCACGGATCCCTTTGTCGCCTCATCGCTGCAACTGCTGTGCGGCGGCACGGGGCTGATGGTGGTCGCCCTGGTGCACGGCGACTTCGGCCGCTTCGACCTCGCCGCGATCTCGGGACGGTCGTGGACGGCGTTCGCCCACCTCGTCGTCGCCGGGTCGATCGTCGGTTTCTCGACGTTCGTCTGGCTGATGAAGCACAGCACGCCCGCGCGCGTGGCGACCTATGCCTACGTCAACCCGATCGTCGCTGTCGTGCTCGGCTGGCTCGTACTCGGCGAGCCCATCTCGTCGCGCACGCTCGTCGCCTCGGCGATCATTGTCACCGCCGTCGTGATCATCACCCGGCAGCAGAATCCGTCGCCGAGGTCGAAGTGAATGGGCCGCGGGTGCCACCAAGGCCGATCTCTTCACCTATCACGCCGTCGTGCTCAAGGTCGTGGACGGTGACACGCTTTGGGTGAAGGTGGTGCTCGAACCGGGGCGCTGGGTGAAACAGAAGCTGCGGCTCCGCGACCTCGACTGCCCGGAGATCGACACGCCCGAAGGCAGGGCGGCGAAGCGCTTCACGGAGTCGCTCGTGAACTCCGCGCATTCCCTCACGATCAGCACCACCAAGCCCGACAAATACGACCGTTACCTCGCGGACGTTTTCATCAAGACGGCCGCCGGCGAGGAGATTTTCCTCAACAACACCCTGCTTCAAGCCGGCCACGCCGTGACGAAGAAGGAGTGGGAGTTCGGCGACTGGGGCCTGGCGGGCTGACGACTGGGCCGCTTCCGGCCGGTCCTCGCGATCCTCCGCGGCCGGCCCCAAATTCCCGGTCGGACAGCCCCGTCTCTCCGCCGCCGGAGGCCCCCCGCCCGCGATCCGCCGGGGGCCGGGTCCGTCACGCATTTTTGCGATTTCCCGGGCTTGCGCCGGGCAAGGTGGCTCGCAACCTCGACTTCGCATGTCCCCCTCCCACCCTGCCCACGACGACGTGGTGCACAGCGAGTCGTTTTTACGCTCCCTGATGCGCCGACAACTTGGCCTCTCCATCGCCTGCGCTGCCGCGTTCCTCATCGCGCTGATCGGGATGCCCCTTCTCAACTATTTCGCCCCCGCCCTGATGGCGACCCGCGTGGCCGGCTTCACCCTGAGCTGGCTCATCCTCGGCGTGCTGTTCTTCCCCTTCGTGTGGATCCTCGCGTGGGTGTTCATCCGGCGCTCCATCGCGCTGGAGGAGGAGGAAGTCGAACAGGTCCGGAGCGCAAAGGAGATCCGCTGACCATGCTGCCCCACCTCGCTTTCCTCGGCGGCGTCGATCCTTGGATCTTCGCCTTCTCGTTCGTCACCGTGGTCGCCACCATTGGCATGGGCTTCTGGTCGGCCAGGAGTTCGAAGACCGCCAGTGACTTTTTCGTCGCCGGCCGCTCGGTCTCGGTCGGCTGGAACGCCTCCGCCATCTCCGGCGAATACCTGTCCGCCGCCTCGTTCATGGGTGTCGCCGGCATGGTGATGTCGAGCGGCTACGATGCATTGTGGTATCCCGTCTGTTACGCCTGCGGCTACCTCTTCCTACTCCTCTTCATCGCCGGGCCACTGCGCCGGTTCGGAGCTTACACGATCCCGGATTTTGCCGAGGGCCGGTTCGATTCGCCGCTCTTCCGCAAGATCGCCGTCTGCTTCGTGCTCTTCATCGGCTTCTTCTACACGATGCCGCAGATGAAGGGCGCCGGCGTGACGCTGGCTTACATCTTCCCCGGCATTCCCTACTGGGCCGGCGTGGTGCTCGTCGGCGCGGTGATCACCTTCAACGTCGCCCTCGGCGGCATGAAGGGCATCACGCTCGTGCAAGCCTTTCAGTATTGGATCAAGATGTTCGCCATCAGTGTGCCGGTCTTCGTGTTGATGGCCGTCTTCGGGTTCTACAACAGCCACGTGGGCGCCAACGTCGCCCCCGGCGAAACGCCCGCGGCCACCAGCACCTCCACAGTCGAGCGCAAGCCCCTCGTCGAAAAGGCCCCGAAGGACACGGCCTGGCTCGCGCCGTTCGGTCCGCTCACCACCAAGGCCATCGCCGCCGCCGCCGCCGCCCTCCCCGCCGAGCAACGCGCCGCCTATCTTGCCGAGCACCAGAAGCCCTACTCCCTGCTCTACACCTACTCGCTCATCATGGCGCTGGTGTGCGGCACCGCGGGGCTGCCCCACATCCTGGTCCGTTTCTACACCAATCCGGACGGCGTCGCCGCCAAGCGCACCACGATGTGGGTGATGATTCTCATCGGCATCTTTTACGTGTTCCCGCCGATTTTCGGCGTGATCGGTCGCGACCTCATGCCCGAACTGTATTCGGGCGTGGGCGCCAAGGGCACCGACAAGGTGGTGCTCGAACTGCCGACCCTCGTCGGGCAAAAATTCGGCGTGCTCGGCTCGATCCTGAGCGGCATCACCTGCGCGGGCGCCTTTGCGGCGTTTATGAGCACGTTCAGCGGCCTGCTGGTCTCGATGACCGGCGCGCTTGCCCACGATGTGTACGGCCGGATGCTGCGGCCGAAGGCCAGTTCGGCGGAGCGTCTCACCGCGTTCAAGTTTTCCGCCGTGATCGTCGGCGGCGTCGCCATAACGCTGGGCTGTTTCGTCGAGCCGCTGGAGATCAACTTCATGGTCGGCCAGGCCTTCGCGATCGCGGCGGCCAGTTATTTCCCGCTGCTGTTCATGAGCGTCTGGTGGCGCGGCATGACCATGAAGGGCGCCGCGGCCGGCATGCTCGTCGGCGGTCTGCTCGCCCTGGGGGCGGCGACGCTCACCAATCTCGCGACGCTCGCCCTCGACAAGGGCCCGATGGGGAAGATCTTCGCGGGCTTCTCGCCCATGAATAACTTCTGGGCCGCTCATCCGCTGCTGCGCATCCTGTGCGAACAGCCCGCGATCTGGACGGTGCCGCTCGCGATCCTCCTGATGATCTTCGTTTCGAAGGCGACGTCGACCGAAGTGCCGGAAGACGTCCGCATGAAGATGCTCGTCCTGCACGCACCGGAGAAGCTCGGGCTGAAGCAGGAATACATTCAGGAGCATCAGGCCGGCACGGGGCACTGAGCAACGCGGGGGCACGCCGACCGGCCGGCAAATCCAAATGCCCCGGAGCCAGCTCCGGGGCATTTGTTTTAACTCCCGCGATTGTCGCGATTTCGATTCCCGTAGAGCAGGGAACGGACTCGCCGCCGCTCAATTCGACCGCCGGTTTCGCGCCGCCTAGGCGGTGGCGGCCGTCACTGTCTCCCGCTTGAGCCCGCGGTTCATCAAGGCCGCGAGTGCCGCCGCCGGCTTCTTACCCTCATAAAGAATGGCATGCACCTCGTGCAGAATCGGAGCGTCGATATTTTTTTCCGCACACAACCCCGCGAACGACTCCGTGGTCTTGTAGCCCTCGACCACGGTCTTGCGGTGCGGGATCAACTCCGACGCGGAACGGCCCTCGCCGATCTGCTGGCCAAACTCGCGGTTGCGGCTCCACGCCCCGTGGCAGGTGGCCACAAGATCGCCGAAGCCACTGAGACCGTAGAAGGTTTCCGGCCGGGCGCCCAGCGATCCGCCGACTCGAACCATTTCGGCCAGCGCGCGAGTGAGCAACGCCGCCTTCGTGTTGTCACCGAGCCGCAGGCCTTCGCAGCAACCCGCCGCGATCGCGTAGATATTTTTGAGGCAGCCGCCGAACTCGACGCCGGGCAGATCCTCGCTGGTGTAGACCCGCAAGGTCGGCCCGCTGATGGCCGCCTGCACCGCCGGGACGCAGGCCGCAGCCCGGTCCACCGCCAGCACCATCGCGGCGGGCAAGCCGCGCGCGACTTCACCGGCGTTGGTCGGTCCGGCGAGGGCACCGACCACCAGCCCGGGCAGGGTCTCGGCGATCACCTGCGACGGACGCAGATGAGTGCCAAGCTCCAGGCCCTTGGCGAGACTCACCACCAAGTTCACCCTCGACCCGCCGGGCAGGGCCGCGCGCACGCGGAGGCCGGTCTCGCGCAACGCCTGCGTCGGGCACGCGAACACCAGCACCCCGGCGGCCGCGAGCGCCGATTCCAAATCGGCACTGATGGTCAACGCCACGGGCAAATCGATGCCGGGAAGGTAATCCCGGTTTTCCCGGCTCGCCGCGAGGATTTCGGCCTGCCCGCTCCGCCGCGGCACCAGCGTGACCGCCTGACCGGCCCGCACGAGGTGCAGCGCGAACGCCGTGCCCCAAGCCCCGGCTCCGACGACGACGAAGTTCATGCGCAGGACTAAACCAGAATTAAACGGATGTGGAACTCAGGAAATAGGGCGCCGGCCGGTTGGAAACTTGTCGTCGCCCGGAGCACCGGATTCGTTCCGCCCTACTTCAGAAATGCCGGGACCTTCTCGCCGGCGACGATCTGTTCGAAGGTCTCCCGCGCATTCACCAATTCGAACGCGCTGCCCTTGACCAGAACCTCCGCCGCCATCCCCCGCGTGTTGTAACGGCTGGCCATCGCATAACCGTAGGCCCCGGCGCTCATGAACGCGATCACTTCGCCCTCGCCCACCTCCTGGATCTGGCGGTCCTTCGCGAAACAGTCGCCGCTCTCGCAGATCGGCCCGACGACATCCGCCGTCAGGGCCGGTCGCGAGGAGTCACGGTGCACCGGCACGATCTCGTGGTAGCTTTCGTACATCGCCGGGCGCACCAGGTCGTTCATCGCGGCATCGACGATCAGGAAATTCTTGCCCGCGCCCCGCTTCAGGTGCTCGACCCGGGCCAGCAGAACGCCGGCATTGCCGACCATGAAGCGGCCGTGCTCGAGGAGAATCTTGAGGCCGAGCGGCTTCAACCTCGGGACGAGGGCCGCGCCGTAGGTTTCGGGCGTGAGGGGCCGCTTGTCCGCCGGCTGGCTGTCCCACCACGCCTGCTGACCGCTGGCCAAGGCATCGCGATAAGTGATGCCCATGCCCCCTCCGATCGAAAAATAGCTGATGCCGTACTTCGCCTTCAGTTCGGCGGCGAAGGGACCGACCTTCTCCACCGCCTCGACAAACGGACCGACCGAAGTGAGTTGGGAGCCAATGTGCATCTGCACGCCCTTGATCGCGAGGTGCGGGTATTTCGCGGCGGCTTCGTAGGCGGCGGCGGCATACTTGAGCGGAATGCCGAACTTGTTGTCGCTTTTCCCGGTGGTGATTTTCGCGTGGGTGTGGGCGTCGACATCCGGGTTCACCCGGATGGCGATGGGCGCTTTGAGGCCGAGGGTGCCGGCGACGTGGTTGATGCGGGCCAGCTCCGGCTCGCTCTCGACGTGAAACGCGAAAATCCCGTTCTGCAGGGCGAGCTTGATCTCGGCTTCCGTCTTGCCGACGCCGGCGAAAACACTCGTCCGCACCTCGGCGCCTGCGACGAGCACCCGGCGGATTTCACCGCCGCTCACGAGATCGAACCCGGCCCCGAGGTTCGCGAAATGCCGAAGGACCCCGAGATTCGAGTTGGCCTTCATCGCATAGCACAGCTGCGCATCCAGCCCCGCCAGTCCGCGCTGCAGCCGGCGGAAATTATCCTCCATAGTCGACGCGCTATAAACGTAGGTCGGCGTGCCGTAGAGCTTGGCAACCGCACCGAGATCAACCGACTCACAGTGCAGGTCGGAGCCCGAGTATTGGAAATGGTGCATGGGAAAGAATACGTGAAAGCCAGCAACGTAGCCGGTTTCGGATTGAAAAAACGACACTTAATTCGGATATCGGGCGCGTGTTGCGATTTTTACTCAACCTTTGCCACCGGCCGTCGCTGCGCTTCGGCCTGCGGCGCGATCCCCGGGGCCGGTTTCGGGATCCCCGGTTCGTGAGCTTCATGACCCAGACGAATCGCAAGTCACTCGACACCGATCTCCACGATGTCGTGCTGCGTGGCCGCAAGATGGCGCGAAACCTGTTCCGCCTCGGCCTCGCCGGCGGCTGCGCCTGGATCGTGCTGGAGAGCGCCCGGGCGTTGTCGGTATTTTAGTTTTCCGGCCACTGGCCCGCGCCCGGCAACGGACCGGTCGCGGACGAGAGACCCACGCGATAGCGCAGGTCGGACCGCACCCCGGAAATCACCCCGCCCCGCCACCGGTCGACTGCGACTCGGGCCGGAACGCCGCACGCCAGGTGGCCCCGAGATAGTCCCGGTTCATCCGCGCAATAAAATCGTGCGAGATCAGTTTCGGGCACGCCGCGCTGCATTCGTATTGGTTGGTGCAGTTGCCGAAGCCGAGCGCGTCCATCGTCTCGACCATCGCGAGCACCCGCTTGTCCCGCTCGGCCTGGCCCTGAGGCAGCAGGCCGAGATGCCCGACCTTGGCCGCGACAAAGAGCATCGCGCTGGCATTCTTGCAGGCCGCCACGCACGCGCCGCAACCGATGCAGGTCGCCGCGTCCATTGCGAGATCGGCATCGGGCTTGGGCACGGGCAGGGAATTCGCCTCCGGGGCGGAACCGGCCCGCGCGGTGATGAAGCCGCCCGCCTGCTGGATCTTGTCGAACGCGCTGCGGTTGGTGACCAGATCCTTGACGACGGGAAATGCCTCGGCGCGGAACGGCTCGACGACGAGCACGTCGCCGTCCCGGAAACTGCGCATGTAAAGCTGGCAGGTGGCGATGCCCCGCCCCGGGCCGTGGGGCTTGCCATTGATCGTGCAGGAGCACGTGCCGCAGATGCCCTCGCGACAGTCGTGCGCGAAAGCGATGGGCTCCTCGCCCTTCGTGGTGAGTCCGTCGTTCACCACGTCGAGCATCTCCAGAAAGGACATGTGCGGGCTGAGGCCCGTCGCGGCGTAGTCGACGAATTTGCCGGGCTGATTCGGGCCGGCCTGACGCCAGACGCGGAGCGTGATACTGAAAGGCTGAGTGGTGTTTTCGGCAACCATGACGAAGAGGGGATGGGAAGATGCGGGCGGGAATCCGGCGCGTTCAGTACGGCAGGCGAACGTGCGTCACTTGTAATTGCGCACGCTCATCTTCACGAATTCGTAGTTGAGGGGCTCGATGTTGCGGAGCGGCGGCTGGCCGGCGCCCTGATACTCCCAGGCCGCCACATGGCCGAACTTCTCGTCGTCACGCTTGCATTCGCCGTCGGGATGCTGGTGTTCCTCGCGGAAGTGGCCCCCGCAGCTCTCCTCGCGGGTAAGCGCGTCGAGACACATCAATTCGCCGAGTTCGAGGAAATCGGCGACGCGCCCGGCCTGTTCGAGCGATTGATTGAGCGTGTCGGCGGAGCCGGGCACCAGCACATCGGCCCAGAATTCTTCGCGCAGCGCCGGGATCTGTTGCAGCGCCTTTTCGAGGCCCGCCTTGGTCCGCGCCATGCCGCAAAATTCCCACAGGATCTTGCCCAAGCACTTGTGATAGTGGCTGACGGGATGCTTGCCCTTGTTTTCGAGGAAGCGGCTGGTCATCGCCCGCACCGCCGCCTCGGCCGCCATAAACTCCGGACCGTCGGCGCTCGGCCGCGAGCCGGGCTTCTGCGCAGCGAGATAGTCACCGACCGTATAGGGAATGACGAAATACCCGTCGGCCAGGCCCTGCATGAGGGCGCTCGCGCCGAGACGGTTCGCCCCGTGGTCGGAGAAGTTGGCCTCGCCGAGCACGAAGAGGCCCGGGATGTTCGACATGAGGTTATAGTCCACCCAAAGCCCGCCCATCGTATAGTGGACGGCCGGAAAAATGCGCATCGGCGTCTGGTAGGCACTCTCTCCCGTGATCTCGTGGTAGATGTCGAAGAGATTGCCGTAGCGTTCGCGCACGCCGTTTTCGCCCAGCCGCCGGATCGCGTCGGAAAAATCCATGTAAACGCCGAGTCCCGTCGGACCGACGCCACGACCCTCGTCGCACACCCGCTTGGCGGCGCGCGAAGCGATATCGCGCGGGCAGAGGTTGCCGAAAGCCGGATACATCCGCTCAAGATAGTAGTCGCGGTCGGCATCCGGAATGGAGTTCGGATCCTTTTTGCAGTCCTCTTTTTTCTTGGGGATCCAAATGCGGCCGTCGTTGCGCAGTGACTCCGACATCAGGGTCAGCTTGGACTGATAGTCGCCGCTGACCGGAATGCAGGTCGGGTGAATCTGCGTGTAACACGGGTTGGCGAAACAGGCGCCGCGCTTGTAGGCGCGCCAGATGGCCGTGGCGTTCGAACCCCGCGCGTACGTCGACAGGTTGAAGACATTGCCGTAACCACCCGTCGCGAGGACCACCGCATCGGCCACGTGCCGCTCGATGGCTCCGGTGATGAGATTGCGTACGATGATGCCCTTGGCCTGGCCGCCGACGATCACGAGATCCAGCATCTCGCACTCGGTGTGGAGCTCGACGAGGCCGGCCCCCACGGTGCGGGAAAGGGCGGAGTACGCGCCGAGCAGCAACTGCTGGCCGGTCTGGCCCCGGGCGTAAAATGTCCGCGACACCTGGGCGCCGCCAAAGGATCGATTTGCCAGGAGACCACCGTACTCCCGGGCGAACGGCACGCCCTGCGCCACGCACTGGTCGATGATGTTGACGGACACCTCGGCCAGCCGGTGGACGTTGGCTTCACGCGAGCGATAGTCGCCGCCCTTGATCGTGTCGTAGAACAGCCGGTAGGCGCTGTCACCGTCGTTCTGGTAATTCTTCGCCGCGTTTATGCCACCCTGGGCCGCGATGGAATGCGCCCGGCGCGGGCTGTCGTGAAACACGAACGACTTCACCTTGTAGCCGAGGTCGGCCATGGTGGAGGCCGCGGAGGCGCCCGCCAGACCGGCGCCGACAACGATCACCTCGTATTTCCGCTTGTTGGCGGGATTGACGAGCTTGATGTCCATCTTGTGCTTGCGCCATTTGTCGGCAAGCGGGCCGGAGGGAATCTTAGGGTCGAGCGTGGCCATGGGACGCGGCGCGAATTGGGTTGGAAGTTGGAAGAAAAGATTCCTCAGCGTCCCACGACCGCGACACTTGCCGGCCGCGGCTGCAACCGGCCCGCCAGCACGGCACCGGGGATGGTGAGATTAAAGAAGAAGTAGAGGGCGCAAAACACGACCGCGACTTTGCGCAGCCCACCGGCCCACCGGGACGACCGGAGGCCCAGGGTTTGAAACATGCTGTCGAAACCGTGAAGCAGGTGAAAACTTAGCAGACCGACGGCGACGATGTAAAAAAGGGCCACCACCGGATTCTGAAATCCGCGAATGACCATGGTGTGCACGTCGAGGACTTCAGTCCCCGCCTTGACGACCGGAAAGCCGGCGACGCGATACTCGTCCTGCATCGTGTAGTGCTTGAGGTTCTCCTTGAACGTGGCGCTCTGCGCGGCGCCCCACGTGAAGTGGGCCAGGTGGTAAATCACGAACGCCAGGACGACGTAGCCCGTGATCCGCATCCACCGCGAAGCCAGGGTCGCCCGGATCGTGTGCTGCACCGCGTAGGGCTCGGCGCCACGCGCCCGTTTGTTTTCCAGAGTCAGCACGGTCGCGGCCCAGATGTGCAGGAAAACACAAACTAGGAGACCGATGCGCGCCACCCACAGCAACGGCCCGAGTTGATGCAGGAACTGGGCATAACCGTTGATATGGTCCGGGTGCTGAAAGACCTGCAGGTTGCCCACGAGGTGCCCGACGACGAAGGCGATCAGCAAAAGGCCCGTGACAGCCATGAGCACCTTGCGGCCGATCGAGGAACGGAGGAGGGATCCCACAAAATTCATCGCAGAAATTCGCGGTTGAGGAAGAGGCGAAGCGCAAAAATCGGGGAGCCACCCGGCGAAGTAAAGGCGCGGGCACGGGATATCACGCTTATAAGGGAGCCTAACCTTTTCCAGAAGGCATTATGCCCGCTCGCCTGCCCGCCACCCCTTCGCCGCTCGACTTTGAGGAGAAGCCCACTCCCCACCGCCACTCCAAAGCTTATTTGGCCAGCGGCTTCAGCAGGGCAAATTTGCCGCTCGCCGCCGGCGCGATGAACTTGCGGCGGAAGGCATTCACCCGTGCACCCGCACCGAGCATTTGCGCCAGCGCCGATTCCACCTCACCATGCACGGCCGTATGATCGGCGACGTAGTGGAAGTCCCATCGGTTCTCGGCGGTCTGGATCAGGCAGTAGTGCCAACAAACAAAATTTGTCGGCAGGGCCCGGTCGACATCGGTCGGGGAGACGAGCGATCCATCGGGCCGAAAATATAAGTTGCCCTCCCGCCCGAGCAGGCGGAATCCGGTTGGGAATTGTTGGACGATGTCACCGGTATGATACCGGAGGAGGGGCATCGCTTCGCGCCCCCGTGTCGTCACGTAAATCTGAAACACGCTCGGCAGCCCGGCCCGCCAGGAGACGAGTTCGATAAACGCGTTGGCGTCGATTACCTTCGAGTTGTCCTGAAAGGCATCGCCCACGAAGAGGTAACCCGCCTCGGTAGAGCCGTACAGATCGACCTGCTGCGCCGGAAAGACCTCGGCGATCTGCCGGCCGTGCTGCGCACTCGCCTTGCCGTAGGTCAGGATCACGGCCCGCAGGCTGGGCACGCGGGCGCTGCGCTTTTTCGCCGCCCGTGCCAGCAAGGCGAGATAAACCGGCTCGCCCTCGAGCACCTCGGGCTGCGTGGCCTGTAATTCGAGCACGATCCGATCCCACTCCGTTTCAGGAAAAGCAAAGGGATCGCTCGACAGATTCAGGTAGACCGTGCCGTCGAAATAGCGGTGAGGAAAGGGATGATCCTCGTAGGGGCAGAGGTTGCTCGAACAGCCTACTGGCGCCAGAACGCACTTCCGGCAGGGGCGACCCACAAACTGCCGCAAGACCGGCGAAGCGAGATAGGCGCGCTCGGTCTGCGCATTCCACCAGCCCTCCTCCATGATCACGGTCATGGGCGACTGCGTCGTGCCCCCGGTGCTCTCGTATTCGAAACGCTTCGCCTGCAAGCCGCGCTCGATTTCGGCATAGTCGGAAAAAAATGCCTGATGTCCGCGCTTTACGATTTCACTCTTCGAAAGAGCCGGAATTTCCCGGTAACACGACCACTGCAAGGGCTCCGAGTGCAGCGGGAACCGTTGTGCATACAACGGACTGCGGGCATAGATTTTGCGTACCTCCTGCTCCAGCGGGGACGGGACGAAATCTCCGGTCGCAGCGCCGAGCAGCTCTGGAGTATTGGCAAACGTGGGTGCGGACATCAGCGGGAAGAGCGCAGCAAATCGGGCTACGGTCCGAAGTCAAACGCCCGGGGCTACCGGCACCGACGAGCCGGACGAAGGCCGGGACAAGATACCGACCCATTGCCGACCGCGCCCAACCCCACCGGACTACGATGACATCCGGGCCCGCCAGTGGGGCTCGAACAAGAGCAAAGCGTTGAGCACCAGCCCGTGGGTGATACCGCCGGCGCGCGCCAGCGCCAAAACCTCCTCGACCGGGCGAAGGTTCACTTGAATTTCCTCGTCCGGATCCCACTCAACCGGATGCGCCTGCACCGCGTCCGCAACGAAGATGAAATGACATCGATTGGATTGGAACGCCGGGTTCGGATGCACCGCGCCCAGGCTCGCAACGAACGTGCCTGCATAACCGGTTTCCTCCTGCAGTTCGCGAAGACCCGCCACCACGGGATCTTCCCCCGCTTCCATGACTCCACCTGGAATTTCGAGGGAAAAATCGTCGATGCCGTAGCGAAACTGTCGCACGAGCACCAACTTTTGGTCGGGCGTAAGGGCGATCACGTTGACCCAATCCGGAGCCTGCACGACGACGAAATCACGCTCGGTACCACGCACGGGATGGCGGTAGCGGGCGCTCACCACCTCGAAGATCCGCGTCTTCGTCTGGGGCGTCTGCCCGAGTTTTTTCCACCGCGCCGGTCCCGATGTGCTCACTGTAAAAAAAAATGCCTCCACGCCGGATCGGCGGGGAGGCAGCAAAGGGTTGCCGAAAAATTATTTCTTCGGGAGCTTGATCTTCTGGCCGACCTTGAGCTTCGAGGAATCGACGCCGGGGTTGACTGTCGCCATATCGGCGAGGCTGACACCCTGCGCGCGCGCGATTTTGGCGAAGGTATCGCCCGCCTTGATCACGTATTCACCGGGGCCGGCGACTGCCGGAGCGCCGCCTTTTTTGTCCGCGACGACGGGCTTCTTCTGCGTTTCCTCGATCTTGGTGATCGCACCCTGCAAACGCGCGAGCTCGGGCCCGACCGTGTTAAAGGCTTCTTGGGTCGTGTCCCGGAGCTGCTTCACATCCTTCGCCGCTTTGTCCGACGCCGCAGCCGCGGCACTTGCTTGGGACTCGATGCCGTCGATCTTTTCGATTTTCGGCTGATGGTCTGCGACCGTCTTTTGCAGACTGGAGACTTTGACTGCAGCGAACGCGCCGAGCAGCAAGGCAATCACGCCGACGATGATGCCGCCGACAGGAAGCATGCTGTTATTTTCGCGAGAAATGGTATCCATGGATAAGGGTTGGGAAAGGTGGGCAGAAGAATCGGATTCGCAGGGGGAGGCAAGAAGAGATTGGCGACCCCCTTGGGGCAGGGCCCAACTCCCGCGTTCGCAAAGACATGGCTCGGTTGAGGAGGCAACGAAAGCGAAGCCCAATCCCTGGAGCCCCGTTCGCTCCGAACTTTCCCGATCGGATTCTAAGACGAAACATTTGAATCCTCCGAACCGACCGCTGCAACGTTGACAAGGACTCGCAACCCCCAACGGTTCAGCGCCTGCACCCGGGGTGTAGCTTAGTCTGGTAGAGCGCCTGGTTTGGGACCAGGAGGTCGTAGGTTCGAATCCTATCGCCCCGACCATTTTCTCCGCTTGCGCTCGTATGCGACGATTGCCGGGGTCAGCGACCGTGCGCGGCCGATCCAACCTCCGGCGGCGCACTCTCGTTCGGCTCGGGCGTGACGATCGCCAACAACGTCGTCGTCGGGACGGGCGGCACCGTAACCGGGAGTGGCACGGCCGCACTCGGCGGGACGATCAGCGGCAACGGCGAGCTGGGCGGCACACTGACTGTGGCCAGCGGCGGTTCAATCGCCCCCGGCAACAGCCCCGGCACCCTTGCTGTCAACAACGGCTCGCTCACGTTCGCGTCCGGTTCCACCTATGCGTGGGAGTTGAACAGCCTCACCACCGTTGGCGCCGGTTCGAACTACGATGTGATTGCCCTGACGGGTACGAGCAGCCTCAGCACAAATGCGGTTTTTCTGGTTCCGTCGTTCACCAGCACCGCGGCGGCACCGAATCTCGGCGCCACGTTTTGGAATTCCGCGCGCAGTTGGACCGTGGTGGCGGGCAACAGCACGTCGACGATCAGCGGCACGTTCTTCGTCACACACTCCGCCTGGAGCGGCAACGGTTCATTCAGCACCGGAATTTTCGGCGCCGATCTCCTGCTCAACTGGACACCCACCGCGATTCCCGAACCGTCCACCTATGCGGCAATTTTCGGCGTGGTCGCCTTGGCGACCGCCGCGTGGCGCCGGCAAAGGCAAAAGGCGGCGACTCGTTGACGATCCGGCGCCCCCTTGCGATCCGCTCACTTGCCCGGCAATTTGATCTGCACGCCAGAGGAACTGTCGCCCTTTTCGGAAGCAGCCCCAGCCGCCGGCACCACGGTCGAAACCACGGGCGCGGGCAGGCTGGCCCGCAGCATCAGACCGCGCTGGGTCCACGGGCTGGAAGGATCGATCTGCATGAGCTGGTCGGAGTATTTTTGCACATCCGCCGCATTCCCGGCCTCGGCCGCCAGACTGGCCAGCTGATAGGCTACCTCGGAACGCACCGCTTTAAACTGGTTCGGATCCCCGGCGAGTTGCTTGAGTTCAGCCGTGCCTTCGCTCGTTTTGCCGGCTTGAATTTTCGAAAGCGCGCGACCGGTTTGAATCCGGGCGGCGAGCGGGCCGTCCTTCAAAATGGCGATGGCTTGGCCGTAGGCGACGAGCGCATCGGCGGATTTTCCCGCCGCGTAAGCCTCGTCGCCCATGCGCAAATAGGCGATGCCGGCCAGCGAATGGCTCGCGTGACTCGAAGCGAAAGTCTTGAGTTTTTCCGTCGTGGTCGCAGCCGCATAGGCTTTCTCGACGTCGAGTTCCTTCTGGCGCGCAAGGTATTCCCACGCACCCTTGGCGAGGATCGCCAGCAACACCGCGACGCACAGGCCCATCACGAGATTCCGGTTGGTCTGCCAGAATCGATGCAGCCGGTCCTCGAAAGTGATCGGCACATATTTCTCGTCGACCGAGACAAGATTGCGGTCGTCACCGGTAGGTTGCGGACTTGAGGGTGTGGCGGGCGTGGTCATGCGCGAGAAGTTTGGTCTGGGAAACGGTCACAAGAACAAAACCCCCGCGCCATGTAAATGCCTGAAAAGGCGGGTTAATCTCACCCTCCAAAGGCCGCTTTTCCGCCGGCCAGGCCCGGCCGTCAGTCGAAAACGACCGTCTTGTTCCCGTAGACCAGCACGCGGCCTTCGAGATGCCAGCGCACCGCCTGGGCGAGGACCGACTTCTCAAGATCGCGCCCCTTGCGCACGAGATCCTCGACCCCGTGGCGGTGAGTCACGCCGGCGACATCCTGATGAATGATTGGCCCTTCATCAAGATCGCGCGTCGCATAATGCGCCGTGGCACCGATCAGCTTCACGCCCCGGGCATGAGCCTGATGGTACGGCCGGCCGCCGGCGAAGGCGGGCAGGAACGAATGGTGGATGTTGATCACCGGCGCCTTGCATTTCTCCAGGAAATCGGCCGACAAAACCTGCATGTAGCGCGCGAGAATCACGAGGTCGGTGCGGAGTTCCGCCAGCAGGGCGAGTTGGCGCACCTCACCCTCCGCCTTGTTCGCGCCAGCCACGGGAATGTGAAAAAATGGCAGGCCATAACCGCGCGCCGCCTCGGCCAAGTCCGAGTGATTGCTCACAATCGCCACGATATCGCAGGCATAATCCCCCGCCTTCCAGCGCAGCACGAGATCGTGGAAGCAATGGTCGGCCTTGGAGACAAACACGGCAATCCGCGGCCGGTCGGCCGAGGAAAGAATTCGCACCTGCATGCCGAGCGACGCGGCAAATTCGAGAAATTCGCCCGCGGCCTCACCCACAGTCCGGCCACCCGAGGGCTTGCCCTGCGAAGCCTCGGCGAAGCAGGGCTCCCATTCCACGCGTTGGAAAAAGACGCCCGCCTCCATGTCGCGATGCTGGTCGGCGTGCAGGATGTTCCCGCCCCGCTCGAAGATCCAACCGGCCACGCGCGCAACGAGTCCGGGCTGGTCGGGACCATGGAGCAGGGCGATGAGGGTGGCGGGGCCAGTGGGCATGAAGGGCTACGTTGAGGCACGGGGACGCGCTTGTCACGTGCCACGTGAGCCCCCGCCGCTTCACCCGGCGCTCAAGTCAGCGGCAACAACAACACCTTGCCGGTGGTCGCCCGCCCCTCGAGGGCCCGATGCGCCTCCGCGGCCGCCGCAAGGGCATACGTGGCGCCGATCCGCACCCGCAATTCACCGGCCGTCGTCCACGCAAACAGATCACGAACGCGCGCCTGCAATTCGGCGGAAGTCAGCGTGTAATGCGTGAGCGTCGGCCGGGTGAAATACAGCGAACCTTTTTGCGCCAGCAGGAGCGGGGCGAACGGCGCCACCGGGCCGCTCGCGTTGCCAAACGACACGAACATCCCCCGCGGGCGCAGGCTGTTGATCGTGCCTTCGAAAGTGTCCCTGCCGACCGCATCGTAGGCCACATCCACCCCGCGCCCATCGGTGAACGCCCGCACCGCATCCGAAAAACTTTCCCGGGTGTAAACGCACACGGCATCGGCCCCGGCCGCGCGCGCCAGCCCGGCCTTCTCGTCGTTGCCGACGGTCGTGATGACCCGCGCGCCCCGCCGCTTGGCGATCTGGATGAGCAGCAGGCCGACGCCGCCCGCACCGGCGTGAATCAGGGCCGCATCACCGCGCTTCAGCGGAAACGTATCGCAGGCAAGGTAGTGCGCCGTCATGCCCTGCAGCAGGAGCGCGGCCGCGGTTTGCGATGGCACGGCCGCCGGCACCGGCACGGCCTGACCGGCCGCTACCGTGGCCTCCTGGGCGTAAGCCCCATTGGCCCGCGCCGTGGCGATGCGATCGCCGATCCGAAATTCGGTCACGCCCTGCCCCACTTCCGTGACCACCCCGGCGGCCTCCGAACCGAGAGTGTGCGGCAGTTCCACCTTGTAGAGTCCGCTCCGATGATAGGTGTCGATGAAGTTCACGCCCGCGGCCTCGACACGGAAACGAACTTCGCCCGCCCGCGGTGACGGAACGGGAATATCCTCGGCGCGCAATTTTTCCGGGCCGCCGGTTTCGTGAATGCGGATCGCGAGCATGGCGTTCACGAAAGGCGAAACCGGCGAAAAGGAAACACCGGAAACGCGACTTACAACCGCTTCTCGATCGCCGTGTAAACCTTCTGGGCCGAGGCCAGGTCGCCCTTCAATCCGTAGCGAACCTTGACGCTCGTGAGGTTTTTCCGGCTTCCTTCATTTTCACCGTGACGAGGGTGTCGGCCGAATCGTGGGCGCGCAGCTCGGCCTCGGCCGATTTACGATCATCTCGGGTCTCAAAAAGCCCGAGGTCCTTCAGGGCAATTTTGGCGGCCGCCTGCGCCGCGGTGAAGTCGCGATCGACGAAACCCTGCAATTGGCCGAACTTGTATTCGCCCCGGGTCGACGGGTTCACCCACACTTGGGTGCAACCCGGGCCGGCGCCGAGCCGGGGTCCGGTGAGCACGATCAGCGAACGCCAGCCACGCGCGGTGAAACGGTTTTTGATTTTCGTCTTCATGAGCGGTGAGATTCGGATCTCCGACACCACCCTCGCACCGAGGTTCACGCAACGGTCCCCGCCAACCGGCGCTTGATCGTCTTTTCCCCAATACCGCCGAGACGTTGGACCGCCAAGGTCCAACATGACCCACTCCAAAAGCTATGACACCCGGTCACATATTCCGGGTATGCCCCGCGATTAAATCACGTTCACGTTGCCGCGATACCGCTGGATCGGTTTTACGCCGACGTGCTTTTCCTTCAGCGCGCGGATGCCCTGCATTGCCGCCTCCGCACCCGTGATCGTCGTCATGATGCACACGTTGTGGGCATAGGCGGCCGAGCGGATGGCGTTTTCATCCCGCCGCGGCACCATGCCACCGGGCGTGTTGATCACCATCTGGATCTGGCCATTCTTGATCAGGTCGACCGCGTTAGGACGGCCTTCCTGAATTTTGGCGAGCCGCTTCACGTTCACGCCGCCCTCTGTCAGGGTTTTCGCCGTGCCGCTCGTCGAGTAGATTGCAAATCCGAGCTTTTCGAGTCCGCGGGCAATTTCCACGGCGCGCTTCTTGTCTGCGTCCTTCACCGAGAGAAACACGTTGCCCTTCACCGGCAGGCCGGGTTTCGCCGCGGCCTGCGCCTTCGCAAACGCCACGCCGAGATCGTCGTCGAGGCCCATGACTTCGCCGGTCGACCGCATTTCCGGCCCCAGCGCGATCGTCGCCCCCGGGAACCGGACGAACGGAAACACGGCTTCCTTCACGCACCAGTGCTTCGGGGTCTGCTCCCGCGTGAAACCGAGATCCTTCAGTTTCGCGCCCGTCATGACCTTGGCCGCCAGCTTCGCCAGCGGCACGCCGATCGCCTTTGCGACAAAGGGCACCGTGCGCGACGCCCGGGGGTTTACCTCAAGCACGTAGAGCAGGTTGTCCTTGATCGCGAACTGCACGTTCATCAGCCCGATGACCTTGAGCTCGCGCGCGAGCTCGTAGGTGGCTTTGCGGACGATGTTGAGCATCTCCTTCGAAAGGGTGTGCGGCGGCATCACCATCGCCGCGTCGCCGGAATGCACGCCGGCATACTCGATGTGCTCCAGCATGCCACCGATGACGGACGTTTCACCGTCGCTGATACAGTCGACGTCGAGCTCGATCGCGTCCTCGAGGAATTTGTCGATCAGCACCGGCTTGTCCGGCATGACATCGAACGCCTGACGCACCACCGCGCGGAACTCTTCCTCGCTATAAACGATGAACATGCCGCGACCGCCGAGCACGAACGACGGGCGGAGGAGCACGGGAAAGCCGATTTCGTGGGCCGATTTCAACGCATCGACCTCGTTCATCGCCGTGCGATTGGCGGGCGACTTGAGACCCGCTTTGTCGAGGATCGCCGAAAACTGTTTCCGATCCTCGGCCATCTCGATGCTCTCGGGCGAGGTGCCGATGATGTTCACGCCGTTGGCCTTCAACGCCGTCGCGAGATTGAGCGGCGTCTGTCCGCCGAACTGCACGATGGCGCCGTCGCATTTCTCCTGCTGGTAAATCTCCAGCACGTCCTCGAGCGTAAGCGGCTCGAAGTAGAGTCGGTCGCTGGTGTCGTAGTCCGTCGAGACGGTCTCGGGATTCGAATTCACCATCACGCTCTCGTAGCCGATCTCGCGGAGCGCGAAGCTCGCATGCACGCAGCAATAATCGAACTCGATGCCCTGGCCGATGCGGTTCGGCCCGCCGCCCAAGATCATGATCTTCTTCTTGCCGGTCGGCGGGAGCACTTCGCTTTCGTCGCCGTAGCTCGAATAGTAATAAGGCGTGAATGCCTCGAATTCCGCCGCGCAGGTGTCGACGAGACGGTAGGTGGTGTTCACCCCGCGCCGCTTCCGCTCCGTGCGCACCGTCGCGAGGTCGCTCTTGAGCAAATGGGCGAGCTGCACATCGGAAAACCCGAACTGCTTCGCCCGCCGCAACGCCGTCGCGTCGATGGTCGCGAGCGTCTGCCTCCGCAGTTCCTCCTCCATTTCAAAAATCTCGCGGAGCTGGTGCAGGAACCACCGATCGATCTTGGTCAGATCGAAGATCCGCCCGACCGTGTAGCCCGCCCGAAAAGCATGGCGGATGTAGAAAATCCGCTCCGCGTTCGGGGTCCCCAGCTTGGCGTTGATCGTCTTTTCCTCGACCGGCTCGTCGCCGCCGTGCTTGCCACCACCCCCGAAGCCCCGGGCGCCAATCTCGAGGGAGCGCAGGCATTTCTGCATCGACTCCTTGAAGGTGCGTCCGATCGCCATCGCCTCGCCGACCGACTTCATCGCCGAGGTCAGCGTCGCATCGGCATCGGGGAATTTTTCGAACGTGAAACGCGGGATCTTGGTGACGACGTAGTCGATCGTCGGCTCGAAGCTCGCCGGCGTGAGGCGCGTGATGTCGTTGCGCAGTTCGTCGAGCGTGTAGCCGACGGCCAGCTTCGCGGCGATTTTCGCGATCGGAAACCCCGTCGCCTTCGACGCCAGCGCCGAGGACCGCGACACGCGCGGGTTCATCTCGATCACCACCATGCGGCCGGTGTCCGGATCGACGGAGAACTGGATGTTCGAACCGCCAGTCTCGACGCCGATCTCGCGAATGACCGCAAACGAAGCGTCGCGCATGACCTGAAATTCCTTGTCCGTCAGCGTCATCGCGGGCGCGACGGTGATGGAGTCGCCGGTATGCACGCCCATCGGATCGAAATTCTCGATCGAGCAGATCACGACGCACTGATCCTTGTGGTCGCGCATCACCTCCATCTCGTACTCTTTCCAGCCGAGCAGGCACTCCTCGACGAGGACCTCGTGCACCGGCGAGAGGGCGAGCCCGTTGGCGACGATTCGCTCGAATTCCTCTTTGTTGTAAGCGATCCCGCCTCCGGAACCGCCCAAGGTGAACGAGGGCCGGATAATGAGCGGAAACACTCCGAGGAAATCCGCGGCATCGCGGGCCTCGGCGATGGATTTGACCGTGCGCGATTTCGCGACATCGAGGCCGATCTTGAGCATGCACTGTTTGAACAGCTCGCGATCCTCGCCCTTGTTGATCGCCTCGGGCTTGGCCCCGATCATTTCCACGCCGTACTTGGCGAGAATCCCGGCCTTGTTCAGGTCCATCGAGAGATTCAACGCCGTCTGGCCACCCAGCGTGGGCAGCAGCGCCGACGGCTTTTCCGCCGCGATGATTTTCTCTAGAATGTCGACCGTCAGCGGCTCGATGTAGGTCACATCGGCGAACTCCGGATCGGTCATGATCGTGGCCGGGTTCGAGTTCACGAGGATGACGCGGTAGCCTTCCTCCTTCAGAGCCTTGCAGGCCTGGGTGCCGGAGTAATCGAACTCGCAAGCCTGGCCGATCACGATGGGACCGGCACCGATGATGAGAATGGACTTCAGGTCAGTGCGCTTGGGCATGGGCGTAGATTTCGGCGAGAGTTGGGGGCGGCAAAACGCGCGGCAAGCGGGAAAGCTGAGTCCCAGCGCATTCTCCAGAACGGCCCGCCCGGCAGGGAGACCCCCGGGGGGGCGGTGCCTCGGGCCCTCTCCGTCAGCCCAACCTTGACACGTCGATGCCGAGCACGCGCGCGGCGGCGGTTTTGTCGCCGCGGCAGGCATGCCGCACCATGTCGATGTACTGCTTTTCCTGACCGGCCAGATACTCGGTGAGCGCGGGCCAGTCCTTCGGCTCACTGAGCAACGAAGAAACATGGAGCGCGAATGAGCGCGACGCGTTCACCTCCGCCTTATGAACCCCACCGATAATATCACGATTGGAATGGATCTCGGGGACCACCGGCACACGGTGTGGGCCTTCAGCGCCGCGGGTGACATCGTCACCGAGGAAACGGCTGTCCCGGATTGGGTCGGAGAAGCGTGGAGCGGGCGGAGGGAATCGAACCCTCGAGACCAGTTTGGAAAACTGGAGTTTTACCACTAAACTACGCCCGCGAGGCGCAGAAACGCAGCTTCACGGCAGTCGCCGTCTCTGGTCAAGCCCGCTCCAAGGGGTTCTGTGCCGCCTACCGACCCGGGGCTGGCGTTCCACCCGCCAACGCCAGGCGTGATCAATAGACCCGCCAAGGCCAGGCCACGCAGCCGTCGATATCGCGAATGAGGGCGAAGTCCGCCTTCCCTTTCAGCACAAACGGCAGCACCTCGACCGCCGCCGGAAGCAAGGCCCGCGCCGCGTGCCAGCTCTTGCCGCTGACATAGACATCGTCGACGAGGAGAACGCGCCGCCAGGACCCGAGGTCGGGCACGGCGGACAACAACTTCGGCTCGGGAAACCGCGGCTCGTTGGCCTCGTCGCGGTAGTTGAGCGCGATCACCTTCATCTCGACGCCGAGCCGCTGGGCCGCCAGCGCGGCCGGCACCACGCCACCAGCCGCGATACCGACGACGCCGTCGATCTCCGCAGGAAATTTCCACGCCGCAAGGCGTTCGGTGATCTCCCGGAAGGAAAGTAGGGTCATGCGACAGGGGTGAGACGAGAAGCTCGCGCCGGCGCCAAATGAGCGAACTTCAACGCGTAAGCCTAGTTTTCGGATAAAAGATAACCAGCGCGCCGTTAATCGCCAACAGCACCACCAGCGCCGCGAGGCCACCGCGAATCGATTGGTCCAGAATGTCGACGAAGGCGCCGGGCGGCCCGAAACCCGAGACCGTCTGCAGTCCCGCCACGACCAGCCGGGCGACCAAGCAGGCGGGCGGGGCAATCACGAACGCCCGCGGCGCCCGGCGAACGGCCCAAGCCGCGATCAACGTGAAAACGACGAGCTCCGATGCGAGCCCGCTCAAAAACCGCCACGCCGGCAGACCGGTCACCACGAGATTGATCGCGGGAGCAAACAACGCGACGACCAGGGCCATGCGAACACCGTAAAAATAAACGGCCACAAACGCGGTCCAGAACATCGGCAGCAAATACGCGCCCAACGGGCGGTCGCCCGACCACGGTATGAGGTGGACCGCAAACGGCACCAGCCAGGCAACGAACAGCAGCGCGGCCGTTTCGCGCAGCCCCGCTTTCCGGTCGGTCGTTACCGCCGGCGAAAAGGTCGTGGAATTCGAAGTCATCGCCTTTTCAACTACAATGCCCCGCCGCTCGCGCAAACCCGAATGCGCTGGTCGCCGCACCAGCCGGGATTGATGGATTGCCTCGTCGCCCACCGCCGACCAATGACACGAGTTCGCGTGAACCTGATCCTTTTCGAACCGGCGGAGATCAACGCCCCGCTCCCGCACCGGGACCGCCGCGCGCTCCACATCGTCGAAGTGCTGCGCTGCCGGAACGGCGATACGTTTGAAGCCGGTGTGATCAACGGCCCGCGTGGCAAGGCCACGCTCGCGGCCACAACCGCCGAAGGCCTTGCTCTCACATTCTCCTGGGGTGACCTGCCTCCACCGCCCGACCCCGTCACGCTCATTGTGGGGCTGCCGCGTCCGCAAACCGCCCGCGACATCCTGCGCGACGCCACCACGCTGGGCGCAGGCGCGCTGCACTTTGTCCGGACCGAAAAGGCACCCGCCAGTTATGCGCAAAGCACCCTGTGGTCGTCCGGCGAATGGCGCCGCCACGTCATCGCCGGGGCCGAGCAGGCTGTCGCTACGCGCCTACCGGATGTCACGCATGGTGGCACGTTGACCGGGGCCATAGCCGCCGTCGCCGGTCCCGGCACGCGAATTGCCCTCGATAACTATGAAGCCCCGCAGCGGCTGAGCGATTGCCCGGTAGTGGCGGATGTTCCTCTCGCGCTCGCCATCGGAGCCGAGCGCGGGTGGTCAGCGGGGGAACGCGAGCTCTTGCGAAAACATGGCTTCACCTTCGCCCACCTCGGAACGCGCGTGCTGCGAACGGAAATCGCCGCCATCGCCGCCTTGGCGATCGTGCGAGCGAAACTGGGATTGATGTAGCTGCGCCCGGGCGGCACCCGATCAGGGAAGCGCCGCCGCCGTGCATTGGAAAAAACCGATCGTCGGCTGATGCGCCCCCTTGCCCAGCCGTCTGACCAGCGTCCATCCCGGTGGCGCGAGTTCGAGTTCCCCGGGATATTCGAACACCACCACCGCGTCCGGTTTGGTCGCGAGCACCTCGGCCAAGCGAACGAACAAGGCCGGGACGATCTCGGAAATGATGTCGTAGGGCGGGTCGATGAAAACGAGGTCGGGCACCTCGCCGGCGGGAACCGGCACCGAGCGGGCGTCACCCTGCAGCACCACCAAATCGCGCGGGTCGCGGCCCAAGCTCTTGCAGACGGCGGCAATATTCTGCCGCACGCAGGCCGCCGCTTTCGTATTCCGTTCGACAAATAACCCGCCGGCGGCGCCTCGACTCAAAGCCTCAAGGCCATACGCGCCGCTCCCGGCAAAAAGGTCCAAAAAGCGGGCCCCCGCCACCCGCGTCCCCAAGCTCGAAAACACCCGCTGTCGCATTCCATCCGTCGCCGGCCGCACGGCATCGCCGGACGGCACCGAAAGCGTGATGCCACGGGCCGCGCCACCGCTTATGCGCATGACCGCCTTTCCCCTGCCCCAGTTTCGAGCGCCGGATTCGCCCGCGGAACCTGTTTTACGCCAGCGCGTTTGAATCGACCATCAGACCCCGGCAAGTTCGGAGCGGTTTGCGGCGGGCGGAAGACTGAATTCATACTAAGTGTCCACCGATGACACCGCCGCTCTCCGCCCGCTTCAACGGGAAAACTCTCCCCCGCCCGGTTGCAGCCACGAAAGCAGGCAGGGTTGCACCGAAATATCCGCCTCGTGCATTTCGCTAACCTTCTTCAGATAAACGTGGGCTTACGCGGCTTAATCGAGCGGCCTGCGATAAGTTCCGGGAGCGGCGAGCGACGATCGAAGAGTCGAATGTGGCGTAAAATTTGCATTCCGGGAACATCTGCGTCCGATCCTAAAGAACCGCCGGCTGCTGATTTGGTACAACATGGGTAACACAGCATTGCACCAGCACCCTTTTCCGCCCATGTATGCCCCTCGCGCTCCCACCGACCGGGCCTTCCCGACCCTCCTTGGGTATGGGATGGAAATCCCGGTTTGTGCTTTTGCACCGACTTCATGAACGCCTTTCGCTTGATCGTGTCCCTCGGCTTCGCCGCCGGGGTGAGCGAGATGCGCGCCTCAATCCAAGAGGGCGAGCGCAATGGGTGGCCCGTGATCGTTCGGCAGACCGACGACCCAAGGCTGATCCGGTCTTAGAGCGGAGCCGGCCCTTTCGCGTTTGGCCAGCCCGGTGCAGCGGGCGAAAGATGGAGCGGGTTTCGGCCCTTGTGGGTGCAGCGTCACAACGCCCAAGGGGACTTTCGATCCGGGGTTTTTCTCTATCCCCTCTTCAGCTACAGCGTGGACGAAAGCACCTACCGCTGGAGCGTGTTCGAGTTGATGCGGCGATCGGGGCGGCGAGCCGGGGCGCCCGCAACGCAAAGCGATTTTGACCCTCGGGGAGACTTCGAGATCTGGCCTTTCTGGTTCTCCCGCCAGACCGGCGATCCCGCCATGAGCTACCGGGCATTTTTTCCGTTCGGCGGCACGATCAAAAATAAACTCGGTTTCGAACGCCCCTCGTGGGTCTTGTTTCCGTTCTACGTCGAAAACGAAAAACGCGGTGCCGTCACCACGTCCACGCCGTGGCCGATCATCCGCGTGACCCGCGGCACCGCCCACGGCTGGGGGATATGGCCGCTCTTCAACTACGTCGATCGGCCCGGGGTATCTTCGACCGCGCATTATCTTTGGCCGCTGGGCTACAATGTCACTCGTCTCCCCACGCCCGACGATCCGCCGGGGACACCAGCCCGCCGCGATATCGGCGCCCTGCCGTTCTGGGCCCGCAGCACGGGTCCGGGCTATATCAACGAGAATTCTGGCTGGCCGTTTTTCGGCTATACCGATCGCACCCAGCCGCAGCGCTATCACGAGAACCGGTATTTCTGGCCGTTCCTCGTGCAGGGGCGGGGCGACGTGCACTACGTGAATCGCTGGGCTCCATTTTACACCCACTCGGTCATCAAGGGTTACGACAAGCAATGGTTCGCCTGGCCGCTCGTGCGGCGCGCGGTGTGGAGCAAAGACACCTTGGTGCGCACCCGGACCCAGGTGCTCTACTTTTTTTATTGGTCGGAGACGCAGCACCGCGCGGCGCAGCCGAACGGACCTGCGGCGTCACTGACCCACGTCTGGCCCCTTTTTAGCAGCTGGAACGACGGCGCCGGCAACCGGCAATTCCAAATGCTCAGCCCCCTCGACGTTTTCTTTCCCGACAACGAGAAGATCCGCCACGCCTGGACGCCCTTTTTTGCGATCGTGCGTCATGCCCGGCAGGCGAGCGGCACCGTACGCACCACCGCGTTGTGGAACGCCGTCACGTGGGAGGAGAACCGAGCCGAGGACCGCACGGAATTTCACCTCGGCCCCTTGCTGAGCGTCGCGACCCGCGGCGCGGAGACCCGGATCGCGCTTGGCAATGGCCTGCTCGGTTTCCAACGGGCCGCGTCGGGCTGGCGGACGTTCTGGTTATATTTTCGCCCGAAACCCGCTACCACCTCGCTGGCGTCCCGCTGACATGAAACCACTTCTCCGCATTCTCGAAGGCTTCGGCAGCACCTAGCTGCTGCTCGTGCGCTCGCTTTCCTATGCGGGGACGCTGCCGCGGCAGTTCCACCGGTTCGTCGAGCAATGCTACCTGATCGGCTACACGACGCTGCCCATCGTGGCCATTCGCAGCTTCTTCATCGGCAGTGTGCTGGCGTTGCAGGCCGGTTACTCGATGCAGAATTTCGGCACCCAGCAATTCATCGGCTCGCTCGTCGGCCTCTCGATGGCGCGGGAACTTGGCCCGGTGATGGTGGCGATTCTGCTCGCCGGCCGCGTCGGCTCGGCCATCGCCGCCGAGCTGGCGTCCATGAAGGTCTACCAGGAAATCGACGCGCTGGAGACCATGAATATTCCGCCGGCGCGCATGCTCGTGCTGCCGCGGCTGGCGGCGGCCCTCGTGATGGCGCCGGTGCTCGCCATCATCGGGCGACCTCGTCGGCTGGTTCGGCGGGGCGCTGGTTTCGAAGTACACCCGGATGATCAGCATCGAGCCGGAGGCCTATTTTTCGGTGCTGCGCCAATACACGCATTTCAAGGACGTGATGAACGGCCTGCTCAAGGCGGAGGTCTTCGGCTTTGTCGTCGTGCTCGTCTGCTGCAACATCGGCCTCAACACCCGCGGTGGCCCGCGCGAGATCGGCGCCTCCGTCACGCGCGCCGTCGTCGTCTCCCTCATTCTGATCCTCGTGATCGATTATTTCCTCACCCAAGTCCTGATGTGACCATGGTCCCCTCTTCCTGCAGCCCCACCCGCAATCCGTTCACCCAGGTCGAAAGCCCGGCGGTCGGCGTATCGATCGAGAAACTCAGCAAGAATTTCGGCGCGCTCGTGGTGCTCCGGGAGGTCACGTTCACCGTCGAACCCGGCGAAATCTTCGTGCTGATGGGGCCGAGCGGATTGGGCAAGAGCGTGCTCTTGAAGCACATCGTCGGCCTCGAACGGCCCACCTCCGGCCGGGTCACGATTGACGGTCGGGACGCCGCCGCCGCGGACACACGCGAGCATGTGCGCATCGCCCTCGTGTTCCAGGCTGGCGCCCTCCTCAACTCGCTTTCCGTCTACGACAACCTCGCCCTCTACCCGCGCGAGCACCGGGTCGCCAACGAGGCCGGCATCCGCGAAAAGGTCATGCACGCCCTGCAAATCCTCTCGCTCGAGGGCACAGCACAGAAATTTCCGTCGGAGCTTTCCGGCGGCATGAAGAAACGCGTCGCCATCGCCCGCGCCCTCGTGATGGAACCGCAGCTCATGCTCTATGACGAGCCCACCAGCGAGCTCGACCCCATCATGTCCGCCACCATCAGCGAAATCATCGCCACGCTGAAGGAGGAGTATCACGTCACGACGACCGTCGTCTCCCACGACCGCGAACTCGCGCTCGGGATCGCCGATCGCGTCGGCATTCTGATGGGTGGCGGGCTGGTCAGCCTCGGGCCGCCCTCGGAGCTTCAGGCGCCGAAGGATCCGCGGGTGGCCGACTTCCTCAGCCCAAAAATCAATTTAAAGGACCCCCGTTTTAGACACTTGGAGACATAAACCATGAAAGACATGCAACAAACCGCCCGCGTCGGGCTCTTCTTCCTGCTCGGACTCGCCCTCGTGTGGGTCACCTTCCAAACCCTCAGCGACGGAAAAGTCTTCCACGACAAAGGCTACAGCCTGATTGCCGGCTTCGAGAGCCTCAAAGAGCTCCGGGAGAGCGACGAAGTGCGCATGGCCGGCGTGAAAATCGGTTCGGTCGAAAAAACCCGCCTCGCCGGCCGCCGCGCGGAGGCGGTGCTCCACATCGATCCCCAGGTCGCCATCAAGGCGGACGCGACCGCGTCCATCGTCATGGCCGGGCTCATCGGCACCAATTACATCAGCATCGATCTCGGCACCACGGCGGCCGCCACGCTCCGGGAAGGCGCTGAAATCCGCACCAATGTCACGCCCGACATCAACACCATCATGTCCGATCTCGGCAACCTGGGCAAGAAGCTGGAAACCGCGCTCGGCAGCATCGATACGGCCTTGAACGGCGACGGGAAACAGCCGGGCCTGATGAAAAACATCAACCAGCTCGTCTCCGACAACCAGGACAACGTCACGGCCAGCATCGCGAACTTCAAGGACGTCTCAGACAAGCTCAACAAGGGCGAAGGTGCTCTCGGGAAGCTGCTCAACGACTCCAAGCTGCACGACGAACTGGTCGCGACGATCAACGAGATCAAGGGCACCGCCACCGAAGCCAAAAGCTTCGTCGCCAACGCCCAGACCATTGTCGATCAGGTCAAGGCGGGCAAGGGTACGCTCGGCGCGCTCGTGTACGACGACGCCACGGGCAACGACATCACGGCTTCGGTGAAAAACATCCGCGAGATGCCCGACAAGATCGCGCGGGGCGAAGGCACCCTCGGCAAGCTCATCAACGACGACAGCACCCTGCGCGACGCACAGGCCATCATGAAGAAGGCGGACCGCGCCCTCGACGGTCTCGGAGACTCCGGGCCTATCACCGCGGTCGGCGTTGTCGCCAACGGGCTGTTCTGAGCAAAGGGCGGCGAAAAACCACTGCGGATTTTCCGCCGCCGGCAGGCTATCAGACTTTCGGGCCGCCCTGCGAGATGTTGCGCGCGCGGAGCCGCAGACCGTTCAGCCGGATGAAGCCCGTCGCGTCGCTCTGGTTGTACCAGCTCTTCACGCCCTCCATCGACGCGATGTTCATGTCGTAGAGCGAATATTTCGATTTCCGTCCGCAGGTGATGATATTGCCTTTGTAGAGCTTGAGGCGGACGGTGCCGGTGACGTAGCGCTGGCTTTCGTCGACCAAGGCCTGCAGCGCCTCGCGTTCCGGGGCGAACCAGAACCCGTAGTAGACCAGTTCGGCATACTTCGGAATGAGCGAGTCCCGCAGATGCATGACCTCGCGGTCCATCGTGAGGGATTCCACCTGCCGGTGCGCCTGCATCAGGATCGTGCCGCCCGGCGTTTCATATACGCCGCGGCTCTTCATGCCGACGAAGCGATTCTCGACGAGGTCGACGCGGCCGATGCCGTGCTTGCCGCCGAGCTTGTTCAACGCCTTCAAGACGCCGGCCGGGCTGAGCTTCCGCCCGTTGACCGCGACGCAGTTGCCCTGCACGAAATCGAGTTCGACGTATTCCGCCTTGTTGGGCGCGTCCTCGGGCGAAACCGAGAGTTTGAACATCCCCTTGTTCGCCTTCGTCGTGGGATCGAACCACGGATCCTCGAGAATCCCCGCCTCGTAGGAAATGTGGAGGAGGTTGCGATCCATCGAATAGGGCTTCTTGAGCGACGCCTCGACCGGAATCTTGTGCCTGGCACAGTAGTCGATCATCTCGGCGCGGCCGGGAAATTCGTTGCGAAAGGTATCGATCTTCCACGGCGCGAGAATCGTGAGCCGCGGGGCGAGCGCCATGTAGGTCAGCTCGAAGCGGCACTGGTCGTTGCCCTTGCCGGTCGCACCGTGCGCCACGGTGTCGGCCTTCTCCTTCTTCGCGATGTCGATCTGGGCCTTGGCGATCAGGGGGCGGGCGATCGACGTGCCCAGGTAATACTGGCCCTCGTAAATCGCGTTCGCGCGAATCATCGGGTAGATGAAGTCCCGGGCAAATTCCTCAACCAGATCGAGCGTGTAGTGCTTCGCCGCACCGGTCTTGCGCGCCTTCTGGGGCAGCCCCCGCAGTTCCTCCTCCTGGCCGATGTCGGCGGCAAAGGTGACGATTTCCGCGTCGTAGGTTTCGCGGAGCCACTTGACGATGACGGACGTGTCGAGGCCGCCCGAGTAAGCGAGGACGATTTTCATGGAGAACCGAGTGTGGAGAACTCGCGCCGTGGCGCGCAAAATAAAAGCGCGCATCTTTCACCAGGTCGCGCGCCGCCGGCCTTTCGGACACAAGCGCGGAAACACGTAGCCGTCGGGGCGAATCCCACGCAGGGAAATTGACGCCGCGTTTACGCCTGCGGCGTTGAGCCAGCTGAACCCGGGGTGCAGACTGGGTCTGCGTCAGATCGGACCATCATCTCGTTTTCCTCCCCGGCTTACGTTCTTTCATGCACACCCCACTCCACCGCGAACGGCAGTCAAACCGCGCCGGGTTCACCCTCGTCGAGATCATGATCGTCGTGGTGATCATCGGTCTCCTCGCGGCCCTGGCGATTCCCGCCTTTCAGCGCGTCCGCGAAAACGCCCAGAGCACCCGCTTTATCTCCGATCTTCGCACCTTCGCCCAGGCATTCGAAACCTATGCGATGAAAAATGGCGGCTGGCCGCCCAACGCCGGAACCGGGGTCGTGCCCACCGGCATGTCGGGGGAATTAAAGGACGCCGCGTGGACGACCGCGAAAAATTCGGTTGGAGGCCGCTGGAACTGGGATCGCAACAACTACGGCGGCGCTGCCGTGATCTCGGCGGCCAATGTCACCGCATCGGATGCCCAAATGACGGCGATCGATGCCAAAATCGATGACGGCGATCTGACCACCGGCCGTTTCCAAAAGGTCAGCGGACGCTTCTGTTACATCCTCGAGGAATAAGGCTGCACCCCGGGTGCCCACGGGGCTCTTGTCGGAAGATCGGCGAAATGGCCGTCGGGTGCGATGTCCGCAGGCGTACCGCTCACTTCACCGCCACCAACTGAGCCAGAATCGCCTTCTGCATGTGCAGTCGGTTTTCCGCCTGGTCGAAAATAATCGAGCGGGGATTGGCCAGAACTTCCGGCATCACTTCCTCTCCGGCGTGGGCCGGCAGGCAATGCATGAACAACGCGTCGGGCTTGGCCGCCGCGAAGAGCTTTCCCGTCACGGCATAGGGCGACATCACGCGGATGCGTTCCTTGGTTTCCTCCTCCCTGCCCATGCTCACCCAGACGTCGGTGTAGACGACATCCGCGCCGCGCACCGCTTCCGCGGGATCCGTCGTAAATTGATAGCCACCCGTGAAACCTTCTTTCGCGAGTTGCGCGTTGAATTCCGCCGAGGGCTCGAAGCCCTTCGGTCCGGCGAGCGAAATCTTCATGCCAAAAAGATTGGCGCCGAGGATCCACGAATTCGCCATGTTGCACGCCGTGTCGCCGAGAAACGCGATCTTCCGCCCGCGCAGCGCCCCGACCAGATCGTCGCCCTGCGCCCAGCGCTCCGCCATGGTAAAGGCGTCGGTATAGATCTGGCAGGGATGCAGAAAATCCGTGAGGGCGTTGATCACCGGCACCGTGCCCGCCGCCGCCAGCCGCTCCACCTCCGCGTGGTCGAACGCGCGCACGATCAGGCCGTGCACAAAACGGGAAAGCACCCGGGCGGTGTCTTCCACCGTCTCGCTCCGGCCGAGCTGGAGGTCATTCTTATTCAGGAACAGCGGGTTTCCGCCTAGTTCGTGAATGCCCACCTCGAAGGATACGCGCGTCCGCGTCGACGACTTTGAAAAGATCATGGCCCAGGTTTGCCCCGCGAGCGGCACGGGCGACTTCCGGCCCCGGGTCTGCTTCAAGGTGCGGGCCAGCGCGAACAACGCCGGCAACTCGGATGGCTTGAAGTCGGTCTCCTTGAGAAAATGCTTCATCGAAACGGACGGATGTAAGCGCCCGGGCCGGCGCTCACGAGTGAAAAATGCTCCCGTTCAACCCTTCGCCATCAGCGCCTCGCGGAAGATATGCACGGACCGGTTGAGTTCTTCCGGTGTCGCATTGAGCGGCGGCAGCAGGCGCACCACGTTGCCGCCCGCGCTTGGCGCCAGCAGTCCGCGCTCCCGCAACGCCGCGAGATACGGGCCCGGGTCCGCGGCCAGCTGCACGCCGACGAGGTAGCCCAGACCGCGCACGCCCAGGACCTGGCGCGGAAAATCCGCGGCGAGCTGGCGGAGCGCCGCCTGCCACGGGGCGCTTTGCACGCGCACTTTTTCCATCAGGTTTTCCCGTTCGATCACATCGAGCACCGCCAGCGCGGCCGCACATGCGAGCGGCGTGCCCCCGAACGTCGTGCCATGGTTGCCGGGGTGAAACAAATCGGCGAACCGGTCGCGCACCCACATCGCCCCGATCGGAAATCCCCCACCGAGGCCCTTGGCCATGCCGATCGCATCCGGCGCCACACCGGCATGTTCGAAGGCGTAAAACCGTCCCGTGCGGCCGACGCCGCACTGCACCTCGTCGAGGAGGAGCAGCAGGTTGTGCCGGTCGCACAGCCGCCGCAGGCCCAGGAGAAACTCCGGCGTGCAGGCGTTGATGCCGCCCTCGCCCTGGATCGTCTCGACAAAAATCGCCGCCGTCTGGTCATCCACCAGGTCGGCAAAACTCGGCAGATTATTGAGCTCACCGAAGGCGAACCCCGGCACGAGCGGCCGAAATCCGTGCTGGATTTTTTCCTGCGGCGTCGCACTCATGCCGCCGAACGTACGGCCGTGAAAGGCGTTTTTTGCGCTGATGATCTTGAAGCACTTTCCTTCCCCGCCGCTCTTCTGCATCCCATGTAACCGGGCCAGCTTGATCAGCGCCTCGTTCGCCTCGGCGCCACTGTTGCAAAAGAACACCCGGCCGGGGCCGGAAAAACTCACGAGCCGCCGCGCCAGCTCGCCCTGTTGCGGATTGCGAAAAAGATTGCTGACGTGAATCAGCTCGGCCGCCTGGCGTTGCACCGCACCCACCCAGTGTGGATGGCAGTGGCCCAGCGCGCTCACGGCGATCCCGGAGGTAAAATCGAGGTAACAGTTGCCCGCATCGTCCCACACCTGCGCCCCGCGGCCGCGCACGAGCGTCAGCGGCGCCCGCGCGTAATTTTTCAAAACGTGCGCGTCGTAAAGTTCGGCGGTGCTGGTACGGACGATGGAGGGTGCCGTCATGGGTCGTTCTTGTTCTGCGTGATTCGTTCCTGTGCCCTTGACGGTGGTCGTCCCTGCGCGGAAAAACGACGGGCCGCACCCGGCCCCCGGCCAGCGTCAGCCGTGCACGATCTCCGTGCCGATGCCCCTGTCGGTGAAAATTTCGAGCAGCAGCGAATGGGCGAGCCGGCCGTCGATGAAATGCACCCGCTGCACGCCCTCCTCTAGGGCGCGGATCGCGCTTTGCACTTTCGGCCGCATGCCCTTGTCGATCACACCCCGCTTTTTCAAGTCGTCGACCTGGCTGGTCTCCAACGTCGAGATCAACGACTCCGGATCGGCGGGATTTGCGAGCAACCCCGGCACGTCGCTCATGTAGACGAGCCGGCGGGCGCGCAGTGCACTTGCCACCCGGCCGGCCACCAGGTCGGCGTTCACGTTGTAGGGTTTGCCGTCGTAGCCCTCAGCGACCGGTGAAATCACCGGGATGAAGCCCTCGCCAATCTCCTTTTTGATGAGTTTTACCTTCACCTCGGTCACGTCCCCGACGTAGCCGAGGTCGATTTCGTTGCCGTCGTCATCGACCGTGAGCTTCTCGCACACCAGCACGGTGTCGCCGGGCAGGCCCTTCGGTTTACCTTGGGCGGCCGCGATCGCGGCGCAAACCTCGCGGTTGACGACCTCGTCGAGGGTTTTTTTCACAACGGCGATGGTCGCCTCATCGGTCACGCGCAGGCCGTTGACGAAGGCCGCCTTCAAGCCGGACGACTCCATCGCCTTCGTGATCGCCTTGCCGCCGCCGTGCACGACGACGACGTTGATCCCGCACGCCGCGAGAAATGCGATGTCGTAAGCGACCCGGGTGCGGATCACGGGGTCGGGATCGTCCATGAAACTCCCGCCGTATTTTATGACGAACGTGGAGCCACGAAAATCCTGGATGTAGGGCAGAGCCTCGAGGAGGACCTTGGCCTTGGCGGTGACGTCAGCGACGTTCATCGGCGATTAAAACGCGCAGCCGGCGGCTGCGGGACGGTGGAGAGGGCGGATGAAGGCAGTCACTGTGATTGGAGGAAAAGAATGCAATAAGGCACGCAGCGCGCATTTCCATAAAAAATTTTAGCGCCGCACCCCAATCCCGCCTCGCTAGCCGGAGCCGCGCGTGGGCCGGGAGCCCCGGCCCACGAAAATCTTCTTCACTCCGGGTCGCGCAGTGCCCACTTGTCTCGCGTGCCCAGCACCAACCTTTCCTTCGAAAATCGCGCCGCGCACCGCGCCTGGCTTGCCACCCAAGCCGCCCTCCCTGCCGGATTCCGGGTGGGCTGCGCGCGATTCGAATTCATGCCGCGGGAGGCACCCAAGCCGGCCAAGATGACGCTCACCCTGCTCGCGCTCGACCGCCCGACGGCGGATTTCGCCGCGGTGTTCACGCGCAATGCGTTTCCCGGCGCGCCGGTGATCGTGGGGCGCAAGCGGCTTGGCGAAGCCAGCCTCGGCGCCGTGATCATTAACAACAAGATCTCCAATGTATGCGCCCCGGGCGGCGTCGAAGCTTCGGAGCAATTGTGCGCTGAAACGGGCCGGCTCCTCGGCCTCACCGCCAATCAAGTACTCCCCTGCTCGACCGGAGTGATCGGCTGGACACTGCCGGTGGATGCGATGATTACCGCGCTGCCCGGCGCGGTGGCGGCGCTCCGCGGCGGGTCGCTGTTGCCCGCCGCGGAGGGAATCGTGACGACGGATCTTTACCCGAAGGTCCGGCGCATGGCGGTCGGCGGCGGCAGCATCGTGGGCATGGCGAAGGGCGCGGGGATGATCGAACCCAACCTCGCCACGATGCTGATCTACATTCTCACGGATGTTGCCATTTCCCGGGCCCAGTTGCGCGCGATGCTGGCCCGTACCGTGGATGCGAGCTTCAACGCGATCAGCGTCGACAGCGACACCAGCACCTCGGACACCGTCGTCGTGCTTTCGTCCGGCCAGGTGCCCTGCGAAGATCTGGGTGCATTCGAACGCGGACTGCATGCGTTGTGCCGCGACCTGGCCGAGGACGTCGTCCGCAACGGCGAAGGCGTGCGGCATGTCATCCGGGTGACGGTGAAAAACGCCGCCAGTCCGGCGCTCGCCCGCGCCCTCGGGAAGGCCGTCGTCAACGCCCCGCTCTTCAAGTGCGCCGTGGCCGGCAACGATCCCAACGTCGGCCGACTGGTGCAGGCCATCGGCAAACATGTCGGCGCGCATGCCCCCGGGACCGATTTGTCGAAGCTGCGCGCCCGGATGGGCGGAGTGGAAATCTTCGCGAACGGCGTGTTTCAGCTGAACCCGGAAAAGGAAGCTGCCCTCGTCGTCCATCTGCGCCAGGCCGAATTGTACGCGAGCGCTCCGCCCACCGACGGAGTTTTCGCGGCGCCCATCGATTTCCCGCCGCACGAACGTTGCGTGGAGCTGGAAATCGAAGTGGGTAACGGGGCCGCCTCCGCGACCGTCATCGGCGGCGATCTCACGCACGAATACGTCAGCGAAAACGCCGACTATCGCAGTTGAAGGCTGGCGCGGGCCCGCGACTAACGGACGACCTGCCGCTACAGCAGTCCGTCCGTCTCGTTGAACCCGCACCACAGGTTCATGATCTGCACGGCCTGGCCGCTCGCGCCTTTCATGAGATTATCCTCGGCGGACGTGATCACGAAATTTCCGGTGCGGGGATCGTGCACCGCCGACAGATCGATGCGATTGGTCCCAACAGTGTGCGCCGTATCGGGCGTCTCGCCGGCCGGCAGCAGTTGCACGAAGGGACGATCCGCGTAAGCCGCGCGCCAGGCAGCGTAGAGTGTATCCGTGGTGGCCGCCGCGGCCGCCGGCACGGTGATCGTCGTCGCGATCCCGCGCCGCATCGGCGCGAGGTGCGGATTGAACTGGATCACCGTGCGCCCGCCGGTGTGGACCGCGAGCTGCTCCTCGACCTCGGCCAGGTGACGGTGCTTGACCAGGCCGTACGCCTTCGTGCTCTCCGCGCGTTCGACGTAGAGATACGCTTCCTCCACTTTGTTGCCCGCTCCGCTCACGCCGCTGTACGAGTTGACGACAATATGGTCGCGCGAGATCACGCCGGCCATCAACAGCGGCACGAGGGGAATTAGGATGCTTGTCGGGTAACAGCCCGGCGCCGCCACCAGCGCGGCCTCGGTTTTCCAGGCCGGCGGAGTCAGCTCCGGGAGCACGAACCGCGCGCTCCGCAGCAATTCCGGGGCATGGTGCGGACCGTAGTATTTTTCGTAAGTGGCCAGATCGGCGATGCGGAAATCGGCGCTCAGATCGATCACCCGTTTGCCGGCGGCAACCAGCGGCCGGGCGTAGGTCGCGGCGGTCCCGTGGGGCAGCGCGAGAAAAAACAAATCGATATCGCCCGCCGCGAGCGCAGCCGCATCGGAAGCGACAAACTTCAAACCCCGGTCGGCTCCACGTACCGCGGGAATGACCGACGCGAGCAGTTTACCCGCATGCGTACGCGAAGTCACGGCCGCGAGCGTTACTCGCGGGTGACCGAGGAGGAGTTTAACCAGGACTTCGCCCGAGTAACCGGACGCGCCAACAATGCCGACTTTGATCATGTGCGAATCAGATGGATTGCTTCGTCACTCCGGGCCGCGCAATGCAAAACCAAGGCCCGCCTTTCCCGAGCAGATCCCCCCTGCCCTCACGCTCGCGGATGAAAACTAGAACGACAGCGAGTAGTCGATCGTCCACGCTCCCCTGCCCGCCACCAGCGATCTGGGAACTTGGGGAAATGCCCCCTGCTTGGAGAAGCCGTTGCGGCCCTCGGTATAGGCAAATCCCACGGTGATTTTCGCAATCCGCGTGATTTGAAAAGGCATGGCCACGCCCGCGAGCCAGTAGTCGCCCCAAGCCTTGGTCGCCGGACTTCCCCGATTCACCACGTCACGTAAATAGTAGGTGCCAGCGCTGGCCGTAAAATCGAGTTCGGTCCCCCAACCCGCGAGCGGCAACGCATAAGCCGCCGTGAGTTCATAGGTCGGACCGCGTGAAACAACGTCGTAGTAGACCTTCGGGGTGAACCGGACGCCTCGAACCGTATAGTTAAGGGCCAGACTCGGCTCGAAGGCGGAACGGTGAAACCCGGCACCCGTTGCCGCGTCGGAAAAAACGTAACCCGTGAAGCCGGGGACCAGACTCAGCCCGGGCTTGAGGTCGAAATTGTAGAAACCATAGAGATCGATTTCGGGATCCGGGCTGCCGGAAACCTTTTGGAGCGGAATCGAGTTCCAGCACCCGAGGCCCCAATTGCCCGAATTCAACTCGACCGCCGGCTGGAGGGAAACCCCCGCGAGGCGTCGCCCGCGGAACAGGTGCTGCGAGGTCGCCGCCGCCGTCATGACGACGGTATAGGCCGCCCCGCCGCCCGCCGTCGGGGGGAGGCCCTGACCAGACAGCTCGACCAAGCCCATCCAAGCTCCCGCGAGCACGAGGAGGAATTTTTTATTCATTGCGGGGACCGGACATCTCGCAGGGAAGAACGTCCGTGCCAAGCCGGGTGTGGAGCAATTTGCACCGACCGGTGCAGTCAAAAAAAACGCCACCCGGCAAAGGGCGGCGTTGAAAATAACCTCTGAGCGGGAAGCCCGCCTCGATCGCGCTTAGCGCTTCGAGAACTGGAAGCGCTTGCGCGCGCCCGGCTGACCGGCCTTCTTGCGTTCCTTCTCGCGCGGGTCGCGACGGATGTGACCGGCTTTCTTGAGCGCGGGACGCAGCTCGGCGTTCATCTTCTGCAGCGCCCGGGCAATGCCGTGGGCCACGGCGCCGGCCTGACCGGCGACACCACCGCCAGCCACATTCGCACTCACATCGATCTTTTCCCGAAGGTCGACTGTGAGCAGCGGAGCGTAGGCCTGCTTGGAGAAATTCTCGTGGGAGAAATAGCTGTCAAACTCGCGCCCGTTGACGGTGAGTTTGCCGGAGCCCTCGGTGATGCGGACGCGGGCGGTGGAGGTTTTGCGGCGGCCGGTGCCGAGGAAGACGTTGGCGGGTGTAGCAGCGCTCATGTTCTAGCAGGAATCAAACGGAGATTTTTTGGGGACTGTTGGCCTCGTGCGTGTGCGTCGGGCCGGCAAAAACGCGGAGCTTCTTCAGCATGGTGGCGGCGATCCGGTTCTTCGGCAGCATGCCCTTTACGGCGTGCTCGATAATGAACTCGGGGTGACGCTCGCGCATCAGGGAAACCTTGCGGTAGCTTTCGCCGCCGACGAAGCCGGAGAAGAACATATACTCGTTCTGCACTTCCTTCCGGCCGGTGAGGGCGACCTTTTCGGCATTGATCACGACCACGTAATCGCCGGCATCGACACTGGGAGTGTAGGAAGCCTTGTGGCGGCCACGGATGATGTTGGCGGCCTTGACGGCGAGACGACCTAGCGGTACCCTGGCGGCATCGATCAGAAGCCACTTGGGTTGCACCGTCTCCTTCTTAGCGAGGAACGTTTTCATGAGAAAAGAGGCCAACAGGTAGGGTTTCGCGAAGGGCTGTCAACCCCTGTTTTCCGGGTCGTCCAAAGGGTAACGCAAATTGCGAACCGGCCCGAACAAGCGGTCTTGTTTCCCCGGCTCAATATGCAAACTTCCCGCGCATGACCACGAATCTCCCCGACCGTTTTCGCGGCCCGCTGCTGGCGGCGGGCATTTTTGGGGTCACCGGTGTGGCCCTCGGGGCCTTGGGCGCCCACGCCTTGGCCGCGGTCTTGGAGGAACGGGGCATGATGCGCGCTTGGGAAACGGCGGCCCGTTACCAACTTTTCCATACCACGGCCTTGCTGGGAGTGGCCGGCTGGTTGCGGGGATACCCCGCAACCGCCGGGGTGGCTGCCGTTCGCATGCTATGGGCCGCCCGCTGGTGGAATGTGGGTATTCTCTTGTTTTCCGGATCCCTCTACGGCCTGGCGCTTGGCGGCCCCCACTGGCTCGGGCCCGTCACGCCGTTGGGCGGCCTCGCGTTCATGACCGGATGGCTTTGCGTCATCGGTGCCGCCCTCAAGAAACCGGAGCTCTCTTCGTGAGGGAGCTGCCGCTTCCGCCCGATCTGCGGGCGATGCTCGAAACCGTGCGGCGGATCGGCCGGCCGCGCCTGGTCGGCGGTGGCGTGCGCGACTGGTTGCTGGGCCTGCCGCCCAAGGACTTCGATATCGAGGTCGCCGGCGCCGATTTCGAGACCTTGCAACGGGCGCTCACTGCGTTCGGGGCCACGGATATTGTCGGACGCAGTTTCGGCGTCATCAAGGTGCGCAGTACCGCCAGCGGTGCGGAGTACGATTTTTCGCTCCCGCGGCGCGAATCGAAGACCGGTGCCGGCCACCGGGGATTTGCCGTGGCGCCGGACCCGGGCCTGAGCGACGCGGCCGCGGCGGCCCGCCGGGATTTTACGGTCAACGCCATCGCCCTCGATCCCTTCACCCAAACGCTCATCGATCCGCACGGCGGGCAACGCGATCTGGGGGCGCGGGTCCTGCGCCACACCAGCGCGGCTTTTACCGAGGATCCGCTGCGCGTCCTCCGCGCCTTTCAACTGGCAGCACGCTTCGATTTTCAACTCGCGCCCGAAACCGCCACACTATGTCGGAGCATTGCGCCGACGTTTTCCGAACTGCCCCTCGAACGTATCTGGAACGAATGGGAAAAATGGGCGGCCAAATCCCACAAGCCCTCCCGCGGCCTGGTGGTGCTGGAGGAAACCGGCTGGCTGCGACACTTCCCCGAAATCGCGGCGTTACGCGGAACGCCGCAGGAGCCGGAGTGCCATCCCGAAGGCGACGTGTTTACCCACACGCAACATTGCCTCGATGCCCTGGTGCAACTCGACGCGTGGGCGACCGCTGACCCGGCACGGCGCCGGGTGTTGATGCTGGCGGTACTCGCGCATGATTTCGGCAAGCCCGCCACCACCGCGCGCGCGGAGAAGCGCGGGGCACTGCGCTGGGTCAGCCCGGGCCACGAACCGGCGGGTGGCCCGTTGGCGGTGGATTTTCTGCGCCGGATCGGCGCGCCGCTCGAATTCGATCTACCGGTAGCCGCACTGGTGGTGCATCACCTCGCCCACCATCACGGCCAGACGGAGTTCACCGACACGGCGGTGCGCCGGTTGGCGCGTAAACTCACCCCGGCGACGATCGACGAACTCGCCGCCGTCATGCGGGCCGACAGCAACGGCCGGCCTCCCCTCACTTCGCCCCAAACGCATCTGCGGATCAACGAACTCGTCGCCAAGGCCAACACGCTGGCGATTGCGGATCAGGCGCCGCGACCGATCGTCCTCGGCCGGCACATGATCGAAAAGGGGCTGAAACCGGGGCCCGAATTCAAACCCATCCTCGATGCGGCCTTTGAAGCCCAACTCGAAGGCGCGTTCGCCGACGAATCGGGCGGCAGGCGCTGGCTAGCCGACCTTCTCGAGCAACGACAGCGGCGCTGAACCGACCGCGAGTTCGCCGTCCGTCAAAATTTTCGCGCGCAATCCGCCCCGGCCCTGCAGCCAAGATTCGGCTCCGGGTGCGACGACCGCATTCATCCAGTGGCAGGGGCGCGATTCCACCACGCCCTCGAATTCGACGCCGGCGAGAGAAAATCGCCAGCCCACCAAGGCGTTGAGATCCATTCCTTCCACCACGACGTTGCGTCGAAATACACCCGGCGAAAGTTGCGGCATACGAAACGCATCCTTCACCGACTCGCAGGTCTCCCACGAAAAAAACGTGATCTGGCCCTTGTAGTCGGGCCGGTAGACGTAAAAGCGATCGCCTTCGAGCCCGCGTCCGGCACGACACTGCACGCGCGCGACTTCGTTTGTCGGAAAATCGCCCGCCGGCTGGCCATGCCGCCCGAAGAAGTTATGCCCCGGCGAAATGAACAAATGGCGGATGGATACCGATAAACTCACAGGTGCGATGAATCATCACAGGATGCCGTCGGACGCAAACCGAAGGACGATAGTCGCACTCAACGACGCGGCCGCAACGGCGCCCCCGAGAAAACGCCTTGTCACCGAAATGGGCACGTAACAAGAATGTTTCCGTGCCCGCTGGAGCAGGTAGGCGATCGCGTCAGCCTAGATCGCTACCGAACAACAGGGCAACGCCATGGCTTCATTGACACCGGCTTGCCCGGATTTGTCAGCACGTAGTAGTCGGATCCGCCCGCGGCGAAGCGGGCAAATCCCCGGGCTTTCGCATACTTCAGCAGCGCCGCGTCGATCGCCGCGTCCTCGACAACCGCTTGGAGGCCGCGATAGGTCGCGGTCGCCCCGCATTTCCAAAACCGGCCCAGCGTCCGCTCGTAGCCGAGGGTCAACTCGTCCTGAGCCATGGGGCGGATGCGCTCGTTTACGATCGAGGCCACGTCCGGTACGGTACCGTTGGCGATCGTCACCCGGCTGCCCACCTGCGGCCCGAGGTTGGCGGCACCGTTGGGCCCGATGGAATTCAACACGAAATAGTCCCAATAGTAGGTCTCCGCGCCCGCCATCAGAATGTTGGCCATCGCCGGAATCTGCAGCAACAAACGCCCCGCGCTGCCGTGGAGCTTCGAAAGGCCGTCCCCATTGACATCGTAGGCCGCCGAGAGACGCGGGGCATACTGGTCCGACATCTTGATGAAGGTCCGGTCCTGGCCGTTGCGACTGTCGAAACTCTCGCTGCGGAGCCCGGCGGTGGCCGTCAGCCGGTCCGACAGGAGTCGAATCGAATCCTCCGCGTAAAACGCCCCCGTGATCACCCGAAAGTCGCCACCGACGCGAAAATTCAGGACTTGGGCGATCTGCGTGGTGCCGGCGGGGGGGTGGCATTGTTGGCGAGGGCTCCACCCGTGTAGGTTTGATAGACGTAGGCGACCCCGCCTCCCGAGTATTGGTTGACCAAATGGGCCGTGTTGTCCTCCCAATCGTAACCGAACCGCACGCGGTGGCTGGTCCCGCGCAACGTGCAATCGTAGCGTCCATCCACCCGATAAGCCTTCCGCGTATCCCGGTCGTTCGTCACCGAGGCCACTCCGCTCAGGACCTGCGAAGTGCTCTGGTTCAGAATATAGGGCTGGCTCGACGCCTCACTGCGATTCGAAGCGTTCTTCGTGCTCTTCCCGAATAATGCCGAAAGGGCAAAATCGTCTCCGAAACGTCCGGCATAGCGCCCGATCTTGGCGCGGCCGCCCCGATCGGAATAGTTGTTGCCCAGATTCGCACCCAAGGCCGCCGGCCGGCTCAGCACAAAATTGGTCGCGGTCAACGGATACGAAAACCGGCGGTCGACGATCGTGCGCACGTCACGAAACGCGGTGTATTCGAACGCATGGTCGGGCAGCATCTGCCAGTCCACTTTCGCGGCGATGAACGGAGCCCGGTCGGAGCGAAAATTATACTGGTTGGTGCCGCTGATGAATTCGCTCCGGTTGTCGCGCTGCTGGTAGAGAACGTGAAAAAAACAGCCGGTTCCTCACGATCGGCCCGCTGAATTCGAGATTCGCCGTGCGTTCTTCGCCGCCGCCAAATCCGGGGGACGGCGCGTTGCCGACCGAATTCGCCAGGTAAAGCGTGCCGTTCGCGCGAAAGGAGTCGGGCGCGTTTTCCCGCAGGCTGGCCGGCTCCCAATAAAGGCTCGCGGCCGCGTGGACGCGGTTCGAGCCGCGTTTGCTGATCGCGTTCACCACTCCCCCCGTGGAGCGGCCAAACTCGGCGGACGAACCCGCAGTCGTAACCTGGAACTCCTGGTAAAACTCGAAGGGCACGGCGCCGAAGCCGAGGCCCCGCCGAAAATCCGTGAGATTGAATCCATTCAAATAGTAGGAATTCTCCGCCTGGGAGGCCCCACCGAACGAAGCCGGACTGCCATCGCCGGCGTAGTAGCCGGTCTCGCCTGCGACCACGCCCGGCGCCAGCAGCGCGACCGCGGTCAGATCGCGGGCAACGGGCAGCTGCCTGACCGTTTCGGCGGTGATACCCAGCCCGATTTCCGCCCGGGCCACATCGACGGACGAGGGCTTTTCACCCGTCACGACTAACCGTGAAAGCTTGACCGCCGGATCCTCAAGGTCGAAACGCAACGTCGCAACCCCCAGACCGACGTCCACGGGATGGCGGAGCGGAGCGCGGCTCGCCAACCGGAGCGTCACCTCGTATTTACCGAGGGGCAGATTCGAACCTTCGAAGGTGCCGGAAGCCGACACGCGAGCCACGCGCTCATACCGCGTATCGACGCTCGCCATGGTGACCGTGGCACCCGCCAGTTCCCCGGCCAACGCCCCGATCACCCGGCCGAACAGGGCGCCCTCAGCGTTGCTTTGCGCCCGGAGCGCCGTGGCGCCGAGCGCGATAGCCAGCGCCACCGTACGGATCAGCGCTCGAAGAGCGCCGCCGCGCATCCGGCGGATCCCTTTTCGCGACTGAAAGCACAGAGTCATCGTCTGGAGTAGTTGTATGCCACCCGCGGAAAATACAGGCGTGGGGTCGCGATTTTCTTAACTAGCCCGGACGAGAGCAGGGGCCAGAACGGGTGGCAATCACTCCGTGAATACGGTTTAATGTCGTTTCGGATGCAGCTTTTTTTGCGCTACCTGCCCGCCGATCCCGGCCGGGCGCTTGCAAAGCCGGAGTGGCTAATTTCTCCTTCCCGACCGCGATGAAGGAAATTCAAGCGATTGTCGGCCGCCTGCTGGCCCCGGAAACACGCGATACCGTGCTCGCCACGCTCGTGAGCGTCGAAGGGTCCTCCTATCGGCGGCCCGGGGCCCGCTTGCTCGTGGATACGAACGGCCGCCGGACCGGTTCGATCAGCGGCGGTTGTCTCGAGGAAGATGTCCTGGCGCGGGCACGCCGGGTGCTAGCCACCGGACAGGCGGAAACCGTCACCTACGACACGACATCGGAGAACGATCTCGTTTGGGGCGTGGGGCTCGGCTGTCACGGCGTCGTTTCAATTCTCCTGGAGAGACTCCCGGCCCAGCCCGACTGGGCGGTCACACTGGCCGCAAATTTTGCGGAACGCCGCCCGACCCGTCTCGCCGTCGTACATCGGGCCGATCAGCCCGCCGACCTCGGCACGCGCCTCGCAGCGACTGCCACCGGAACGTCGTCTCCGGCGGCAGCCTCCATTTTCCTCGACCGCGTACCGCCGCCCACCGCGCTCGTCATCTTTGGCGCCGGCGACGACGCCCAACCCCTCGCGCGCCTGGCCAAGGAACTCGGGTGGCACGTGACCATCGCCGATCCGAGGGCCGCCTTCGCCACGGCCGCCCGATTCCCCGAGGCCGACGGGTTCGTGGTCGCGCCAGCGGAGGATCTCGTTGCCCGCACGCAGCCCGACTCGGACACCCTCGCGGTGGTGATGACCCACCACTACGTTCACGACGTGCCGCTGCTGCGCGATTTGCTGGCCCGGCCCCTCGCCTATCTCGGCCTGCTGGGACCCAGGAAACGCGCGCAGAAAATCCTCGCCGATCTCACGGCCGCAGGCACCGCCAGCACTCCGGAACGATCCGGGCAGTTGCATGCTCCCGTGGGGCTCGATCTTGGCGCGGATACGCCGGAACAAGTCGCGCTGGCGATCATCGCCGAGATGCAGGCCGTACTGAATCGCCGCGACGCCCG